>MSTD01000003.1:0-33487 GCA_001942045.1 Mycolicibacterium porcinum
ACCCAGTCAAGCCGCCACAATCAGCGGCGGCTTGACATAGGAGCTACTGCTCGGCGAGTGACTGGAGTGCTACCGTCGAAATAGACGGCTATCAGAAACGGTTGGTACTCAACGATGAGTACGTCACGACTACGCATTCTGCGCCCGGTGTTGCTGGGTGCGGCAGCGCTGTCGGTCGTCATCGCACCGACCGCCGTGTGGGGGCAAGTTTCCCCGGCGCCCGCCGAACTTCAGGCCGAGCCATGTGTGAACGGTGTCATTCCGTGGAACCCGTATGTGGTGAACTGCAATCTGCAGCCCAGACCGCCCCGGGTACGCGGGTCCGCTCCTGATGCCGGCGCCATCATCGCGTGCCGGGATCGGCCAGGATGCCTGGGCTGGTACGTCAACGGGCCGCCGTGACGATATGAGTGAGCACCATGGGCAGCGACGAGAATGACGTCGAAAAGCGTTGGCACGACCCGGAGATGTTCCGGTCCGCAGTGTGGTACGTAGTGGCGGTGGTCGCCGTCGCCGCGGTGGCCCTGACGTTCTACGCGTTCGACCATTCCACGCTCTCTGCCTCGCTGGTGCCGACGATCGTGTTCGTCGGCGGCGTCGGCGCGTTCGTTCGCACTTACCAGGTGTGGAAAGCCGAGGGCACCTGGCCGATCTGGCAGGGCGCGGGCTGGTTCCTGCTGGCGTTGTCGCTGGTATCCCTGGCGGTGCCGGGGTCGGCGATGCTGTCGTGACCGTGCGCAAAAACCGTTGGGGAGTTACGGCCCAGGCTTGTAGCGTGTAGAGCGCAGTCGCAACCGGGTGTGCTGCCGAGATCGAAGTAGGTGAGTTGATGATTGTCACGGAGCCCACTGCCTTGCGCAGTGCCCCGATCATCCTCATCCTCCAGGCCCTGTCCTGACCCACACCGCGGCGTCCTAGTCGAAGCTCTTGGCTACGTGTGGGCCGACGGCCTCTCACAAAGGAATTCGGTCATGGACCTACCCCGTATCTTCACCATTCGCGAGAGCAGCCACCGCATCCACAATCCGCTGACTCCTGCCAAATACGCCACCCTCGGCCAGGCACTCCGCCTGGCTCCCGGAACTCGGGTGCTCGACCTGGCCAGCGGCTCAGGTGAGATGTTGTGCACCTGGGCACGTGACTTGGGCTTCACGGGCACCGGCGTGGATATCAGCACCGTGTTCACCGAACAGGCCCGGGCCCGCGCCATCGAGCTCGAAGTCGCCGACCGGGTGGAGTTCGTCCACGGTGACGCCGTCGGTTATGTTGCGGCCGAACCGGTCGATCTGGCGGCGTGCATCGGCGCCACCTGGATCGGCAACGGTGTCGCCGGAACGGCCGAGCTTCTCGATCGCAGCCTCCGACCAGGAGGACTGATGCTCGTCGGCGAGCCCTACTGGCGCCGCATTCCACCGGACCAGGAGACCGCGCAGGCCTGCCGCGCCACCGACGTGGCGGACTTCCGGCCGCTCCCCGAGCTGATCGAGCTGTTCGGTGATCTCGGGTATGACGTCGTGGAAATGGTGCTGGCCGACCAGGACAGCTGGGATCGGTATGCCGCGGCGCAGTGGCTCAACATGCGCCGCTGGCTCGACCAGCACCCGGATGACGAACTGGCCCCCGAGGTGCGCGCTGCACTCACCAGTGAGCCGGCAAACTACGCGCGGTACACGCGGGAGTATCTCGGGTGGGGCGTCTTCGCCCTGATGAAGCGCTGAGGGTCAGGGCAGGATCGAGTCGACGTACCCGCCGTCGACCCGCAATGCTCCGCCGGTAGTGGCCGAGGCGAGCGGAGAGGCCAGGTAAGCCACCATGTTCGCGATCTCCTCCGGCTCGATGAGCCGCTGGATCAACGACTGTGGCCGGTGCTTGATCATGAACTCCCGCTGCGCCTCGTCCCACGGCAGCGACTTGTCGACGAGTTGATAGACGAAGTCTTCGACGCCGGCGGTGTGGGTCGGCCCGGCGATGACCGAGTTCACGGTCACGCCGGTGCCCGCCGCCTCCTTGGCGAAACCGCGCGATACCGCGAGCAGCGCAGTCTTGGACACGCCGTAATGGATCATCTCCGCCGGCGTGACGATCGCCGAGTCGCTGGCGATCTGAATGGCCCGGCCCCAGCCCCGCTCGGTCATCCCGGGCAGGTAGCTACGGATAAGTCGCACTGAGGCAAGGACATTCACGTCGAAGTAGGTGCGCCACTGCTCATCGGTGATCTCCAGCGGTGGTACGGCGCCGAAGATGCCGAGGTTGTTCACCAGGATGTCGACGGCGGGCAGCGCACGCAGCAGGTCAGCCGTCCCCTCCTCGGTGGAGACGTCCGCGGCGACGCCCAGGACGTCGAAGTCGCCCAGTTTGGCGACGGCTTCATCGACGCGGGCCGGCGTGCGACCGTTCACGGCGACCCGGGCACCGCTGCGGGCCAGTTGCTCGGCGATGGCCAGCCCGATGCCCTGTGTCGAGCCCGTGACGAGTGCGGTCTTTCCGGAGAGGTCAATGTTCACAAGGCTGTACTACCACCGATCGGAGCAAACTATTCCAGGTTGCGCAGCTCACGCTTGAGGATCTTGCCGGTGGGGTTGCGCGGTAGCTCGTCGAGGAAGACCACCTCACGTGGCACTTTGTAGCGCGCCAGGTGTTCTTTGACGTAGGTCTTGATCGTGTCCTCATCGAGGTCGGCGCCCTCGGCCTTCACCACAAAGGCCTTGAGCCGCGCACCCCACTCCTTGTCCTCGACACCGAGCGCGGTTGCCTCGATGACATCGGGGTGTCCGCTGATCAGATCCTCGACCTCGGCCGGGAAGACGTTCTCGCCGCCGGAGACGATCATCTCGTCGTCTCGGCCGCTGACGTAGAGCAGACCGTGCTCGTCGAAGTATCCGACATCGCCCGAGGACAGCATGCCGTCGATGATCTGCTTGCCTCCGCCGCCGGTATATCCCTTGAACGGGAACGTGTTTCGCACGAAGATCCGGCCCACGTGCCCCTGCGGGAGCTCCTTGCCGTTGTCGTCGATGATCTTGACGGTGATGCCCTTGACCACCGGGCCGACCGTCGCCGGATTGATCGAGAGGTCCTTGGGGCGGGCGATGCTCGCGAACGCGATCTCGGTGGAGCCGTACAGGTTGTAGATGACCGGTCCCAGCTCTTTGAGGGCGCGGGAGGCCAGCTCGGCGCCCAGCTGGGATCCGGAGACGAACACGATCCGCAGTGAGGACAGGTTGGGCTTCGGCTTCATCTGCTCGAGGTGGTCGAGCATCCGCGAGAGCATGACGGGCACCACGACCATGGCGGTCACCTGGTGTTTCTCGATGTCTTCGAGCACGGTGGCGGGCTTGAACCGGCGCCGCAGCACCAGGGTTGTGCCCAGCATCATCGCGATCGTGGCGTGCAGGAAACCGAGTGCGTGGAACATCGGCGCGGGCAGCGACGTAACCTCGCCGGCCTTGAACGGGACGTGCGACAGCACTCCCCCGATCGGGGCGAGCGACGGCGGCGCAGCCCGGTTGGCACCCTTGGGTGTGCCGGTGGTACCGCTGGTGAGGATGATGATCGACGGGTGCTTGGTGGCCTTCGGCGCCGGGCGCCCGTTGCCGCGCGCGATGACGTCGGCCAGGGTCTCATCGGTGCTGCCGGACGGTTTGTCGGAATCGGGGTTGACGCCCAGTGCCCGCAGCTTGCCCAGCTCGGGGTCGGCATGGGCGACGGCCGCGGTGTATTCGTCGTCGTAGATGATCACTTTGGCGCCCTCGCGCTCGGAGACCTCTTTGATCTGCGGGCCCGAGAACTCGGAGTTGAGCAGGATGATCCTGGCGCCGACCCGGGCCGCGCCGTACAGCGCGACCAGGAACCAGCGGTGGTTACGAGCCAGGACCCCCACCCCGTCACCGCCCCGGACACCCATCGTGAGCAGTTCGTGGGCGACCGCGTGCGCCGCGGAGTCGAGCTCACCGAATGTGAATTCGCCGTCGTCGTCGATGACCGCGACCCGGTTGGGATGCCGGCGCGCGTTGAGCGCCGGGATCATCCCGATCTCACCCCAGGTCCGGATGTCGCCCAGCATGGCCAGGATGTTCTGCGGCGGTTCCAGTCGCAGCGCGCCGGCCTCGAACATCTTGCGCGCGTAGTGCAATTCGGCCGCTCCGCGCTCCGCGTACTGCTTGGCCTTCGCGGTCAGGTTCGCCGGCAGATCAGACAGACTTGGCATGTCGCAACAATAAGTGACATCTATCGCACCGCGGGCGGTAACTACCATGTGCTCATGGCCGGTGCAGTGTCGCTGGAGATCGACGGCCTCGTGGTGGCCGTCAGCAACCCCGACAAGGTGGTTTTCCCTGACGCACACGTCACCAAGCTGGACCTGATCAACTACTACCGGTCAGTGGCCGACGGCGCGCTACGCGGTGTGTACGGACGTCCGATGATCCTCAAACGGTTCGTCAAGGGCATTGCCGCCGAGGCCATCTTCCAGAAGCGGGCGCCGGAGAAGCGCCCTGACTATGTGGACGTGGCCGAACTCAAGTACCGGTCCGGCACGTCGGCCAAGGAAGCGGTCCTGCGCGATGTCGCCGGGCTGGCGTGGGCGGTGAACCTGGGCTGCGTCGACCTGAACCCGCACCCGGTGCGGGCCGAGGACCTCGACCATCCCGACGAACTGCGGGTCGACCTTGACCCGATGCCCGGGGTCGACTGGTCGCAGATCGTCGCCGTCGCACAGGTGGCCCGTGAGGTGCTGGAAGAGCACGGGCTGACGGCATGGCCCAAGACGTCTGGCTCGCGCGGCTTCCACATCTATGCGCGGATCCACCCGGAGTGGCCGTTCACCAAGGTTCGACTGGCCGCCGAGACGGTGGCCCGCGAGGTGGAGCGACGCGTTCCCGACCTCGCGACCGCGCGATGGTGGAAGGAAGAGCGGGGCGCCCGGGTCTTCGTCGACTTCAACCAGAACGCCAAGGACCGCACGGTGGCCTCGGCCTATTCGGTGCGGGCCACGCCCGATGCCCGGGTGTCCACCCCGCTGCGCTGGGACGAGGTCGACGACTGTCGCCCCGAAGCATTCACGGTCGCCACCGTGCCCGCCCGGTTCACCGAGATCGGCGACCCGTGGGAAGGCATGGACATCACGGTCGGCGGTTTGGACGGTTTACTCGCGCTCGCCAAAGAACTCGGCCCGGCCGAGAAGGCCCCCAAGGGCGCCTCGCACGACGGTCGAAGACAGTCGAGTATGCCCCTGATCGAGATCGCCAAGACCAAGACCAAAGACGAGGCCATGGCGGCGCTGGACGTGTGGCGCGAGCGCCATCCCGCGGTCGCCGAGCGGCTCGAACCCGTCGACATCCTGCTCGACGGCATGCGCGGCCCGAGCTCGATCTGGTACCGGGTGCGGATCAACCTGCAGCACGTACCCGAGGCCGAGCGCCCGCCGCAGGAAGAACTGCTCGTCGACTACAACCCGTGGGAGCACTATCGCGGCGCGCAGTGGAAGCACTGAGGCTTACGAGAGGGCTTGGGATACTTCGGTGATGGTCGGGTCGAAAGCGGTTCGGATTGTTTCCGTCGACTCACCTGATCTCGTACCACCGCTGACCGGAGCCATCACGGCACTCCTGCAGCATTTGGTGGTCGGAGGCGCCGCATTGGGTTGGGTCGATCCACCGACCGAGGCCGAGGTTGCCGAACTGCTGGGTGCGACAGCCGACGCGGTGGCGACCGGTGACGCCGCATTGCTCAGCGCGGAAGTGGACGGGCAGCCGGCCGGATTCGCTTACTGGCGCCGGTATGCGCGTCCGACGCACCGGCCCCACGCGGACATCGAGAAGGTGGCAGTGGACCCACGGTGGCAAAGCCTGGGCATCGGCCGGCTCCTGATGCAGGGGCTGATTCGGGCCGCCGCCGAATCGCACGTCGAGGTGCTGACCCTGGATCTCCGAGGTGACAACGAGCGCGCCGCCCGGCTCTACGAGTCCTTGGGCTTCGAGAGATACGGGATGCTTGAGAGATTCGTCGCGGTGGGTGAACGGCGATACGACAAGTTGTTCTACGCGCTGGATTTACGACGGCTGCCCTGATTCGAATCGGAAAACGCGGCACCACCCGATCGGTACTGTGGACACGTCACGCTTGAGGAGTGCGCATGCGAATCGCCCTGTTCGCGACCTGCCTGGCGGATGCGATGTTCCCGCCCGCAGCGATCGCCACGGTGCAGTTGCTCGAGCGCCTCGGCCACCAGGTGGAGTTTCCCAAGGGCCAAACCTGTTGCGGTCAAATGCATGTCAACACCGGCTACCTCAAGGAAGCCACCGCGCTGGTGCGCAATCACGTCGAGGCGTTCGAATCCGCGAACTGCGACGCCGTCGTCGCCCCGTCGGGCTCATGCGTGGGCTCGGTACGCCACCAGCACGCGATGGTGGCCCGCCGCGCCGGCGATGAAGGACTCGCCACCCGCGCCGAGACCCTGGCCGCCGACACCTATGAGCTGTCCGAGTTCCTGATCGACGTGCTCGGTGTCGACGACGTCGGCGCCTACTACCCGCACCGCGTCACCTATCACCCGACCTGCCACTCGTTGCGCATGCTCGGCGTGGGCGACAAACCACTGCGCCTGCTGCGCAACGTGCGGGGACTGACGTTGGTGGAGCTACCCGAAGCCGAATCCTGTTGTGGTTTCGGCGGAACCTTCGCGATCAAGAACTCCGACACGTCCACGGCCATGCTGGCCGACAAGATGGCCAACATCCTGGACACCCACGCCGAGGTGTGCAGCGCCGGCGACTCGTCGTGTCTGATGCACATCGGCGGCGGGCTGAGCCGGCTGCGCTCCGGCGTGCGGACCGTGCACCTCGCCGAGATCCTGGCGGCCCAGTCATGACCACATTCCTGGGCACCCCCGGCGTCGGCAACCTCCGCGGCGAAGCGCCCTTCCCGCAAGCCGCCCGCACCGCACTCGCCGATTCTCAGTTGCGCCGCAACATCGGCCATGCCACCCACACCATTCGGACCAAGCGTCTCAACGCAATCCGCGAATGCGACGACTGGGAGCAGCTGCGCCTCGCTGGCAGCGCACTCAAGCAGGACGTGATGGCGCGGCTTCCCGAGTTGCTAGTACAGCTCGAGGACAACGTCACCCGCCGCGGCGGCGTGGTGCACTGGGCCCGCGACGGCGACGAGGCCAACCGCATCGTCGCCGACCTGATCCGGGCCAGCGGCTCCGACGAGGTGGTCAAGGTCAAGTCGATGGCCACCCAGGAGATCGGCCTCAACGAATATCTCGAAGCCCAGGGCATCGCGGCGTTCGAAACCGACCTGGCCGAGCTCATCGTGCAGCTCGGCCACGACAAGCCCAGCCACATCCTGGTGCCGGCCATCCACCGCAACCGTGCCGAGATCCGGGAGATCTTCACTCGCGAGATGCCCGACGCCGGTGAGCTCACCGATGACCCCCGCGTGCTGGCGATGGCGGCCAGGGCTCATCTGCGACGCAAGTTCCTCACCGCGAAGGTCGCGATCAGCGGTGCCAACTTCGGCATCGCCGAGACCGGCACCCTCGCAGTGGTGGAGTCCGAAGGCAACGGCCGGATGTGCCTGACGCTGCCGGACACGCTGATCACGGTGATGGGTATCGAGAAGATCGTGCCGACGTTCGCCGATCTCGAGGTCTTCATGCAGCTGCTCCCGCGCTCCTCGACGGCGGAACGGATGAACCCGTACACCTCGATGTGGACCGGCGTGCACCCCGGCGACGGCCCCCAGGAGTTCCACCTGGTCCTGCTGGACAACGGCCGTACCCGCGTCCTGGCCGATGAGGTCGGCCGCGCCGCCCTGCACTGCATCCGATGCAGCGCGTGCCTGAACGTGTGTCCGGTCTACGAACGCACCGGCGGCCACGCCTACGGCTCGGTCTATCCGGGGCCGATCGGCGCGATCCTGAGCCCTCAGCTCACCGGCACCGCCGGACACGACGACCCCAACGCCAGCCTGCCGTTCGCGTCGTCGCTGTGCGGCGCGTGCTTCGAAGCCTGCCCGGTGCGCATCGACATCCCGACGATCCTGGTGCACCTGCGTGCACAGCAGGTGGACAAAGAACGAGGTGGGCTGCCGGGTGGGCAGGACCTGGCGATGAAGGCCGCGGGCTGGGCGATGGCCGGTGCGGGCCGGTTCTCCCTGGCCGAGAAGGCCCTGAGCGTCGGGCGGCTGATCGGCGGGCGCGATCACCGCATCTCCGCGCTGCCCTGGCCGGCGTCGAAATGGACGGCCAGCCGCGACATTCCCGAACCGCCGGCCGAGACGTTTCGGCAGTGGTGGAACCGGACGCACGAGGGGCGACCATGACCGGCCCGACGCCTGAGGCCCGGGCGGCGGTGCTGAGCCGGGTCACGGCCGCCCTGGCCGCGGCCCCTCCGCCAGCCGTGGCGGTGCCCCGGGACTACCACCGCGAGCCGCTGACCGGCACCGGAAACGTCGAGCGGTTCGCCGAGACGGTCGCCGAGTACCGGGCCCGGGTCCACCTGATCGGCGTCGATGCGATCGCGTCGACGGTCCTCGAACTGGTCGGGCCCGACGCCACCGTCGTCATCCCGGCGGATCTGCCGGCCGACTGGGTGGCGGGGCTGACGGCGGTCGCCGACGCGCCGGCGCTGGGTGTCGAGCAACTCGACCGAGTCGACGCCGTGCTGACCGGGTGCGCGCTCGGTATCGCCGCGACTGGGACGATCGTGCTAGATGCCGGCCCCACACAAGGACGGCGTGCCCTGACTCTGGTGCCTGACCACCACATCTGTGTGGTCCGGGCCGATCAGATCGTGGACACCGTGCCGCAGGCATTCGCCGAGCTGACGCCCACGCGGCCCCTGACCTTCATCTCCGGCCCCAGCGCCACCAGCGACATTGAACTACAGCGTGTAGAAGGCGTCCACGGACCGCGAACACTCGACGTCCTGATCGTGTGAACCTTACCGACGAGTAAGCCCCCGAGGGTTCTTAGCAAAGTATTAACGCTGGCACCCAGCCGCCTTAGATTGCCCGCATAACTTTGGGGACAGGTTGACGCGACGGAGCTCAGCCAGAGCTCAAGAAGGACGGCGGGAGGCTGATCATGACTTTCACGAACAACACCCCGGCAATGGATCGACACTTTCGGTACGGGAACTCGGCAGTCATCTGCGAGGGCGCCTCGATGCGCGCGCAGTGCCGCCAGCTGGCAACAGTGGTGACCGTCAAGGGCGATGTCGACACCAACAACATCGACCAGATCGCGTCGTACGTAAATCGGTTCATCCTCGCGGAGAAGCCGTTGGCACTCGATCTCAGTGGTGTGAACAGCTTTGCACCGCAGGCGATCTCACTGTTCTACGACATCGACGAGAAGTGCGGCGCACTGGGTGTGGACTGGTCGGTCGTCGCCAGCCAGCCTGTCGTCGCCGAGATTCACCACCAGGAGGTGGGCGTACCGCTCAGCTCCTCGGTGCCCGAAGCCCTGCACCACTTCGCCGAAGGCAACACGGCACGCCGCCGGTTGCTCCCCCTGCTTATCAAGAGCGCCTGAGAGAAAGGCCAACGCAATGTTGATCGATGTCCGCTGGTTGACCCGCCTGCTTCGTCATCGTCACCGCGCAGTGCACACGTAGTACACAGCGCATCAAACCTGTCGAGGTGGCTGCCGGACCCTTGGTCCGGCAGCCACCTCTTTTTGTCGGGTCTACGTATAGGCGACGTGGACGCGGTGAATCTTCCCCTCGAACGGGAAGGGTGCGCGTTCGCGGTAGTCAAGTGAAACCGGTGAACCCAGGCAGGTGCCGATGTCCAGGCAGTCGTTGGCGGTGAACAACAGCGGTGCACTGATCGGGACCTGACCACTGGCGATCGTTGCGCCGTCACGCGCAATGGTGATGTCGAGCGGTCCGGCCGGACGGGGATCGGCGTACTGGGTGGTCACGGTGATCGTGGCCCGCCCCGGCGGCACCTTGCCCTCCGATCGGATCTTGGTGCGCTGCAGGATGAAGAGGTTGTACTCGTAGCAGAGTTGGCCCTCGTCCAGGTACAACGTGAGCCCGCCGGCCGCCGCGCCGAGCGCGTACAGCACCCCGTTGGCATTGGCGGGGATGTCGACGTCGATGGTGACGACGTTGTTCTTGTTGCCCAGCGCGGGCGCGCAGAACTCGGGCATCCGGATGGTGTCGCCCGAGAAGTCCCACTCCTTGTACGGCGGGGCGATACGCAACTCGGGATGATAGACCGGGACCCACAGGCCACCGCCGACGGGCAGCACCTCGTTGCGGGCGGCCTCGACCATGAACAGCTCGCGCATCTGGGCCAGCTTCTCCGGCTGCTCGGCGGCGAGATCACGGGCCTGCGACCAATCTTCGTCGAGGTAGTACAGCTCCCAGGCGTCGTTGTCCGGGGTCCAGGTGGCGATCCCCGGTGGCTGGCCCGGTACCCACGGCAGCCGCGGTCCGCGGGCCGACGCCATCCAGCCGTCGTGGTAGATGCCACGGCTACCCATGATCTCGAAGTACTGGGTCTTCTTGCCGCCGGGCGTATTTCGGTCGGCCAGGGTGCGGGCGAAACTCGCTCCCGCCAGCGGCATCTGGGGCTCACCGTTGACGACCTGCGGGGGCGCGATCCCGACGATCTCATAGATGGTGGGCACGATGTCGTTGCAGTGCAGGAACACGTCGCGGGGCGTGGGATCCGCGGTAATCCGGGACGGCCAGCGCACCGCCATCGGGTTGCGGGTGCCGCCCAGATGCGAGGCGAGCAGCTTCATGCCCTTGTACGGAGTGCTTCCCGCCCAGGCCCAGGCCGCGTGGTACTGGTTGTCGACGAGCGGGGAACCCAGCACGTCGAGCCCGCCCAGCTCGTCGAGAGCGTCGATGTGCTGACGGACGGTGGTAGGAATCCCGTTCTGCGCCAACAGCTCAGCGATGGTGCCGTTCTGCCCCTCACCCGACGAACCGTTGTCGCCCCAGATGTAGAAGAACAGGGTGTTGTCGGCGTAGCCGAGCGATTCGAGTTCGTCGGCGATGCGGCCGACCTGGACGTCGACGTGTTCGGCGTAGCCGGCGGCGACCTCCATCAGCCGGCGCTGGAACGGCTTCTCGTCCTCGGGGATGTCGTCCCACCCGGCCAGCGTCTCGTCACGTTCGGTGAGTTCGCAGTCCTGCGGGATCCAGCCCTTGGCCTTGGCGCGCTCGAACACCCGCTGCCGGTAGGCATCCCAGCCGTCGTCGAACTTGCCCGCGTACTTGTCCGCCCACTCCTTCATGATGTGGTGCGGACCGTGCAGGCAGCCGCTGGCCCAATACATCATGAACGGCTTGTCGGCATTGAACGCCTTGTGCCGGCGCAACCACGAGATGGCGTCGTCCGCCAGGTCCTCCGACAGGTGGTAGCCCTCTTCGGGAGTCTTCGGCGGGGCGACCACGGTGGTGTTGCGCACCAGGTTCGGTTCGTACTGCGAGGCCTCACCGGCCAGGAACCCATAGAAGTACTCGAAACCCAAACCGGTGGGCCAGTTCTCGAACGGACCGGCTGCGGTGGTCTCCTCCGCGGGAGTGTTGTGCCACTTGCCGAAGGCCGATGTCGCATAGCCGTACTGCTTGAGCACTTCGGCCACGGTGGCGCTCGACCGTGGGATCTTGCCCGCGTAGCCGTCCCAGTCGTTGGCCAGCTCGGCGATCTGCCCGTTGCCGATCTCGTGGTGGTTGCGACCGGTGAGCAGTGACGCCCGAGTGGGCGAGCACATGGCCGTTGTGTGAAAGCGGTTGTAGGACACGCCTTCAGCGCAGACCTTGTCGAGGGTCGCGGTCGTCACCTCCCCACCGAAGGTGGACGGCAAACCGGGGCCGGCATCGTCGATCAACACGATGACGATGTTCGGCGAGTCATCATGCAGCCGCTTCGGCACCGCGCGCGGCTGGTACGTCGACTCCTGCAACGTGCGACCCGCGATGCTGCCCGATGGAACCGGCGGGAACGGCAGAACACCACCGTCCGGTAGAACCGCCGCCACCAACTGGTCACCCTGCACGTCAGACACCGTGCTCCTTTCCTCGGTTTGGAACATGGCCCCGACCCGGGCATCCACTGTGCAGCAAACTGACAGCGTCTGTCTTGACATTCCAGGACAAATCTTTGACATTGTGGGACATGGCCGTGATTCGCGGGACGGCACTCACGAATTTTCACCAGCTCGTCACCGAACTCGGCGGGGATAGTCGCGCCCTGGTCGCCGCCGCCCACATCCCCTACGACGACGTCGGTCGCCATGACCGGTTCATCTCCCTGCCCAACGGCGCGCAGATGCTCGAAGACACGGCCGCCGCGCTCGAAACCCCGGATTTCGGACGACGTTTGGCCCTGCGTCAGGGCATCGACATCCTCGGCCCGGTCGGGCTGGCGGGCCGAAACGCGGCCACCGTCGCCGAAGCCTTCGTCATCTTCGACAAGTTCATGGCGGCCTACAGTCCGTCGATCACCGCACGGATGACCACCCACCTCGACCCGGACCTGCGGCGCTTCGAATTCGAGTACGTCCTGGACCCATCACCACCCCAAGCGCAAGCGATCGAACTGTCGCTCGGAGTCACGCTGCAGGTGCTACGCCTGTTCCTCGGTCCCGCCTACCGTCCCGTCGCGGTGCACCTACCCCATCCCGCGCTGACCTCCGCGGACGACTATCAGAGCTACTTCGGCTGCCCGCCCAGCTTTTTCGAACCGGTCGCCGGCTTCACCCTGCGCACCACCGACCTGCAGCGGCCGCTGCCCACCGATCAACTCGCCCACCGGACCGCGGTCGATTACCTCGCCCAGGTGATGGGTGAGTCCAACCCGGCGACCAGCCAGCTGGTGCGCAGCCTGGTGCGCCAACTCCTGCCGACCGGCGCCATCGGCCTGACCGACATCGCGCGCCACATCGGCCTGCACCCCAAGGCCCTGCAACGGCGACTGCGTGCCGAGGACGCCACGTTCGCCGACCTGGTCGACCAGACCCGTCGCGAGGTCGCCCAACGCCTGCTGCTCGACACCGATCTCGGGCTCGACCAGCTGTGCCACCAACTCGGCTACGCCGAGCAGAGCGTCCTCACCCGGTCCTGCAAACGCTGGTTCGGCACCACCCCGACGGCCTATCGCCACGCCCGGGTCGGCTCGCCGGTGCGGCCCTAAACACCGGCCTGCCAAGCCAAACCACGTCCTTGCCGAGCGAAGGATTCGTCGCGCACATCCCGTCCCGCCTGCTAATGTTCGGCCCGCCGGGCGATGCATTCGGCACCTGCCCACCTCGGGAAGGAGTCCCGCTGTGTCCCGCACACTGACCACCGTGCGCTACGGAGTGGTGCCCGCTGTCGCGGCCGGTGCCCTCGGGGTTGCCGTCGCCTTGTTCAGCCCGGTGACCGCGGCCGCCGAGCCGCCGCCGCGCCCGCCCAACTGCACGGCCGCCGACCTCGCCGGCATCGCCTCCGGGGTCGCCGCCGCGACGTCGTCGTATCTGTTCACGCATCCCGACGTCAACGACTTCTACACAAGCCTGCGCAGCCGTCCCGACGAGGACACTCCGGAGGCCACGCGCGTCTACTTCGACGCCAACCCGCAGGCCCACGCCGACCTCGCCGGGATCCGTCAACCGCTCACCGACTTCCGAGCCCGGTGCGGTATCAAGGCACCTGACCAGCCGTTAGGACAATGATGTACGCCTCGAAGCCCCGATCATCGTGGCTGCGCGCCGCCACCGTCGCGCTTGCCTTCACCGCGCTGCCCGGCGCCATCGTGCTGGCCGCGCCGGCCGGGACCGCCAACGCCGACGTGTGCGCGAGCGCCGGGCGCCGCATCTCGGTGGGCGGTTGCGTCAACATCGCCGACGCGGTCTCCCCCTACGTGCCGCCGCCGACGTACTACGCGCCGCTGCCCGAGGATCCGCCACCGCCTCCGCCGGGCGCGAACGTCAGCGGATGCATCGGCTACAACGGCCGGTGGGTTCACGCGGGCGGGTGTAACTAGCCCGCACGATCGCGCCGGGATTGCGGAGTTTCGCCGCCGTGATTGCCGCGGCCGTGCGCCGCTTTCGACGTGAGGGCTGTGGTCGCGGCTGGCGAACGACCGTGGCGTAGAAAACGGCGCTGCGCGGCCCACGGGTTTCGCTGCGACCGTGCGCCACTTTCGACGTGAGGGCTGCGGTCGCGGCTGGCGAACGACCACGGCGTAGAAAACGGCGCTGCGCCCGGACCAGGCCAGGCCCAAGCCCCGCGCTCAGGCGATCGCGCCCGAGTCCTTGAGTTCTTCGATCCGGTCCCAGTCGAGGCCGAGCTCCATCAGCACGATCTCGGTGTGTTCGGAGGCCTGGGGTGCGCGGGTGGTCTCCAGCGGCTCGTGGTTGAACTGCACGGGCCCACGCACCACTTTGAACGGCTTGCCGCCGTCGCCGGCCTCCACCTCGACGATCATGTCGTTGGCCACGGCCTGGTCATCGGTCGCCAGGTCGACCAGGCTCTGGAACGGCGCCCACTGGCCCTTCATGGTCTTGAGGTGCTGCCGCCAGTATTCGAACGGCTTGCTGGCGATCGCCTTCGCAATGAGTTCGACGCCTTCCGAAGCATTCTCGATCAGCGGCAGCACATCCGAGAACCGCGGATCGTCGGCGAGCTCGGGCAGGCCGAGGTGTTCGAAGGCGTCGCGGATGTAGCCGGTCGGGCTGACGATGCACAGGTTGATGGTGCCGCCGTCCGACGTCCGGTAGTTGGCCATGAACGGGTTCACCGACGTGGCGTCGTCGGGCATCAGCGAGCGCATCGTCTCACCGGTCTCCATGCCCTGGGTGACGCTGGCCCCGGCCGCCCACCACGCGGTGCTCAGCAGCGAGACGTCGATCTCGGCGGTTTCCCCGGTCCGCTCCCGGTGGAACAGCGCCGCCGCGATACCGCCGGCGATGTTCATCCCGCCGATCGAGTCACCGAAGGCCGGAATGCCCTGGGACAGCGCCCCGTTGATCGCCTCCGGAGTGAGGGCATGGCCGACGCCACTGCGAGTCCAGAACGCCGTGCCGTCGAAGCCGCCGGTGTCGCGCTCGGGTCCTTTGTCGCCGTAGGCGCTGCCGCGGGCGTAGATGATGTCCGGGTTGACCGCCCGGATGTGCTCGACGTCGAACTTGTTCTTCTGCCGTTGGGCGGGAAGGTAATTGGTCAGGAAGACGTCGGCCGTCTTGGCGATCTCGTAGAGCACCTCCTGACCGCCCGGGGTCGACACGTCGATGCCGACGCTGCGCTTGCCACGGTTGGGGTGCTCGATGAGGGGATGCCGGTTCGGGTCGAGTTGGAACCCACCCATGTTGATGAATCCCCGCTGAGTGTCGCCGCGCACCGGGTGCTCGACCTTGATGACGTCGGCACCCCAGTCGGCGAGGATGGCCCCGGCCGCCGGTACGAACGTGAACTGCGCAACCTCGAGCACTCGCACGCCCTGCATGACCTTGATCAACGCGGCTCCTAACCGTTGGACTTACGGTAAGTGTAGCGAGACGCTACCGGTCCCCCGCTCCCTCGCCGAAACGGCATTCCGGCAGAAGAAGTTCGAGAGCCGGCCTGCCGGAATACCGTTTCGGCGAAAATCGGGGCGGGTATGCCACCAGCGAACCGACGCATGGAGGCCGGCGATGACCGCTACCGGAGAAGTCAACGAACGACAGGCCAGGCAGGTCGCCGAGCAGGCGCGGGAAACGCAGTGGCACCAGCCCAGCTTCGGCAAAGAATTGTTCCTCGGCAGATTGCGGTTGGATCTGGTCCATCCGCACCCGCGGGGTTCGGCCGAGACGACGGAGCGGGGCGAGGCATTCCTTTCCACGCTGCGGGAGTTCTGCGAGACACAGATCGACGCCGCGGTCATCGAACGTGACGCCCAGATCCCGGACCAGGTGATCCGGGGATTGAAGGAACTCGGCGCGTTCGGCATGAAGATCTCCACCGAATACGACGGGCTCGGGCTGTCGCAGGCCTACTACAACAAGGCACTCGCCCTGGTGGGCTCGGTACACCCGGCGCTCGGAGCACTGCTGTCCGCGCACCAGTCGATCGGGGTACCGCAGCCGGTGTCCATGTTCGGGACCGCCGAGCAGAAGCGCACCTGGTTGCCCCGGTGCACGCGGGAGATCAGCGCGTTCCTGCTCACCGAACCGGATGTCGGCAGTGACCCGGCCCGGCTGCACGCCACCGCCACCCCCGACGGCGACGACTACCTCCTCAACGGCGTCAAACTGTGGACCACCAACGGCGTCATCGCCGACCTGCTGGTGGTGATGGCCCAGGTGCCCGCGGGCGAAGGACACAAGGGCGGGATCACCGCATTCGTCGTCGAGGCCGATACGCCCGGCATCGTCGTCACCAATCGCAACGCGTTCATGGGTCTCCGCGGGATCGAGAACGGCCTGACCAAGCTGACCGATGTGCGGGTACCCGCCGCGAACCGGATCGGCAGAGAAGGTGAAGGCCTGAAGATCGCGCTGACCACACTCAACGTGGGCCGCCTGTCGCTGCCGGCCGTGTGCACCGGAACGTCGAAATGGTGCCTGAAGATCGCCCGGGAATGGTCCAAGGAACGCGTGCAGTGGGGTCGGCCGGTCGGTGAGCACGACGCGGTGGCCGGCAAGGTGGCGTTCATCGCGGCCACCGCCTACGGCATCGAGTCGATGGTCGAACTGGCCAGTGAGCTCGCCGATGCCGGCCGCACCGACATCCGGATCGAGGCTGCCCTGGCCAAGCTCTACGGCTCGGAGATGACGTGGCTGATCGCCGATGAGTTGGTGCAGATTCGTGGCGGCCGTGGCTTCGAGACCGCCGAGTCACTGGCCGCCCGCGGGGAACGCGGTGTGCCCGTCGAGCAGATCCTGCGCGACATGCGGATCAACCGGATCTTCGAAGGCTCCACCGAGATCATGCATCTGATGCTGGCCCGTGAGGCGGTGGACGCGCACCTCTCGGTGGCCGGAGACATCATCGACCCCGACACCGACCTCAAACACAAGGCGAAGGCGGCCGCTGAGGCCGGCAAGTTCTATGCGCGATGGCTGCCCACCCTGGTCACCGGAAAAGGCCAGTTACCAACGTCCTTCACCGAATTCGGCCCGCTGGCCGAGCACCTGCGCTATGTCGAGAGGGCCAGCCGCAAACTCGCTCGCAGCTCCTTCTACGCGATGTCGCGGTGGCAGGGCAGGCTGGAGTACAAGCAACGCTTCCTCGGCCGGATCGTCGATATCGGGGCGGAGTTGTTCGCGATGACTGCGGCCTGCGTCCGGGCCCGCAGCGACGCACCGGACTCCGCCGTGGCGCTCGCCGACGCGTTCTGCCGTCAATCCCGTGTGCGCGCCGAGCAACTGTTCACCCAGCTCTGGGACAACAGTGACGACCCCGACCGCGCCCTGGCGCATGACGTTCTCGCCGGCCGCCACACCTGGCTGGAGGACGGGATCATCGACCCCTCCATCGAAGGACCGTGGATCGCCCAGGAGGGCGGCGAGGTAACGCGCGACGTGCACCGGACGATCCGCTGAACGGTCTACTCGCGGTGACGAACTGGGAGATTCCACGCACCTGCTGATCGATACCGATCAACCCGGCCTCGTCGAACAACCTCGGAAGCGTGCCACGATCGAACACCCGTACGCCGCAGATCCTGGCACCGAACTCAAGCGGCTTACGCACCAGGAAGCTCTCGCGACCATAGGTCGTCATCACCGCGACCTGCCCGTTCGGCGCGAGCACCCGTACCATCTCACGCAGCACGCCGCTCGGGTCTGGCACCAGATGCAATGCGGCAGAACAGAACACCACATCGAAGACGCCGTCGTCGAAGGGCAGCCGGAGAGCATCGGCCCGCATGTAGACCGCGCGGGCATGGCTGTTGTCGCGGACCGCCCGTTCGATCATCGGTCGCGAGTTGTCCAGCCCGATGGCGAACCCGTCGCCGGTGAGTTTCTCCGCGAAGAAGGCCGTGAAGTTCCCCGGGCCGCACGCCACGTCGAGCACCCGCTGCGCACCGCCGAGATGTAGTGCAGCGACCGCTCTTTCCCGCTCACTTGCGACCGAGATGCCGTGCAGGCTCAACGCCGCGACCATCACCGGCCGCCACAGCCGCTCGTAAATGGCGGCCACGAACGGGCTTTGCATCGCGCGTTGCACGAGTGTGTGTCGTTCTGGCGGGCCTGAACCGAGCAGGTCGGTGTAACCATCGCGATGGTTCATGGTGCGCATCGCTTCTTCACGGATCAACCCGCGCGCCAGCGCAGGTGACCACACCGCATCGGGGTCCATGTCCGCCCCGGGCTGTTGGACGGTCATACTTCATTCACGCACCGGGGCCGCTCACGGTTCACCAACTCGCGCAGGGAAATCGGGTGAACCCGTCGACCACCTCAATCGTGTCACCTCCATGGACGTGTCCGAGGCGACGGGTGCCGACCGGCGCGCCACGGTGACAGTGGATCGCCGCGGCGTCATCCAGCAGTGGGGGGATGCCGCGACCGAGACGCTGGGCTATACCGCCGACGATGCGCTGGGGCACAGCCTGGACATCGTCATTCCGCCCGCACTTCGCCCGCTGCACTGGTGGGGCTTCGACCGCGCCATGGAGCGCGGACGCATGGGCCAGGAGACCCTGGGCGTCCCTGCCCTCCGGAAAGACGGACAGCTCGTGGTGGCCCGGGCAATCGTCCGATTGCTCCCCGGACCACAGGGCCGGACAGACGGCGCGACGGTCACCTTCGTCGGGGTCGGGCCGTCATGGCAATCCGGCGCCTGGCGCGCCGTGCTGGTACCCGTCGACGCCGCACGCCGATTCTGGCGGCGATTACGCTATCGCCGCACGGCCCAGCAGAACTAAACTGAATGGGTTATGACGACCCCGTCGAACGCTCATAGCGGATGGGGACAGTGGCCGCATTCGATGGATGCGTTCGATCACCGTCTCACCCGCAGACAGGCACGTCACATGAGCCGGCGGTTCGCCGGGGTCGGTGTGGGCATCGCGGCGGCGCGCCTTCGCGAAATCTCCTCGGGCGCACCTGCCGACGATGCTGAACTGGCCCGTGTCGAGTTCGCCTTCGTCGCAGATGAACTCATGCACGACGAGCGGCTCGCGAAGCTCGCCCGCGGCAAGCAGCGCTGCACCATGTGGCTCGTGGTCGTCGTGATGAGTTTGATCATGTTCACTTCGCTGCTGTGCATGATCGTGCTGATGTTGAGCCTGATGCAGCACTCGGCGCCGTTCTGAGCGTGCCGCTCAGTCGAATGCCACGCTGAAGTACTGCGTCTCCTGGAACTCGTGCAGGCCTTCACGCGCGCCTTCGCGACCGAGACCGCTCTGCTTCATCCCGCCGAACGGGGTCGACGGATCGGACACGATGCCCCGGTTGATACCGACCATCCCGGCGTCGAAGGATTCCGCGAGCCGCACCGCGTCCTGCAGTCGCCCGGCGTAAACATAGGCCGCCAAACCATATTCGGTGTCGTTGACCCACCGCAGGAGATCGTCCTCGTCCTCCCACACCACGACCGGCGCGACGGGCCCGAAGATTTCGTCGGCAAGGATCGCGGCATCCGGGGCAACCCCGGTCAGCAGCGTGGGCGCGACGAACCAGCCCTCGGCCGGGGTGGGTGCCTGCGCGGCGATCACGGCACCGTCGGCCACCGCGGCATCGATGGCGGCCGTCACTCGCTGGGCGGCACGCTCACTGACCAGGGGCCCGATCTGGGACGCCGGGTCCGACGCCGGGCCGACCCGCAGTGCCGCCACCTCGGCGGCGAAACCTGCGACGAACTCGTCGGCGACCGAGGCATGCACGTAGAACCGGTTGGCCGCGGTGCAAGCCTGGCCGCCGCCCCGGAACTTGGCCACCATCGCGCCCGCGATGGCCGCCTTGACGTCGGCATCAGCCGTCACGACGAACGGGGCGTTGCCGCCGAGTTCCATGCTGGCGTTGACGATCCGGTCGGCGGCCTGCTTGAGCAGGATCCGGCCGACGCCGGTGGAACCGGTGAAGGACACCTTGCGGACCCGGTCGTCGCTGAGCCAGTTCTCGACCACGGCGGCGGCATCGGTGGTGGGCACCATATTCACCACACCATCGGGAACACCTGCGGCCGTGAGGATTCCGGCGATCGCCAAGGCCGTCAGCGGCGTCTCGGCAGCCGGCTTGAGCACCACCGTGCAGCCCGCGGCCAAGGCCGGGGCGATCTTGCGGGTCGCCATCGCCGCCGGGAAGTTCCACGGCGTCACCAGCGCCGCCACCCCGACCGGCTTGTGGGTGACCAGCGTGCGGGTGCCGCCCGCGGGACTGATCCCGTAGGCGCCGTCGGTCCGCACCGCCTCCTCGGAGAACCAGCGGAAGAATTCGGCTGCGTAGCCCACCTCGGCGCGGGCATCGGCCAGAGACTTGCCGTTCTCCGCGCAGATCAGCGCCGCCAGCCGCTCGGTGTCGGCGATCATCAGATCGAACACCCGGCGCAGGATGTCGCTGCGTGTCCGCGGGCTGGTCCCGGCCCAGTCACCGAACGCCCGGTGCGCGGCGTCGACCGCCGAGCGGGCCTCCGCAACGGTGCCGTCGGCGACCTCGGCGATGGTCAGACCGGTGGCCGGGTCGTACACCTCGAACGTCGAGGCGGCACCGCGGGCCTGTCCGTCGATCAGGATGCCGTGCTTGGCGTCGAGTTCGGCGATCGCGTTCTGCGTGTTCACGAGCGTCTCCTTGCGATCGGTGCCAGTCAGCGGGTCTCGGCGAAGATGGCGGCCAGGATGTCCAGCCCCTCCTCGAGCAGGTGATCCGGCATCGACAGCGGCGGCAGGAACCGCAGCACGTTGCCGTAGGTGCCGCAGGTCAGGACCACCAGGCCCTGGGCGTGTGCGGCGGCCGAGACCTGCTTGGCCAGGTCGGCGTCGGGCTCGGTGGTGCCGGCCTTGACCAGTTCGAGGGCGATCATGGCGCCGCGGCCGCGGACCTCGCCGATCCGGGAATCCTCGGCGGCGATCGCCTTGAGCCGGCTGATCATGGTCTTCTCGATCTCCACCGCGCGGGCGAGAAGTCCCTCACGCTCGATGGTGTCGATGACCGCGAGCGCGGCGGCGCACGCGATCGGGTTGCCGCCGTAGGTGCCGCCGAGTCCGCCTGCGTGCGGCGCGTCCATGATCTCGGCGCGGCCGGTGACCGCCGACAGCGGCAGGCCGCCCGCGATGCCCTTGGCGGTGACGATCAGATCCGGCACGACGCCGTCGTGCTCGACCGCGAACATCGCACCGGTGCGGGCGAAGCCCGACTGCACCTCGTCGGCGACGAAGACCGCACCGTTGGCGGTGCACCAGTTCTGCAGCGCGCGCAGGAATCCCGGTGCGGGGACGATGAATCCGCCCTCGCCCTGGATGGGTTCGATCACCACGGCGGCGACGTTGTCGGCGCCGACCTGCTTGTCGATCAGATCGAGCGCGCGAGCGGCCGCGGCAGCGCCGTCGGTCTCGCCGTCACGGAACGGGAACGAGGTGGGCACCCGGTAGACCTCACCGGCGAACGGCCCGAACCCGTTCTTGTACGGCTGGTTCTTGGCAGTCATCGCCATGGTCAGGTTGGTGCGACCGTGGTAGGCGTGGTCGAACACCACGACGGCCTGCCGGCGAGTGTGGGCGCGGGCGATCTTGACGGCGTTCTCGACCGCCTCGGCGCCGGAGTTGAACAGCACGCTGCGCTTCTCGTGGTCGCCGGGGGTGAGCCGGTTGAGCTCCTCGGCGACGCGCACATAACCCTCGTACGGCGTGACCATGAAACACGTGTGGGTGAACGCGGCCACCTGTTCGGTGACCGCCTCGACGACGGCGGGCGCGCTGTTGCCGACCGTGGTCACGGCGATGCCGGAGCCGAAGTCGATGAGCTGGTTGCCATCGGCGTCGACGAGGATTCCGCCGCCCGCCGCGACCACGTAGACGGGCAGGGTGGTCCCCACGCCGCCGGCCACGGCCGCGGTCTTACGTGCCTGCATCTCTTGCGAGATCGGGCCCGGAATGGCGGTGACGAGCCGGCGTTCCTGGGTGACGGCGCCACCTGCGATCTCAGCGATGGTCACGTGTTCCTCCTGCTGCTGGCGGTTGGTTGTCCTCACGCTAGGCAACCGCGGGCCTTGCCGTCAGGTCATAACTGCACAAATAGACAGACCGAACTGTGCAAAACTGTCAGCATGGTTCTCCTCGGCGACGTCCTGGATGTGAGCACGCTCGGCTTGCTCCCCGTCGAGGTGTGCCATCGCGACGCACCGGTCCGCTGGGTGGCCACGAGCGAGCTCGCCGATCCGGGGCCGTTCCTCGAAGGCGGCGAGATCCTGCTGACCACCGGCCTGGAAACGGGCTCCTGGGACGACGAGTGGGACGGGTACGTGCGCAGGCTGGCCGACGCCGGGGTGGCCGCGGTGGGCTTCGCCGTCGGCCTCACCCACGCCGAGACGCCGGCGCCGCTCGCCGATGCCTGCCGAAGGCATCAGGTGAACCTGTTCGAGGTGCCGCGCCGCACCACGTTCGTCGCGATCAGCCGACACGTCGCGCATCTGCTCGAGGAACAGGAATCCACCTCGACGCGCGAATCACTGCAGACACAGCGCAAGCTCATCTCGGCTGCGGCCAAACCGGATCCTGCCGTGGCGGTGATCAGCGCGCTGGCCACCGCACTCGACGGCGCGACGTGTCTGATGAATCCGGACGGCCGGGTGGTGACGGGTCCGGTCGGCGCCCGCCGCAAGGATTTCCCGCTGGACGAGGTGGCCGACGACGTCAAACGGTTGCAGGCGCACGGATTGCGTTCGGCTGCGGGACAGTCCAATCCGACGCACTCGGTATCAGTGCACCCGATCGGGCTGCGCGGCCGGGCGTCGGCCTACCTGGCGGCGTTGGTGCCGGCCAGGGCATCGGAAAGTCAGCGCCAGGCGGTGACGACCGCGGTCGCCCTGCTGGGGCTGATCGACGAGCAGGATCGCAGCCGCGCCTCCACCCGCCAGCACCTGCGCAGCCGCGCCTTGGAGCTGCTCGCCGAAAGCGATGACCGTACAGCACAATTAGTTCTGGAGGTGGACCAGCCTACGGCCGAACTGCCGAGGCACATCCGCTTCCTGCGGGCTACCGGAGACGCATCCGCCATCGAGAACGCGGCGGCTTCGCTGGACCGGCGCGGCATCCTGGCCGGGGTGTACGCCGGCGAATTGTGCGCTGTCACCGAACCCGCACAGGCCGAGCCCACCGGAACCGGGCTGGCCGACGACGGATTGCAGGTTGGGGTCGGCAACGCGGTGCCGACCAGCGACGGCGCGGCCGGCTATCGTACGGCCGGTTTGGCGCTCGCCCAGGCCACCGACGTGTCCGGGGTGGTGGTCTGGGACCAGGTGATCGACAATGGCCCCCTCGGGCTGATCGACCCCGAGAAAGCCGTGGCCTTCGCCGAATCCTGGTTGCGCGGGCTCGATTCCGAGCAGCTGGAGATCCTGCGCTGCTTCCTGCGCCACCACGGCTCGCGGCTCAAGGTCGCCGAGGAGCTCGGACTGCACCGCAACACCGTGCGCAACCGCCTCGCGGCGATCGAGGCAGTGCTGCCCGGCAGGCTCGACGATCCACAGACCCGGGTGAGCGCGTGGATCGCCCTGCAGTCGGCCCCGGAAAATCCTCAGCCCTTGAAATAGACGATCTGGTGGCTGGTGGCGAGCAGAGTGGCGTCGCGACCCCAGAGGTGCGCGGTCTGGTCGAAGTAGCCACGCGAAAACCGTTGTGCCCGCGCGGTGGCGAGCACGAAGTCGTCGCCCTGAACTTTGAGTTGCTCGTCATCGGCATGGAAGTACGTCGTGATCGACACCGTCCCGGCCGGCACGAACTGCCCCTGACGCAGGAACACCCGCGGGTAGAAGATGTCGCTCACCGCGGCCAGCGCGGCGAAATCCATTGCCCTGGAAGGATTGTTACGCACCCACAGCGTGGTGGTCGACGAGCCGGATTCCGCGCCGTCGTCAGGCATGGCACCGTCGACGAATCGCATCTCGTAATTGTCGAACCAGACCACGCCGAACGGCGGCGCAGACGCCGCGACGTCCTCGGCAGCCGGGGCCGGAGGCGGCGCCACCTCCGTGTCGGCCCAGGTGTCGCGCCGCAGGCCGAAGATGGCCGTCGCAGTGGTCTTGATGTCGCCGTCCTGGCTCAGTTCGACGATCCAGTGCTGGTTCGACCGGTTAGTCTTGACGACCCGCGTCAGAATCTCGAACTCGCCGTCGGCGATCGGCGCCAGATAGTTGACGGTCAGCGCGATCGGCTGGCCATGTCGTTGCGGATGCAGTTCGACTGCCCGCACCAGAGTGGCGGCGGTGATGCCGCCGAACGGACCGACCATGTTCGCCCACTCGGCGATCGTGCGACCACGCCACCGATCGTCACCGGCAAGCTTAAGCTCAAGGGCCTTGTCGAAGGGATGCACCCGGCCAGCGTACTGACGCCGTGACCCTCACTTTGCCGGCGAGTAGTTCGGCCGGCCCAAGCCAAGGGCCTGCTGCGCGATCATGTTGCGGAACACCTCAAGGGTGCCGCCGTAGATGCCGGTCGGGCCGGCCAGCCGGAAGATGTACTCGGCGGCCCCGTCGTCAGCCGCGCCGGGCGTCCCGACGGGCAATGCCCCCGCCGATCCGACGATATCCATGAGATCCGGGGAAACATCACGCATGGTCTGGGCGATCGCCACGCGCCCGTACATGTCGGGGCTGCTCATCGCGGCTTCCAACCGGGCGATGCCCCGGCCCAGCCGGTAACGCGACGCGGCGTCGTCGGGGGCGACAGCCGCCACGCGGTCGACGGCTTCGGCCATCAGGTTGATGTGCTCGGTCATGGTGGCGAGCTTCTGCAGGCCGCGGGTCTCTCGTTCGAACGTGCCGTGCTCGAGTTCGAGGGCCCCACGGAGCACCGTCCAGCCACCGTTGACCTCACCGATCCGATACCGGTCGCCGACCCGGACGTCGCTGTAATAGGTGATGTTGGTGCGGTCGCCGTCGACGGTGCGGATCGGCTGGATCTCGACGCCATCGGAATCCAGCGGCACCAGGAACATGGTGAGGCTCTTGTGCTTCGGGGCGGCCGGGTCGGTGTTGGTCAGCAGGAACACGTACTGGGCGTTGTGCGCGTTCGAGGTGAACATCTTGGAGCCGTTGATCACCCAGCTGTCGCCGTCCCGCACCGCACGGGTCTTGCAGGTCGCGACATCGGATCCGCCCTCGGGTTCGGTGTATCCCAGGCACAGCCGCAGGCTTCCGTCGAGGACGCCCGGCAGCACCTCATCGAGAAGCTCGGCCGAGGCGAACTTCTCCACCGTGTGGGCGACCATCGCGGTGGTTCCCCAGTGGAACCACGGCGTGTGGGCCCGCGCGATCTCCAGTTCCCAGATCCGGCGCCGGACCGCGCTGAATCCCCCGTCGGCCTCGGCCTGATAATCGCCGGCCAGATACCCAGCCTTGCCCAAGGCCAGATGCACTGTCTCGTCGAAGTTCTCGCCGGTCTCACGGTCGCGCTCGATCACCTCGTCGGTGACGACCCGGGACAGGAACGCCCGCAACTCGTCGCGGAAGGCCTGATCCTCCTCGGAGAGCTCGACGTGGGAGAAGTCCATCCCGACACCGTGACACTTCTTTGACCATTTGTAAAGGCAGGGCTGCGCCCGACATTGCTCGTTCCGGCACCTCACATTGCGATCCGCACCGGCGTCTACTCGGTATGAACACATGGCATTCGGTGATCGCCACCGAACTCGGGGACCTCACGGTCGTCCGCGACGAGCGCGGACTGCGGGGCTTGTACTTCCCACGTCACTGGTACCGGCCGGCCCAGCACACGTTCGGTCCCAGGGACGACGGAGGCTTCGACGACACGATCGCCCAACTCAGCGAATTCCTGGCCGGGCGGCGACGCGACTTCGCGCTACCACTCAGCGTGCACGGAGACCCGTTCCAGCGAGCGGTCTGGCAACTGATCGCCCGCATCCCATACGGCAGCACGGTCAGCTACGGAGAACTGGTCGCGAAGATCGGCGGTCCCGTCACCGCCCAGCAGGTCGGCGCCGCGGTCGGACGCAACCCCGTGTCGATCATCGTGCCGTGCCATCGGGTGGTGGGCTCAGGAGGCAAGTTGACCGGCTACGCCGGCGGCCTCGCCCGTAAGCGCTTCCTGCTCGATCTCGAACACAGCCACAACTGCCGGTCGGTCGGGGCACCGTTTCAGGACGCGCTGCTTCCGCTCCCGATCTGATCCCGCACGGAGTTCACGCGACATCGCCGGCAGAAATCACTCACGATGGAGACCTCACAAAACTCGGCCACGGAGCGTCTACAGGGTGTGAATGCCAAACCGCCGTTCGAGACCGTGGTTCGCGACCACGGTCCCACGGTCTTTCGGGTGTGTTGTGCCGTCGTCGGCGCACACGACGCCGATGACGCCTGGTCGGAAACGTTCCTGGCGGCGCTGAAGGCCTACCCTGACCTCCCCGCCGACACCAATTTCGAGGCCTGGCTGGTCACCGTCGCACACCGCAAAGCCGTCGACATCACCCGGACCCGGACGCGCCAACCGATTCCGACCGATGTCGTCCCCGAAAAGCCGAGCGCCGGGGGCACCGAGAACTTCGCCGACCTGGCCGCCGCGGTGGACCGGCTTCCGCACAAACAGAAACACGCGGTCGCCTACCACTACCTGGCCGGCCTGCCCTACGACGAGATCGCCGAAATCCTCGGCGGCAGCGCTGCGGCCGCACGCCGCGCCTCCAGCGACGGCATCGCCACGCTGCGACGCACCTACCTCAACGAAAGCACCGACTCGGCCGAGAACGGAGAGACCCATGACTGACGACAGCATCGTCGGCGACCTGGCCCGAACCACCGAACCCGGCCCCGGCAAACTGGCCGAACTGCACGACCGACTCGCGGCCGCGGCCCAGCGGGACGGTCTCCTCGACATCGCGTACCGCATCATCGACAGCCCGGTCGGTCCGCTGCTGCTGGCGGCCACCGAGCAGGGCCTGCTTCGCGTGGCCTACGCCCGCGAGGATCACGACGCCGTGCTGCAGCATCTCGCCGATGAGGTCAGCCCGCGCATCCTGCACGCCCCTGCCCGCCTCGACGCCGTGGCCCGGGAACTCGATGAGTACTTCGCCGGGGCCCGGCGCAGCTTCGACCTCCCCCTGGACTGGCGGCTCGCGGCCGGGTTCCGCAGCACGGTGCTGCATCACCTGCCCGAGATCGACTATGGGCAGACCGCAAGCTACGCGACGGTCGCAGCCCTGGCCGGCAGCCCCAAGGCCGTCCGCGCCGTGGGCACGGCCTGTGCGAAAAACCCTCTGCCCGTGGTGATTCCCTGCCACCGGGTAGTCCGCAGCGACGGAGCGATGGGCGGCTACCTCGGCGGCGCGGAGGCCAAGCGGCTGCTGCTCGACCTGGAGGCCGCGGCATGAGCGGGGCGGACCCCTGGCAGCGGCGGGTGGACGCCACCGACTGGAGTGGTGTCGGCGACGAACTCGACACCACGGGTTGCGCGTTGACCGGGCCGCTGCTGACTCCGGGAGAGGCCGCCGACCTCGTCGCGCTCTACCCCGATGTGGCCCGGTTCCGGTCGACGATCGACATGAGCCGCTACCGATTCGGCGAAGGTCAGTACCGCTACTTCCGGCAGCCGTATCCGCCGGCCGTGACCGCGCTGAAGCGGGCGCTGTACCCGCACCTGCTGCCGATCGCCCGCACCTGGTGGGACCGGCTCGGCCGGGAGGCCCCGTGGCCCGACGACTTCGACGACTGGCTGCGGATGTGCCACGAAGCGGGTCAGACCAAGACCACGGCGATTCTGCTGAAATATGGTGCCGGGGACTGGAATGCGCTACACCGCGACCTCTACGGAGAGCTGATCTTCCCGCTGCAGGTGGTGATCAACCTGACCGAGCCCGACGTCGACTACACCGGTGGTGAGTTCCTCCTCTACGAACAACGGCCCCGTGCGCAGTCGCGCGGCACCGCCACGGTCATCCCCCATGGGCACGGATTGGTGTTCACTACCCGCGACCGACCGGCCAAGTCGGTGCGGGGCTGGTCGGCGGCCCCCATCCGCCACGGCGTCTCCACCGTCCGTTCCGGGACCAGATTCACCCTGGGCCTGGTGTTCCACGACGCGGCATGAGGCGCTACACCCTGATCGGCGCCGACGGTCACCCCTATCTCAACAGCACCCCGGGAACCGTTGGGGGACACCGGGCGAGCAAGATCTACGGTCGCCTCGACTGCCCGTCGGCATTGCGGGCCATCGCCGTCGGCGGCTACGTGCGCCACCGGGTGTTCTTCGCCGACGTGCCGACCGCCGAGGCAGCGGGCTATCGCCCCTGCGCCGCCTGCCTGCCCGACGCCTACCGGCAGTGGAAAGCCGCGCGTGCCCGCTAATTACGGCCTGCCACAACATCTTCCCATTGGCTAGACATGCTCTACGTCTCGGATTCCAGCCACTATCAAGCAGTAATCCTCGGCGTAAGTGGCTCCAGGGTTGGAGACCGACCAGAGCTAGCTCGTAGGCACCGGGATGGCCGCGGTGTCGTCGTCATCTTCGCGGGGCACCCGTCGCGCTGCCGGCTTGCGGAAGTGGTTGTCCCCGCGGGGATAAACCACCTGCGGCCACCAGAACCACCGTCCGAGCAGGGTCGCGATGGACGGCATCAGCAGTGACCGCACGATGAAGGTGTCGATCAGCAGGCCGATCGCAATGGTCGAGCCCATCTGGGCCAGCACAATCAGGTTGCTCGCCATCATGCCGGCCATCGTCGCCGCGAACACCAACCCGGCCGAGGTGACCACACCGCCGGTGCCGGCCATGGACCGGATGATGCCGGTCTTCAGGCCCGCGTGGATCTCGTCCTGGAACCGGGATACCAGCAGCAGGTTGTAATCCGATCCGACCGCCAGCAGGATGATCACCGACATCAGCATGACCAGCCAGTGCACCGGCATGCCGAACAGGTCCTGCCACAACAACACCGAGATGCCGAACGACGCGGCGATCGAACTGCCGGCCGTGAGCACGATGGTCAGCGCGGCCACCGCACTGCGCGTCAAAATGAGCATGATCATGAAGATCAACGTCAGCGCCGACACCACCGCGATCATCAGGTCGTAGCGGGCGCCGTCGGACATGTCCTTGTATGTCGCCGCGACGCCGCCGAGGTAGATCTTGGCGTCCGACAGTGACGACATCTTCAGAGCCTCCTGCGCAGCCTTGCGCTCGGATTCGACTCGTGCGATCCCGTCCACCGTCGCCGGGTCGGTCTGGTGGGTGATGAACATGCGGGCGGACTTACCGTCCGGCGACAGGAACATCTTGAGGCCGCGCTCGAAATCGGGGTTCGTAAAGGCTTCCGGGGGCAGATAGAACAGGTCGTCGTTCTTGGCGTCGTCGAACGCCGCACCCATGGACAGCGCGGTGTCGTTCATCGCCTGCATCTGGTCGATCAGGGCCTTCTGCGAGTTGTACGACGCCAGCGAGAGGTCCCGGCTGGTTTCCATCGACGCGATCGTCTGCGGCAGCAGCGCAGTCAATTTCGGTGCGAGGTCGGCCAGTTCGTCGGTGTTGACCTGGACCGCCGAGGTCTTGTCGGTCAGTTCATCGATCCCGTCGAGCGCGTCGAAGACCGAACGTGCCGCGGAGCACATCGGGATGTCGAAACAGTGCGGTTCCCAGTAGAAGTAGTTGCGCATGGGCCGGAACTGGTCGTCGAAGTTCGCGATGTTGTCGCGCATCTTCTTGGTGACCTCGAGCAGTTCCTGTGACTTGGCCGCCGAGTCCTGGGTGAGCTGGGTCTGTTCGAGCGAGAGCTGGTATTGCCGCTTCATGATGTCGATCGAGGTGTTGGTCGCGTCGATCATCCGAAGCTGGTCTTCGAGTTGCTTGCGCTGGAACGGCAGGTTCATATTGCTGGTCTGCCCGGAGATACTGGTCTGAAACGGAATCGAGCTGTGCTGGATGGGGATTCCCAGCGGCCGGGTGATGCTCTGCACCATCGCGATGCCTTCGGCGTGCATCACATTGCTCGAAATCTTGTTCAGCACAAGCATGTCGGCGGGATTGCGCATGTCATGGGTGGACTCGACCATCAAAATGTCGGGGTTCATCCTGGCCTGGGAGAAGTGCCGGTCGGCAGCGGCGAAGCCGACGTTCACCGGGGCGTCGTCGGGCAGGTAGTACCGGTCGTTGTAGGCCGGCTTGTACCCGGGGATGGCCACCACCCCGATCAGCACGATGAACAGGCTGGCCACGAAAATCGGTGCGGGCCAACGCACCACCGCGGTGCCGACTTTGCGCCAGAACTTGCTCTGCGGGGGCCGCTTGGACTCGTACAACCCGACCCGGCTGCCCAGGTAGAGCACCGCCGGGCCGAGCGTGACCGAGATGACCACGACCACCACCATGCCGATCGCGACGGGGGCACCCATCGTGGAGAAGTAGGGCAGTCGCGCGAAGCTGAGGCAATAGGTCGCTCCGGCGATGGTCAGACCGGAACCCACGATGACGGGCGCAACCGATTTGAAGGTCGCGTAGTAGGAGTCATCCCGGTCCAGGCCCATGCCGCGGTCTTCGCGATACCGGCCGAAGATGAAGATGCCGTAGTCGGTGGCAGCGGCGATCGCCAGCATGGTCAGGATGTTGCCCGCGAAGGTGGTCAACCCGAACACGTCGTGCATCGCCAGCACGGACACCACGCCGCGTGCGGTCAGCAGCGCCAGGAACGTCAGGAACAACTGGATCAGCGTGGTCCTGATCGAGCGATAGACCACCAGCAGCATGGCCGCGATGGCGACCAGAGTGATCAAGGTGATCTCGGCCAGGCTCGCGTTGCCGATGACGTGCATATCGTTGGTCAGCGCGGCGGGCCCGGCGACGTACGCCTGCACCCCCGGCGGAGCCTTCGTCTCCTCGATGACCTTGCGGACGGCTTCGACGCCCTCGTTGGCGAGCGTCATGCCCTGCTCGCCGGCGAGGTTGATCATCACGTAGGACGCTTTGCCGTCGGCGCTCTGCGCGCCGGCCGCGGTCAGCGTGTCACCCCAGAAGTCCTGGATGTGCTGGATGTGCTCGGGATCCTGCTGCAGTTTGTGGATGATCTCGTCGTAGTACCGGTGCGCGTCCGGGCCCAGCGGCTCCTGGCCCTCGACGACGACCATGATCGTGCTGTTGGAGTTGAACTCCTTGAAGTTGGCGCCCATCAACTTCATCGCCTGCATGGACGGGGCGTCCTCGGGCGCCATCGGCGCGGCGTGCAATTCGCCGACGACCTCCAGCTGCGGGGCGATCACATTCACCACGACCGCGATCGCGACCCAGATCAGGACGATCGGCCACGCCAGAATGCGGAGCAGGTGGGGGAAGGCGGGCCGCTTCGGCTTACCGGTGGACTGGGACGAGGTGGCGGAGATGGTCATGCGGACTTCACCAGGCAGTAGGTCTGGGCGTTGACGCCATCGGCGGATTGCTCCTCGCGGACAGTGCCGTTGACGGTGACACGGCACCCGATGTGGTCGCCGCTGCTTTCACTGTCGCTGCGCGCCATCAGGTTCGCGCTGACGGTCGGCAACGTGGTGGACAAGGTGACGGACCAGGGCAGCGGCGCGTTGACCGAATGCACATTGGCGTCCGGATCGAAATAGCTGATCTCGGCGGAAGTTCCGGGCGGTCCGTACACCTCGTACAAGACCACCTTGGGGTTGAACTGGACGATCTCGATACCGGCGCCGGCATTCGCATTGAGGTCTTCCGAGCCGAACATCCGGTGCAGGCGCGAGACGACCAGACCCGACACGGCCAGTACGACAATCAGAACTACTGGTATCCACGCATGTTTCAACACACGACGAGCACCCCGACCAGGACTCACCGGAACCTCCCGACGATTACCCGAACCCGCCTCAAGCGATGACGCCCTGGCGATCGGCGAATTAGTTCGAATAACTATGTACAGCGGAGTGGAACATTACACCGCTGTGACCAGGAACGCAGCTGGGGCCCAAATTCTGGGAGTCTGCTGTCCAGCTCCTGTGAACCCTCGGCTCGGGCGAACGGGTACGGCGACTAGGCCGCGGTACCGTCGCGCGACGGACCGTCCAGATAGCCTCGGGCGACTGCCATTTCGACCAGCCGCGCCCGCAGTGCCCGGCGTCCCCGGTGCAGCCGGGACATCACCGTCCCCACCGGAATCTGCAGGATGTCGGCAATCTCCTTGTACCGGAATCCCGCAACGTCGGCGTAGTACACGACGACGCCCTGCGATTCCGGCAACGCCCGCATGGCGGCACGCACGTCGTCATCACCCATCGATTCCAGCGCCGCCAGTTCGGCCGAGACCACGCCGAGCGGGTACCGCTGTGCCACCTCGGCGAGTTGCGCATCCGAGAGTTCGTCGGCGAAGACCTCCTGCGGGCGGCGCTGCGCGGTGCGATACGAGTTGATCCACGTGTTGGTCAGGATCCGGAACAGCCAGGCCCGAATGTTGGTGCCGTCACGGTACGTGTGAAAACTGCTGTACGCCTTGACCATTGTCTCCTGGACGAGGTCTTCGGCATCGGCCACGTTGCGCGTGTAGCGACGCGCCGCCGCGAAGAGCTGATCCACCAACGGCAGCGCGTCACGCTCGAACCGTTCCGCGCGACAATCGTCACTACTCACGTGCACACCCGTGCTCATCGGCATGGCCCCCGCTCCTGCCACCGCTCATATCGCTTGCCTCAGACGCTCGCCATTCGAAGCTATCCGGCGACGCACCGGCCCCCCAGGGGGATAACCCCCGGGCTCGCGGCGGTTTTCCACACCGCACCGGTCGCGTCGAACTGTCATGCACGCAGCATGACACCTCAACCCAAGTTGAGGTCAAACGATTTTCCGTCACCCAATCTGGTTGCGGCTGTTGCCGTTCGACAACCCGATATTGACTCCGCGGCAAACATCATCGATACGCCGCGAAACTGGGCCGGTCCCACCTTAGGCTCATCGGTTATGAATCGACTCGATCGCTTCTTCGAGATCTCGACCCGTGGTTCGACGGTCCTCTCCGAGATTCGCGGAGGCGTGGTCACCTTCATCGCGATGGCCTACATCATCGTGCTGAACCCGGTTGTCCTTTCCGGGTCGGCCGACGTCGCGGGCAACAAGCTGCAATTCGCGCAGGTCTCGGCCACCACATGTCTGGCGGCGGGCGTGATGACCATCCTGTTCGGCGTCATCGCCCGGTTGCCGTTCGCGTTCGCCGCAGGCCTTGGCATCAACTCGTTTCTGGCCACCACCGTGGTGGGTACGGTCACCTGGCCCGAGGCCATGGGTCTGGTGGTCATCGACGGCCTGATCATCGTGGCGCTGGCGGCCAGCGGGTTCCGCCGTCTGGTGTTCGATGCCGTTCCCATGCAACTCAAACTCGCGATCACCTCGGGCATCGGGCTGTTCA
>MSTD01000003.1:33497-121544 GCA_001942045.1 Mycolicibacterium porcinum
TATAAGAGACAGCTCTTCATCGGATTGGTCGACGCCGGATTCGTCGGCTCGACCGGCCTGCCCTCGCCCCCGGTTGGGCTCGGCACCGGCGGCGCCGGCTCGATCGACACCGTGCCCACGGTGGTGTTCGTATTCACCCTGCTGGTCACCGGCGTGCTGGTGGCCCGCAAGGTGCGCGGCGGCATCCTGATCGGTCTCGTCACGGGCACTGTGGTGGCGGTGATCGTCGAGGCGATCTGGCACCTCGGCTCAGCGCAAGAGAAACACGGCGGTTGGGGGTTGTCGGTGCCGACCTTGTCCGGCTCACCGTTCGCGCTGCCCGACCTTTCCCTCGTCGGCGACGTCAGCCTGGGCGCCTTCAGCCGGATCGGTGCGCTGGCCGCGATCATGCTGGTGTTCACCTTGGTGTTCGCCAATTTCTTCGACGCCATGGGAACCATGACCGGGCTGTCCCGGGAGGCCGGGCTGTCCGACTCCCAAGGCAACTTCCCCCGCCTGAAATCGGCGCTGATCGTCGAAGGCGCGGGCGCCGTCGTCGGTGGTTCCTCGTCAGCGTCCTCCAACACCGTCTTCATCGAGTCCGGGGCCGGCATCGAGGAGGGTTCCCGCACCGGGTTCGCCAACCTCATCACCGGCGCGCTGTTCCTGGCGGCCATGTTCGTCGCCCCGCTGGCTTCGATCGTGCCCACCGAGGTCGCCGCCGCAGCGCTGGTGATCGTCGGCGCGATGATGGTCTCGCAGCTGCGTCACATCGATCTGACGGAGTTCTCGGTGGCGCTGCCCGTGGTGCTCACCGTGGCCACGATGGCGTTCAGCTATTCGATTGCCAATGGCATCGGCGTCGGCTTCGTGGCCTGGGCCGTGCTGCGGTCGGCCGCGGGCAAGGCCCGCGAGGTCAGCCCGCTGCTGTGGATCGTGGCCGCCGGCTTCATCCTGTACTTCGCCCGCGGCTGGATCGAGTCACTCATCGGCATGTAGCGGCCGGTAGCCTTCTCGCTCATGGGGATGACAAAGTGAGCGCCGGCCTGTTCGGTTTGCTCGACGACATTGCCGCGCTGGCACGGCTCGCCGCCGCGTCAATCGATGACATCGGCGCCGCAACCGGCAAGGCGACCGCGAAGGCCGCCGGTGTGGTGATCGACGACACCGCGGTAACGCCGCAATACGTCCACGGCATCACCGCGGATCGTGAGCTGCCGGTGATCAAGCGCATCGCGATCGGCTCGCTACGCAACAAGATCCTGTTCATCCTGCCCGCGGCCTTGCTGCTCAGCCAGTTCGCGCCGTTCCTGCTGACGCCGATCCTGATGCTGGGCGCCACCTACCTCTGCTTCGAAGGCGCCGAGAAGGTCTGGGGACGGTTCATGGGCCACGGCGGGCACGACGCCGACGACCAGCCCACCACGGCGACGGGTGGCGACGCCGAGAAGTACATGATCACCGGCGCGATCCGCACGGACTTCATCCTGTCGGCCGAGATCATGGTGATCGCGCTCAACGAAGTGGCCGATCAGTCTTTCTGGCCGCGGCTCATCATTCTGGTGATCGTCGCGTTGGTGATCACCGCCGCGGTCTACGGCGTGGTGGCCGGCATCGTGAAGATGGACGACATCGGCCTGTTGCTGGCCCAGCGTTCCTCCAACGTGGCGCAGAAGGTCGGCCGGGGCCTGGTCGCCGGGATGCCCAAACTGCTCGCGGCACTGTCGACGATCGGCACGGTGGCCATGCTCTGGGTCGGTGGACACATCCTCCTGGTCGGCACCGACACACTCGGCTGGCACACGCTCTACGGCCTGGTCCACCACGCCGAGGAGGCCGTCCGTCACGCCGTGGGCAGCACATTCGGTGGTGTGCTGGCCTGGCTGACCAACACCGCCGCCTCGGCGGTCATCGGTCTGGTGGTCGGAACCGTGGTGGTGGGGATCGTGCATGTGCTGCCATTCGGGAAGAAGGACAAGCACGACGCCGCCGCATGACGTTGGCCGCGCGCCGATTTCTCCTGCGGGGCTGCAATTCTCGGGAGACGAGGAGCCCCCGAGCAGAATGCGCCGGCCCGCAAATCATGCCGCGGAAATGATTCGGCGGACCCGCCAGAAAATTCGCCGGCGCAAATATTTTTTAGGTCAACGCGTTTCGACGTGCCATACTGGTCGCGGACGTGTTTCGTACGTCCGGTTTGAACAATGAGAGAAGCAAAATATGGCACAGGGAACTGTGAAATGGTTCAACGGCGAAAAGGGCTTCGGCTTCATCGCCCCTGATGGTGGCGCACCTGACGTCTTCGTCCACTATTCCGAGATCACCGGCAGCGGTTTTCGGTCCCTCGAAGAGAACCAGCGCGTCGAGTTCGAGATCACCCAGGGAGCCAAGGGCCCCCAGGCAGTAGGAGTTACTGCGGTCTAAACCGCTCTAAAACCTGATCATGGGCTGGTACGGATAAATTCCGTACCAGCCCATTTTGCGATTCATACCCGCGTTCCCGCGGGGTCCGGCAGATGCCCCAACCATCGCGCGGATTCGAGCTGGGCCACCCGCAGTACGCGATCGGCAGTCTCGTACGCCGGTGTGCGCCGCTCCATTTCCTCCACCGGCATCGCCGCGGCGCAGCGCATCACCAACGCGCCGAGGGATTGCGACGTCTTGCACGGGACGACAAGGAGTTTCACGCGTGTGTCGCGCCCCGCGACCATCATCAAGCGGGGCCGGCTCAGCTTTATCCCGGTTGGCCCCCGAGTGCCCGTCACGATCGAGTCCAGGTCGAGCTGGCCCTCGGCAGACGACCAATTGACCCGAATATCAACAACTTCCCCGAGTGATCGATGCAGGACGCCGACAAGTTCGGGCAGTTCGTTTGCCACCGACCCAGTGTGCGGCCACCAGGCGCCGTCGATATCCGTGCCCAGTTGCCGGGCAAGGGCGAGCCGAACCGGGCTGGCCAGTCGCCGGGTGCCGTTGAGGCCGTTCACGACGAATGCGCTTCTGCACGAGCGTGAGGTCGATCCGACGGCCGATCGGAGAAAACCGGCGTGGCGGCCGACTCGTACGAGCGGTCGGGGCCCTGCGGAGGTTCTTGCTGTTCGCAGTGGGAAAACAGTTCGGACGATTCCATGAAGATTGTCCTTGAGAGGTGCGGGACTACCGCACTGGCATTCGGATGGCAAGCGATCGTGAATCGCCGACTGACGGTTTCAACGTCATGCCCACCCACAAACCTACACCGGTTGGCGACGTAGCGACCAGTGACGGTCTTCAGGCGCGCACCGCAGGCAGGATCAACGTGTCGATGACGTCGCGGATGAACTTCGCGTCGATGCTCTGTCCGCTGATCACCCGCATCAGACACATTCCGGTCATGACGTCGGCAACCAGCGACCAGTCCCGGTCAGCGCTCACCTCACCCCGAGCCGCGGCCCGCTCCAGGATCGCGGTCACCACGCGCCTGCCCTTGAGGAGCATCAGATCGTCGAGGGCCGAGGCCAGATGCGGATCATGAGTGGCCTCGACCGCGGCCCGCAATACCAGGTCGTAGGAGAAGTGCTCCTCGTCGTTGCGGACCGCACGGCGCACGAGTTCGTCGAAATCGCCCTCCAGGCTGCCGGTGTCGGGCGCGTCGTCGTCCAACAGATCGGGACGCCAGTACACGAGCGCATCGGTGATCAGTGCGGCCTTCGATGACCAGCGGCGGTAGATCGCGGCCTTACCGACGCCAGCTCGTGCGGCGATGTCATTCATGTTGGTGTTGACGTAGCCGTTCTCGGCCAACGCTGCCAACGCCGCGTTGAGGATCGCCGCGTCACGCGTCGGGTCCAGCCGACCGTCGGTGCGCCGGCGCAGCTTGGACTCTGCGTCGGACGGTTTGTCACGACCTGTCGTCACGGTCACGCCGTCGTCGTCGGAATGGGAGCGGTTGCGTCGTCCAGCTTCTTGCGTTCCCGATCGAGGCGACCCTGCCTGGTGATCTCAAAGGTGTTGAGCGGCCACCAGAACCAGCGGCCCAGTGCCGCGGCGATCGACGGCGTCATGAACGACCGGACGATCAGGGTGTCGACGATCAGGCCGATACCGATCGTGGTGCCGAGCTGGCCGATCACGCGCAGGTCGCTGACGATCATCGACGCCATGGTGAAGGCGAACACGAGCCCGGCGGCGGTGACGACCCGTCCGGTGGCACCGACGGCGCGGATGATGCCGGTGTTGAGTCCGGCGTGGATCTCCTCGCGCAGACGCGAGACCACGAGCAGGTTGTAGTCCGAGCCCACCGCCAGCAGGATCACCATCGACAGCGGGATCACGATCCATTGCACGCCGAGCCCGAGGATGTCCTGCCATAGCAGCACCGACAAGCCGCAGGCGGTGCCCAGTGATGCGGCCACGGTGCCCACGATCACCAAGGCGGCCACCACACTTCGGGTGATGATCAACATGATCGCGAAGATCAGGATCATCGACGCGATGATCGCGATCATCAGATCGGTCTTGACGCCGTCCTGCATGTCGGCGTACATCGACGCAGTGCCGGCCAGGGACACCTTCGCATTGGCCAACGGCGTGCCCTTGACCGCGTCGGCGACAACGCCTTTGAGGTCGCGGACGTGGGCGATGCCCTCGACCGAGGCCGGGTCGCCCTGGTGGGTGATGATGTAGCGGACGGCGTGACCGTCCGGTGAGACGAACATCTTCAGACCCCGCTCGAAGTCGGGGTTCTGGAACACATCCGGTGGTAGGTAGAAGAAGTCGTCGTTCTTGGCCTGATCGAAGTACAGACCGATCTCGGTGGCGCCCTTGGCCAATTCCTGTTGCTGAGCCTGGGTACCGGCCATCACGCTGTGGGTCGAGATCATGAAGTCGCGCATCCTCGACATCGAATCGATCGTCGAACGCAGCACCGGCAGCATCTGCGGCATCAGCTGGTCCATGCGATCCATATCGATTGTGAGCCCCTGCATTTCGTCAGTGAGCTTGTCGATGCCGTCCAGCGTGTCGAAGATCGAGCGCATCGACTGGCAGACCGGGATGTCGAAGCAGTGCGGCTCCCAGTACAGGTAGTTGCGCAGCGGCCGGAAGAAATCGTCGAAATTGGCCAGGTTGTCGCGCATCTCCTTGGTGGCTTCCACCATGTCGTGGGTGCGGCCCACCATGCTGTGCGTCGTCGCGGTCAGCTCCGTCATGAGCGTGTACATGCGTTCCATGCTGGCCACGGTGCGGGCCATCTCGTCGGCCTGCTCCAGCATCTGAGCCGAGTTGTCGTTGTTGAACTTCGCGCCCTGCAGAGTCCCGGCGTTCTGCGCGCCGAGCAGGAACGGGATCGAGCTGTGCTCGATGGGCGAGCCCAGCGGGCGGGTAATCGTCTGGACGCGTTCGATACCGCGCATGTGCACCACACCCTTGGCGACCCGGTCGATGACGAGCATGTCGGCCGGGTTCCGCAGGTCGTGGTCTGCCTCGAGCATCAACAGTTCGGGGTTCATCCGGGCCTGGGAGAAGTGCCGGTCGGCCACGCCCATGGCGAGGTTGGCCGGCATGTCGGCCGGGGTGAATTTCTGGTCGTTGTACTGGGGCACATATGTCAGCAGGCTGACGAAGCCGATGACTGCGATCAGGCTGGTGACGAAGATGATCGGGATCGGCCAGCGCACCACCGACGTGCCGACCTTGCGCCAGCCCTTGGTGGACAGCTCCCGCTTGGGATCGAGCAGGCCGAACTTCGACGCCACGGTGAGGACCGCGGGCGCCAGTGTCAGGGCGGCGGCGATGATCACCAGGATCGCGATCGCACAGGGCAGGCCCATGGTCTGGAAATACGGCAGCGTCGTCATCGTCAGACACATGCACGCACCCGCGATGGTCAACCCCGAGCCCAGGATCACATGCGAGACACCGTGATACGCGACGTAGAACGCGTCCTCTTTCTCCAGGCCTTTCGATCTCTCCTCGTGGTACCGGCCGAGCAGGAAGATCACATAATCCGTGCCCGCGGCCAGCGACAGCATGGTCACCATGCTCACTGCGTACGGGGTCAGACCGATGATGTTGACGTAGCCCGCGGCGGCGGTGATGCCCTGCGCCGCAAAGAGTTCCAGTCCGATGATGACCATCGACACGAGCATCGTCACGATGGACCGGTAGATGAACAGCAGCATGATGATGATGACGGCGACCGAAACCAACTCCATCGTCGCCATACTTTGATGTCCGGCCACCTGGGTGTCGGCGTTGAGCACCGTGTTGCCCGCCACGTGGGCCTTGATGCCCGGCGGCGCGGGTACCGAGGCGACGATGTCGCGCACCGCGGCCACCGATTCGTGGCTGGCGCTGGTGCCCTGCGATCCGTTGAGGAAGATCTGCACATACGCGGACTTGCCGTCGACGCTCTGCGAACCGGCGGCGGTAAGCGGATCGCTCCAGAAGTCCTGGATGTTCTGTACGTGCTCGTGATCGGCCTCGAGCTTGTCGACGATCTGGTCGTAGAACTTGTGAGCTTCATCGCCGAGCTTGTCGTCACCCTCGAGCACGACCATCGCCGAGGAATCCGAGTCGTACTGCTGAAACACCTTGCCGATGTTCAACATTCCCTGGTACGACGGCGAATTCGTCGGGCTCAACGGCACCTGGCGCATCTCGGCGACTTCGTCGAGGGAGGGAACCAGTGCGCCCAGCGCGACGACGACAAGCACCCAGAACAGGATTATCGGTAGCGAGAAGATCCGGACCATGTGGCCGATGAACGGCCGGTGGGGTTTCGCGTGTGCGGTGCCCATTCGCTCGCTCCCCTTCGCGGTGCTCATACGGATTTCACCAAGCAGTAGATGAACGGTTTGACGGTGTCGGTGCTCGCCCGGTCGTCGCGGACCTCGCCGTCGACGGTCACCCGGCACCGCAGATCGCTGACATCACGATCGCCCTGGGCCATGATGTTCGCCGACATCGAGGGCAGCGTCGTCACGATCGTGAAAGACCAAGGCAACGGGGTGTTTTCGATCAGATGAGGCTGACCGTTCTCATCGAGATAGTTCAGATTCGCGGTACCACCAGACCCGGTGACCTCGTAGGTGATGTGCTTCGGATTGAAGTTCGCGGTGATGCCGGAACCATCTGCCGCCCTCGGTACGTGATGGTTGGACTCACGAATCCGAAGGATCGCGTACGCGCCCAAAGCGACGACCACCACCAGCACCAGCGGTATCCACGCTCTTTTGAGCAACCGGACCACAGTTGCGCCTCCCCGACCTGCTATTCACCAATTGACCCCAACGGAACTCAAGTTCCGCCCAAGAGGATGCTGAGCACTGTACTCGAGTCGCGTCCCGACGACGACCCGGCCCTATAGGGCCAGGAACCGCTCCAGGCCGGCAATCACGATGTCGAGGTTGAATTCGAAATCCTGCGCGGCGGTCGCATCGACGTCCCGATCGGCCACCACCCCACTGAGCAACGGGAAGTCACCGGGCGGCAGGTCCTTGAGGGCGCGCACCACTTCGGGCGTTTGGTGATGCAGTCGAGACTCCGCCGTGCCGAGCACATCGTGCGCGGCTGACATGGCGAGGCCGGACACCAGGGTGAGGACCCGGCCCGCGTCGTCAGACCGGAATCCCCCCTCAATCAGGGCGCGCAGCACCTGCTCGGCCAGCGCGAGGCTGGCAGCCCCACTGGTCCCCCGCAGCCGGAAACTCGTGGCCGTCACACCGAGTTTGAGCACGCCCTGACGGATGGCGTTGCCGTAGGCGCGCAGGATCTCCTGCCAGGTTGCCCCCTCGGGCAACCTGATCGAACGCAACTCGGTCTCGAACAGATCGGCCACCACCAGTTCGAGCAGCCCGTCACGGTCACCTACGTAGTAGTGCAGCGTGGTGCGGTCCACCCCGAGTGCATCGGCCACCGCCTGCATCGTCAGCGCACCCGGCGCGATGGCGCGAGCCGCGGCGACGATCTTCTCCTGATCGATTCGCGGCGGCCGTCCCCGCCCGCGCCGCGGCGCGTTTCCGGTGGTCACACCACAAACTCTAGTTGCTCTGGCGGCTCGGCCCGGACCACTCTTCCTTTTTTCTCACGGTCGTGGAAAACTGCCCGAAACCGAGCAAGGGAGCCGCTGCGATGTCACAAACTTCTCCATACCGGGTTGTCCAGTGGACGACGGGAAACGTCGGCAAGAGTTCGGTCGCGGCCATCGCCCGAAACCCGAACCTGGAACTGATCGGCTGCTACGCGTGGTCCCCGGACAAGGCCGGTAAGGACGTCGGCGAGCTCGTGGGCATCGAACCCCTCGGAGTCGCCGCCACCAATGATGTGCAGGCACTGCTGGCCCTCAAGCCGGATGTCGTGGTCTACAACCCGATGTGGATCGATGTCGATGAACTCGTCGAAATCCTTTCCGCCGGAGTCAATGTGGTCGCGACCGCGTCATTCATCACCGGACACAACCAAGGTGAGGGCCGCGACCGGATCGCCGAGGCCTGCCGCAAGGGCGGTTCGACCATGTTCGGATCGGGCATCAGCCCGGGCTACGTCAACCAACTGGCGATCGTGGCCGCCGGCATCTGCGACCGCGTCGACAAGGTCACGGTCAACGAGGCCGCCGACACCACGTTCTACGATTCGCCGGAGACCGAGAAGCCGGTCGGGTTCGGCCAGCCCATCGATCACCCCGATCTCCAAGCCATGACGGCCCACGGCACCGGAGTCTTCGGCGAGGCGGTGCGGATGATCGGTGACGCGCTCGGTATCGAGTTCGACGAGGTCCGCTGCGACGCCGAATATGCCCAGACCACGGAGGATCTCGACCTCGGCTCGTGGACCATCCCGGCGGGTGGAGTCGCGGGCGTGTTCGTCAGCTGGAAGGGGATCGTGGGCGACAAGACCCGCGTGGAACTCACCCTGCGGTGGCGCAAAGGCCAGACCCTGCAACCGGATTGGCAAATCGATCAGGACGGCTGGGTGATCGAGGTGGCCGGCCGGCCGACCGTGACGATGAAGGTCGGCTTCCTGCCGCCGCCGGACTTCGAGGCCACCACCCTGGAGGAGTTCATGGTGCTGGGACACATCATGACCGCCACTCCCCCGATCAATGCGATCCCCGCGGTCGTCAATGCCGCACCCGGCATCGTCACCTACAACGATCTCCCGTTGATCCTGCCGCGCGGAGTTGTTCCGATGAGCTAGAACCGACTGCATGAGACATGCGTACGGCTCCCACCCTGAGCAATACGTCGATCGATGGGCGGCCTCGTCACCATGCATCGGCCTCGCAGTGCTGATCCATGGCGGCTACTGGCGCGGGACATTCGGCGCCGAACTGATGGATCCGCTCGCCGCCGACCTGGCGGCGCGCGGATGGGATGTTGCCAACATCGAGTACCGACGTGTCGGCCGCGACGGCGGTTACCCGGAAACCCTCGAAGATGCCACGGCCGCAGTGTCATTCGCAGTGCGCGAGACGCCCGCAAGGAAGCGCATCGTGCTGATCGGTCATTCCGTGGGTGGGCAGCTGGCACTGCTCAACGCCCGGCAGGCCCACCTCGTCTTGGCCCTGTCGCCGGTGACGGACGTGCGACGCACCTTCGACGAAGGCCTCGGTGAGAACGCCGCGATCGAGTTCATCGGCGCCACGCCCGAGGAGAATCCCGATGCGTACTGCCTGGCGTCCCCGCGATACCAGCTTCCCGTCGGCCGCCCGGTACTCATCACCCACGGGCTCGACGACGTCCGGGTGCCCGCCGCGCATTCCCGCGACTTTCGCGATGCCGCGATCCGCGACGGTGACAGCGTCGAGTTGCGCGAGTACCAGAGGCTGCCGCACGGCGAGCAGATCAACCCCGCGGCCGAGCACTGGGCGGACGCGGTCGAATGGCTTACCAGTCAGCCCATCTGACCGGCCTCCCGCCAAGCAGGTGGGTCGCCTCGACGAGCCACCGGCTTCGGCCGACACAGTGTAATGACCGGCCACATTTCACTGACACTTTGTCTCCTCGACGGGCGTGCTTCACACCCCAGGATTGGTCCATCCGTCGACCGCAACCGACGGCATCGATCAACGACGATTGAGGAGACCGGAACCGTGGACTCGTTGCGCGCCAACCCTATTGCGCCCGACACGTTGGATCAGCAAGCCGGGGTTGTGGTACCCAGCCGGCTCCTGTCGGCCGAGGCGCTCAACGATCTGATGGGCGATGCGGTCGAGGTGGGCCTCGGTTGGGCAGGCGACGCTGACGGTCGGCTGCACTTCGCGCTCGCTGCCCTCGACCCGGTTCCGCTGCGCCGGATGCTGCCCGCGCTGCAGAGCATGGACCTGGAGGTGCTTGAGGAACAGGCCGACACCTGGACCAGGCCGGACGGGCGAACCTGCCATGTCTATCACCTGCTGTTACAGCCCGGTCCCGACGTCGTCGACGCACTGGAAGGACGGCAGGACGATACCGCCGCTCGCATCCGTGAGACCTTCCAAGCGATGTGGGCCGGCCGAGTCGAATCGGACGGATTCAACGCGCTGCTTCTGCGAGCCGCCCTGAGCTGGCGACAGGTCACCGTGCTGCGCAGCTACAGCCGATACCTCCGGCAGCTGCCGTTGCCCTACGGCCAGGCCCGCATTCAACGGGTCTTGCTGGACAACCCGGCGGCCACGCGCGCACTGCTAGATCTGTTCGAGGCCCGCTTCGACCGCACCGAGCAAGCCGCCGACAGCCCGCATCGCATCGCCCGCATCGCGGAGACCGAGCAGCGGGTGGCCGCCGAGATCGATCGGGTGCTGCACATCGACGCCGACCGGATCCTGCGCACGTACCACAATCTGATCAACGCCACCGTGCGCACCAATGCGTTCGCGCCTGACGCCCTCACGGTCTGGGCACCGTACCTGGTCCACAAACTCGACGCGCAGTCGATCGACGAGCTGCCCCAGCCACGCCCGCTTTCCGAAATCTTCGTTTACTCACCGGAATTCGAAGGTCTACATCTTCGCTTCGGCCTGGTCGCCCGCGGCGGTCTGCGTTGGTCGGACCGCCACGACGACTACCGCACCGAAGTGCTTGGCCTGGTGAAGGCGCAGGCCGTCAAGAACGCGATGATCGTGCCGGTCGGCGCCAAGGGCGTCTTCGTGGTCAAAGCCCGCACCGCTGCCGGTGAGTCCCCCCGCGTGCAGGGGCTGCGGAGCTACCGGCAGTTCATCGCCGCACTGCTCGATGTGGTCGACAAGACCGCCCCGTCGGAGTCCGGTGATCTGCCCCGGTTCGGCGGGGTGGTGTGCCATGACGGCCCCGACCCCTACCTCGTGGTGGCCGCGGACAAGGGCACCGCCACCTTCTCCGATTCCGCCAATGCGGTGGCGCTCGACCGCGGTTACTGGATGGGCGATGCCTTCGCCTCCGGCGGCTCGGCCGGCTACGACCACAAGGCGATGGGCATCACCGCCCGCGGCGCCTGGGTCAGCGGCGACACCCACCTGGCCGAACTCGGTATCGATTCGGCGACCGACGAGTTCACCGCTGTCGGCGTCGGCGACATGAGCGGGGATGTCTTCGGCAACGGCATGCTGCTGCGGCCGGGCCTGCGACTGGTGGCCGCATTCGACCACCGGCACATCTTCGTCGACCCGCAGCCCGACACGGTTCCGGCCCGCAAGGAACGCCGACGGCTGTTCGAGCTGCCGCAGTCCTCGTGGGATGACTATGACCGTTCGGTGATCAGTGCGGGCGGCGGGGTATGGCCGCGAACCGCGAAAACCATTGCCACCACACCGGAGATGCGTGCGGCACTCGGCATCGACGACGACCAGACCCGGCTCACTCCCACCGAACTGATCAGCCACATCCTGCGTGCCCCGGTGAACGTGTTGTTCAACGGCGGAATCGGCACCTACATCAAGGCCCGCGACGAACAGCACTCCGATATCGCCGACAAGGTGAACGACCCGGTGCGGGTGGACGCCGAGGAGGTCCGGGCCCGGGTGATCGTCGAGGGCGGCAATCTCGGACTGTCCCAACGCGCCCGCATCTCCTACGCCCTCCGCGGCGGCTTGGTGAACACCGATGCCATCGACAACGCGGCCGGGGTGGACTGCTCCGACCACGAGGTCAACATCAAGATCCTGCTGGACTCCGCCGCGCGGTCCGGCCTGATCACCGGTAGCGCGCGCAACCGGCTGCTGGTCGACATGACCGACGAGGTGGCTCAGCTTGTCCTGGCCAACAACCAGGCACACAATCGACTGCTCAGCGATGCCCGGTCCAACGCCGCCCAGATGGTCGATGTGCACGCCCGTATGACGGCCGATCTGGAAGCCCGTCGCGGGCTGCACCGCTCCCGCGAGAACATGCCCACCCCAGCTGAATTCGCCGATCTGGCCAAGGACGACCGTGGCCTTACCTCTCCGCAACTGGCCACATTGATGGCGCACGTGAAGCTCGACCTCAAGGCTCAGTTGCTCCGCGACGAACCGTTCGACGACCCATATTTCACCGCGCTGCTGACCCGGTACTTCCCGCCGACGTTACGGCGCAGGCTGGGCGAGCCGCTGCCCGAGCATCCGCTGCGCCGGGAGATCATCGCCACTTCGGTCGTCAACCGCGTTCTGGCCACCTCGGGGCTGACGTTCGCATTCCGACTCTCCGAGGAAACCGGTGCTGCCCCAGCCGATATCGTGAGGGCGCACGCCGTGGTGTCCGAGGTCTTCGACCTCGACACGCTCTGGTCGGATATCTATGCCGCCGACCTTTCGCCCGCGCTGACCAACGCGATGATCATCGAAGGCCGGCGCCTGCTCGACCGGGCCGCCCGATGGTTTGTGCTCAACCGACCGCAACCGCTCGAAATCGATGGCGAGATCACCCGATTCAGTAGCCAGGTGGCGATGCTGCGCGGGCAATTGGAATCGATGCTGCGGGGCCAAGAGCGTGACACCGTGTTGGCAGCGTACGAGGACCTGGTGGTCCGCGGCGTACCGGCCAACATCGCCCAGCGGATCAGCGAATCCCTCTATGCGTTCAGCCTGCTGGACATCATCGAGGTCGCCCATGTCCACAAGGAGGACCCGGCCCAGCTGGCCAGGATCTACTTCGAACTGTCCGACCGGCTGGGTGTGGACCGACTGTTGCTGGCAGTGTCCTCGCTTCCCAGCGGGGGCCGCTGGCATGCCCAGGCCCGCCTGGCGCTCCGGGAGGACCTGTACCGCTCGTTGCGAGATCTCACGATCGACGTCACCAAGCACGGAATCGACGGTGCCCAGGCCGCAAGCACCATCCGCGACTTCGAGGCCTTCAACCGGCCGCGCCTGGAGCGGGCCAGACGCACACTCGACGAGTTCCTCGATTCCACCGAACCTGATTTGGCGGTGCTGTCGGTGGCCTCAGCCCAGTTGCGCAGGCTTCATCGGTGAACCGGGTTCAGCCGACATCGACCGTCGGCTCGGCAGTCACCGGGAAGTTGACCGAGTTGGCGATGAAGCACATGCGGTGCGCTTCATGATGTAGTTCGGTGGCCTCACCGACCCGCTCCGGGTCGGTGATGGCCACCTGCGGCCGGAGCGTGACATTGGTGAAAACTCCACTGCCCTCGGCGTTCTCGCTCATTGTGCCATCCGGCCGATCGCTATAGGCAGTGACGACGATGCCCGCTTTGGCGCACAACGCCAGGTACCACAGCATGTGGCACTGCGACAGGCTGACCACGAGCAGCTCCTCGGGGTTCCAGCGCTGCGGGTCGCCGCGGAAGGCAGGGTCGGCGCTCCCCAGAATCACCGGCTTACCAGCCGAATCGACGCCGGCAACGTCATGATCCCGCGAGTAGTCGCGGTACCCGCTGGTTCCCGAACCGGTGTTACCGGTCCAGGTCACCTCGACCTCGTAGCGATGCGTCCGGTTGGCCATGTGCGTGACGGTACCAACCAGGTATGTCATGACCAGATTGACCATTGACACATTGGCACGGATTGCTAGCCTTTGTGTCATGTCTATGGGAGGCGTGGCCGAAGCAGACGTAGTACGACCGGCAGTGCTGCAGGACTTCCGCAGGCACTCGGGCAGCATCTTGGGAGGCGCATTCGGCGCCGCGGCATTCGATGAAGTGGCATTGGTTCCCGTGGCTGCCGCCGTCGACCGCAGCGGCCGGTTCGAGCGCAACTTTCTCGACCGTGGAGTGCGCAGCGGATTTTCCGCATTCCTGGCGATCTGGGGCGACGCCGAAGACCGTGAGGCCGAGGGCCGCCGCCTGCAGACGATGCATCGCGACGTGCGCGGACACGGCAAGGACAACTTCGCCGAGGTCCGCTACAGCGCCCTGAACCCGCAGCTGTGGAACTGGATCGCCATCAGCGGGATCTTCGTCGTCCTGCACTCGTTCACCCCGGCGACCGGCATCACGATGAACGCTGCCGAGCAAGAGGCGGCCTACGCCCAGCTGCTCAAGGCTTTTCGTTCGATCGAGCTGCCCGGAACTTCGGCGAAACTACCGGAAACCTACGCCGAGGCGACCCGCTACTACGACGAGATGGTGGAAAAACACCTGCAGGGCAACGAGTTTCTGACCCGCGTGACGGACGGACTGACCCGGTTGCCGTTGCCCACGCTGTTGCTGCCCGGTCCGGTCCGGTTGGCACTGACCCCGCCGTGGCTGGCAGTTCGGCCGATCGCAGGCCGGGTGATCAAGGTGTGCTCGTTCGGCATCATGCATCCGGGGGTACGGGAGCTGACCGGATTCCGTTGGCAGTCCCGGCACGACCGCGAGTTCGCGGTGTACACCAGGTTGCTGCAAGTGGCGTGGCGGGTGCTGCCGGACCGGCTGCTGCTGGTCCCCCTGGCCTACAACCGGCTGCAGTACGAGAAGTTGGTGCGCCTTCACCGGTCGGTGGCACTGGATTCCTTCGCCCCGGTGGGATGTCCGGCGGCAGGCTGACACACTGGTATCGATGCCGCGCAGCAACGCCAGCCAATCCGAGCAGGAAGACGCCATCCTCAAGGCCGCCGCCGAGGAGGTGGCGCTCGTCGGGCTGGGTCGGGCCAGCCTGGACGTCATCGCCAAGCAGGCCGGTGTCAGCCGCCGGACACTGTACCGCCGCTTCCCCACCCGCGACGCGTTGATCACCGAACTCGGCCGGCGCACCTTCGACCTCGCCATGCACCGATTACGCACCGTCGCAATCGATTCGGGGCTCGAAGAGGCCGCGGTGGCGGCATTCCTCGAAGGGCTGCGACTGCTGACGACCGAACCTGTGATGCGTCGGTTCCTGCGATTGGACACCGACTTCACCGCAGTGGCCGGTGCCTACGACCAGGCCCCGGCCTTTCTCCACCAGGCGTCGTCGGCCATGGCCAAGGCACTGCGGGCGGCGGGCGCCACCATGCCCGACGCCGACCTGCTGGCCGTGTCCGAACTGCACATCCGGCTCGCGGTGTCGCTGGCCCAGATGCCCACCCCGATACTGGACGTCAACGACGACGACGCGATCCGCGACTACGCGCGCAAACACCTGGCGCCGCTGGTGTACTGAGCGGAGACTCAGGCTCGTGTCGAGCCGCGCAAACTCCGCGCCGCGTTGCGGACCGCCGCAGTGATGGTCTCGACCGTGGAACTGTCCAGCTTCCAGCATTGCCAGTACAGCGGTACGTCCAGGTATTGCTCGGTGATCCGGACGAAGTCGTCGTCCACCAACTCCTCGGGGTACATTCCCCAACCCAACCCGGCGCGCACCGCGGCACCGAATCCCTCGGCCGTCGGGATGTAGTGAATCGGCCTGACAATGTCTTTGCGGAACGCCTTGCGCACCAGCTGATCCTGCAGTGCATCGTCGCGGTTCCAGGCCAGCGACGGAGCCGCCTTCGCAGCGTCGCGCGTGAATCCGTCGGGCAGGTAACGCTGCACGTACTCGGCGCCGGCCACCGGCACGTAGCGCATGGCCCCCAACGGGTGCACCCGGCAGCCCGGTACCGGGCGGCGCTCGGTGGTCACGGCGCCCATCACCACACCCTCACGCAGCAGCCGCGCCGAAAGGTCCTGGTCCTCGATCCTGATGTCGAACAAGAACTCGGAGGCCTGGGTGAACACTCCGGTGAACCACGTCGCCATCGAATCGGCGTTGACCGCCAGCGCGATCCTGGTGCGGTGTGCCGAGCCACCGCCCATCTCCGCCAAAGTCTCGGATTCCAGCAGCGCCGTCTGCGCCGCCAGCCGAAGCAGCGGAACGCCGGAAGATGTTGCGGTGCATGGCTTTTCACGAACGACGAGAACCTGACCGACACGTTGTTCAAGTGCTTTGATGCGCTGGCTGATTGCCGATGGAGTCACATGCAGGCGCTGCGCGGCCGCGTCGAAGCTCCCCAGCTCGACCACCGCGGCGAAGGCAGCAAGCTGCTGGCCGTCGATCTGCACGCAACGATCCTAGTCGGGCAAGTTCTCGGCGCCGCGTAATCCGCTGCCGGTGAACCGGATGAGCTGGTCGACCCAGCCGCGGTCCAGACCGTCCGGCCCGAGCGGACGTCCGTAGAGGGCGAGATCGGAACTTGCGAGCGCACCGATCATTCCGAGGATCGCAATTGTGCTGCGCTGCTGGCCTTCTCTGGTCTGAATGTCCGGCACTGCACGACCCGCCGCGGCGAAGAACAACTCCGGCAGGCTCGGTGTGCCCGCCAACTGATCGAGCCAGATCTGATCTTCGTCCAGCGCCAGCTGATTCATCACCTTGAGCCAGCGCAATCCGCCCACCGGATCTTCGTCGAGCAACCGCACATAGGGCGCGATCAGCGCCTCCACGACGTCGCAAACACCAATCTCGTTTCCCGACTGCGCAACCCGCACGAGTTCGGACACCACTGCGGCGAACACGGTCGGGGCGCGCCGTTGGGCCACCTCCAGCACCAGGTCCCGCTTGGCTGGGAAGTGATAAGCCACTGCCCGGCTGGCCACACCGGCTTCGCGGGCCACCGCGCGTGAGGCCACCGCACCGATCGACGTCTCGGCGAACATTCTCTCGGCGGTGTCGACGATCAGCGCTCGGGTGTCGACATCACGCCTGGGACCACGTCTGCGGGTCGAACTCTGGACCACAGCACGAGCGTAATCACTCACACCCGGATCGTCCTGTGGTCGGTGCAGATCTCCTACCACGGTCGTAGGTCAAGATCGGCCAGCAGCGCGATGTGGGCTGACCTGCATTCTTCGTAGCGTCGAGCCATGACACGAGCACAGCGTTCCCCAGCTATCTCGATAGCGAATTCAGTGACCGGCGTCGCCCGTGGATGGACGGCGAAAGACGCCGTTTTCACCCCTTCGGTGACGGCTCCAGCGATCCCCAGCGGCGGTCTCTGGCGACGCGCCCTGGCTGCGGTGCGGGCAGCATTGGCCGCCGTGCCCCGACCCGACCTGAGGCAGCCCTACTATCCGCCGCTTCGTGAGGGGTTCGTCGAAGACGCCGCGATGGCACGCGAGATGTGGCGACTCTGAGTGCTGAGAGCCGACCCCAAACATTCCGGCCCCAAAAGATCCAACCGCAGTAGGAGGCACGGCAACCGCCTTGCCTTCTACCATCAGAACATGCTCGGTGGCATCGCACACGCCATACGTGCGCACGTGCGCCGGCGGGGCTACGCCCTCCCGGTGGGCTACAACTGGGCCATCGTGCTGGCGTTCGACACCACGGTGGTCGGCGCCGGCGTGGTGGCCATGTGGCAACGTCCGACCGCCGACCTTCCGGCGAGCCTGCTCGCCGTCGTCGTCTGCATCGCCCCGTTCGCGTTGTTCTACCTGTCCGGCATCGATTTCAAGGCACCGATCGTCTGGGCGACCTGGACCACCGCGACCGCCGTGTTGCTGTTCGCCACAGCAACACCGGTATCCAATGACTTCGCCCCGCTGATCGCGGTGCTGATGGTCGGCGAGGTCGCCTCACTCACCGGAGTATGGGGCGGATTCCTGGCTTCGCTGACCGCGGCCACTCTGCTGCTGACGGCGGCTTCGCAACACCGCCTCGACGCACTGCCGCTCTATCTGGGGATCCTCGGAATGGGCTGGCTGGTCGGGTATCTCGTGCACACCCAGCAGCAACTCATGCGACAGCAACAGGAGGCACAAGCCGCACAGGCCCGGCACGCCGCGGCCGATGAACGGCGCCGGATCGCCCGCGAGGTCCATGACGTGATCGCGCACTCGCTGAGCGTCACGCTGCTGCACGTGACCGGAGCGCGTCGCGGGCTGCAGCAGGACCGCGACGTCGACGACGCCGTTGAGGCGTTAGAGCAGGCCGAACGCCTGGGCCGGCAGGCCATGGCAGATATTCGCCGCACGGTCGGGCTACTCGACGGCGCCCCGATGAGCATGGCTCCCGAACCCAGTGTCGACGACATCAGTTGCCTGGTGGACGATTTCGTCCGGGCTGGGCTCAACGTACGTTTCGACGCGACCGGCCGGACAGATGTGGTCTCCGCCGCGGTGGGCTTGGCGCTGTATCGCATCGCCCAGGAGTCCCTGGCCAACATCGCCAAACACGCACCTGACGCGGAAGCGACAGTGCTACTGCGGATCTCGCGCACTTCGGCGACGCTGACGGTCGCCAACAGACTGCCCGTCCCCGCATTGGCCGTGAGGAACGGCCACGACGTGGAGGGGCGGGGTGTGCGCGGCATGCGCCAACGCGTCGAGCAGCTCGGCGGGATCATCAGCGTCGGCCCGGCCGACGACGGATGGTCGGTGCGCACGAACATTCCGTTGGACGACACCGGCCGGGCGCCGCGTTGGTGCCCCGTGGTGTCATGACGGACCCCGTGACCGAGGTCGCGGTCCTGCTGGTCGACGATCAGGACCTGGTGCGCTCAGGGCTGCGACGCATCCTGCGGCGTAAGGATGGTTTCGTGATCGTCGCCGAATGTGCCGACGGCGACGAGGTGCCCGATGCCGTCGCCCGGTACCGGCCCGACGTCGTGGTGATGGATCTGCGGATGAAGCGCGTCGACGGGATCGAGGCCACCAGGCAATTGACGGTGGCTGCCGGACCGCCGGTGCTGGCGCTGACCACGTTCAACGACGACGAGCTGCTGTCCGGCGCACTGCGGGCCGGCGCCAGCGGATTCGTACTCAAGGACTCCTCGGCCGAGGAACTGATCCGGGCGGTGCGCGCGGTGGCGCAAGGCGACAGCTATCTGGACCCGGCCGTCACCTCCCGGGTGCTCTCCACGTACCGCAAGTCGGCCGATCCGCGTCCCACCGCCGCCGTCGGCGACCTCACGGCCCGCGAACTCGATGTGCTGACGCTGATCGCCAAAGGGCATTCCAATGCCGAGATCGCCGACGAACTCAGCATCTCCGGCCTCACCGTCAAGAGCCACATCGGCCACATCTTCATCAAGCTCGATCTGCGTGACCGTGCCGCCGCGATCATCCATGCGTACGACACCGGGCTGGTCAGTCCCGGCACGCACCAGGAAAAGTGACCGTCGGACCCGAGGAAGGGACCAATGGCCATTGCCGCCACGTGCCCGCGGGCGGCCATCATGAGGTATGGACGCTTCAGCTTCGCCGGCGGCAGAGATCCATGAGACGCACACCGGAATCGTCGCGTTGGTGGGCGAGAAGGCGTACAAGGTGAAGAAACCCGTCACCACCGACTTTCTCGATTTCAGCACGGTCGAGCGCCGAGAACAGGTGTGCGCGCGTGAGGTCAGCCTGAACCAGCGGCTGGCGCCCGACAGCTATCTCGGCGTCGCCCATTTCTCCGATCCGCAAGGTGGACCACCCGAGCCGGTGATCGTGATGCGTAGGTATCCCGACTCACACCGGTTGACGTCGCTCGTGCTCAGCGGTGAACCTGTGGCCGAGCATCTGTCGGCGATCGCCGAGTTGATCGCGCGGTTTCACGCCGACGCCGAACGGTCGGCGGACATCGACCGCGCAGCCACGGTGCCCGCGGTCGCCGGGAGGTGGCGGGACAACCTCACCGAATTGCGCCGGTATGCAGGAACACTGGTGCCCGGGGAATCACTGGCCGAGGTCGATCGACTGCATGACCAGTTCATCGCGGGCCGCACCGCACTGTTCAGCGACCGTATCGCCAACCGCCACATCGTCGACGGCCACGCCGACCTGTTGACCGGTGACATCTTCTGCATGCCAGAGGGACCGGCCATCCTCGACTGTCTCGAGTTCGACGACGGCCTCCGCCACGTCGACTGCACTGATGACGTCGCGTGCCTGGCCATGGACCTGGAATTCCTCGGCCGCAAAGACCTGGCCGACTACTTCCTCGCCGAGTACCGGCGGCTCTCCCGAGATACCCCACCGCCGGCATTGGTGGACTTCTACATCGCATACCGTGCCGTGGTCCGCGCCAAGGTGGACTGCATCCGGGTTCAGCAAGGCAATCCGAATGCCGCGGACGATGCGAAACGCCATCTCGACATCGCCCTCGATCACCTGCGTCGAGGCACCGTGCGACTGGTCATCGTCGGCGGGGGCCCCGGCACCGGCAAGACCACGCTCGCGCACGCGCTCGCCGAACAGCTCGCCGCGCGGGTCGTCTCCACCGACGATGTGCGTCGCGAGTTGCAACAGCGTGGAGTCGTCGACGGCGCAGCGGGGATATTGAATGAGGGGCTGTACAGCCGCGAGAACGTGTCCGCCGTTTACGAGGCCGTGCTCGAGAAGGCCCGGCAGACATTGGGCATGGGGCAATCGGTGATCCTCGACGGCACCTGGCGAGATCCAGGCCTTCGGCAACGAGCCCGGGATATCGCCACTGAACAGGATTGTCCGACGGTGGAATTGGCGTGCACGGTGCCTCTCGACGAAGCCAAGCAGCGCATCGTCGAGCGGCAGGCCACCACTTCTGATGCCACCCCGCAGATCGCGGAGGGCCTGGCGCCCAACGCCGAATGGCCGGACGCCCATCCCATCAACACCCGCCGCCCGCTCGCGGACTCCGTCGCCGAAGCCCAGCGGATCTGTTGCTCGGCGATCTGAAGCCGACCGTCACCCCCATTACGAAATACGGCACCGGTGTAAACCCGAACCGGATAGCCGCCTCACGGCCCTTGTAAAGTAAAACGGCGGCCTACCTTCCGGCCGCGACCTGTACAAACTTTCCGAGCAGCCGGGTTCGGCGCACCCATCCAAGGGGGAAATATGAATGAAGTGCTGGCCCGCGCCGGCATCTTCCAGGGTGTGTCGCCAGATGCCGTGGCCGCACTGGTCCGGCAGCTGGAACCCGTGACCTTCCGTCGCACCGAGGTGGTGTTCTCCGAAGGCGAGCCCGGCGACACGCTGTACATCATCACCTCGGGCAAGGTGAAGATCGGCCGCAAGTCAGTGGACGGCCGCGACAGTCTGATCACACTGATGGGCCCGTCGGACATGTTCGGCGAACTGGCCATCTTCGATCCGGGGCCGCGGACCTCAACCGTGACCGCCCTGACCGAGGTGAAGGCCGTCATGATGAGCCGCAGCGTGCTCCGCGGCTGGATCGCCGACCGGCCCGAGATCGCCGAACAACTCTTGCGGGTGCTGGCCCGCCGGTTGCGCCGGACCAACGACAACCTGTCCGATCTGATCTTCACCGACGTGCCGGGCCGGGTCGCCAAACAGCTCCTCTACCTGGCGCAACGGTTCGGCAGCCGCGACGGCAGCGCGCTGCGCGTCGACCACGAGCTGACCCAGGAGGAGATCGCCCAGCTGGTCGGGTCTTCGCGGGAAACGGTCAACAAGGCGTTGTCGGACTTCGCGCAACGCGGCTGGATCCGGGTGCAGGGCCGCAGCATCCTGATCGACAACGCCGAGCGGCTGGCCAAGCGCGCGCATTGATCCCGGTCATGTGACCACCGAGACATTGTTAGTACCCTAACTATTAGGGTACTTTCAGTTTGTGTCCGCAGTTTCCGAAGCGCCGGAGCTCAGCTCCGATCCATTGGCCCTCGAGCGGCAGGTCTGTTTCGCGCTGGCCGTCAGCAACCGCGCCGTGCTCGCGGTATACCGCCCGCTACTGGAGCCGTTGGGCCTGACCCATCCGCAGTACCTCGTGATGCTGGCGCTGTGGGACCACCACCGGTCCAACTCGGGCGGTACCCCACTCTCGGTCAAGGAGATCGCCGCCGCGCTGCAACTCGACTCGGCGACTCTCTCGCCGATGCTCAAGCGGCTGGAAGCACTCGGGCTGCTGACCCGCACCCGCCGGGCCGGCGACGAGCGGGCGACCGACGTGGAGCTCACCGACGCCGGGATCGCCTTGCGTGAGCGGGCACTCGCGATCCCACCCGCGGTCGTGGAACGTCTGGGCGTCGACCTCGCCGAACTCGAAGAGCTGCATCGAGTGCTGACCCGCATCAACGTGGCTGCGCTGGCAGCCAATTCACTCACCGATTGACACCAGGAGCCCTCATGGCCGGCCAGAAAACCAAGGACCGTCCCAACTTCTTTCAGTACGTCGCCTATTGCTACGGCAAGCGGTTGCCCGACTCCATGCGCGACTGGGTGGCCCACGACCTGGCCGACCACGGGGCCGTGCGCCGGCACCTGATCCGGATGGCGATCCCGCCGCTGTTCGTGCTGGCTCCGCTGTGGTTGCTGCCCGCCTCGCTGTATGTGCACATCGAGATGACCGTGCCGATCTACATCTGGGCCATCTTGATGGCACTCGCACTCAACAAGATCTGGCGGCGGCACCGGTTGGCGCAACATGGGCTCGACCCCAACCTGGTCGACGAGATCCAGTACAAGAAAGACCAGCGCAAGCACGAGGAGTACATCCGGCGGTTCGGACCACGTCCGGAGTCCTCCAAGTACCAGGCCAACAGCAGCCCGTTCTGAGCATTTCCCCTGGATAGACCCCTTGCATGCAAGCTTGCATGCAAGGGGTACTCTGGTTTCCCGTGGAGACCGACGAGAAGTCGAGCAACAGCCAACGCGTCTACCGGATGACCAAGGACCAGATCCTCTCCGGTGAGTTTCGAGGCGGGCAGCTGCTCAGCGAGGTAGAGGTGGCGACGCAGCTCGGCGTCAGCCGCACACCTGTCCACGAAGCATTTCTGCGTCTGGCCGCCGAGGACTTCCTCGATCTGGTGCCCCGACGCGGGGCGGTCGTCGTCCCCGTTTCGGCGCAAGAGGCCACCGATCTGCTCGAGATGCGTCTGGCCCTGGAGACCGCGGCGGTGCGCCGGCTGTGCCGGTCAGCGGACTCCATCGACACCTTGTTCGGCGAGCTCAACGAGTTGGTCGAGCGGCAGCGCCACGGCGCGGCGATCGGCGATGCGGATCAATTCGCCGCTGCCGACGACGCCTTCCACCGGCGGATCGTGGAGGTTGCCGGGAACACGATCGCCGGCCGCTTCTACGGGTCGCTCAGCGACCGGCAGCGCCGCATGATGGCCGACGCCGCCCGCTCGGACTCCGCCCGGTTGACCGAATTGATCGGTGAGCACGCGGCATTGGCCGACGCCATCGGCCGGCGCGATGTGCCCGGTTTCGAAGGCGCGTTGCTGGCGCACCTGGAAGCGACCTACCGGGTGGTGCTGGCATGACCGCTGTCGCCTTCGAGTCCGCTGAGGCGCCGGAGCAGGTTCGGCACCGGCTCCCGCCGTGGCTGGCGGTGGCCATCGCGGTGTTCTGCATCGGTTGGGGCGGAAACCAATTCACCCCGTTGCTGATCGCCTACGCCCAGCACTCGGGATACACCCGGGTGGACGTGGACATCCTGCTGGGCGCCTACGTGCTCGGCCTGATCCCGGGGCTCCTGATCGCCTCGACGCTGTCGGACCGCCACGGTCGCCGCAACGTCATGGCCGCCGGTGTGATCAGCGCGGCGTTGGGTAGCCTCATCCTGGCCGTCGGTGACTACTGGGGCTTCCCGGCCCTGTTCGTCGGCCGGTTGTTCAGCGGGGTCGCCGTCGGTATCGCAATGGCCGTCGGCTCGGCATGGATCACCGAACTGTCCCGGCCGCCGTTCGACGACGCGTCCGCAGGCGCCGGTGCGCGCCGCGCCTCGATCTGCCTGTCGTTGGGCTTCGGCGTCGGACCGTTGTCCGCCGGGCTGTTGACCGTGTACGCACCGCTGCCGCTGGTGTTGACCTACCTGGTCCACGCGGCGCTCTGCCTGCCTGTGCTCTGGGCGGTGTGGAATCGGACCGTGGAGACCCGATCCCGCGCGACGTGTCGGCCCTTCCTGGACGGATTGAAGGTGCCCGCGGCCGGACACCGCCGGTTCCTGCATGTCGTTGTTCCCATGGCGCCGTGGATCTTTGGTTCGGCGGCCATCGCCTACGCGGTGGTGCCCGCACTCGTCGCCGACCAGCTCGGCTCCTGGGCCCTGCTCTATACCGTCGGGCTGACCGTGCTGACGCTGGGCTGCGGTGTGGCGATCCAACCGGTGGCGCGTCGCCTCGATGACGTCTCCAGCTCACGTGCCGTCGTGGTGTCGATGGCACTGATGGCGCTGGGTATCTTCGCCGCGGTGGCCACCGCCGTCACCCGCTCGGCGCTTCTCGCGCCGCTGGTGGCGATGCTCTTGGGTTGCGCATACGGCATCGCGATCGTCTCGGGCCTCCTGGAGATCCAGCGCATTGCGCCGCCCGACGAGTTGGCCGGCATCTCCGGGGTCTACTACTCCCTGGCCTACCTCGGGTTCCTGCTGCCTGCGGTGCTGGCTGCGCTGGCGCACTGGTTCAGCTATCCGGTGATGCTGACTGTTGTCGGTGTACTGGCGATTGCCTGCACCGCGGTGTGTGCGTCAGGGTGGGCCAAACACCTTGAGCCGCGCACGCATCCCGCGCCCGCCGCGCGCTCCTGATCACCGAGCAACCGGGGCATGACGTGTCTGCGCCGGGGTTCCCTGCGGAGACACTGTGACGAGTGTGCAGCCTCTGCCGCCGACAGACTGAAAACACCTGCAGAAGCTACACATTCGTCACAGCGCCCGGCACAGGACATCACCTCGGCCAGTCCGGTTCACTCTGATCGACAGGATCCCGTACCGTCGATTTGGTGACGGTGTCGCGATCACGTCTGACCCGGCTCTGCGCCGTGGGAGTCCTCGCGTGCACGATCGCCGCGACCACGTCATGCGGACAATCGGCGCAACCACCGCTGGCCACCGGCGCTGAACCCACGAAGGCGCCCGCGGCGGTACCGGCGCCCGCCCCGACCCTGGCCGCCGTCGTCCCGGCAGGTGACTTCACGCCGGTCTCAAAGCTCGTCAACGACGCCATCGCGGCGCACCGGCTGCCGGGTGCGGTGGTCCAGGTCGGGCATGACGGCAACGTCGTCTTCCGCCAGGCTTACGGCTCGCGCAAGCTCGACGGTGAGCCCGGACTGGACGGCGTGCCCGCACCCGCCGAGCCGATGACCGAGGACACGATCTTCGACCTGGCCTCGCTGTCGAAGAGCATCGCGACGACGACGGCCTTCATGCAGCTCTACGAACAGGGCAAGGTCGCATTCGACGACCCCGTGCAGAAGTATCTGCCGGACTTCAACCCCGCCAACGATCCGCGCCGCGCGCAGGTGACCGTTCGTATGTTGCTGACCCATACGTCGGGCATCGCGGGCGATCTGAGCCTCGATGGTCCGTGGGGGCTCGACAGGGCCGACAAGGCCGAAGGTATTCACCGCGCGCTCGGCGCATGGGTGGTGTACGGGCCCGGCGAGCTGTTCCACTACTCCGACATCAACTTCATCTTGGTGGGGACGATCATCGAACGGATCACCGGTCAACCCCTGGATCGATACGTGCAGGACAATGTCTTTGCGCCGCTTGGGTTGTCAGAGACCCACTACCTCCCCGCGGCCAAAGCCTGTGGGCCGCACCAGGTCCGGGGAACAGCGATCGCCTTCGATCCGGCCGCACCCAAGGTGACCGACTGTCCGGACGGTACATGGAGCACCGACCTCCTACCCCGCATCGCACCGACCGCGCTCGATGAAGACACCCCTGGCCTGAACCCCGACTATGGCCACCCACTGCGGGGCACCGTGCACGACCCGACGGCACGTCGCATGGGTGGCGTGGCCGGCAGCGCCGGGGTGTTCGCGACGGTCAACGACGTCGGCCGGTTCGCACAAGCCCTGCTCGATCGTCTCGCCGGCCGACCGAGCGCGTTTCCGCTGAAGCAATCAACCGTGGAGTTGATGACGACTCCGCAGCAGCCTGGGCACCGCCCCGACCAAGTCGAGGCGGCCAACAACACCGGCGCCCTGCACTATCCGGCCATCGACGGGCAAGACCTTCGCGGGTTCGGCTGGGATATCGACACTGCCCACTCCAGGCCGCGCGGGCGGGTCTTCCCCGTCGGCAGCTTCGGCCACACCGGATTCACCGGCGTGACGCTGTGGATGGATCCCGGGTCAGACACCTACGTCGCCGTCCTGGCGAACGTGATCCATCAACGCGGCGGCCCGCCGATCGCCAAGCTGAGCGGGGACGTGGCCACCGAAACCGCCCGGGCCCTGCATCTGTACGGGAACTAACCGGCACGGGTGGACATCGTCAAGACCAGTTCGTAGCCTGTCCGGGAGATATACAGCCGGGCCAGGATCGGTCCTTGCAGCGAAGGATCGTGACTATCCGAATGACCGGGGTGCGCCATCTGGTTCGGCGAACGGTGTGTGCTGCGGCCGCAGTCCTGGTTCTGGCACCGATCGGCGCCGCGACGGCGGACCCCGCCGCCGACGGGATGGCCAAGCTCAACGAGTTGTCCCGCCAGGCCGTCGAGAGTCGCAAGGCCGTCACCGCTGCCCAGCGCGATGTCGATGCCACGCAGGCCGAAGAGGCGGCTGCTGCTGACCGCCACCGCGCCGACCTGGCGGCCCTCGAGGCGGCGAACGCCCAGTTGCAGCCCTTTCAGGCGGCAGTCGACCGGGTGGCGGCGATGACGTACATGAGTAGAAGCACCGGCCGGGTAGCGGCAGTGCTCACCGCGGGCTCCCCGCAGGAGCTGATCGATCAATTGACCGTGCAGCGGGCAGTCGTCGATGGGGCGGCCGACAAGATGGAGGCCTATCGATCAGCGCGTGAGCGCGCGGCCGAGGCCGCCGGCGCCTCGGAGAAATCGGCCGCTGATGCTCGCACCGCGGCCGAGCGAGCTTCTGCGGTGCGCGAAGATCTGCAGACCAAGTTGCGCGAGCTGCTGCGTCACATCGCCGAGGCGGAGGCGCAGTACGGGGCATTGACTCCGCAACAGCAGGCCGTGGTCAACAACGCGGCGGCGGTGGTGCCCGGCGCCGGGGCAGCGGATATCCCGGAGTCGTTACCCGTCGGCGTCGCCTCCGAGGTCGGGCTGCAGCCCAACACCATCGTGGCGGCGCGAGCCGTCAGCGCGCAGTTTCCCCAGATTTCCGAGATCGGTGGGGTCCGGCCGGACTCCAAGCCATGGCATCCCAGCGGTCTGGCCATCGACATCATGATCCCGAATTCCGGGAGCCCCGAGGGCATCGCGCTCGGCAACGAGATCATGGCGTTCGCGCTGAACAACGCGGCCCGTTTCGGGCTGCAGGACGTGATCTGGCGGGGCACCTACTACACGCCGTCCGGACCGCAAGGTTCTGGTTACGGCCACTTCGACCACGTGCACATCACCACGACGCCTCGTCACTGACGGAGGCTAAGTTGCCTGCCCTTCGGCCACTCGCCGGTCGGCGAGCACCATCTGCCGCCGGATCAGATACAGCGGAAACGCCACACTCACCGCGACGAGGAAACTGAGCACGAGGTAGATCCACACCTTCGGGATGCCGATCCGGCGCGCCTCGACGACCATGAACACAAACGCCGCCAGTCCGAACAGCAGTAGGTCGTTGGTGAGCGAGGATGACGCGTAGTTGGCGTAGCCGCTCTGGAAGAAGTCGAGCGTGCTCGTGCTCTCGGTGGTGATGTAGCGGATGTTGTTCCACCAGGTGCCGACGAACGCCACCACGGCGATCACGGCGTAGACGCCGCACAAGATCTTGTCGTTTCGACTCAGCTCTGCCATCGTCATGCCTCCCCGTCAGACCGATCAGTCCAGGTCAACGTAGCTTTCCAGCGGCCTCCACGGGGCCCGTTTGCACCGAGATTTAGGTGAGTGAGTACTCTCTCACCATGTCATCCGGACGGGACCGGCTCCTGGCCACGGCGCTGAAGCTGTTTTCCGCCAAGGGGTACGCCGCGACGTCGGTAGCCCATATCCAGCAGGCCGCCGGCCTCGCGCCGGGGTCGGGGGCGCTCTACAAGCACTTCGGTTCGAAACGCGAACTGCTGGAGGCCGCGGTCTCGCACCGCATCGACGCCATCGTGAGCGCCCGTGAGCAGTACGACGCCGGCAATCCGAAGTCCGTCGAAGAGGCAGTCCGCAGCGCCGGACAGTTGATCTGGACCAACCTGACCCAGAGCGAGGAGTTGCTGCGGGTCATGCTGCGCGAGCCGGATGAGCTCGGCGAGCTCGACGAGCAAACCTGGCAGGTCATCACCGACAACGCCTATCAGCGGTTCGCCGACGAGCTGGCCGTCTCCAACCGCTCGGGCCGGACCCAGATCCCCGATCCTGAGGCCACCGCCGCGGTGGCGATCGCCGGGCTGTCGTATGCGGCGACCCTGCAGGCGCTGACCGGACGCTTGCCGGGCAACGTCGACCACGAACGTTTCTTCGAGGCCTGGGTTGTCCAGACCGTCAGCATGATCAAGCAGCACCGCTCTCAAACCAACTGATCCCCAACCTATTTCAGGAGTAGTCCGTGACGTTCTCAATGCAACTGAGCGATGACGTGATCGAGGTCCGCGACTGGGTCCACCAGTTCGCCGCCGAGGTGGTGCGTCCGGCCGCCGCGGAATGGGACGAGCGGGAAGAAACCCCGTGGCCCGTCATCCAGGAAGCCGCCAAAGTCGGGCTGTACTCCCCCGAACTGTTCGCCCAGCAGGCCGCCGAACCCACCGGCCTGGGCATGCTGACCGTGTTCGAGGAGCTGTTCTGGGGTGACGCGGGCATCGCATTGTCGATCCTGGGCACCGGCCTGGCAGCTGCGGCCTTGGCGGGCAACGGAACTCCCGAACAGCTCGGCCGTTGGCTGCCGGAGATGTTCGGCACCGCCGGCGAACCCAAGCTCGGCGCGTTCTGCTCCTCGGAACCGGACGCCGGCTCCGACGTCGGCGCCATCCGCACCCGTGCTCGCTTCGACGAGGCGACCCGCGAGTGGGTGCTCAACGGCACCAAGACCTGGGCCACCAACGGCGGGATCGCCAACGTCCACATCGTGGTCGCCTCGGTCTATCCCGAACTCGGCTCACGCGGCCAGGCCACCTTCATCATCCCGCCGGACACCCACGGACTGACGCAGGGCCAGAAGTTCAAGAAGCACGGCATCCGCGCCTCGCACACCGCCGAGGTGGTGCTCGACAACGTCCGGCTGCCCGAGGATCTGATCCTGGGCGGGCGGGAGAAGTTCGAGGACCGGATCGCACGGGTGAAGTCCGGCGCATCGGCCGGCGGCCAGGCCGCGATGAAGACCTTCGAGCGCACCCGGCCCACCGTGGGCGCGATGGCGGTCGGCGTGGCCCGGGCCGCGTACGAATACGCCCTCGACTATGCCTGCCAGCGTGAGCAGTTCGGCCGCAAGATCGGTGAGTTCCAGGCCGTCGCGTTCAAGCTTGCCGACATGAAGAGCCGGATCGACGCCGCCCGGTTGCTCGTGTGGCGGGCCGGCTGGATGGCGCGCAACAACAAGGCCTTCGACAACGCCGAGGGCTCGATGGCCAAGCTCGTGGCCAGCGAGACCGCGGTGTACGTGACCGATGAGGCGATCCAGATCCTCGGCGGTAACGGCTACACCCGCGACTACCCGGTCGAGCGGATGCATCGCGACGCCAAGATCTTCACGATCTTCGAGGGCACCAGCGAGATTCAGCGGCTGGTGATCTCCCGGGCGCTCACCGGACTGGCGATTCGGTAGAGGCGGGCTACCGGCCGGTGCGCTCGCGGTGCTTACACCCGGGCCAGCAGCACGGCCGCCGCTGACCTTCCTCCAACTCCTCCTGCGTTCGGCGGATTCGCCGCTCGCGCGTCACCTGTTGCTTGGCGTCCTCGACCCAGCAGATGAACTCGTTGCGCGCGAGCGGCGTGATGTCGCGCCAAGCAGCCAACGCCGTGTCATTACCGATCAGGGCTTCGCGCAAGTCCGCCGGCAACTTGTGCACGACGCCGCCAGGCACACGCTGTCCAGTCATAAGCCCAGGGTAAAGACGGCACTTCAGCAACACACTTGCGACACGACATTGCCCTTACCGTGACCTTAAATCACTCTTATTTTTCTTAGAGTTGGTGTACGGTGGGTGCTCAGGGCGGTCATCCGCCTCGGCAGTGACGGAAGGAACCCGACATGCAGCCTGCAGCAGCCACCCGGATCGCTCTTGTCACCGGCGCATCGCGGGGTATCGGCGCCGACGTCGCACAGCAGCTCGCCGGTCCGGATACCCACGTCGTCGTGAACTACCGCGAGAAGGCCAACCGCGCCAACACGGTCGTCGACGCCATCCGCCGCGCGGGCGGTCGCGCTTCCACCCTGGGTGCCGACATTTCCGATGAAGCTGCCGCTGCCGCCATGATCGAACGGATCGGCCGGGAGTTCGGCCGACTCGATGTCCTGGTGCTCAACGCGTCGACCGGACTGCAACTCGGCACTGATCCCGGCTACGCGATGCGGCTGAACCGCGATGCGCAGCGCCGGCTGGCCAAGCTGGCCCTGCCACTGATGCCCGTGGGCGGTCAGATCGTGTTCGTCACCAGCCACCAGGCGCACTTCTTCCCCAACAAGGCCGTGCCGAAGGGGTACGCCGCGATCGCCGCGAGCAAGCGCGCCGGTGAGACCGCGCTCTATGCCATGCGTTCCGAATTCGACCGGCGGGGCATCGATTTCACCGTGGTCTCGGGTGAGGTGATGTCGGACCGAGAGTTGGCGACGACGATCGTGCGCGCCGCGTCCGCACCGTACCCGTCCGGGATCGTCTACGTCGGCGGGCCTGACTTTCTCTGCCAGATGTCGGCCTGACCTCCAGTAGAGCTACTGCGCCCCAGCAAGATTGGCCTGTAACTGGTCGCGGACGGCAGTACCCAGCGTGCTCGTCGTCGCGGACCCGCCCATGTCGGGAGTCAGGGCGTCCCCACCGCGGGCGAGCACATCCTCGACGGCCTTCAGGATCGCGGCAGCGGCGTCGCGCTCACCCAGATGATCGAGCATCAATGACGCGCTCCAGATCTGCCCGATGGGATTGGCGATGCCACGTCCGGCGATGTCGGGCGCTGAGCCGTGAACCGGCTCGAAAAGACTGGGAAATCGCCGCTCCGGGTTGATGTTTCCGCTCGGGGCGATGCCGATCGTGCCGGTGCACGCGGGACCCAGGTCCGACAGGATGTCACCGAAGAGGTTGCTCGCGACAACGACGTCGAACCAGTCCGGGTGCAGAACGAAATTCGCCGCGAGGATGTCGATGTGGAACTTGTCCACCTCGACATCGGGGAACCGCTCGCTCATCTGCTCCACGCGTTCATCCCAGTACGGCATCGTGATGGAGATACCGTTGCTCTTCGTCGCCGAGGTCAGATGCTTGGCGGGCCGGCGTCGGGCAAGCTCGAACGCGTACTTCAGGATCCGGTCGACACCGACCCGCGTCATCACGGTCTCTTGCAGCACCGTCTCGCGGTCGGTGCCCTCGAACATCCTGCCGCCGATACTTGAGTACTCGCCCTCGGTGTTCTCCCGCACGACGACGAAGTCGACGTCGCCGGGTTCCCGCCCGGCCAGCGGGCTTCTCACTCCGGGCATCAGTTTGACCGGTCGCAGGTTGACGTACTGGTCGAAATGCCTGCGGAACTGGAGCAGGCTGCCCCACAGCGAAATGTGGTCGGGGACAACGTCGGGCCAGCCGACGGCACCGAAGAACACCGCGTCGAACCGGCTCAACTCGTCGAACCACCCGTCGGGCAGCATGGTGCCGGTGTCGGTGTAGTACTCCGCGCACGCGTAATCGAACTGCTCGTAGTCGATGCCGAAACCGAAGCCCGCCGCAGCCGACTCCAGCACCTTGAGACCCTCGGGCATCACTTCCTTGCCGATGCCGTCGCCCGGGATCACTGCGAACCGATGGGTGATGGTCATGCCGCCACCCTACGTTCCGGCGATTCGGCGCCGACAAAAGCGAGGGGCGCCCGGTGTGGGCGCCCCTCGCTGGTGTCGTGGCTCAGCGGCCGTTGCCGAACACCGGTGTGACGGCGCCGGTGCTGGCATGCTGCTGGATGTCATGCACCCACTGGTGGTGGGAGATGTCGGCTTGCGCCGGGGCGGCCAGGCCGACGATAGCGGCGGCGAACCCGGTGGCGATGATGCCGGCAAAACCAAACTTCTTCATTTCGAAGCCCTTCGTTCTGGGCGTTCGAGCCGTGGCGTGTGTGTCGCGGTTCGGACGTCTGTCCTCCGGTTCGGGGGATTCCTACCCGGTCTGACTTCCACAACACGCAGGTCAGCGCGGTTAATTCCGGTGGCAGAAATTGAGCGGCCGCTGGCAGAAACCGACTAGTTTCGGTGGCAGGCACACACTTCGCGGCAAGGAGGCCCCGTGTCCCGACTCCGGTTCGGTTACTTCATCGCCCCATTCCACCGCCCGGGCACCAACCCCACTTTGGCTCTGCACCGGGACCTTGAGTTCGTCGACACCTCGACGCCCTCGGGTACGACGAAGTCTGGATCGGTGAGCACCACTCGGCGGGCAGCGAGATCATCAGCTCGCCCGAGGTGTTCATCGCCGCGGCGGCCGCCCGGGCCAAGCGGATCAAGTTCGGCACCGGGGTGATCTCGCTGTCGTACCACAACCCGCTGTGGGCGGCCGACCGGTTGATGCTGCTCGACCACCTCACCCACGGCCGCATCATCGGCGGCGTCGGGCCCGGCTCGCTGCCCACCGACTCGGCCATGATCGGGCTGACCCCGACCGACACCCGTGAACTGCTCGAGACCAACCTCGACATCATGGTGCGCCTGCTCGCGGGAGAAACGGTGACCGCCAAGACCGCCACGCACGAGTTGTTCGACGCGAAACTGCAATTGGCGCCGTACTCCGAAGGCGGGATCCCGTTGTCGGTCGCGGCCGTCGCCTCCCCGACCGGCGCCCGGCTGGCCGGCAAGCACGGCATCGGGTTGCTGTCGATCGGTGCCACGGTGAGCGAGGCCGGATTCGATGCACTGGCCCATCACTGGAACATCGCCGAGGAACGGGCTGCGGCGTTCGGCACCACGGTCGACCGCAACAACTGGTCGCTGGTCGGACCGTTCCACATCGCCGAGACCGATGCGCAGGCCCGCGCCGAGGTCCGGTACGGCATCGAAGCCTGGTTCAACTACTTCCAGAAGATCGCGGCATTCCCACAGATGACCATGCCGGGAGACACCATCGGCGCAATGATCGACGCGGTCAACGAACGCGGCGCCGGTGTGATCGGAACGCCAGACCGGGCGCGCGCTCAGGTGCAGCGGCTGTGGGGCCAGTCCGGCGGTTTCGGATCGATGCTGCAGATGGCCGCGGACTGGGCCAATCCCGCTGCCACCCGACGCTCGGCCGAACTGTTCGCCGAGGAGGTCATGCCACATTTCCAGGGGCAGGCCCAGCCGACCCTTGACGCCGCGGCGCGCGCCGGGCGGGTACGTGATGGGCTGGCTCAGTCTCAAATCGACGCGATCGCCCACATGTCGCAGAAGTACGAGGCGGAAAAGGCCGAGCATTAAGGGATTTGGTGGCTTTGGCGCCGCTTTCTACACCTGGGCTGCTCTTCTGCACCGCTTTCTACACCTGGGCTGCTGTCGGCAAAAAATTGCGACCCAGCGGTAGAAATCGGCATGCACACAGCTCTTCACAGCGCGCCCATTGAGTACTACATTCGGTAGTAGTCGACGCTAGGGGGCACGATGCGGTGGCGCGGAGTGAGTCATGTCGAGTTCGCGGTCTTGGACTACGACGAATCGATCGCGTTTTACGACGCGATGTTCGGCTGGCTGGGGTTCAGCAGCTTCTCGTCACTGAACATGGAGTACCAGTCGATCTACTACATGACGCGATTCCTCAATCCGCACAGTTACATTGGTATTCAACCGGCCCGCACCGGTGGCAAGCTCACCCACACTGACCAGGCAGTCGGGATCAACCACATCGCGCTGTGGGCGCGAAATCGCAAGGAAGTGGACCATTTTTATCGCGAGTTCCTGATCGCGAGAGGAATTCACGTCACCGACGAACCCAAGGACTATCCACAGTATTGGCCCGGCTATTACGCGGTGTTCTTCGATGACCCGATCAACGGAATCCACTGGGAGCTGGCTTGGGTGCCGAAAGTTCCTAGCCCTCGGCAGGTCTGGTCGTTCTACCGGGCGATACGAGCATTCGGTAAGAAGCGCCCGGACCTGGCGAACTCGGTGCCCGGCATCACCCTGCAGGCGAGGCGGCCGCTGAAGCGATGATCCAGTTGCTGAACTCGACGGCAAGGTGCCAGCGGTGCGCGGCGACCATGCGAGCGGGGAACAACCCGGGGAACTCGACGGTCAGCAGTGCCTCCATGGCGCCGTCGACGTCTCGGAACTGGTGGCGGACCCCGCCGATGACCAGGCCGTCGTCGAGGACCGCCCGACCCGCGATCTGCACCGGGTATTCGGGCTTCACCGGTACGGAAACCGACTCGGCCGCAGCGTAGTCGACGAGGAATCGGGTCGGGGTCGGCGATCCGCCCGTGGTCTCGACGACTTCCTGACGCCCATCGGGCAGTCCCCGCAGCAGGTAATGGTCTGGGCAGGCCCGGACCATCGCAAGCTCGTCGTTCGTCGCGGTGAGGCCGTCAAACCAGGCGCCGAACTTCTCGGCGGACACACCATCGACAACGAGTCGGGTTGTGCTGTAGGTGTTTCTACCCCTGCTTCCGGCTACCGCCAGGCGTGCGACACGCTCCGACATCGCCAGTTCATGACGCAACATCGCGTAGATGCCGGCATGCCCGAGCCCGATCTTCAACGCGCACAGCACCTCCCGTTGCGCGTCCAGGCTCGCGTCGACGACGGTATCGAGGTCGACTCCGGGCAGGACTTCAGCGACCGCCCGCCGGCCCATCCGGGAACCGAGCTTGGCCAGGACCGCCTTGGCACGCTGGGCTTCCCAGCGCTGGACGTCGGCGCGGCTGACCGCCCGCCCGTCGATGAACGTCTGAATTGCTACCTCAGTCATTGTTTCCACCTGCTTCGCCGGCAATGGGCTCGCGGGGCAGGACGCCGGCAAGCAAGAGATCGACAAGGCGCGCACACAGACCATCGTCGATGGATTGGCGCGTGACGAGAGTTCTGAAACTCAATGGGGCGACGAGAGTTTCCAGGATCAATCGATGATCGGTGCCGACCGGCAGTTCCCCGCGGTCGATCGCGCGGTCGATGATGGTTCGGGCCAACGCCAGCCGCCCGGCCCAGAACTCCCGCCGCACTGCGGCCCAACGCGACTCGTCACCGCTGAACGCCAATGCTTGCGCCAGTGCTCGCCCGACGGGACCGCTCAGATACGTCGCGATTCCGTCGAGCAATCCACGCAAGTCGGTGTCGAGCGCCCCGGTGTCAGGTACCGGGATCTCCTGTTCGCTGTATCCCAGCAGGGTCTCGGTGATCAGGTTGTCCCGATTGCCCCAGCGCCGGTAGATCGAGGTTTCGTGAACGCCGGATCGTGCTGCGACGTCGCTGACCGTGAAGTCGGCGATGCCCTTCTCAGCCATGACCTCCAGCGTCGCGTCGGCCACGGCTCGACGGACGCGTTCAGACCGACCGCCCAAACGCCGTCGAATTTCACCGGTCATCAGCAACCCCTAACGCCAGTACCACATGCGTTAAGGATGTCAGCCAGCTCCCGTTAACGCAAGGAACACTTGCATTAGGAGAGCGCCGACACGATCAGGCCAGCGCGACCCCCAACTCCTGGGCGAACACCTTGATCATGTGCTGAACGGCAATTTCGTTGCGGCCGATGATCATATGGTCGTGCTGACCATGTCGAACGCCTTCACCGCACTGCGGAAGCATGGCGAAGTCCTCGTCGCGCACCGCGGCATGAACGCCTTCGTATACCGCGTCGTAGGCCGCCCGCATGTCGTCCGTCGTCGCCGGGATTCGTCCCATCCAACTGTGTCGCACCGTGCAGCGGGTGGGCTCCCCTTCGGGCAGCATGTCGATGATCTCCACGCCGACCGGGCTGTTGGCCAGGATCAGGTTGGGATAGACCCAGTAGATGACACCCATGTTGGCCGACGGATCGAATGAGGCGCTCGGGTCATCGGCGAGGTTCTTGATCCAGTTGAACGGGAAGCCGATGCGGTGATGCCGACCGAATTCGTCGTAGACCGCGGTGTTGGGCAGGGTGTTCTGTCCGATCAGGCTCTCGCCGTGGACGAACGGGAAGTGGTAGCCCTCGGCGAACGCTTCGAGCGCACCCTTCCACGACACCTGTGATGAGAATTCACGGTCGGTGTGATAGCCGTAGGTCTCGTAATTCCATTGCGCCAGTTCGGCTCCGAGCGGCCCCAGGTGAGCATCGAGGTCGATGGTCGCGCCCGCGGTCAGCACGGCCCAGACGAAGCCGTAGCGTTCCTCGGACGGCAGCTCCACCAGGCCGTACTCCGCGGGGTCCATCGTGTCGAAGCCGGCTTTACCCGGGACCATGAAGAGCTCACCGGTGTTGCGGTAGGTCCACGCGTGGTAGGGACAGACGAACCGGGACGCATTTCCGGACCCGCAGGCCGGCATTGCCCCGCGGTGGCGGCAGTAGTTGAGGAAGACGTGGCTGGCGCCGGCGCGGTCCCGGGTGACCAGTAGCGAGTCCCCCAGCACTGAGCGGACGACGAAGTCGTTCTTCTCCGCGATCTGAGCCGACGGCACGATCGCCAGCGGGACCCGGCGCAGGATCTGGGATTCCTCGATCTCGGTGATCTTCGGATCGCGGTAGTAGTGCAAGGGAACCTTCAGCACCGCCTCGGCCATATCCGTCGTCCCGTCGACGGCATGCCGCAGGGCACGGCGGGTCAGTTCCTCATCAGTGCTGCTCACCGGGCTTACGGTCATAATCTGACCATACAATGGTCAATGACTGTATTGTCAAGATCCGTTCGTATTTCGTGCGACCATCAACGGATGCGCAGGCACGGCTGGTCGGGCGACATTCCCGCCGACGACGACGAAGCCGTCGGACGCATCATCGGCGCGGCCCGGCAGGCGATCGACGCGCGCGGGACCGTGAGCGTGTCCGAGGTGGCCCAAGCCCTGGGAGTGACACGCCAGACGGTGTACCGCTACTTCCCGACCCTCGAGAGCCTCATGGTCGCCACCGCGGTCTCCTCGGTCGACGGCTTTCTCGATCGACTGGCCGCAGAGCTGGGTTCGATCACCGACCCCAGTGAAGCCGTCGTCGAGGGCATCGCCTACACCGCCGAACAGATTCCGCACGACCGGTATCTCAGCCTCGTGCTGCAGCCCGGCAAGGCCAGCGCCTTCACCGCTGGGGTGACTTCCGACCTCGCCATCGAGTTCGGTAAGTCGATCTTGCAGAGATTCGACATTGACTGGGCCGCAGTCGGTTTCGAAGGAGACGTGTTCGATCAACTGGTCGAGTTCATGCTGCGCACCTTGCAGTCATTCATCGTCGATCCGGGAGGGCCGTCCCGCCACAACGCCGGACTCCGCACCTACCTCCGGGATTGGGTGGCGCCGGCGGTGGCCGCCCACGCCCGTTAGAGCGTCGCGACGCCTTCGAGGCAGGTGGTGGTGGCGCCACCGACCCAGACCGCCCCACCGGGCTCCGCCACGACGCTGATCTCACCGGCCCGACCCAGCCGTGCTCCCTGCGACACCCGATACTGCGCCGGAGCCACACCGGTACGCGTCAACCATTGCCCCACTGAGGCATTCATGCTGCCGCAGACCGGATCCTCGGGCACGCCCACGCCAGGCGCGAATGTGCGCATCTCGTAATCGTGCGCCGACCCGGCCGGATACGGCCCGACGACGCCGACCATGGCCGTGGGAATCCGGGCTAGATCGGGTTCCAGGTCGAGCACTCGTTGCGCACTGCTCAGCAGTAGGACAGCCCAACCAGGACCGTTGTCCGCCCATTGGTGTGCGACGACGTCGGCGTGTGTCAGTCCGAGGCCGTCGACGATCTCATCCAGGTAGTCATCGTCGAGAGGTCCGGAGCGCAGGGTCGGCGGAGCTTGGAAGTAGAGCTCGCCGTCGAGTTGCCGGAGCTCCACGAGCCCCGCACCGCATTCCTGCACCACGTGGCCCTCCCGGCGGGGTTGCCCACCATGTCCGAGCCAGGCGTGCGCGGAACCGAGCGTCGGGTGCCCGGCGAAACTAAGTTCGCTGCCCGGGGTGAAGATGCGCAACCGGTAGTCGGCTTCGGGGTTCGTTGGAGGCAGTACGAAGGTCGTCTCCGACAGATTGGTCCAGCGGGCAAGTCGTTGCATCGCAACGTCATCGAGTCCTTCACCATCGAGTACGACCGCGACGGGGTTGCCGAGGTACGGGGTGCGGGAGAATACGTCGACCTGGGCGAATGCACGATGACGGGTCATGGTCCTCCCAATTCTGACGAGCGCGGCGACGCATGCCAGTATCCGCCGACTTCACTTTGGCCGCTCGAGGCTCAGGCGTACGCTCACCCACGTGGTCGACCTCTCGTATGTCATCGCCGGATCCGAAGCCACCGGCGGAGCCGGTTTGCAAGCTGACCTGCGCACCTTCCAGGAGTTCGGGACCTACGGCGTGGGCACGGTGACGTGCATCGTGTCGTTCGACCCGAAGGCCAACTGGGGCCACCGGTTCGTGCCCGTCGACCCACAGGTCATCGCCGATCAGATTGAGGCGGCGACGTCGGCCTACGACCTCGACGTGGTCAAGATCGGCATGCTCGGCACCCCGGCGACAATCGACGTCGTCGCCGAGGCCCTCGCCGGCCAAACCTGGCGGCACATCGTCGTCGACCCCGTTCTGATCTGCAAAGGGCAGGAGCCCGGCGCCGCGCTCGACACCGACACCGCACTGCGTCGCCAGATCCTGCCGCTGGCCACCGTCGTCACCCCGAATCTGTTCGAGGCCCGCACGCTCGCCGGGATGGACGCTCTCGCTTCGATCGACGATCTCGTCGAGGCGGCCAAACGCATTGCCGATCTGGGACCCGGCTACGTCCTGGTGAAAGGTGGCGTCGAGTTTCCCGGCGACGACGCGGTCGACGTCCTCTTCGACGGCACGGACGCCGAGATCCTGCGCGCACCGAAGGTCGGACATGCGCGTGTCGCCGGAGCGGGATGCACTCTGGCAGCGGCGATCACCGCTGCCCTGGCCAAGGGGTCCAGCGTCCCGGAGGCGGTGCGTCAGGCCAAGGAGTTCACCACGGCCGGCATCGTCGACCGGATCAATGGCAATGCGCCGTTCGACACCGTATGGCAGGGCGCCACGCGCTGAGGCGGCCCACCGTCACCAGCCGGCGTCATCCAGCGAATCCAGCACGGGGGCAATGCCCTCCAATCCCACCGCCATCGTGTCGTGGTCACGAAGCGCTCCGAACGAGAGCCCGGTCAAGCGTTCGATGTCGGCAACGGATTTCTGGAACATCACCACTTTGTCTGTGTCGGTAAAGGATTCGTTATCGGAACCGAATGCCGCATCCAACGCCGCGTTCTGATCGGCCAGGAATGCGGTGGCACGCAGATCGCCGTCTTCAGGGCTGACCCGCACCACGATCTTCCAGAACTGCCGTGGCACATTGACACCCCGGTACAACGGATCGTGGTCACCGAATACCGGTCCGGTGATGACGGTGATCTGACGCTTCTCGGCACCGGCGTTGTCGAGGGCATAGTTCTCGATGCCGGCCCACAGGTGTTGGTTGAATGCCGAGATCTGCGGGCAGCAGTTGGCGAAGTGGAAGGTGTCGTCGGCGGCCTGTTTCGCGGCGACCGGACTGCCCCACGCCGGATCGAGACGACGCACCATGTGTCCGCGATCGAACAGCCGTGGTTTCTGCCGCTCGAACACATCCTGGTCGAGCTGCTGTTCGGGCCGCAGACGCGGGTCGGTGTACCAGGTCTCGACCGCTTCGACCTCTCCCGTCTCACGGTTGATCTTGCGCAGCCGGCGGCCGTCGATGTTGACGATGGTGAACAGCGGCATGCGTCGATCGGCACGAATGACCAGGCTGAAGTGGTGGTAGCGCAGCACCACGTTGGCTGACGACCGTTTGAGGCCCTTCGGCACCGCGCACTGCGCCAGCAACTTCGACGGGATCGACGGAACCGCAACGGCTTTGGTCAGGAAATCCGGGTCGTAGCCGGAGCGGTTGCTGTAGTCCGGGTTGGGTGCGTCATTTCGCTCGAGAACCGCCGGCTGTGCGGTGCTCGCGTCGTCGGCGGTGATGGTGATGGCAGGTGGCGCCGCGTTGAGATCAGCCACGTTGCCGGTGATGGTCAGCCGGGGCAACGACAAGTCCGCGGTCACCACGGACGGCGGCGTCGTGGCGACCGGGGCGCCGTTCGACGCACTGCCAGCACCGGCCGTTCCTTCCAGCGGAGTGGCGGCGGCCGGCGGATTCAGCGCTTCGGCGAGCAGATCCCTTAGGGCTGCGGGCAATTGGTCGTGACGGGCGCGGAGGGCGTCGACGATCGCGCTGATTCTGATGCCCTCATTGCAGTCCTCGGGCACGGGCTGACCGTCTTCGAGTTCGGTGTCGTTGTGACCGCCGCCGGCATGGTGCAGGGCGACCAGATTGAATTGGTCGTTGAACACCGGGCTGCCGCTGGAGCCGTGCAGGGTGTCGGCGGCGTAGTAGAGCGTGACGCCCTTCTTGCCGCGGCCGATGACCCGGTTCTCCCGCAAGGCGATCTGCTTGTAGTCGGCGTCGGGATGTTCGATGATCGTGACGTGGTCGCCCTCAGCGTGCTTGTCCTGCGCCGATGACAGTGCGCTCCAACCGAAGTCGGGCAGCTTCCCGTCGCCGGCCGTGCGCGGGCCGACGGCGATCAGCGACACGTCGAGTTCGTTCTCGTCGCTGGTCCAGAAGAACGTTGCCGGGTCCAGCCGAAACTCGGTGACCGCAGCGGGCACGTCATCGAGATCGAGTTGATAGTTGAACTGGATCGACGTCGACGCGGCGCTCTGCGCGTCCGCGATGACGTGATTGTTGGTCATGAACAACCGCGGCGACACCATCACCCCCGTGCCGAGTGGCCGCCGTTTTCCGTCGATGACGCGCGCGACCGCCTGCGCGGACAACCTCGCCATCTCGACGTAGTAGATGGGCACGAAATCGGTCGTCGGACCGATGATCTTCTCCAGCTCTCCGCGCATCTGCGGCTTGACCAGTGCCGCCACCTTGTCCTTACCCGACTGTGGCAGCGCCTTGAGCAGGTCCAGATCGCCGTCGACGACCTTGCTGATCTGCGTTGAGGTCAGGTCACCGGCGGTGATCGCAGCGACGCGGCGAACCAACCGGCAGTGGTCCGGATCCATGAACACGTTCGACATGACAGCTACCTCGTGTGCGTCGGGTTATCGCTGCATCCAGTCTTTGCTTCGTGCCTGATCGGCACACGCGTAGGCAACTACTCGTTTACACTGCGAGCACAGGCTGCACTCCCAGTGCGTTATATTGCACCCATGGACGAGGCCGCAGCCAAACTCGCCGCCGCGATCGGTGCCCGGGTGAAGCAGGAGCGCACAGCCCGCGGCTGGACGCTGGATCAGCTTGCGGCCGCGGCATCGGTCAGCCGGCGCATGGTGATCAGCGTCGAACACGGCGAGGTGAACCCCAGTGTCGGGACGCTGCTGCGGCTCAGCGACGCGCTCGGGGTCGGGCTGCCCGCCCTGGTCGAGCCGCCGGAGACCCGGCCCATCAAGGTCACCCGCGCCGGGGCCGGCGCGGAGCTGTGGACAGGCAAATCCGGCGGCCGCGGCGTGCTGGTGGCCGGCACCACCCCGCCAGATGTTGTCGAACTGTGGGACTGGTCGCTGGGCCCTGGCGATCGCCATGCGAGCGAAGCCCATGCTGCGGGCACCGAGGAGCTGATCCACGTGCTCGAGGGAGCGATCACGGTCGAGGTCGACGGCCAGGAGATCAGCCTGACCACCGGGGACGCGGTCTCATTCCCAGGCGACGTCGACCACGCGTACGCCAATCCCCACGACATCCCCGCCCGGTTTGCCCTGGCAGTGTTCGAACCCGGCGTCGGCACCACCCCACGACGGCAAGGAGAGTGACATGTTGATCCACCCATGGGACGCTGCCCTGGACGAAGCCGAGTGGCAGAACTGGCTGGCCGGCACCGATCGATTCGGGATCCTCGCGGTCAACAACCTCGACCCGGCGGCCGCACCGCTGATGGTGCCGACCCACTTCACCCACGCGGACGGCGAACTGCTGCTGCATCTGGCTCGGCCCAACCCGATCTGGCCGCACCTGGAGGCGGCAGCCGAGGTGCGTCTGACGGTGATCGGTGACTATGCCTTCATCCCCACCTACTGGCGCGCCAAGGCCGGCGGCCCCGACGAGGACGGGGTGCCGACAAGCTACTACTCGTCAGTTCAGTTTGTCTGCCGCCCAACGATTCTGGATGATCCAGAGGAGAAGGCCCGCATCCTGGCCGCGCAACTCGCCGACTTCCAGCCCGAAGGACGCCACGCAGCCGTCTCCGTCGGCCAAGACCCCTACGGCCGCATGCTTCCCGGCATCCGGGGCATCCGCCTGGAGGTGTTGCGGGTGGAGGCCAAGTTCAAATACGACGATGCCAATCCGATCGAGCACCGCGAGCGGGTCATCGGCAACCTCGAGCAACGCGGGCACGGCCTGGACACCGCGGCGGCGGCTCAGCAGCGCCGACGCCTGGCCGCGATCGGGGACTGGAAGCTCAGGCGGAAGGAAAACGGAAGATGAGCGCGTCGAGGAGGCGCCGCACCTCAATAACCCGGGTGCGCACCGCGCTCTGGTGATGATGTGCGCCCGGGCGGCCGGCTCTGACACGATCGTCAATCCGCGCCATCTGCGACTGAAGGTCGGCCATCTCAGCTTCGAGAAGCGCGATGAACGCCTGCGCCTGACGCACATCGGCGCTCGCCCGTGGAGCGCGGTTCACCCCCGGCGCAGGCACGGCCACCGGCCGAAGCCAGAGTGGATCAATAGGGTCTGCCGTCATCGTCACACGGTCGCAGCGCCGCTCGGCGATCCAGTTTCCCGGCCGTATCCGTCCGGTAAGGAGCTGTTCACACTGACGCGCAGCGGACTGTGAGTTCTACCGGAACAGCGCACTCGCAATGTCCGCGAAGTGCTTGCGCACCGCTTGTTCGTCCATATCGAGGATGAGCTGTGAAATGGCACCGTCGTAGACGGTGACCAGTGCCCGGGCCATATCGTTCGGCGTCGGCAGCGACGACGGAAGCTGCGGCACCCGATCACCGATGTGGCCGGCCAACATGCGAGCGAAGTCCTCGCGCATCTGCGACCGTTCCGCCGCGAGCTCCAGCTGAACATCTGGTCGGCGAGCCGCATACAGCACGAAGTCGGTGTTGATCAGCAACCAATCCCGATCGATGGGCAGGTCCCGCGCCCAGGCCTCGATCGTGGCCTCGACCGTGTCGAACGGTTCGGCAGCCAGGAATCTCACTGTGTGCTCGGCGAATTCACGGGATTGTTCCCGATACAGGGCCAAGAACAGTTCATCCAGTGTTCCAAAATTCGAGTAGAAGGCCCCCTTGGTGTACCCCGACGCCTGACAGATGTCATCAATCCTGGTACGCCCGAATCCTTTTGCGGCAAACACCGAGAAGGCCGCGTCGAGAAGCCGCTGGCGGGTCTCGACCCGACGCCGGGTCATCGGCCGCGACGGTTGGCCCTCGTCCTTGGTCACCGATCCATGATACCTTTTGGCATCCGATACCAAAAGGTATCAAAATGGGGCCAGGGGACGGCTGAGGGGGAGTTGATGTGGCAGAAGACAATTGGCGCCGTGGCGTGCGCCATCGCGACCCTGTGCGTGACGGCGACACCGACAGCAGGCGCGACGCCGGACCCGGTGGAACGATCAGGAGCCTGCCGGCCCTGGCAGATGACCACGGTGGCCAGCGGACTGGGCGCCCTGGAGAATCTCGAGCCCGACGGCCGCGGAGGTTTCTATCTGAGCGCGATCAACGATGGCCGGCTGATTCACGTCGACGATCGCGGCGCCAGCAGCACACTGCTGTCGGATCTCGATCATCCTGCGGGCCTGCGGCTTTCGGGAGACAGCCTGTATTTCTTGACTGGCAACAGCCCCGGCACCTCGCGCGGCACGCTGCAACGCCTGGACCTGACCACCGGACAGGCCACGACACTGCTCAGCGGGCTGCCCTCACCGAATGGGCTGCTGGTCCTGCCGGACGGCGATCTGATCTTCTCGCAACTGACCGTTCCGCCCCGAGGCATCGGCCGGTACAACCCCACCACCCGACAGCACACGAAAACCTGGTCATCCACCCCGTTACCCAACGGTCTCGCGCTGACTCCCGACCGCAGTGCGCTCTTCACCGAGAACTCCGCCCTGTCAACGGTTTTGCGCCTCCCACTCGACAAGCCGAACGCGACCTCGACGGTGGCACGGTTGCCCGGGCTGATCGCAGGCTCCGACGATATGCAGGCCACCCGCGACGGGACGCTGTACGTTGCCGGGGATACCTCCGGCGAGGTCTACGCGGTCAACACCGGCACCGGTCGGGTGTGTGCGATCGCCAAAGGTCTCAGCCAGCTCGCCTTGCCACCCAACGGACCGACCTCGGTGCGGGTGGCGCCCGGACCTGACGGCAATGCGCTGTATGTCACCGCGATCGACGGGAAACTGCGCCGCCTTCAACCCCCGCCCGGGACCGACCTGGTACCGGTCACTTGAGCGGCGAAACCGCGATCGCTTCGTCTCGACGACGCCCAGTCAGCATGGGGTTCCTCGACTTCCTCGCCAGCACTTGAGCTTATGGGTTAGCGTGCCAAATCTGGTCGACTCCAGAAAGGCAACGCCCATGTCCTCCTACAGCCATCCGCACTCGCTGGACGGCCACGCCGTGATCGTCACCGGGGCCGCCCGTGGTGTCGGCAAAGGCATCGCCACCGCATTGCTGTCCCGCGGGGCCCGGGTACTGGTGACCGACATCCTCGATGACGTATTGGCAAACACCACAGCCGAATTCACCCAGGCCGGATTCGACGTCGCATCGGTGGTGGCGGACCTGCGTGACGCCGAGAGCACGCAGCGCATCGTCGACGCCGCACTCGACGCATTCGGAACGGTGAACGGACTGGTCAACAACGCCGTGGCCAGCGCCGGGCCCATACCGTTCGTCGACATCCCCGCCGAGGAATACGAGCGGGTTCACGACACCGGACCACGCGCCACCTTCCGACTCATGCAGGCGGTTCACCCGGTCATGGTCAAGGCCGGCGGCGGCTCCATCGTCAACCTCGGCTCGGCCGCCGGGACGGTCGGCACGCACTCGTTCGGCGCGTATGCCGGCGCCAAAGAGGCCATTCGCGGCATGTCGAAAGTCGCCGCACTGGAATGGGGTGTCGACGGGATCCGGGTCAACGTGGTTTGCCCACTCGCCGAAACCGACGGACTGAAAGTGTTGCGCGACATGGCGCCCAAACAGTACGAAGCCGTCGTCAGAAGCACCTCGCTCAAGCGAATCGGCGACCCCACCAACGATATCGGCGCCGTCGTGGCCTTCCTGATCGGCGACGATTCCACCTATCTCACCGGGCAGACGCTCCTCGTCGACGGTGGGGCGGGCTCGTTCCGATAGCCGCAATCGCCGCCAATCTGCCGGTCACCCTTGTAGGTTCGAATTTGCCGATGAAAGCACGAGCCAATAAGGAGGAAGACCAATGACGAAACAATTCGGGAGTTCGTTCTCCCGCCGCACGTTCATCCGCGGTGCCGCCTTGACGGTGCCCGTCCTCGGCGCTGCAGCGGTTGCCCCAGTTGCCTTGGCAGCACCGCAGGAATGCGGTGATCCGGCCGGTAAGGTCGGCAATTGCGCGGCTCAATTGCCGCAGGAGTTCACGTCGACGAGTTTCAGCACGACGGCAATTGCCGGCGGCACGAACTACTCAATCCTGTTCAGCACGAACATCAGACGCGGCCCGCTCATCCCGTCGGGCACCACGGGTTATCGCATCAGGAGTGTCAGCGTGTCCGGCACCAAGCTCGACGGTGCCCCGTTCTATCTGACACCGGGGATCGGCGAGGCCGGCCCACGGCTGCTCAACGCCCTGTCAGCGTCGTCGTTAGGGTTCGCCCTCGATGTGCCGTGGGACGCCAATCAGCTGGTGCGTTCGTTCCTCTACACCTACGACGTCGAGTTCCTCACCGGGTTGACGGTCAACCAGACCTGCCGCTACACCACGACGATGTCGCTCGCCGACAACGGCATGACCCTCGGCGGGGTCGGCTCGGTCAACTTCTCGACACCGATGCTCGCCGAATGCGAAACTGCCCCGTCGTCCCCGCCGCCGCAGTAGCCGCCTGTTCGCTTACCCGTGCGCCTTGCGGACGAGGTCGATGGCGTACTGGTTGACGAACGTGCCCGCCGATGCCTCACCGGTGCCGCAGGAACCGTCGGACTCACCGGGCCGCTTGACCCACAGGAAGGCGTCGACGTTGCCATGGCCGGTCGCCGTGGTCGGGGCAGCACCGAGGGCCCGTCCGCTGGGGTTGCACCAGTACATCTCGCCCTCAGCCGGCCCGGCGCCGTTGCGCGAGGTGTCGATCACGTAGGGCTTGCCACCCGTCTGGCCCGAAATGGCGTCGCCGTAACCGATTTCCTCTTCCGTGGTGAAGAAGTTCGCCGTGTTGAGGCTGAAGCCGCGTGCCTTGGCCACGCCGACCCGGTTGAGCCGGTTGGCCATTTCGTCGGCGGCGACCCACCGGGAGTGGCCCGCGTCGACGTAGAGCGCGGTGCCCGGATTGCGGGTCAGGGTGTCCACGGCGTAGCTCATCAGGTTGTAGCGTTCCTCGCGCTGATCGCCGGACAGGCAGTCGGCCATGGCGAGCGCATCGGGTTCGAGGATGACCGCTGCCGGCCCGCCACCGATAGCGGCGGCGACGCCGTCGATCCAGCCCTTGTAGGCCTCCGCCGACCCGAAGCCACCGGCCGCGTAGCTCCCGCAGTCGCGATGCGGGATGCCATAGAGCGCCAGGATCGGCATGGTGCCTGCGGCCTGCGCGGCGGCGATGTACTTCGCGTCCACCGCGGGGCTGGAGACGTTATCCATCCAGTACGCCGTCGGCGTGTTGGCGATCGCCTGCAGTTCGGGGCTCGGGTCGCCTTGCGCAGCGCGCGCGGCCTTCGACGACGGGTTGACGTAGAACGAGTGGCCCTCGAGCGGGTTGCCGTCACTGGCCAGACGCACCGTCGGCGCCGGGCCGGCAGCAAGACCCGCGCCGACCACGGAGGCAACGGTGAGAAAAGGGAAGATCAACCGCGCGACTGCGCCAGCAGCTGAGGACATCACCTCAGGGAAAGTAATGGGACGACGCGAGAAGCGCCAGTCACTCCCCCGCCAGTGCCCGGGTGTAGAAGCTCATCCGCTCCCGCAACTCGTCCGGGTTGAGGCCGAACTCCTCGGGACGGTAGCGGTGTCTGCCCTTACCGTCGCGGGGTTGGGCGCGGTGATGTTCGGCGAGCATTCCGGCGATGTCCGGCGGCTCCATCTGGGCGGCGGCATAGATCCGCCGCACCGTCGCCTCGGGGTCGGCGACCAGGTCGGTGTACTGGATGTCGAGCCAGGTGACGGTCGCCGCCGAGGCGCGGGCGGCGACCGCGCGCCGCAGCCACAGTTCGGTCTGCTCGGTTTGAAACCGGCCCACGTCTGCCCCGTCGACGTCGTCGCTGTAGGTGGATCGGTACGTCGCGAACAGGCTCGCGCCGGACGCCACGGTCTCCACGATGTCGCGGTGCAGTTGAACGACGCAGGCGCCGGGGTACGTCGCGATCACATGGCGGAGCTCTGCGGTGTGCGCCGGAGCCTTGACGACCCAGCGGCGCCCGTCACCGGCGTCGAGGATCTGCAGCATTCGGCGGTGCTGCGCATATTCGACCGTGAAATCCTGTCCGGCCAGCCAGGTCGCGTAACTGTCCAGCCGGGTGGTGGCCGCGAACCCCCAGTTGCGCAGGGTGGTGCCCATACCGAGGACGCACTCCTCGGGCAGGTTCGGGCCGGAGTCGTGCACGGCCGCCATCGTCGGGTTGAGCACGTGCAGCAGGTACGGGCCGGCGGCGGCCGCCTCGAGGCGTCGGGCGCGCTCGTCGGCGTCGAGGTCGCCGGGGAGCCGCCAGGGAGCGCCGAGTTCGGCGGGCAGGGGCGCGCGTAATCGAGGGTCCCGGCCGAGGAGCCGGAATAGGAAAGTGGTGCCGGTGCGCCAGCCGCCGGTGATGACGATGGGCGGCGTGAGCGGACGGTGTTCGGTGGCGGGCTGCTCCCGCAGATACCGCGCGATTGCGACGCGGGCGGCCAGCCGGCCGGCAGCGGTGCGCTGGGCGGTCAACGCGCCGAGTGCGTTGAGCCGCCCGTCCTCCTCAGCCGACGCGAGGTACTGCAGCAGGCCGGGACGCCACTGGTCGGGGTCACCAAGGATGGAGGCGCCGGCACCGCGGGTGCCGCGGTCGATGACGAGGTCGACGGCGTCGGTACCGAGCTGGTAGCGGTCAGGGCGGACCACACGATCCTCCTCGGCTGCGGCGTAGGCCTTGCGCGCCTCCGGGGTGCGGATGGGTGCGGTCCAGGTGGTCATGACTGCTCCGCCAGATCGGCGAGGCGGACGACCTGTGTCGCGGGAACGGCGGGCGGGCGCTCGGGTTGCAGGAACCGCATGACGACGATGCCGAACGCGCGCCCTTCGCTGTCGATCCAATCACCGGCCGTCGGACCGGGATCGGTCGCCGAGACGATGAAGCGGTAACGCCCGTCCTTCAGGTGGGCGGTGGCGCCGGTGTACGACACCCGCCGATGGCGGTAGTCCAGCGAATTGAGAAACCTGCTGTACGCCAGGATGTTCCAGTACCGACATGGCACCAGATCACCCTCGATGAGCAGGGCCTCGTCAGGTCCCAACTGCCAGCCGCCGCGCAGGTAATCGATCGCCGGTTCGGTGAACACCGCGCCGCCGGTCATCTCGGTCCAGTGCCGCAACCGGTTCGGTGACTTGTGATCGGCTGCCGCGGCGGCATTCCAGACACGAGGCAGGTGTGCGATCACCGACGACGCCTTCGACACCTGCTTGCCGAACCGCGCCGGATCGATCGGCGCCGGGACCGGGGGCGGCTCGACCGGCTCGACGGCACACCACCCGAGGCGGTCGGTCTGCACGTCATCGTGAAAGTGCCGCACCCAGACTGCCGTCGCGCGCTCGGGCAGTGCCAGCCAGTCACCGGCCCCCGGCCGCCGCTCACCGACCGTCACCTCGTAACCACCATCGGCATCGAAAGTGATTGCGTCACTGTCGATCCTGGAAACGGCCTGCGCGCCATCCCTACCGGCACCGTAGACCGTGATCGATACGTAGGCCGCGTCACCTCGATTACCACGGATCCGGTACCGGCCGTCGGGGCGAACATCGGCGACCCAGTACCGGAAGTCGGGATTGTCCATCAGGAACTTCTGGCGCCAGCCGTTGAAGGCGATGAGCTCCGGCTTGTCGCGGTCGACTTCGACGCGCCCCAGCTGGTTGGACACCGCACGCAGCAGCGCCCGGAACCCGTCGGCGCGTTCGGTCTCCGGCAGGTGCGCGGTGTCGGCCGCGAGTTGCTCACCCGCAGTGCGTAATCCGTCGACGAACGCATTCCAGGCGGCGACTTCGGCGCGGGGTTCTTCTCCATTGGGCGCAGCCACGGGCATCCCTCCCCCAATTCAGGAAGCACATGCTTCCTGAATTGGATGGTGCCCGCTAAGCTCGCGGCATGTCAAGGGCGTACCGCGGCCAGGCCGCCGACGCACGGTCGGCGGATCGCCGCGCCCGGCTGCTGCGGGCAGCCGTTGACCTCGTCGGCACCCATGGGGTGGCCGCCATGACCATGCGGGCCGTGTGCCGGGAAGCCGCACTCAGTCAGAAGTTCTTCTACGAAAGCTTCACCGACACCGACGATTTGCTCCACGAGGTCTACCGCAGCACCTTCGAGCACACGCGCCGCGCGATCTCCGCCGCAGACGATCCGGCGGCCGATCTGCCCGCGCGCACCCGGGCAGGCGTGCGGGCGGCAGCACAACTCGTCACCGACGATCCGCGGATCTGCCGAATCTTGTTGGTGGAACCCATCGCCGACGTACGGCTACGCAAGTTTGTGCGCGACTCCATCGGTTCGATGACCCTCGGGGGTATGACGGTGCCGCTCGGCGGGGCCGACGCGAAGGCTTCGGCGCGGGTCAAAATGCAGTACGCCACCGTCTTTGGCGCGATCATCTCTCTGTTCATCGAATGGACCGAAGGCAACCTTGGTTCCGACCAAGAGGTGTTCGTCGAACATGTCACGACGATGCTGCTGTCATCACCGCTGTTCAGCGATGGCTAACCGACGTTCGGGTCCTCCGTGCTCAAATAAAGCCAAACCCCGGGAAGCCGTAGAACTCTTCCTCGCCCGGGTACACCCCCGGCGTGGCGTCGATTTGGGTGTTGCCTTCCGTCGCGCATTCGGTGGTCTGCCCACCGGCGATCGAGCTGCCGCCCGTCACCTCGCATTGCGGCAGTAGCGAGGGGTCTGCAACCGCGTTCGGCGCACCCAGCAACGCTGCCGCCGCACCGACGACTATTGCACTGCCAACCAAGGCCTTACGAAGCTGCAGCATTTGCGGAGATTCCTTTCATATTGGGGCGAATCATACCCACGGCGCCGCGTTTACCCGCCGATTCATCAGAATCCAAAGACATTAATTTCGTAGACGTTATGGTTGCAGGCAAACCCAGGCCGCGGCCCCGCGAGCCGAACCCAACAAGCGAGGAGTCCCATGAGCCCTGCACCGCATTTGGTTCGCCGCGCCACCGCGGCGGCACTGGGATCCGCAGCCGCACTGTTGGGAGCGTTCTCGACCGCATCCGCCGAGCCGCCGAACTGCACCACCGCCGACGTGACCGCGGTGATGGGCGATGTTTCGACGGCCATGAGCGGCTACTTGTTCACCCACCCGGATGTCAACGCGTTCTTCACCGGACTGCAGGGGCAGAACAAATCGGCGGCAGCCACGCAGACGAAGGACTACCTCAACAAGAACCCGCAGGTCCGCGCGGAACTCGACGCGATCCGGGCCCCCGCGGTCGACCTCCGCAATCGCTGCAACATCCCGCTGGAAGCCGAGATCTCCGGCGTCATCTGACTGCAACGCGCAGCCGGCAAGCACCATCTCCGGTAAGGGAAGATGGCGACCATGACGTCGAGCCACCTGGGTATCCACACTGAGCACCGATCGACCCGCACCGCGATCCCCATCGCCTTGGCGGTGGCGCTGGGTCTGCTGGCCGCTGTTCTGGTGTGGGGGCCTGGCGTCGGACGTGCGTATGCGGCGGAGGCGTCGCCGGCCGGGGATGCCCTCTCCATCGGCGACCCAGCCGCACCGGGACAGATCGACCTCTACCTGGATCCGCTCTGCCCCTACAGCGGGAAGATGGTCCGCGAGCAGGGCGCCGAGATCGGCCGCCGCATCGAGGCCGGCAAGCTCCACATCAATCTGCGGCTCGTCAATTTTCTCGAAAAGTACTCGGCCAGTGGCACTTACGACAGCCGCGCGATCTACGCCGCATTCATCGTCGCCGACCACTCGAAATCCAGCGACGTCACCTGGCAGTTCATCGAGCAGATCTTCGCCGCCGATCAGCAGCCCAAGGAGAAAGGCCCGACGGATCTGAGCAACGATCAACTGGCCGGGCTGGCCGATCGCGCCGGCGCGCCGCCGTCAGCGCAGGACATGATCAAGCTGGGCCTGCCCGTCCCGTTCGACGGACATGCCATCGCCGCCAACAACCTGCCGCTGCTGCGAGCGCTCCCCGACTCCGGCGTGCCGATGGTGGTCATCGACGGCGAATCGGTGGATGGAAATTCCGATTGGCTCGATCGCCTGCCGGGCTGATTATCGAGCGGTTCCGATCGGCGGCAGTGAGCCGACGGCCTCGAGCTGATCATGCTGGGCCGCGAGGGTGTCGGCCAGGAAGGTCCTGGCGATGCGGAGCAGTTCGGCGATCTTCGGGTGCGCGAGCGTGTAGTACACCGCGTTGCCGACACGATGCCCGCTGACCACGTGATGGCGCTTGAGGACCGCGAGGTGCTGGGACAGCAGGGTCGGCTCGATATCGGTGGCGGCCAGGATCGCGCTGACCGGGGTCGGCTCCTGGCTGACGGACAAGATCTCCAGCACCCGGATCCGCGCCGGGTGCGCCAACGCCTTGAACAGGTTGGCCTTGATCTCGTACAACGGCCGCTCGGGACCATCCAGGACGCTGTCGGTCACCACTGCCCCAATGATTGACGGATTGATGAAATTCGCAATCCATCATAGCGACCGTTACCCTTCAGCAATGCCCACCGGCCAAGCCCCACGCACCAAACCGGGCCCACTGCAGTACATCGGGTACTGCTACGGCAAGCGGCTGCCCGACTCGATGCGCGACTGGGTGGCCAAGGACCTGGCGGGTCCCGGCGCCACCATCCGGATGATGGTTCGCGTCGCGATCCCGGCGATCCTCGTCCTGGCGCCGATCTGGTTCATCCCGATGTCGCTCTACCTGCACGCCAGCATGACGGTGCCCATCTTCATCCCGTTCGTGTACTTCTCCCACGCGCTGAACAAGGTGTGGCGTCGGCACATGCTCGTCAAGCACGGCCTGAACCCGGCCCTCCTCGACGAGCTGTCACGCAAGAAGAACGCGCACATCCACCAGGCGTACGCCGAACGCTACGGACCCCGCACCGGGCCGAGCAGCAGCGGCGACATCTGACCGCGATCTGATTACGGCTGGAGCGCGCACAACGTGAGCGCGAAGGCGGGGGCAGCCGCGGTCCCGATGACGATGAGCAACATGGTCATCGACTGCCGGTACCACCGGATCGACCGCCGGGGTTGCATGAGGCGGGTAACCCGGTCGGTCACCGCCGTACCGGTCGCGGCGAGCACACCGTCGGGCAGACGCAGCCGGGTGCTCAGCGTGACGAGACCGGCCAGCAGCGGCTCACGGCCGTATCTGCGGGTCGCCGCATCGTCGGCGCACATCTCCAGTAGTGCCGGCACCGAACGTGCCGCCGCCCGCATCAGGGGCAGCCGAGGCAACGCGGCCGCGAGGGTGCTCAGGATCGCGATGACATGGTGATGACGGCCGCGCAGGTGCGCCCGCTCATGGGCCAGCACCGCGGCCAGCGCGGGCGGGTTCAATAACTCCAAGGCGGCCGTCGTGACGACGATGGCGCGCTGCCGGCCGCCGGAGACGCAGTATGCCGTCGGCTTGTCGGCCGTGATGGCGACGACGCCGGCGTGGTCGGTGGGCCTGCCGATGATCCGGACCGCTTCGACGTGTCGGCGATTGGCGCGCCGCGTTTTGTACAGCGCGATGATCACCCGGCGGGTGGTGTTGGTCGCCACCGCGGCAGTGACTGCGAGCAGGGCGACAACCAATACCGTGGCCACGGTGGGCGGTAACGTCACCGCGCTGGCGATCCCCAGCGTTTCGACGCAGAACGTCGGCGCGCTGCGCGTGATCAGGCTGTGCGCGGCCCCCACGATCAGGATCACCAACGCCGCCACCCAGGCGAATGACGCCGTTGCCACGACCACCAACCAGCCCGCGACCGAGAGCCTGGGATGAATGCCTGCCGAGATCGGGCCGGTGAACAGTACCGGCGCCAGCCAGCTCAACGCCATCGCGTAACCGAGGAGAAACGTGACCGCGTTCATCGTGACTGCCCCTCGGTGAACCGCTTGAGCGCCTGCCGCAGCTTGGTCGAGTCGTCGTCGACGATCTGTTCAAGGAAGAAGTTGAGGATCAGCTCGCTGTCACCGCCGGATTCGAACACGGTCCGCATGAGCTGCGCGGAATGCTCTTCGCGGCTCATCACCGGCTGATAGCTGTAGGCGAGACCGACCTTCTCCCGCTGCAGCCAGCCCTTGCGAAACAGGTTGTCCATCGTCGACATGACCGTGGTGTAGGCGATTTGACGCTTGGTGACGAGCTCATCGTGCACGCTGCGCACCGTGGAAGGCTCGGTACGTGACCAGAGCACTTCCATCACCACAGCTTCGAGATCGCCAAATCCCGTAATTCCCATACCCATTACCGCCCGCCAAGGTGTGCCGGCACCGTCTTCCGGCCTCGCGCGTCAAACCTATGTAGCGCGATAGTAGCTGCTCCGCTCATTTCGTCGTGCTCCCGATCTCGGTGGGACGCCGCCGCCACAACCGAACTGACCGCCACAGGACGAGTGCCAGCACCACTCCCAATATCAGCCAGGGGTCGCCGACGGTGGACGACAGTCGGCCCAGCCAGACTTGCAGGTCGTACTGTGCATCGACGGACAGCACGCCGCCGAGATTCGCGGTTCCGTCGGTGAACAGGAACACCGCACCGAGCACGATGAATGCCGCCCCGGTGAGCACGGAGGTGGTGTGTGTCTCCAGTGGGCCGAGACGCACCGGACGTCCCCGCAGCCAGGTCCGCTTCGACAGGTCGAAGCGGTCCCACAACCACGCGAGCAGGAACAACGGCGCCGCCATCCCCAGTGCGTAGACGGCCATCAGCAAGGCCCCGTAGGTCGGGTCGGCTCCCATCGCCGACATGGTCAGGACCGCGCCCAGCAGCGGACCGGCGCAGAAGCCGGCCAGTCCGTAGACAGCTCCCAGCACGAATACCGAGACCGTGCCGGAAATGTTGATCCGCCCCATCGTCCGTTGCACGAATGGTAGACCGAATCCCTTGCCCAGCAACGTCATCAGACCGAACGCGATCAGCACCACCCCACCGACGACCGTCACTTCGCTGCGATACTGCGTGACCGTGCTGCCCAACAGCCCCACACCGGCACCCAAGGGCACCAGCACCACACAGAGACCCACCCAGAACACGAGCGTGCGTCGGATCAAAAGCTGTGCCCGATCGAAGGCGTAGGCGAAGAACGACGGCAGAAGCAGCGCCGAGCAGGGGCTGAGCAGGGATGCCAACCCGCCGAGGAAGGCGCCGAGCAGACCGATGCCACTCATCGGGCGGCCAGGGCACCGTCGATGGCACGGACGAAGTCCTCGGTGGGCTGCGCTCCGAGCATCGGCACATCGTTGATCAGGAAGGCCGGAGTGCTGGGAACGCCGATTGCCGTGCCGCGTGTCAGATCGGCGTTGATGGCGGAGTCGAAGGTGTTTCCGCGCATCCCTGCGGTGAATCTGCCGATATCGGGAACCCCTGCCTCCCTGGCGAACTCGATGAGGGCCTCGTCTGTCAGGTCAGCCTTCGATCGCTCTGGCGAGGCGGCGTAGACGGCCCGGTTGAACTCCCAGAACTTGCCTTGCTCGGCCGCCGCACGTCCGGCACGGGCTGCTGACATCGACTGCGGGCCGAAGATCGGGAAGTCGCGCCACTCGATGCGGAGTTCGCCCGTATCGACGTAGCGCTTGACGAGCTCGGGCTCGATGTCACGGCTGAACTTCGCGCAGAACGGGCATCGGTAGTCGGAGAACACCACCAGTGCCACGGGTGCGTCCGGTGCGCCCAGCGCAAGGGGGTCACCTGCCTGTCGACGTTCCACGGGTGGTCGGCGACCCTCGACGTTGCCACCGGACGCGTCGGCACCGGACTGCGACGCCACCGACGGACCAGCGGCGGGCGCGGCGGAGACCGCGTCGTTGTCCGGACGTATCAGCAGGTAGGCGATCAGCGCAGCCGCGATGACAACGAGTCCTCCGATGAAGATGAGGTCCTTGTTGACATTCTCTCGCCGTCCACCCACTGCGCACCTCCATGCTAGCCTCAAACCTACGTAGCTACGCCGTAGCTACGTATTCCGTTCTAGCACACCGCGTCACCAGCGCGCGGGAACAGATGGGAGACCCCGGCATGTCGGCGAGTTCACCCGACAAGCGGGCCGCGCCGATCGTGTCGGCGCTCGTCCTGATACTTCTGGCCACCGTCAGCGCGAGCTACTGGCGCTCCGGTGTCCCCTCGGTCCACCGCGCCGCCTACACATTGGCCACGTCGAGCGAGAAGGCGCAGGTCAGCTTCACCACAACGTCGGGCGCCGCCCTGGTCTACGGCGGGACATACGGCGTCGGCACTGTCATCGTGGCCAACTTCGACGGACCGGTCGCCGACCGCGCTGCCGCGGAGAGGCAACTGTCAGTCAAGACCGATCCACCCGTCGACGGCTCCTGGTACTGGATGGACAACCAGCGCGCCCACTGGCGACCGCAGAGCTACTACCGCCCGGGCACCGAGGTGGTCGCGACCGCCGGCCAGGCCGGCGGTCGAGTTTCATTTCGCATCGGCGAATCCCACGTATCCATCGCCGACGACGCCACCAAGCAGATCCGCGTCTACCGCAACGACGAACTGGTTCGCACCATCCCGACCTCAATGGGCATGGGAGGATCCGAAACCGTTGCAGGTAAGACGATTTCGTTCTGGACCCAGCCCGGCGTCTACACCGTGATGGACAAGGCGGCCACCGTCGTCATGGACTCCTCCACCTACGGCCTTCCGGTCGATTCACGCCTGGGCTACAAGTTGACCGTCAGCAACGCGGTGCGGCTCACCAACAGCGGGATCTACGTCCATCAACTCGACAGCACGATCTGGGCGCAAGGCAAGACCAACACGTCGCACGGATGCCTGAACGTCAACGCCGACAACGGGCGGTGGTTCTACGAATTCTCCCAACCCGGAGACGTCTTCGAAGTCCGCAACACCGGCGGCGAGCCACTGCCCATCTGGCAGAACGGCGACTGGACCGTCACGTGGGAAAAGTGGCTCGCAGGCAGCGCCCTGCGGTGACCGCGGACGGTGCCCCTGCCCCCTCCACACCCGACCATTCCGCCTGTGACCTGCGCCACTGCTGATCTCACTGCCCGACCAGGGCGTTTTGTGAAATCGGCCAATCGTTACCATCGATGCGCTACTCATCCGAGGGGCCAGCCCGCACGACCCACAGGACGCTTGATTTGAACTCGCCAGAACTCGCCCACTGGAATGCCCAAGAAGCACTCGCGGAGGCGATGATCCCGATCATCGGAACCCTGCACCGGGCCAAAGGTGTGACGGTCCTGCTGCACAGCCGGTCGCTGGTGAACAAGTCCGTCATCAGCATTCTGCGGACGCACCGTTTCGCGCGGCAGGTGGGCGGCGACGAACTCTCGGTCGAAGAGACCTTCCCGTTCCTGCAGGCGCTCGCCGACCTGGACCTGGGACCGTCGAAGATCGACCTCGGCCTGCTGGTCATGGCCTACCGGGCCAGCGACGGCAGCCTGTCCGTACCCGAGTTCACCGCACGGGCGCTCAGCGACGTGACCGGGGAAAACAAGATCGAGCCGCAGGGTCCGCGGGATGTCGTGCTCTACGGATTCGGCCGCATCGGCCGCCTCGTCGCGCGCCTGCTCATCGAGAAGGCCGGCTCCGGCAACGGCCTGAACCTGCGCGCCGTGGTGATCCGCAGCAACGGGGAAGGTGACCTGGCCAAGCGGGCGTCGTTGCTGCGCCGCGACTCGGTGCACGGCCAGTTCAACGGCTCGATCAAGGTCGACAACGAGAACAACTGCCTGATCGCCAACGGCAACGTCATCAAGTTCATCCACAGTGATGACCCGTCGACCGTCGATTACACGCAGTACGGCATCGACAACGCGATCCTGATCGACAACACCGGCAAGTGGCGCGACCGCGACGGCCTGTCCAAGCACCTGCGACCCGGTATCGCGAAGGTGCTGCTGACCGCTCCCGGCAAGGGCGACGTGCCCAACATCGTGCACGGGGTCAACCACCGCACCCTCGATCTCGAGCAGCAGATCTTCTCGTGCGCGTCCTGCACCACCAACGCGATCGTTCCGCCGCTCAAGGCGATGGACGACGAGTACGGCATCGCGCGTTGCCACGTCGAGACCGTGCACTCGTTCACCAACGACCAGAACCTGCTGGACAACTACCACAAGGCCGACCGCCGCGGTCGTTCCGCGCCGTTCAACCTGGTGCTCACCGAAACCGGTGCCGCATCGGCCGTCGCGAAGGCGATGCCCGATCTGAAGGCCAAGATCAGCGGCAGCTCGATTCGCGTCCCCACGCCGGACGTGTCGGTGGCGATCCTGAACATGCAGCTGCACCGCCCGACCACCAAGGAAGAGGCACTGGAGTATCTGCGCCAGGCCTCGCTGTCCGGACCGTTGAGCCGCAACCTCGACTACACCGCGGCCACCGACGCCGTCTCGAGCGATTTCATCGGCTCCCGTGCGGCCAGCATCATCGACGCCAACGCGACGATCGTCGACGAGGACAACGTCATCCTCTACGTCTGGTACGACAACGAATTCGGCTACTCATCCCAGGTGGTGCGGACGGTGCAATACCTGTCGGGCATCGAGTACCCGACGTACCCGCAGATGGGCGCGGAAGCGGATCAGCCGAGTTTGGTCACGCCGTAGTCGGCGACGATATCTGGCATCCCTCACACGGTAACCGTGCTGTCTGGACCCGACGTCGGCGCAAGCGGTGGTCCGACCCCGGCATCGGGCGGGATATCCGCCCGATGCCCTGAAGTCCGGATAGGAATCGAGAAGTAACTCCGCGATCGCTTCTATCGATGCGGCGAGAAACCCGGAACGCGTTCTGTGAGTGGGCCGCGGCCAGTTACAGACCAGACTCGTCTGTAGATCAACGCCAAGCGCTCAAGAGCTTAAGAGGGGCGGCCGCGATAAGGACCGCGAGGAGAGCCGAGAGTGCCAGACCTAAGAACGCTGCCGTCATCGCTATGTACATGGCAGTTGCCAGCCGCTCGAAAACACCACTCATGAAGCAACCTCTACAGACGAACTGAGACTCTTGCGGTGCGGTCCCTTGATCGGGTCATCGCGCACAAGCAGACTCTAGGCCGCTCCCCGGTCGGGCCAGGGTTACGCACTGTAATGAATCCGGTGAAATTGTTGACACTCTGCAGCATGTCGCATGGAGGTATCAACCAACACTCTGGGACCGTGACCGGCGCACCCCCACGTCCTAGAGAGCTAAGGCACTGGGCGCCTGGTTGAGGTCGACCTGCGCACCCGCGGCTGGACTCGAACCAGCAACCTCCTGCTTCGTAAACAGGCGCTCTCTCCATTTGAGCTACGCGGGCATCCTGTGTCGTGCCCCTGGACGGACTCGAACCGCCAACCTTCGCCGTCGGAGGACGACGCTCTCTCCGATTGAGCTACAGGGGCATGGACACGGGCGGGGTGGAGGGGCTCCCGGAACTGCGGTAGTCCGTAGGCGAGTCGAACTCCTGCTGGCTGGTTGAGAACCAGATGTGCTGCCATTACACCAACGGACCCGCGCTGCCCGCCCAGGATTCGAACCTGGAACCTTCTGGTTCAGAACCAGATGCAGCTACCAATTGTGCTAGCGGGCAATAGAAATGGTCTGCGCGGAGGGGTTCGAACCCCCTGAGCCGAAGCAGCTGGTTTACAGCCAGCCGTGACACGCCATCGTCACCGCGCGCAGGTGAGCGGGCGGGGCGGGCGAGCCTCCACTCATCGCGTCGTCCGCCCCGCCAGGTGAGGCACCGTCGGTCAGGCCATCGCCGGCACGCGGTAGCGATCCCGCTCGCGCGGCTCGTATGGCTCCCAGAACAACCGCATCCCGGCCTCCTCGGGCGTGCGATTCCCCTTGCGCCCGTTGCACGGTGCGCACGCAGCGACGAGATTCAGCCAGGTGTTCTGACCACCGCGCGACTCGGGCACGACGTGGTCCAGCGTGTCGCCGTATCCGCCGCAGTAGGCGCAGGTGTAGCCGTCACGTTCCAGCACTCGGGCACGTGCTGCCCGATGTCCGGGCCGGTACGGCACGTGGATGTACTCCCGTAGTGCCACCGACACCGGCAGCTCGATGACCGTCGACGGGCTGTGTATGTGCACGGCCGGGCTGTGGCGCTCGATCACGTAGACCGAACCACGCAGCAGCAGCCGTACCGCCTCCTGCCAGGTCACGCGGCTGAGCACGCGGTAGTCGGCGTTGTATACCGTCACGGACTGCTGACGGTTTGTGTGGCGACGAATATGCGTCATGACCGCGTGCCTCCTTTCTGTTCTGTTTGGCGCGGACGGAGGGACTCGAACCCCCAACCTGCGGTTTTGGAGACCGCCACTCTTCCGGTTGAGCTACATCCGCATGTTTGATTTGAACCGCTGACGGGACTCGAACCCGTTCCGCCAGTTTGGAAGACTGACGTGCAAACCTGTTACACCTCAGCGGCATGAAATATTGGTGCGCCGTGAGGGTTTCGATCCCCCGTCCCCAGATTAAGAGTCTGGTGCTATCCCAACTCAGCTAACGGCGCGCGCCGGTACATCAATAGTGCGCTCGGCAGGAATCGAACCTGCATGCCCGTGTAGGGCACCCGGGTCTGAGCCGGGGCGCGTCTTCCAGTTCCGCCACGAGCGCGGATGCCACATTGTGTAGTTTTCAAAGGTCCAGCCTGACAATAGATTTCGCCCGTCACACCGTTTGACACACGTTCATCCGTGTGCGTTTCCGACAACAGCATGCGCTGTCGAACTCGCGATTGTCGAGCATATTTTTTTCGTAATCCGTTACACACCAATGCATTTTGGTGCGCCGAACTACAGGAACGTCAGGCGACGTTCCTGCCAGCGACAACGGCGAAGTTGAGAGATTTGTGTGATTGTTCTTCGGGCCCAAGCTTCCGGCCGGGACGCACACCCATTGATCGGGTGGAAGTTTGCAGACGTGTTGACCGGAAGCACCTGGGCCGCCACGAGCCATAGCCTTCGACCGACTGCCGGGTACGGCCTTTGGCGCCAACGGTGCCCGCGTACGACAAACTCGCCGTGGATGCGTCGCGCATCCCGACGAGTAGCACGTAGCCGTCGCAGAACATGGTCACGGCGCCACGGTAACACCGCATTGCGACAGGTCCGAGCGATTTTTCCGCGGGAAGACCACCGGAATACCAACATTATTCGTACGGAAGGCCACCAAGACCTACGGCACCTGCAGGCTGGCCGAAGGCGCCGACATCACCGGAAGCACGATCACTCTCGTAGAAGACGTGATCACCACCGGCGGCGCCGTTCGGGACGCAGCCGAGGCCCTCCGTCGCGAGCACGGCAGTGTCTCGACCGTGATCTGCGCGATCAATCGAAGCGCTGATCCCACCACCGTGCTACGCGACGTCGCGCTTTCCGTTCGTGCCGTCTTGACGAAAGCCGACCTCGATACCGCCCGACCGAGCGCGAACGATTAACTCGATGTCAACCCCGAACCGTCACGACGGCGAGGGAGCTTCTCGTCGTCAGCCCGGTCGGCCAGTCCCCTCAGGCGGTAGCGCGGCGGCAAAGAAGTCGTGACACGCCTCCACCGCAGGCTTCAATTCTGGAATGCTGCTGGCACTCACGTCGCCGCGCATCTTGGAGGTGTCGATGAGCGGGTCACGGGCAGAAGCCGGGTCGGGGAAGTCCGGCACGCCGTGGTCGCGCACGCATTGCGCGAACTTGAGTGCCGCGGACTGCTGCGCCGGCGTGCGCCCATCAGTTGACCAGCCTGCGGGTTGCAGGCTCGCACATGCACTGACTGCGTTCTGCCACGTGGCCTTCGATACGGAGATTCCTCCGTAGTGGATTTGGCCTTCTGCGTTCGGGTTGGGGAAGTCCGCGACACCGTTGGCCCGCATGCACTCGGAGTACGTCGTCGCCTGTTCCTGACCGGCAGGGTCGGCGACAGCCTGGGCGGCGAGGGCCAAACCAGCCGAGCCGATCAAGGTGGCGAGGGCAAGGGTGACGAGCGGACGTCGGGTGTGTGCTGAGTTGTTTGTCATATCGCTAGTCAAGGTCCGGTGGCGTTGCGGGCGCGTATGCGATTTTCGATATGCCGACGATATGCGCGGGCTCGTAGCGTGGAGAGCATGCGTGTGCTGGTCGTCGAAGACGAGCCCTACATGGCAACGGCGATCCGTGACGGTTTGCGCCTGGAGGCGATCGCCGCCGACATCGCGGGCGACGGGAACGTCGCGCTGGAGTTGTTGAGCATCAACGCATACGACATCGCCGTCCTCGACCGCGACATCCCCGGCCCCTCTGGCGACGAGATCGCCCGACGCATCGTTGCCTCGGGCAGCGGCACGCCGATCCTGATGTTGACTGCCGCGGACCGGCTCGATGACTTGGCCTCGGGATTCGAACTCGGTGCCGACGACTATCTGACCAAGCCGTTCGAGCTGCGCGAGCTCGTGCTGCGGCTGCGAGCGCTGGATCGCAGGCGTGCCCAGAGCAGGCCGCCGGTGCGGGAGATCGCGGACCTGCGGCTGGATCCGTTCCGCCGTGAGGTCTACCGCGACGGCCGCTACGTCGCCCTCACCCGGAAACAGTTCGCGGTGCTCGAAGTTCTCGTCGCCGCCGAAGGTGGCGTCGTCAGCGCCGAAGAACTCTTGGAGCGGGCGTGGGATGAGAACGCCGATCCGTTCACCAATGCCGTGCGCATCACGGTTTCCGCGCTGCGCAAACGGCTGGGCGAACCGTGGATCATCGCAACAGTGCCAGGGGTCGGCTACCGCATCGAGGCGGGCGCCGGTTCCAGACGTGAGGAACGAAACCGTGGATAGAGCACCAGGATTGAGCCTTCGACTCAAACTCACCCTGAGCTACGTCGGGTTCCTCATGCTTGCCGGGGCTCTGCTGATGGCGGCCGTGTGGGTATTCCTGCTGCGGTACGTGCCAGACCGGATGATGATCATCCCGGGCAGCACCGACATCGTGTTCCCCAATGACGTCTTTCCCATCCGGTCCAGGCTCCTGCATGTTTTCGCTCCCAGAGCAGCCGTCGTGATGGCGTTCCTGTTGGTGTTCGGCCTGGTGGGGGGATGGCTGCTGGCCGGCCGGATGCTTGCGCCCCTCACTCGCATCACGGACGCCACCCGCATGGCCTCGAAGGGGTCGCTGTCGCACCGAATCCGATTGCCGGGCAAGCGAGATGAACTCCGAGAACTCGCCGACGCCTTCGACGCCATGCTGGAACGGCTCGAAGCACACGTCGCCGAACAGCAGAGATTCGCCGCCAATGCTTCCCACGAACTGCGCACCCCGCTAGCGATTACGCAGACGCTGCTCGACGTGGCCCGTAAGGATCGCCACCACGACACCGGTGAACTGCTCGAACGCCTGCACACCGTCAACGCCCGGGCGATCGCCCTGACCGAAGCACTGCTGCTGCTCAGCCAGGCCGATCAACGGTCCTTCGCTCAAGAACGCGTCGACGTGTCCCTCGTCGCCGAAGAAGCCACGGAAACACTGCTGCCGCTGGCGGAGAAATATGGCGTCGTCGTCGAGACCTCCGGCGACGTCGCGCCCACCATCGGCTCTGCCGCGCTGTTGCTGCAGATGGCCACGAACCTGGTGCACAACGCGATCGTCCACAACCTGCCCGAACACGGGACCGTCCGGGTCACGACCAACGTTCACCCCACCTCAGTGGTTCTCTCTGTCGAGAACACCGGCGATAAGCTCACCGCGCCAATGGTTTCCACACTGGTGGAGCCGTTTCAACGCGGCAGTGAACGGGTGCGATCCCACCACGACGGTGTCGGCCTGGGCCTGGCAATTGTCAACAGCATCACCTTGGCCCACCACGGGACGCTCACCCTCACTCCACGTCCCGCCGGCGGGCTGTGTGTCACAGTGCGACTCCGACGAGGTGACTGACCGCATTGGTGAGCCCCACACACAGTGGTAATACACCGGTCCCATTTCAGGTAACCGCCCGCGCCAGCTAGGAGTAGCGCAGCCCTGCCAAGATCAGTGCGGCGCTGAGGAACGCTGCGACGGTGCGCGCATGGTTCCACGTCATCCAGCTGGAGAAGTACGCCCCCCACTCGCGTGTGGCATCGTCAGATGACAGCTGACCAGGATCCACACCGCCGAGACGGTTGTTCAGCGGCACGTTGAACACCATCGTGATGATCGCGGCGATGACACCGAAAGCGCCCCCTACCAACAGCCACCAGCTGCCCGGCTGGCGCAACTGCGTCGCGCCGACGATGCCGAGCACCAACGCCAGGATCGCCGCAGCTGAGACTACGAGGAGAAACGCGACGTTGGAATTCGCTTCTGCGTTGATGGCCCGTTTCGCGGTAATCGCCTCAACCGGATCCGTGCGGTCAAGGCCGTGCATCACGAACGTGGAGAATGCGTACGTTATCCCGCCGACAGCTGCGTTAGCCAATGCGGCGGTCGAAGCAAGGACGACAACCAGACTTGCGGACATGGCGGAAAGTCAACCCGCACAGCCACGATGGGGCAAGGTGTGGCAATGTATTCCGGTCCGCCCCGGGCCATCCGCCAGGCACAGTGGTCGGTTCCTTTCGACCGATCTTGCCATCCCGCATTACAAGGTAGAAGCCGCGCTACAGGCATCCACCATGAGTTGGACCCTGTTGCGGTGCAGCTTTTTCATGCAGAACCAGCACCGGGCTATTTCCACCCATGGCACCGACATCGTCGAGCGCGGTGAGCTGTTCATCCCGGCCGGACGCGGACGCACCAGCTTCCTGGACGCCCGCGATGCCGCCGAGGCCCGATCGGCTGACCGACGAGGACACGCCTCGGCTCCCGGTCAAGCGGACCGCGCTCAGCGCGATACCGCAGCCGATCTGGTAGCGGTGTCAGCGTCGACGGGTTTCCGTTGTCTGCAGAAGCCGTACGCGTTTGATGGCGCGTGACCACCCTCTGCATCCGGACACAGTCACTCCAGGACGATCTCCTTCTCGATAAACCGCATCCCGATCGAACCGTCGCGAGGCGCGAGATACGACGAGTCAGCTGCGGCATGCGGATTGAAAACCCAGTCACGGCAGATCCGGTCGATCCCGATGGGATACACCGTGACCTCCTTCGCGGTCACGTGGATGCGGAGGAAGTTCTTACAGCCCTCGTAGCGGAACGACGAGAAAGTCTCGGTATCGTGGCGTCCCAGAAGGGTGAACGCCACGATCAGGTAGGCGCCGAATGTCACCGATCCGACGACGCCGCCCAACACGATGACGCACAGGATCATCGCGGCAGCACCCCAATGATCTTGGGCCTGTAGGGCAATCCACGCCACTACGCCCTGGGCCGCGACATGGGCAGCGGTGTGCACCGCTCCGACCGTCACCCGGTATGGCGTTCGTAGCCGCTTATTCCGGCTCTTCGGAGCATCGAAGAACGCCGACAACAGCACCACCATCAAGGCGATCAGTGCCCAACTGGCAATGCTGCCCCTCCCGACCATCAGCTCGATGAAGGGCGGATCCTCGATTCCGTTGAACGACTGCCAGTTAGCGGAGAACAGCATCAGATAGAAGAACGCAATCATCGCCATGAACGACACGTTGTAGCGGCCGACGGCCAACGCGCGAAGAGACAGCCAACGGGAACGGGCCGCTGACGGGTACCGTTCGCACAGATTGAACTGTTCCCGTTCGGCAGTCTTGAGGGGCACAGTGGAATCGGCCGATCGTGGCTTGGGCACTTGAACCTTGTCATCGACCTTGTTGGTCGGTGACAAGAACGCACCGCCTCCGCCGGCGGTGATCCGCGCCCGTTTCGGTTCTTCCGGCGCGGCGGCTTCGTAGCGGACGTAGTGGTGTTTGTCTCCGGAGAGCATGAGGACGGTGGTTACGTGGTCGGGAACCAAACGCTTCTCCACGAACGCGAGATTGTCGTATGCGTGCGGGTCCTCCCTCACGTCGGCCCAACTCGGTTTCGCCGTACAGAGGATCAACCGATCACCCTCCCGCATGAGTTTGGCTGCCGCCTCGAAGAAATCGATCTGCGCGGTATCCAGGTAGGCGCCGTTCTGGATGTCGACACCCCACAGCCAAAACCGGCCAGGCAACCGCTCGGCGAAGTAGCTACGGGTCTGAGTGCGCTTACGCCCACCAACCCACCCTTGCTGAGCGAACATTCGCATGAAACCGGTCAGTCCGTCGTACCAATCGTGGTTTCCGGGGATCGCCAGCAGGCGCGGGTCCGGACGGACTGACTTCTCGTCGATCCAGGGCAGTGCAGCCTCGTACGGTCCATGGAACCGGTCTTCGTACTCTTGGGCGGTGGCAAACGGATACACCTGATCGCCTCCGAGTACCAGCAGATCCCCACGGGGCAGGGTTTGTCCGTCAACGGTGATGGTGCGTTGCGATACACACCAGGCAACCGAATAGCTGGCGTCAAAGCCGTCAGCGGTATCGGCGACGAAGTCGATCCACATATCGTCGTCCTCGATATCGTTGTCTGCGCACCGCTTGTCGGGGAGCCTCAGTTCGAGGGATTGCTGAAGTTCGCGCTTGTCGAGATATTCGCCGAGCACCAGCGACAGCACAACCTTGATGCCGGCGCGCGCGAGCGTCGACGGACTGAACCAGCGAACCGCCTGCCGCCGCTCGAAGCTCAGTTCCTCGGGTCCGGTCGGGCGCGGCGGCGCCACACCTCGGTCGACAACTTGCGGTTCTTCTTCGCTGATCGACATCGCTTCCACCCCATCGTTGTCGGCTGCTCCACCAACGTAAGTCCGGTGCAGTCCGGCGAGGTGAGTAGAGCGGTACCCGACTTTCCGCACCACCGCGAAGGCAAGGACGGGCTACATCTCCTGCGCCCAGGCGGCGTGGCCCTCGTACCCGTAGGTCGCGGCTGCTGCCCTGTACTTCTCGACGAGTTCGCGGTAGACACCGTCGTCGCCATGGGCCCGTGCCAGCAGCGCACGGCATCGCAACACCACGGTGCTTCGCATCGCCAGTCCGGCATCTTTCGGCCCGGCTTCGAGCCGATCGATCGCCAATTCGGCTTCTCGCACATCAGCTTCCGTCCCACGGGCAAGCAGCGTCTCGACCAGTACCCGGGTCGTCGGATTGCACCATCCGACCACACCCGCCTGAAATAGGTCGTCCATCGCGCCACGCATGACAGCGAGGGCCCCGTCGACATCGCCGGCCCTGGCCTGCTCTCTTGCCGCGAAAACGTCGATGACCGGCAGTTCGGTCAGCGTGTAGCAACCCTGCAGACACATCTCTCGGACGTCGGCGAGAACTTCCAGTCCTTTGACTCGCTCAGACTCACCCCGGTGAACGAGCGCGAGCCCCAACGCGCACTTGACCAGTGCCAGTCCGAAGTCGTCACCGGTCTTCTCGACGATCTCCAGTGCTTCATCGATGTCCCGCAGCACAGCGTCAGTTGGCCGCAAGACACCGGCAACGATGGTCGGCAGGTAGTTGTAACCGATGACGATCGCATGCGACAGCGGGTCGACTTCCTCCGCAATGGCCCTTGCCTGCGTGCAATCGTTGCGCCAGTCAGGATGTCCGATGCCCCACCGAGCGAAGCCACGGGCGGCCATGGCGATCGCCAACGGCGAGCCGATCACGAGATTGCCCTTCGTGGGGTCGCCATCTGCGAGGTCGATGACAGTGTCGGCCCAGCGGACCAGGTCCGACAACTCGTCGGTCTCGGCCTTCGTCTGGATACCGGCGAAGGACAGGCCGATGGCCAGGATTGGATCGCCAATCGAATCGATCAGACTCATATACTCCGCCACCAGCGCTGATGCTTCCCGAAGCTGGGCGCGGTTGGCGTGTTCCATTACCAGGCCGGCCATTCCCATTGCCAAGGACGCCTTGTCGTCGGCCAGCTCACACAGCTGGCGCAACTCGTCGAAAGGGGCGCCGAAGATGCTGACGTGAACGCGCCACCCGCTCAGGCACAGCAGGGTGACCGGGGCGATCCTCATCGCCGTGCGGGCCGGATCGTCGCTGGGCAACGCATCGGCGACGTTACGGGCGCTGCCCCAACTGAGCCGGGCCGCAAGGATGTCGCGGTTGATCGACCACCCACCGGCGCGCATATGCCAGCCGTAGGCGGCATGAAGGTCTCCCGCCGCCTCGAGATGCTCGGCGAGAATGGCCGCATTCTTGTCGACGGAATCCGGCCATCGACGTTCGATCGCCGCAGACAACCGCCGATGCAGTTCGGCTCGATCAGCTTTCAACTGCGTCTCGTAGGCCACCGCACGGATGAGGGGATGGTGAAACGCGTACATCCGTCGCTGTGCAGATTGAACCTGATCGATCAGCTCGGCCTCCAACAGGTCCTCGATGACCGGCTGTTCGACCAGATCATCGAGAAGCTCAGCACTGAAACGCAATCCGATCACCGATGCCGCGCTCAGCGTTTGCTTGGCTTGGGGCTCCAAGCGGTCGATACGTGCGGCGATCGTGGTCTGCAGCGTGGCGGGGACAACGACCTCCGCGGCGTCCGCTCCGGATCGATAGGCACCGCGGCGCCCGTGCAACACTTTTCTCTCGATGAGGTCTCGCACGATCTCCTGGGCGAAAAACGGATTTCCCGACGATCGCGACACGATCGTCCGCTGCAGTTCCATCACCGACGGGTCGTCGCCGAGCAGATCGGAAATCATCGTGGAGATCTCCGAATCATGGAGCGGCAGAAGCGAAATGATCTGAGCACCGGCCAGCGTGATGAGGCGACCGCGGTACTCGGGCCGGTACGTGAGGAGTACGAGGGTCGGGGTCCTGGGCACGACAGCGAGGAAGTCGGCAAGCATCGAATCACTGACGTCGTCGATCCAGTGGACGTCCTCGATGATGTAGACCGCAGGTCGGGTGCGCTTCAGTTGCGCGGTGTTGATCAGTGCGGTCAGACGGCGACGGCGGGCATCAGGATCGACCTTCGGCAGCGTGATCTTCGGGTCAGCGATGCCGAGCATGTCGTCGAACAGCAGCAGATCCTGCTCGTCGGCACCCGGGATGCGAGCGCGCAACTGCAGCCGCGCTGCCTGATCGTCCAGCTCCGTCAGGCCGAACGCAGACCGTAAGAGACGGGTCACGAGGTGGAACGGCACGTCGCCCGCATGAGATTCGCAGAAGGCCCAGGACACCTCGAGGCCGCAGTCACGCGCCGCAGTCGCCGCATCGCGCACGAGGCGGCTCTTACCGATCCCCGGCGAGCCCACGATGCAAGCAACGCTGCCCCGCCCCTGCAGCGCGCGGTCGAGAAGCCCGCCCATCGCGCCGACTTCCCATTCGCGGCCAACGAACTTCGACTCCGTGCGCGGAACCGGCCGACGTTCCGGATCGACGCGGTTGAGACGCCGGGCAGGCACAGGATCGGCTTCGCCTTTGATGTGGACGAGCTCGAGTGGACCCAGCACCGCCGCATGTTCGACGAGCCTGGCCGTCGACTCGCTGAGCATCACGCCGCCGGGTGGGGCCACCGACTCCATCCGCTGGGCCAGGCCGACTTGCTCGCCGATCGCGGTGTAGCTGACTCGCTGCGATCCGACTTTGCCCGCGATCACCTGGCCAGAATTGAGCCCGATCCGCAGTTTTACGCAGACGCCGTCGCGGCGTTCGACGCTCTCGGCCAGACGCAGCGTCGAACGTTGGATGTCCTGCGCCGCTAGGCAGGCCCGTAACGCGTGATCCTCCAGCGCGACGGGTGCCCCGAACAGCGCCATCAGCCCGTCACCGGTGAACTTGTCGACCGTCCCGCCGTAGCGCCGCACCAAGCTCGACGCCTGGTCGACGAGGTCGGTAAGCACTTCGCGCAACCGCTCGGCCCCCAACTGTTCGGCCAACCGCATCGATTGCACGAGGTCCAGGAACAACACGGTGACCTGTTTGTACTCGGCCATGTCGGGCTGGCCGACGACGGCGGCGCCGCAGGCGTCGCAGAAACGCGCCCCCTCCCGAAGCTCGGTTCCGCATCTATCGCATGCGAACACTGCTGACGCCGTCATCCGACAACCCGCTACCCCGATGTTTCCGAAACCATCGAATTCGCCAAGAATAAGCCCCGGTACCGTAAGTACAACGCGATTACCATGTACTCGCGTCTCACGCGCTTGCCACCACGGCGTCCGAGGTGTGTTCGGCCAATGCCGAGATCGTCATCGCCGGATGGAATCCGATCGACGTCGGCACGACCGAACCGTCGGCGATGAACAAGCCGGGGTAGTTGTGTACCTCACCTTCTGACGTCACGACACCCGCCTTCGGGCTGTCGGCCATCCGGCACCCACCGAGTGGATGGACGGTCACAATGTTGCGGAACGCGTTCCAGACGATCAGCGGGGCGAATCTGCCACCGTAATAATCGGTCAGCGCATCCATCGCCTGCCGCTGGCGCTCGATCAGGTCGGCGTTCTCCCCCCGGTAGTCCCAGGTCAGCTCGACGCCTCGGCGGGTGAGATGCAACCGACCGTTCGCGTTGTCGCGGCCGATCGCGAAGAGGTTCGTCGAGCGGCGCCAATCGAGCGTGCCGGGCGCCAGGTATTTCAGTGGTTTGGCAAGCAGTCCGTGGGCGAACATCTGCGGTACCGCCCACGGCAGCATCCGCCACAACAACGGCGCGAAGGGACGCAGTATCCGCCCAGAGGGCTGACCCAGGGCAGCCAGCGCCTTCATCACGGATTCATTGAATGTCGGTGCGGCAAGGGTGAACTCGGGAGATTCGTCGAAAAATTTCATCACCGAAGTCACGTCTGGGCCGTAGTTCGGGGACAGGTCCAGACCGGCCCGATGGATCGAGCCGAGAAAATCTCCATTGGCGGAGAAACCCTGTCCCAGTGCACCGCTCAGCGCCGGCAGTGTCTTGTGCTCGTCCCTGCAGCGCAGCAGCAATTCGTTGGTGCCGAGAGTGCCTGCGGCCAGGACGACCCGCTTGGCCACAGTGACCTCTTCCGCACCGGTGATCACGTTCCGGTGGATTACGGCGTATCCATCCGTGACCGGGCGCAGCCCGACGACGAGCCGGCCGGGCCGCACCACGGCTCCGCGGGCTTCGGCGTCGGCGAGATAGGTGGTGTCCGCTGTACGTTTAGCGCCCACCCGACAACCGAACTCGCACTCGGCACGAAACTCGCACGGCGTGTGGCGGGTCGACTCTGCATACCCGGTCCCGGCCGGCCAATGCACCGACTCATCTGGGTCGATGACCGGACGATCGAGCCGCTCACCGGCCTCACGGAACCGATCGCGTTTCGGCATCCGCTCGCCATTCGGTATCGGTGCCACTCCGAGCATCTTGGCAACCCGGTCGTAGTAGGGGCCGAGGGAAGTGTGGTTGATCCCGTCCGGCCACCGCGGATCGGCGAGCACGACTTCATCAGGCCGGACGTTGACGTTCGCGTACACCAGCGATCCTCCGCCGACGCCGGCGGCCACGACGCATCCCATCGTGGAGAAGTAGCGCACGTCGTAGAGGCCGGTCGCTTGACTGCCGCGGCGATGCCGCCAGAACAGCGCGTCGAGATCAGTGATGTCACGCGGGAAATCTCGGGGACGGTACCGTCGGCCCCGCTCCAGAACCATGACCCGCTGCCCCGCCTCAGCCATGCGGCACGCAGCGATCGATCCGCCGAAGCCGGATCCCACCACCACAGCATCCACGGGCGGTGACGCTTTGGTCATCGGAGGTCCGCTGTGGGCTGCAGGCCGCTGAGGATGTACGGGTACACGTCCTGCGCAGCGGTCTTACCGAAGATGCAGTCGATGTGTCCGTGGTTCGGAATGAGGTGGCGGCGGTAGAACCCGGGCCCGTTGGCCTCGGTGAGGGCGGCCATCGTCTTCTCCGTACTCGACGGCAAGTAGCAGGCGTTGTTCTCGCCGTGGACGATCGTCAGCGGCAGTGCCAGGCGACGCAGATGCGGCATGTACCGGTCCGAATTGTCGGCCCCGACCACCTTGCCCGCTCGCACCATCGTGGCGAGGTGATCCAACGCGGATGTCGCTGTCACGCCGAACATCTCCGGTAGTCCCTCGTCGTGAGTCAGATTGTTGAGCTGGTCGTGCCGGTACAGCAGCGCGTAGAGGAACGTGATGCGATGACAGGTCGCGCTCGTGCAGCGCTCATGGCCCATCGGCCAGAAGTTCAACGCCCGGTCGAAAACCTTCTCCCGCCACCGCTCGTCCTTCTTCGCTCGGGCCGTCATGGTGTCGATACCCATGGTGTCCAGCAGGTGGGGTACCCGCAGTCCCGACTTCACGCGGGTGATCCACGGCGCGTCGATATGGGTGGCGATCTGCGAGCACACCGCTGCACGGACGTCCTGTAAGCCGGCCAGCATCGCACACATGAACGTGGTCGCGCCGAAACAGTGCGCGACCACCTGCACGGTCCTGGCCTTTTTGACGTGTCGCAACACATAGTCCACGGCCGCGGGGTAGTCATACTCGGCGATGTCGTCACCGGTGTACGTCGTCGCCGACGCCGGGAGGTCGATGCTCGAGCGGTAATCGAACACCCACACGTCGTATCCGTTTGCGCAGAGGTATTCGACGAGGTTCGTGTCGATCGTGTCGATCGTGAAGATCGAACTCGACACACCGAGGCCGTGCGTCACCAGCACGGGGCCTTTCTCACCACCCTTATAGCGCGTCAGAAGCAGGTCGACGCCGTCCGGTGTGGTGAAGGGGTGCCGCACCGGAGTCGGGGCCCGCAGCTGACGCTTCAGGCGCGGCGACTTTGTGGTGTCGATCAACCGCACCGGAGACATCACGCCGCCGTAGACGCTCGCCATTTCGGAGGCGAAGAACCGGCCGAACTTCGCCTTCGCCTCGACGATCGCGCCCACGTCGTGTGTGCCCGTGACCCGCATACTGCGCAGTTGCTTCGCGAAATCTTCCGGGCTGATCGTGAGGATCCCACGGGCGACTAGCTTGCCGCTGCTGTCCTCCCCCTCGTAGAGATCGACGTAGAGAGTCGTGGTGTCAGACCACATGTCGAAGCCACGATCATCGCGAATATCTTTGCGGCCCTTGAGGAAAAAAGTCGCCTCGTTCGCACCGCCGAGTATCGCTGAATACGTCATGTTGACGGTACCGACCCGATCGGCGTTCGGGACAAGGAGATTGAAGGTGCCGTCACGAACCTGAAGAGGCGTCGCCGAGATGTCGGCGGGCACGTCGACAGTGCCGACCAATCGCGCCACACGGAACTGATTACCGAGGAACGCGTCGAGATCGTCGGCGATAATCGTGAAAACGAAAGACATTCCTGCCTTTACCGACTCGCCTTGCCGGCGCGCGACCGCATAGTCGCGCGGGATGTCACCGCCGCTGGCCACCCAACCATTCATTTCCTCGGTGAAATGGATCCCGATCGAGGTGGGACGCAGCGGAAGCTGCGGTGTCTCGCTCCGATAGTCGATGATCCAGCCGCGGTCCCGCGCGAGGAGCTCCACGTTGCGCTCCGCCAGGGCCGAGATCGTCAACAGCGGATTGGCTCCGAGCGACGTCGGTATCACCGATCCGTCCGCGACATAAAGGCCGTCGTGTACCGATGTGGCGGCGGCGCCGTCGAACACCTGGCCCATGTGGTTGACGACACCGCCGGTGACGTCATCACCCATGGGGCAGCCGCCGAGCGGGTGGACGGTGATGAGGTTTTGGCCGAGCGCCTTCAGCCACAGCGGATTCTTCACGTACTGCCCCCTGAGCGGCGCGGCGACCGCCTCGAGGTTCGCCTGGATCCGTTGCAGGATCGGCTTTTCGGTCAGGCCCGGCCAAACCACCCGGACGCGACCGTCATGTAGATCGAGCCTGCCGTCGGCGTCATCATGTGCCATGACCAGATAGGTCATCGTGTTGTTGAGCGCTCCCTGGTAGGGCCCGCCGACGAGAGACAGGAATTGCCTTCCGATCTCACCGGCCTCGTCTAGCACTCCGGGGTCTGTGTCGACCCCGTCGACCGCGTCGGCGAGGGCGAAGGCGAGAGGCAGTTGGGTCGCCAGGCCGCTGGGGATGGACCCCTCTTCGATGATCATGTGCTCGCGGAGCGGACCGTCGTCAACGGCGATAAGCCCAGAGATGCACGGCCCCACCGGTGCGCGGCCGTCGCGGCGGGTGCCCCACCCGATACCGTTGATCTGCTCGTCGCCGTTGTAGGAGAAGGCCAGGACGTCGCCGTTACCGCTGAACTTCTCACCGAGCTGATCCGAGAGCGAGAGCCCAGTCTCACGGCTACGCAGAAGAATCTCCGTGGACCCGAGCGTGCCGGCCGACAATACGACCACATCGGCGGTCACCGTGAACAGCTCTGCTCCGAATAGCTCACGGCCCGTTTCGAGGAGTTCGTAATGCACCTTCCATCGGCCGTCGTCGCGACTGATGTGATGCACGGCGACCTTCGTGAAGATCTTCGCGCCAAATGCAACGGCATCGGGCAGGTAATTCATGAGAACCGTGTTCTTCGCGCCGACATTGCATCCTGCGACGCAGTCACCGCACATGGTGCAGGCGTGTTGCTTGATCCCGACGGCATTCGGGCCATCGGCAAAGCTGACGTTGATCGGCGGCCGGGAGAAATGCGCGGCGGGCAGAGCAGTCGCACCTGCCTGCAGCGCAAGTAGTTTCGGCAGTCCGAGGTCTTCCGGGACACTGCTGGGCCTCAACATCGCGTTGGCCCGGGAGTACCCCTCGTCGAGGGCGTGTGCCGCCCGCAGTTCGGCAGGCCACCGCTGCTGTTCAAAGACTTCCGGCTCGGCCTTGACCGAGACATTCGCATTGACGAGAGACGTCCCGCCGAGACCGCAGCCCACCATAACGTTCATGTCATCGAAGACACGCAGATCGAACAGCCCGGTACGACTGCCTACGGACCCACCTTCAACAGTGAGGTGGCCGCTGGCCACCGCCTCCCGCATGGAGTCCGGGTATTCGCCGGGGTGCAGTTCGCGTCCGCGTTCCAGCAACCACACCTGTTGTCCCGCCCGTGCCAACCGAGAGGCGGTGATGGACCCGCCGTAGCCGGATCCGACGACGATCACGGACGCATGCCCATTCAATTCGCTGATTGGCGAGGACAGCCGCGTCAACTGCTGGCCGGCCGTCTTCGCATGCCCATTCAGACCCGACATGGATGGCCCCCTAATTCGGAACCGACGTCAATATGGCGGGATGCAATATTGCCACTAGCAAGGCCGCAGCCATCGAGTATGGGACTACTCCATTTTTCGTGGACGGCCCGCGGGGCGGCCCCGGCGCCCCTGAAGTAGTCAGCACGGCGGAGCCGGGTCAGGTTAGGCCAACTCCCTGGGCGGTTCTGCTATACAGCAGCTTGTGCTGCTGATCACCGGCCCCTCGGGCAACGTGGGACAGGAACTGGTCGATCTGCTGAGCGCCCGACAGCCCACGAGCATGTGGCGGGTGGCCAGTCGGCATCCCGCGCAGCTGCAGGCCCGGTTGGGCCAGAACGCTCAGGTGTGCCGATTCGATTTTTTCGACCGCAGCACCTGGCAGCAGGCACTCGACGAGGTAGACACGCTGTTCTTGCTGTTTCCGCTGCCGGGCAACCGGGCCGCCCGCGAGGCGATCATCCCGTTCGTGCACGCCGCCGAGGCCGCCGGATGCCGGCACGTGGTGTATGTGTCGGTGTTCGGCGCCGACCGAGCCCGCGTCATCCCGCACTACAAGGTAGAAGCCGCGCTACGGGCATCCACGATGAGTTGGACCCTGTTGCGGTGCAGCTTTTTCATGCAGAACCTGCACCGGGCTATTTCCACCCATGGCACCGACATCGTCGAGCGCGGTGAGCTGTTCATCCCGGCCGGACGCGGACGCACCAGCTTCCTGGACGCCCGCGATGCAGCCGAGGTCGCAGCGCTGGCTGTCACCAATCCGGCCGCGCATCGCAACGCGGTGTACCACCTGACCGGGCCCGCCGCACTCACCATGGATGAGGTAGCTGCCGCACTCACGACAGCGCTGGGGCACCGAGTCACCTACACCCACCCCGGGCTGGTGCGGTTCGCCCTGCGACTGCGCCGCCGCGGGGTCAGCTGGGACACCATCGGATTCATGGCCGCGGTCTACACCCTGACCCGGTTGGGCAAAAACCAGCCGATCAACGATCAAGTGGCCCATCTGCTCGGCAGGCCTGCGAGGACTCTGGAGCAGTTCCTACGCGACAGCGCTTGGCGCTGGAAGCAACTCGCCTGGACCTGACGCACGTTCGCGCACTCGTCGCCTGGCGCCCGTTCGTCTCATGCCAGCAAGGTGCCCCGGACGACCTGGACCAGATCGTCCAGAGCCGCGAAAACCAAGTCAGGAGCGTCGAGTTGGGGGCAGTGGCCGGCGTGGTCGAGCACGTTCAGTCGCGCTCCGCCGATCGCGGTCGCGAGACGACGTGATGCGGCTAGCGACACAATGGGGTCAGCTCCGCCGTGCACCACCGTGGTCGTGCATCTCACCACGGGGACGATGCGGACAGCGTTCACCTCGGTGAGGATCTCCCGGGCGAGCGCCAAGATGTGCCTGCGCCGGGCCGGCTGCCGAAGCTGGTCGGTCAGCAGCCGGATCATCGCCGGGTCGACTGCCGCGTGTTTGTCTCCATAAAGGCCGTACCTGGCGATTCTGCCCGACAAACGACGCAGCGCCGGGGCGCGGGCAGCACCCAGCCATCCCAATTGTCGGCCCGCAGCACAAGTAAGCAGCCGCCCTACGGGAGTCCAGCCGAAACCGGCCGCATTCACCGGCATCACCGCTGCCACTTGGTCGTCGTCAAATCTGGCGGCCGCGCGTACGGCGAGCAGACCACCGAGCGAGTTGCCCACGACCACGGCCGAGCACGGGCCGCCATGCTTGTCGACCATCTCCTCGACGAATCGGTCGAGCTGCGGTAGCCGAGCGCCTGGATGAAACGGGTCCGCGGCACCGAAACCGGGCAGGTCCGCTGCCACCGCGGGAATACCGGCCGCCGCGCAGCGCTGCAGGATTGCGTGCCACGCATCTGCGGCATGAGCAAAGTCGTGCAACAGGATCACTTTCGGGCCTTCTCCGGCAACCGAAAGTTCTCGTGTCTGATATCCCGCGTAGGTGGCGCTGTCCGCTGTCACCATCGCTCTATGCCCCGATAGCGCTGTCATGGAAGTGACCGGGTAGTCCGTCGAGTTGCCCGCTTCGACTTTGACCTGGCGTTGTTCGCGCCATCGGCCGCACGGGCTTCATCTCCAGGTGTGCCCGGAATTCCGAGTCTCCGAAGCCCGCGCGCGGCAGTCGCGCGCATGAGAGCGACTATCAGTTTGATCTTGAGGGGCGAGTACGGGTACCAGGGCGGCTCAGCGCTGAGTGTCGCTATCCGTGGTGCCGTGATCGCTTGCTGCCGACAGTATTTCCGCAGCCCGGACGCTCCGCCCCACCTCGAGCCGACGCCAGATTCCTTCCAACCTCCCATCGGCAGTGCAAAGCTGAACAGATTCGCATACACGTCGTTGATGTTGACCGCGCCGGCCTCCAGTTCGCGGGCCACGCGCATGCCGCGTTGCTTGTCCCGCGTCCAGACGGTGGCCGACAACCCGTAGGCCGAGTCGTTCGCCAACCGGATGGCTTCCGCCTCGTCTGCGACCTTGATGACGGGGAGGGTCGGGCCGAACGTCTCCTCGCGGATACACGACATCGACTGGACGACGTCTGCGAGCACGGTGGGCTCGAAGAAGGTGCCGACCCCGGTCGCCCTGCCGCCGGTGATGGCGTGAGCGCCCGCGGCTATTGCCTCGTCGACATGCCGCGACACGATTTCGACCTGTGCCTGGCTCGCGAGCGGACCGACCTCGAACTTGCAACTGCGATCATCCTGCCCCTGGCGTAGTGCGCGCACAGTGTCGACAAGTTTCGCGAGGAACTCGTCGTAGACCGGTGCTTCGACGTACACCCGCTCGACCGAGATGCAGACCTGGCCGGCGTTGAACATGCCACCCCACGCGATGCCCTTCGCGGCGCGATCGAGATCAGCGTCGGCCAGCACGATCGCCGGGTCCTTACCGCCGAGCTCCAGGCTGTACGGGATCATCCGGTCCGCGCAGTGCCTGCCGACGATTCGTCCCGTCCTCGTGGAGCCGGTGAACTGGACGTAGTCGACCTCTGCGACGACCGCAGCCCCGGTCTCCGCGTACCCGGTTGCGAGTGAAAGTACCGGCGGTGCACCGATTTCGGTCCAACCGCGGACGAACTCGACCGCGCTCAACGGCGTGACTTCCGAGGGCTTCAACAACACCGCCGCTCCGGCCGCGAGGGCCGGGATCACGTCCAACGCGGGTTGTGCGAATGGGAAGTTCCACGGCGCGATGACGCCGACGACCGGGTACGGTCGGTACACCGTGGTCAGGTTCTTCGGCAACCCGAGCAGCCCGTGTGGCGTGGGATGCTCATCGGCGAGAAACTTCTCGGCATTGTTCGCCCAGTAGTTGAGCAGATCGATCGCGCCGAGCGGCTCGATATAACTGTCAACGCGCGGCTTGCCTGTTTCGGACTGGACCACGTCGTTGATGCGTTCCGTGTGATCGAGCACCCACTCCTGAAACTTCAACAGCCAGCGCTTGCGGCCGCCTGCTCCGAGGGCCTCCCAATCGCGTTGGGCGACACGGAGATCACCGACTTTGGTGGCGACGATCTGCGGAGTGTCCACCGGTACTGTGCCGACCACTCGGCCGTCTGCGGGATTGCGCACTTCGATCATCAGCACAGCTCGTCTCAGTTGTCCGTGCCGCGAGCGCGGGCCTCGTACGCCTTGCGTTGCACACTGTTGACGTCGTCGGTGAAGACATGGTCACCACCGAGCCACCTGGACAACGTTTCGCCGACGGTCATGGGCAGGAACTTCTGTAGAGAGATGATGGTGCCGATCAGTCTGCTGACGCGCAGCTTGGCTCGTGGGTGGATGATCAGCGACACAATGCCTTCGGCGATGGCACTGGGCTCGACGTTGCGGAATCCCTTGATGCCCTTGGTTCCTGCGGTCAGGTCGGTGTTGACAAACGACGGCATCATCGTCGAGAAGCGCACCCCGGAGGTGCGGTTCTCGACGCGGACGGCGTCGGTGAATCCGACGACGGCGTACTTGCTGGCGCAGTAGGTCGCCAAGCCGGGAGCATAGGTTTCGCCGGCAAGCGACGCCACGTTGATGACGTGACCTGATCCACGCGGAACCATCCGCTGTACAGCTAGCTTGGTGCCCAAAATCACGCCGTAGGTGTTGATGTCAAGGATTCGCCGGGTCACAGCGTCCGGCTCGTCGGCGATCTTGCCGACCGGCATGATGCCGGCATTGTTGACCAGCACATCGATCGGTCCGAGCCGGCGCTCCACGTCATCCAGGAACGAAGTGAACGAATCTGGATCAGTGACATCGAGTCGGCCGACGACCTCGAGCCCCAAATCGCAGCCCGACTGCTTCACGGCCGTTTCGTCGATGTCGCCGATCGCGACCTTCGCGCCCAGATTGTGCAAGGCGGTCGCCGTCGCCAGTCCGATACCGCGCGCACCGCCGGTGATGACAACAACTTTGCCGTGCACCGCTGCTACCCGATCTGCCATGGAAACTCCTTCATACGGTGCCGGTGCGAGTCCCGCCCGCGGCACCTGCCAATTGCAGAGCGAGGGTGGTGATGCGGTCCGGCGCATCCAGGTGGGGACAGTGCCCGATGCCGTCGAGCAACTCGAGTCGACTCTGAGGATTGGCCGCGTGCAGGCGCTTGCTGGCATCGACCGCGACGAGCTTGTCCCTGGTGCCGTGCACGAACACGGTGGGATAGGTGATGTCATGTGCGGTGGCGACCACTGCGACCTCGACCATCAGCGGGCCGCCGAGGGCGGCGAGGTCGCGTCGCACTCGCCGCGAGCTGAGTTGGTCGGTAAGTAGGGCGACTGTGGCTGCGTCCGCGAGCCGGTAGTCGCCGTAGAGCAGTCGGGCGCCGACGATGTTCGCACCGCGCCCCAGGATCGCAGCAGGCAGGGGCAGGCCGGCCAGCCCGGCCAGTGTCCGGCCTCGGCGGATCATCCCGGCTTTCATCAGCGGCGCCCACTGGTCGGTGGCGGTGCTCAGGGCAATCAGACCGCGTACGGGCAGACCGGGTTCGGTGTCGAGCAATCGCACGGCGCTGCTCGCGCCGAGCGAATTTGCCACCAGCACAACAGGAATGCTGGCGCCGTGCGTGGTCACCACGGCCCGTAGAAACCGAACCAGCTGCGGCAGGAACGGACCCGGCGACGGTGGGTCGGCCTGGCCGAAGCCGGGCAGATCGACCGCGATGGCCGCCTGCCCGGCCGCGGCACACCGCTGCAGAACGGCACGCCAACACGGCGCAGGGTGGCCGAATCCGTGCACCAGAACCAGCGTCGGCCCCGCTCCGCTGACATACAGCTCGCGGGTACCGACACCGGCGTACTCAGCGCGCCGTTCGCCGATCATTCGGTGGCGGCCCAGTGATCCAATTGCGCGGGCAGCTTGTCCAACAGCCAGGGGCCGTCGGTCTCGACGACATCCTTGGTGTTCCACCCTTGCAGCAGTGACACCGCGCCACCCTGCACCGCGAGAACCTTGCCGGTCAGCGGACAGTCCTCGGAGGCGAGGTACACGACGACCGGGGCAATATTGGCTGGGCTGAAGGCATCGAACTCGCCGTCGGGAACTTCTTCTTCGAACATGGCGCTCATGCCTGGGGTGGCCAGGGTGAGGCGGGTGCGCGCCACCGGAGCGATCGCGTTCACCCGCACGCCGTAGCGCTCGAGTTCCAGTGCGGCCACCTCGGTGAGGGCAGCGATACCGGCCTTTGCCGCACCGTAATTGGCCTGCCCTGCGTTGGGCATGAACGTGCCGGATGCCGACGCGGTGTTGACCACCGCGGCCTTGACCTTTTTACCGGCCTTGACCTGATCCTTCCAGTAGGCCGCGGCATGGTGGAGCACCGAGAAATGACCCTTGAGGTGCACCGCGATCACCGAGTCCCACTGTGACTCGTCCATGCCCGCGATGAACGCGTCGCGCAGGATACCCGCGTTGTTCACCACGATGTCCAGGCCGCCGAACTCTGAAATAGCCTGGTTAACAAGGTTTTTCGACCCAGCCCAGGTGGCGATGTTGTCGGTGTTGGCGACGGCTTTGCCGCCGGCGGCGATGATCTCGTCGACCACCTGCTGAGCCGGCCCGGCGTCCGTGCCGCTGCCGTCGTTGCTGCCACCGAGGTCATTGACGACCACGCTGGCACCTTCTTTGGCGAAGAGCAGCGCATGTTCGCGACCGATGCCGCGCCCGGCGCCGGTGATGACGGCGACACGATTCTCCATTGAACCCATGGTGTTTTCCTTCGGTTGAGTCAGTGATGACGAGCCAAGGCCGTCAGGCGATCAGCGCGGTCAGCTTGTCGAGGGAGGCTTCGAGCTCCTTGATGGAGGCCCGCTCGATCGCACCGCCGATGGCGCCGACCATCATCTGGCTGATGAACTCCGCGTCGAGCGTCGCGATCGAAGCGTCGTCACCCTTGGGTTCGACAGTCAGCGTGAAGGCGATCTTGGCGCCTGCCATGCCGGTGCCCGAGAACTTGGTCGTGTTCGGTGCGTCGTACTCGTCGACGGTGAAGGTGATCGTGTTCGCCATGCCCATGATGGTGAGAACCTCGGCCATCGTTGCGCCCTTGGACAGCTGCGCCGGCGGCGCTTCCTTCCACTTGGTGTGCAGAGTCAGCCACTCCTCGAACCGGTTCGGGTCGGAGATCACCGCCCACACCTTGTCCTGCGATGCCGCAAACTCCCGACTTACGTTCGATGATGCCATTTTCGTACTCCTTGTTCTTGATTGGTTTTGTGGGACAGTCTGTTTCAGCGCTGGGCTGGTCGGTAGGCGGTGACGACGGCGGCGCCACCGAGACCGATGTTGTGGGCGAGAGCAACCTTGGCGTTCGGCACCTGGCGGGCGTCGGCCTGGCCGCGCAACTGCCACGTCATCTCGGCGCACTGCGCGAGCCCGGTCGCGCCGAGGGGGTGGCCCTTGGAGATGAGCCCGCCGGACGGGTTGACGACCCAGCGCCCGCCGTAGGTGGTGTCGCCGGCGTCCACCAGTTTGTGGCCCTCACCTTCGGCGCACAGGCCCAGCGCCTCGTAGGTGAGCAGTTCGTTGGGGGCGAAACAGTCGTGCAGCTCGATGACGTCGACGTCGTCGGCGGTGATTCCGGCCTGCTCATAGACGTTGCGGGCCGCGGTGGCACTCATCTCGTATCCGACGAGCGCACGGGCGGTTTTCGCGGAGAACGTCGACTCCATGTCGGTGACCAGCGACTGGCCCACGATTTCCACCGCGCGATCCGCGAGGTCGTGCTCCTCGACGAATCGCTCGCTGGCCAGCACCGCAGCGCCGGAACCATCCGATGTGGGCGAGCACATCAGCCGCGTCATCTGCAGCGGCTCGTAGACCATCTTCGCGGACTGGATCTCCTCGAGCGTGTACACATCCTGGAACTGGGCATACGGGTTGTTGGCCGAGTGCCGGTGGTTCTTCTCGGCGATCTTGGCGTAGTGCTCCGGGGTGGAGCCGTAGAGTTCCATGTGCTCGGCCCCCGCGGCGCCGAACATCCAGGGCGCCACCGGCATTGCGAAGTCCCGCAACTGGGCGAGCGCCTCGATGTGGCGCAGCAGCGGCTGCTCCCGGTCGGTGAAGCCGGCGTCGAGTGAGCCGCTCTGCATCTTCTCGAACCCGATCGCCAGCGCACAATCGGCCAACCCGCCGCGAATCGCCCGGGCTGCCAGGTACAAGGCGGACGATCCGGTGGAACAGTTGTTGTTCACATTGACCACGGGGATGCCCGTCATACCGAGTTCGTAGATGGCCCGCTCGCCGGAAGTCGAGTCACCGTAGACGTAGCCTGCGGCAGCCTCCTGGACCTTGCCGTACTCGATTCCGGCGTCTTCGAGTGCCTTGGTGCCGGATTCCTTCGCCATCGCCGGGTAGTCCCAGCCCTCGCGGCGGCCCGGCTTTTCGAACTTCGTCATGCCGACGCCGACGACAAATACCTTGTTGGACATAGTGTTCACTCCTTGAATTCGGCGAGACCGTCGGTGATGACGAACTTGTCGGGCTTCTCATCGCCCGCGGTCTCATAGGCGTACACGCCGTCGGCCTTGCGCCAGATCCGGCTTGTGATGGTTTCTTTCGGCCGACCCGGCTTCGTCAGACGCACCGCCAGCCGCTTCAACCGAGCGGGATCCTCGGGGCTGATGTTGGCGATCAAGGCATGCGAGGTGAATGCGATGGTGCACAACCCGTGGATGATGATCCCGGGAAGGCCCATGGCCCTGGCGAATTCGTCGTCCAGATGGATCGGCATCGGATCACCGGCCGGCTCGCTGTACCGGAACGTCTGGTCCTCGTCGAACTGCTGGACCACGGTGAAGTCCGGCTCACGCTCGCGCAGCGAGTCGTCGAACGCGTGATCAGGCGCGGGAACGCCGAGCGAGCCGTCGAATTCGCCGCCGCGGAAGAACCCGATGAAGTACTGCTCGTTGACCAGATCGCCGCGGTTACTGCGAGTTTCCATCAGCGTGGTCACCACCACGCCGGAAGACTTGCCCTCGATGCCGATCGGCTTGGCCCGAACGGTCAGCACCTCGCCCGGTTCGATCGGGCGGTGGAACCGGAAGTCGTGCTCGCCGTGCAGGATTCGCAGCATCAGATCGTCCGGGACGACGGACATGGTGGCGTCCGCCATCATCACCATGGCCGGCACGACCGCGAACACCGGCGGCGCGTACGTGCCGTCCAAGTGCTGGGCGATCGGGTCGTTGGTGGCCTTGGCGTACGCGATCGTGCGCTCGGCCTCAACCTTGAACTCCTGCTCTTCGCCCCATACATCGAGGCGGTCGAGGTTGTATCCCTCGTTATCGGCCACTGGTGAACTCCTGTGCGCTTCATCGGGCGAGTTGTCACGGTCGACGCTAAGGAGCGGGACGGGGGCCCGGCGATGACCGAACCTCTCGCCCCGTTGACCGAAACGCTCACGTCTTTGCACCGGTGCCCCGAGCCGGTTGCTACGGTCAGCGTCATGTCCGCCGGCCCTGAATACACGATCGCGATTCGGCGCGTGCAGGACATGATCGAGCTCGGACGTCGCCTGAACTTGAACGTCGAGACCCTGCTCACCGAGGCGAGCATCGAGCCGATGCTGCTCGACGAGGGGCGCTCCCGCGTCACCGCCGCCCAGGCCTCCATGCTGATTCGACACGTGTGGCAGGTCACCGACGACGAACTGCTCGGGCTGGGTTTGCAGCCGGTGCCGCGCGGCACCTTCCGCCTGGTGTGCTTCGGTCTGCTCAGCGCCGCCGACGTGGGCACTGCCCTACGACGGTTCGAAAGCTTCAACAAGTCACTGCCGGGAGTTCCGCCGGTGATGCTGTCCGAGGACGCGGGAGTCGCGCGCGTCTCGTTCGACATCAGTGCCGTCTCGCAGCCGGTGGGCCTGGCCATCGACACCATGCTGGCCGTCGTGCACCGCTTCATCGGTTGGGCGATTCGTCGCAGGGTGGCGCTGCTGGGGGTCGAGGTGCCGTACCCGGCCGATCCCGAACTTGACGACTACGACCTGCTATTCGGTGCGCCCGTGCGGTTCTCGGCACCGGCGCCGGCGCTGATGTTCGACGCCGAGGTGCTCTCCACGCCGATCCTGCGCAGCGAGCAAGAGTTGATGGACTTCCTTCGGGATGCGCCCGCGGGGGTACTGGAACGACGTGACTATGGGGTCTCACTGACCAGCCAAGTGCGGCGCATCCTCCAACGCGGACTCAGCGGCGACTGGCCGAGCGTCGAAGACCTCGCGGCTGAACTGGCCATGAGTCCGCAGACCCTTCGGCGCAAGCTGCGTGAGGAGAACACCTCGGCCCGCGACATCCGGGAGGACATCCTGCGTGACGCCGCGATCGCCAGCCTGGTGCGCGGCGACGAAACCGTCGCGGCCCTGTCCCGTCGGCTCGGCTTCTCCGAACCCAGCGCGTTCTCCCGCGCCTTCCGGCGATGGACCGGTAGCGCGCCGGGCTCATATCAGCCCTGAACACGCGCCCAACCACCGTGAGCGATCCGGTCAATGAGGTGATCGCCGCGGTCATTGGTGGCCGCCCACCAGACCCATAGCGTCGAAGCAGGAGTCATCACAGACCAGAGGAGTTCAACTGTGGCCTTGCACCGATCATCATGGATGGACAAGGACCTGGACGCGCTGACCGATCTCGCGCGCCGGTTCTACGAGAAGGAATGCGCCCCGAACGAGGAGCGCTGGGGCGCCCAGCAGCACGCCGACCGCGAGGTCTGGAAAAAGGCCGGTGAGCTCGGCCTGCTGTGCACGAGCATCCCCGAGGAGTACGGCGGTGGCGGCGGCACCTTCGCCCATGACGCAGTGATCGCGGTCGAGCAGATTCGTGCCCTGGCACCGAGTTTCGGCGGCCCACTACACAGCACCATCGTCGCCCACTACATCAGCAGCTATGGCACCGAAGATCAGAAGCACGCCTGGCTGCCGAAAATGGCCAGCGGCGAAGCCATCGGCGCCATCGCCATGACCGAGCCCGGCACCGGCTCGGATCTGCAGAGCATCAAGACCAAGGCCGTCAAAGATGGTGACGACTATGTGATCAGCGGATCCAAGACGTTCATCTCCAATGGCTTCCTGGCAGATCTGGTGATCGTGGCCGCCAAGACCAATCCCGAGAGCAGCGGCGTGGACAGCACCTCGCTCATCGTGGTGGAGACGGATCGCGCCGGCTTCCGGCGCGGCCGCAACCTCGAGAAGATCGGCCAGCACGGCCAGGACACCGTCGAGCTGTTCTTCGACGACGTCCGGGTTCCCCAGTCCAACCTGGTGGGCGGCGCCGAAGGGCTGGGCTTCATCCAGCTGATGCAGCAGTTGCCGCAGGAGCGCCTGATCCTCGCCGTGATTGCGGCTGCCGCGATCGAGAAAACCGTCGAGCTCACCGTCGCCTACACCAAGGAGCGAGAAGCGTTCGGTAAACCTGTCTTCAAGTTCCAGAACACCCAGTTCGTGCTCGCCGAGTGCGACACCATCAAGAGCATCGCCTGGAGCTTCGTCGATGATTGCGTCGCCAAGCACCTGGTGGGCGAATTGGACGTCCCGACCGTGGCCAAGGCCAAGTGGTGGCTCGCCGATCAGCAGTGCAAGGTCGCCGACGAATGTCTTCAGTTGTTCGGAGGCTACGGCTACATGACCGAGTACCCGATCTCCCGGATATTCGCCGACTCCCGTATCCAGAAGATATACGGGGGCACCAACGAGATCATGAAGATGATCATCGGAAAGAGCCTGTGACCATGGGTCCGCTGCACGGTGTCAAGGTCGTCGAGATGGCAGGGCTGGCGCCGGCCCCGTTCGGTGCCATGATCCTGGCCGACCTGGGCGCCGAGGTGGTCCGGGTCGATCGGGGCGGCGCTCCCGGCGGTGGGTTGGTGCCGCCCGACGGACCGCTTGACCGCGGCAAACACACCATCCGGCTCGACCTCAAAGAACCCGCGGACCGCGAGACCCTCTTTGCGCTCGTCGACGCCGCGGACGTGTTCATCGAGGGCTTCCGTCCCGGTGTCGCCGAACGGCTCGGAATCGGGCCCGACGACCTGATGCCGCGCAACCCGCGGCTGCTGTACGGACGGATGACCGGTTACGGGCAGGACGGGCCGCTGGCCCCGCTCGCCGGGCACGACATCAACTACATCGCGATCTCCGGGACGCTCGATCTGGTCGGCCGCGCCGGGGAGCGTCCGCTTCCGCCCGGCAACATCATCGGTGATTTCGCCGGCGGCGGAATGCTTCTCGCGCTCGGTGTGCTCGGCGGGCTCTACGAGCGCGAACGCTCCGGCCTGGGGCAGGTGATCGACGCCGCGATGGTCGACGGTTCGGCGCTGCTCACCGCATTCATGCACGGCATGCACCACAACGGGCTGTGGAACCAGCCGCGCGGACAGAACCTGCTCGACGGTGGCGCGCCATTCTACGACACCTACGAGTGCGCCGACGGTAAATACGTGGCCGTCGGCTGCGTCGAGCACCCGTTCTACCTGCAGCTGCTGGCCGGACTCGGCATCGACGATCCGGAGCTGCCGTTCCAGCTCGACAGCACCCGCTGGGATGAGCTGCGCAACGTCATCGGCGCCAAGTTCAAGGAACGCACCCGTGACGAATGGGCGGCGGCGTTCGCTGAATCGGACGCCTGCGTCGTGCCCGTGCTGAGCCCGTGGGAGGCACACGAGCACCCGCACAACCAGGCCCGTGACGCCTTCATCGAGGTCAATGGATTGCGTCAGCCCGCACCGGCACCGCGATTCAGCCGAACACCGGCAGCGACACCGAAACCGATGTCCGACGACCCTGACGAGATTCGGAATCTGTTGTCCCGCTGGAAGGTTGCCGGCAGGAGCAACAAATGAACCTGATCGCGTTGCTCAAGGACCCCGCTCGCCGGGCCAGCCTTGAGGCGCAATCGCTGATCGCGGTGACGCGCGCGGGACTGATCGGGATCGAGCCACCACACCGGGTCGTCCAGATCGTCAAGGCCCTCACCGACTACGGGCCGTTCGGCGCGGCTCCGCGGATTGCCGCGATCCGCCACGGCCGACGCCCTGCGGTCACCGACGAGCTCGGCGAACTCAGCTTCGCCGAGCTCGACGAGCAGGTGAACCGGCTCGCGAACTCACTCCGCGCCACGGGCCTGCGACCAGGCGCGAGCGTCGGGATCCTATGTCGCAACCACCGCTACCCACTGATGGCGGCATTCGCGGCGTCACGGGCAGGGATGAGCGGGATCTGGCTCAACACCGCGTTCTCGGCGCCGCAGGCACGCGAGGTCGCCGAACGCGAAGGCGTCGACCTGCTCATTCACGATGCCGAGTTCGACGACGTCGTCGCCGACATCAACCCGCCCCAGGGGCGGGTCCGCTGCTTCACCGACGACCCCGCCGACGATCAGCTCGCGCAGCTGATCGCGGCCGGGGATCCGCGGCGGCCCGCCGTCCCGGCGAAGCCGGGCCGGATC
>MSTD01000003.1:121554-176534 GCA_001942045.1 Mycolicibacterium porcinum
GCGGATGGCGGCCGGGGAGGCGCGGCGGGCCGCCGTGCCGGCGAGGCCGGGCGGGATCGTCCTGCTGACCAGCGGCACCACCGGAACCCCGAAAGGAGCGCCGCGCGCCGAGCCCAAGTCACTGACCCTGCCCGGCGCGCTGCTCGATCGGATGCCGATGCGCGCGCGACAGACGACCGTGATCGGGCCACCGCTCTTCCACGGCACCGGGCTGATCATCGCGCTACTGTCCATCGCCCTCGGCTCGAAACTGGTCCTGCGGCGTCGCTTCGAGGCCGCAGAGTTCCTCGACGACATCGAACGCCACCGGGCGACGACGATCTGCGTGGTTCCGATAATGCTGCAACGGATCCTGGCGCTCGGCGACGAGGAAGTACGCCGACGGGACCTGTCCTCCCTTCGCGTCGCGTTCTGCGCCGGCTCGCAACTGCCGGCCACAGTCGCCATCGCTGCGTCAGACCTACTCGGTGACGTGATCTACAACCTCTACGGATCGACGGAAGTCTCCGTCGCCACGCTCGCAACCCCAGCGGATGTGCGGGCCGCCCCGACATCGGTCGGCAAACCGGCACTCGGCTCGACCGTCAAGATCTACGACGACGAAGGCAAAGTGGTCACCCGGGGCGGCACGGGACGAATCTTCGTCGGCGCCGCCACCCCATTCGAGGGCTACACCGGCGGTGGAGGCAAGGAGATCATCGACGGGCTGATGTCGACCGGCGACGTCGGCCATTTCGACGACGCCGGGCGCCTCTACATCGACGGCCGCGACGACGAGATGATCGTCTCGGGAGGTGAGAACGTCTTCCCGCGCGAGGTCGAGGAACTGCTCGTCACCCACCCCGCAGTTGTCGACGTCGCAGTGATCGGGGTCGACGACCCCGACTTCGGGCAGCGGCTACGCGCATTCTGCGTCCTCGCCGACAACGCGCAGGCCAGCGAGAAGGAACTGCAGAGCTTCGTCAAAGAGAACCTCGCCCGCTACAAGGTCCCGCGCGACATCGTCTTCCTCGCCGAACTGCCGCGCAACCCCACCGGCAAAATCCTCAAACGCGAGCTCGTTTGAGACGGAGCCCAGTACGGAAGGTCGCGAGGGACAGCATCGAACTGAACCGTCAGGCTTCGAAATCCCCGGTTAGCCCGGACTGCGCCTAGGTGGTGCCGCTTTCAGTCTGCGCGCTCCACCGCCGTGAGAACTGCTGAACGAAAAGCCATCTCGCGGCCTTTCGATCTGGGTCAGGCCAGCGCGCGACGATAGAACTCGGTCAGCCGGTCGAACGGGATCACGTCGACGCGGTCATACAGGTCCACGTGGCCTGCACCGGGCACGAGCACGAGCTCTTTGGGGTCCGCGGCGCGGCGGTAGGCGTCCTCAGCGAACTCCCGGGAATGCGCGTGCTCGCCGGTGACGATCATCATCGGCCGCGGCGAGATCGTCTCGATCTCCTCGAGCGGGAAGTAGTTCAAGAACCGCGCGTTGCTGGTCAGTGTCGGGTGTGTGGTGGTCTGCGGCGTCGCGCCCTCGGGGGTGAATGCGCCGCGCGCGGTCCGATAGAAGTCGTAGAACTCGCGCTCGACCGGGGTCGAGTCGGCGGTGAGTTCGTGCACCGTACCGCTGGTGTATTTCGGCTCACCGCCGGAGAATTCGGCGTCGCGCTGCGCGGCCACTTGGTCGAGCATCTCGCGGCGCTGGGCAAGGGTCACGGAACGACCGAGACCGAAGCGGTTGGCGGCGCCCATGTCGTACATGCTGACGGTTCCGACGGCTTTGATGCGCGGGTCGATCTTGGCGGCGCTGATCACCCAGCTGCCGCTGCCACAAATACCGAGGGCACCGATCCGCTCGCGGTCGACGTAGTCCAAGGTCCGCAGGAAGTCCACCGAGGCGTTGAAACCCTCGGCGTAGTTGTCCGGCGCCACCAGGTTGCGCGGCTCGCCCCCGCTGGAGCCCCAGTACGGGAGATCGATCGACAGCGTGACGAAGCCCTGCTGGGCGAGCTTCTGCGCGTACAGGTTGGCCGACTGCTCCTTCACGGCCCCCATCGGGTGGCTCACCACGATGGCGGGGTGGCGGTTCGAGCGGTTCATGTCGTTGGGAACAAAGAGATTTCCCGTCACCCGATCACCGAACTGGTTGCGGAAAGACACCGCCCGAGCGTCCAGCCGATCGCTGATGAAGAAGTTGTCAGCACCGCGGGAGGTGTCACCAGACGGGAGGCTGGTGTCAGGGCGGGGCAACTTCGCGGGCTCGGAGGTCGGCTCGCCCGGCCGCGCGCCGGCGGACGGGGACGCGGACGCGCTGTCGGTGTTGTGATCGGCTGACGCGCAGGCGGCCACGCTCGCCAGCCCGGCGACGGCGGCGCCGATGCCCGCGATGCGAAGTGCACCGCGGCGGTTCATTCGCGCACCCGGCTCGGCAACGGGACCGGACTGGTAATCGGGGGTCTGAGTCATTATTCGGGTCTCCTTCGGTATCGTCCTCGATGTTGTTGAGGATCAAGCAGTTTGAACGGTGTCGCGCCGAGCGAGCACGCGGAGCGCGGCCACGGACGCCACCGCGAGAGCCGTCACGATGACCGCCATCGGTACCGCCGTCTCAGTCCCGCCCAACCCCGCCAGGGGCGCGACGACACCGGCCATGCACCACTGCAGGAAGCCGAGGAGGGCCGAGCCCGTACCGGGGTGCTCGGGCACGGTGTCAGAAGCCAGCGCCCCCGCATTGGGACCGACCAACCCCTGCGCGGTCATCAGAACGAAGAACCCCGCCAGCGCCACTGGCAGCGGCATGTCGAACCAGCTCGCGCCGACCAGCAGGATCACGCCCGCGGCGGCGCTGGCGGCCAACCCGACGCCGACCACCTTGCGGGTGGACACCCGGTTAGCCAGACGCGCGGCCACCAGCGTGGCGACGGTCAGGCCGACGGCGTTGAACGCGAAGTCGATCGAGTAGACCATCGGCGACAGCCCGTTCATCGACTGCAGTACGAACGCCGAGGTCGCGACGTAAGCGAAGATCATGCCCATCGAGGAGCCGAACACCAGCAGGTAGCCGACGAACGAGCGGTGGCGCAGCACCGTCTTTGTCGTGCTGGTGATCTGACTGAGGCCGCCGCCGTGGCGCTTCTCGGCGGGCAGCGTCTCGGCCACGCCGACCGCGACGGCAACGAACATGAGCGCGGCCAGCACGGCCACCAGCCAGAACGACACCCGCCAGTGGGAGAACTGCAAGATCACCCCGCCGAGCAGCGGCCCCACGATCGGCGCGATCCCCGAGACACCGGCGACCGTGTTCATCGCCCGTACCAGCTCGGCGCCGCGGGTGAGGTCCACAACGATCGAGCGGGCGATCACCATCGCCCAGCCGCCGCTGAAGCCTTGCACCAATCGGGCCAGCATCATCACCGCGATCGAAGGGCTGTACGCACAGATCGCCGAAGCCGCGGCCAGCACCGCCAGCGACACCAGCAGCGGCCTGCGCCGGCCGATCCGATCCGACGCCGGCCCGCCGATCAGCTGCCCCAGCGCCATACCGACGAAGAACGTCGTCAACGTCAACTGCACCTGGGTGGCCGATGCGCCCAGATCCCTGCCCACCAGAGGGAACGCCGGCACATATATGTCGGTGGCCAGCGGTGCTATCGCCGTGATCAGCACGACGGTGGCGAGCACGGTGGCGCTCAACGCGATCGGGGCGCGACTGCGCGCGTCGCGCGGCTGGTCGGTGGTCGGGGTCATCCGGGGTCCTTCTGATGTCGGGTTCGACATCCATGCAAGCGGCCCGGACAGGGGTGAAGAAGTCTCTGCCGTGAGGTGTACCCGCAGGGCATCCCTGGTGGCCCGATACGGCGGTAGCGTCGGATTTGTGGACAACAAGGCCGAGGTGCGCGAGTTCCTGACCTCCCGCCGAGCGAAGCTCTCCCCCGCCGATGTCGGCCTGCCCGACGCCGGGCAGCGGCGGGTACCCGGGTTGCGCCGCGGTGAGGTAGCCACGCTCGCGGGGGTCAGCATCGAGTACTACGCCAAGCTTGAACGTGGTCAGATCGCTGGTGCGTCGTCCTCGGTACTGGAAGCCATCGCCCAAGCCCTGCGCCTCGACGACACCGAACGCGCGCACCTGTTCGACCTCGCCCGCACCGCGGATGGCATCCCCATTTCCGGCCGGTCTCGCCGCCGGGCAAGCAAACCGGTCGCCGCCCGCCCGAGCCTGCACTGGGCTCTGGAAGCGATCACCGATGGGGTAGCGTTCGTCCGCAACCCCCAGCAGGATCTGTTGGCCACCAATGCTCTTGGCCGCGTGTTCTACTCCCCACTGATCGGCGACGGCGGCCGTACTCCCAACCTGGCGCGGTTCCAGTTCCTCGACCCGGCGGCCCACGACTTCTACCCAGACTGGGAACTGTTCGCGCACATGTGTGTATCGATCATGCGCGCTGAAGCTGGACGCGACCCCCATGACCGCGGCCTGCAGGACCTCGTCGGGGAACTATCGACTCAGAGTGAGACGTTCCGCCGTCTCTGGGGTGCCCACGACGTCCGCACCCACGGCGCCGGAACGAAACGGTTCCATCATCCCGACGTCGGTGAATTGACCCTGGCCTATGAGGAACTCGCGATCACCGCCGAACCAGGCCACGTGCTCATCGTCTACACCGCCGAACCAGGCTCCCCCTCCGCCGAGAAACTGCGACTGCTCGCATCGCTGGCCGCCACGCTCACCTGACCCACACGCCAACAACCTCTGAATGGCGCTTGGCACAACATGACTCACCACTGACTCACCGACACATCCAGACAGAAGGACACGATCCATGGCCGACGAACAGAACAGCAGCTGGACCGGCGGCCAGCGCGCCTTCGGCGACTTCGCGCCCGGCATGGTGCATTACACCGATCGGGTGCTGTTCGATGAAGTATGGGAGCGACCGGGACTGGCCAAGCGCGACCGCAGCCTGATCACCGTCGCCGCGCTGACCGCCATGGGCAAGATGGACCAGCTGAAGTTCCATCTCGCCTACGCACGCCAGAACGGCGTTACCGACGACGAGCTCAAAGAGGCCCTCCTGCAACTCGCCTTCTACTCCGGCTGGCCCAACGGCATGGGCGCCACCACGGTGCTGAAGAACATCATCGAGAACGAGAAGTAAGGAAAGTCCATGGCAGAAAGGGATTTCGACCAGATCTTCCCACTCGGCGAACCCAACGATGCCTACGCCGAGTACTTCATCGGGCAGAGCTACCTGGCCCCGCTCGCCTCCGGGAGTGTCCCGGTAAGCAACGTGTCCTTCGAGCCGGGCTGCCGCAACAACTGGCACATCCATCACGGCACCGCCGGCGGTGGTGACCAGATCCTGCTGTGTGCGGCGGGCAGCGGCTGGTACCAAGCCGAGGGCGAGGATCCCGTCAGCATGGCGCCGGGCACCGTGATCCGCGTCCCGGCCGGCACGAAGCACTGGCACGGCGCGAAGGCCGACTCGTGGTTCTCCCACGTCGCCTTCATCACGCCCGGCGAGGACGTCAGCAACGAATGGCTCGAACCCGTCACCGACGAGGTGTACGGCCAACTGCCAAAGGACGGAGAAAACGCATGAGCATCCTGACCGAGACCTACACCCTCTCTAACGGCGTCGAGATCCCCAAGTTGGGACTGGGGACTTGGCTGATCGACGACGCCTTGGTGGCCGACGCGGTGCGAGCGGCCGTGGAGATCGGCTACCGCAACATCGACACCGCCCAGGCCTACGGCAACGAGCGCGGCGTCGGCGAGGGCGTACGCACCTCCGGCGTGAACCGCGACGAGCTGTTCGTCTCGACCAAGCTGGCCGCCGAGATCAAGGACTACGACGCGGCGGTGGCGGCGATCGAGGGATCACTGGACAAGCTCGGACTCGAGTACATCGACCTCATGCTCATCCACAGCCCGCAGCCCTGGAACGACTTCCGCGGCGGAGACTACGCCGAGGGCAATCGTGAGGCGTGGCGAGCGCTCGAGGATGCCTACAAGGCCGGCAAGCTACGGTCGATCGGCGTATCGAACTTCGAGAGGACTGACCTCGACAACATTCTCGTCGCGTGCACGGTCGCACCGCAGGTGAACCAAATCCTCGTGCATGCGGGCAATACCCCGGCCGACCTCATCGCCTACTGCGGGAGCAAGAACATCCTTGTGGAGGCCTACTCGCCGATCGCGCACGGCGAGATCCTGAAGAACCAGAACGTCGCCGCGATCGCGGAGAAGTACGGCGTGTCCGTACCGCAGCTGTGCATCCGCTACACGCTGCAACTAGGCGCGGTATCGCTGCCGAAGACCGCCAATCCCGATCACATGCGCTCCAACGCACAGGTCGATTTCGTCATCTCGGACAACGACATGGACGCCTTACGCAACCTGGACGAACGGGACTACGGCGACGCCAGCGTCTTCCCTGTCTACAGCGGCAAATAGCACCCTGCACCAACGACATCGGTCGCTTTCGCACACCGGCGGGAATGTAGGTTGCCATTCTCGATGGCGGACGACACCTGCCCCACTTGCACCTTCCCCGGCTTGTCACGGATTTGGCGGGACACTTTTTGCCATCCAAGTGGCGGATCCTAAAACGAGACGGTGGTCCACGGGGGTCGGATTGAGGTGTGGTCGATTGTTTCCCTTTAGGGTAACGGGTTTGAGTCTTGCCTCGCCGGAAACAGTTTGCAGGAGCTGCAGCCGCCCAGCAGCTGCTTCGCGGGTCGGTGGTGCGGACGCGAGGCCCCTGGCACTGTTGAGCAGGTCGTCCAAGTTGTGGTGTCGTTGTGAATCAAGGTTTCTGCGTGTCAGCCACTGATGTGGGATGAGCTGGGTAGGCAGTGCTCGATGACCGAGGTGACGTGGGCGGCCAGTCGGCGGGTGTCCACGTCAAGGAATCCGGCTGCCCAGGCTGCGTAGAGCTGCGACATGGCACCGAAGATGGCCAGCGCGGTCATCTCCACGTCGATGTCGTCGTTGGTTGGCCGGCGCTCGTCGAATGGCGGCATGTGCAGGGCCAAGGAAATCGGGGCGATGAACTCCTTGGCCAGCATGTTGCCGCGTAAGGCTAACCCGAGATGGCTGCGGGTCTGCAGGAACATCAGATTGGGCCGGCGCCGATCACCTGCGAGGTAGTCGGTGAACGCGTCGACCAGATGAGCGATGAGCGCCGGCGCGGAGTCCGTCGGCGCGTCATTCAGGGCTTCCAGGATCACTGCGTGTGCTTGGCGCACAGTGGTATCCAGAACTGCGATCAGAAACTCGTCCTTGCTGGAGAAGCTCTCGTAGAAATAACGCTGGGTCAGTTTCGCTGCGGCGCACACTGACGTGATCGACACCGCCGCCGCACCTTTGGCGGTCACCTCGGTAAGCCCGGCATCGAGTAACGCGTTGCGCCGTTGCGCCACACGATCTTCTGGAGGCTCACCCCGCCACGCACGCACAAGCTTGCTCTGACCACCCGACCCGGGCTGCGAATCATCGGTCATGCCAGCGTTCCCTGGCTAGCCTGCCGATACCCCCTGCGCGCGATCCAGGACAACCGGAGTGGCCGGGGCATGACCGAGAAGATGCCTCGGACGGCGAAAGCGAACACGTCGAATCGGCGCTGATCTGACGTCGTCCACGTCCACCCGAGCGCTTCACGGGCCGTTTCTGGCAACAGTGCTCGACATACCCACAACACCAGTCGGGCGCATGGCGGCCCGATGATCTTCCACAACCACCCCGGCACCTGCGGATAGGGCGGCGGTCCTGGGTGGCCCGCGTAAAACGGTGCGGCCCGGTCGATCAGTTCGGTGCGGGTGAGCACCGTCTCGATAGTGTTGTCCCAGTACCGCATGAAATCCTCAAAGGTCTCCGGGGTGCCGCGTAGCGACATCCCGTACTGCGCGTACCAGGTTCTCGATTCTTGATACAGCTGCTCCTTCTCCTCGGCGGTCAGGGGCGCAGTGAACACACCGGCCGGGGCGATCTGCATCATGAAGAACGTGGCATGTGCCCAGAAGAACGGTTCCGGATTCAGGGCGTGATACCGGATTCCGTCCGCGGACGCGTCACCATTAGCGGTGTAGCGGCCCCTGATGTTGACATGCTCATCGCGAATGGACCGACCGGTGACTGAGCCTTCATAGACCGCGCGGGTGATCGGAATAGCCGACCGGGCAAGCCGATTCATGGGATTGTCGAGAAAATCCGAATGCTCGACCAGTGCGGCGCTGATCACCGGATGCATCACCTGCAAGGTGCCCGCCCAACCGATCAACAACGCCGTCCGGTAGTCGCCAAAGCGCGACCACGTCAATGACTGCGGCCCTAAGCGGAGGCGCATGTGCGTACCTTGCCGCGCGTCATCCAGGCCAGCAGCAACGACGCCGCCCTGACATTCCGGCATCACCATTTCACTCGACACACCCATCATCATGATGTTGACACGGTGCCTTGTCAACAATGTTGACCAGGCGCCGTGTCAACATCATCGACTCACCTAGCCCCTGATGCACATTCGCCGATTAAGTCGCTCTTATGCATCTGAAGAATCATTAGCTGTACTTGATCACCGCACGTCCATAGCCTCAACACATGGCTTCACCCGTCCTCGTCGGATTCCTCACCACCATGGCGTTGATCGCTGCGATCGGCGCACAGAACGCCTTCGTGTTGCGACAGGGGATTCGCGGGGAGCACATCGTCGCCGTCATCGCGCTGTGCACGGTGTCCGACCTGATCCTGATCGCCGCGGGCATCGCCGGCGTCGGCGCGGTGATCACCGCCCATCCCGACGCGATGACGGTGGCGAAGTTCGGCGGGGCGGCGTTCCTGATCGGCTACGGCGTGCTCGCCGCGCGGCGCGCCTTCCGGCCCTCGACACTCAACCCGTCCGAGCGCACCCCGGCCCGCCTGGCTGAGGTGCTCGTCACCTGCCTGGCGCTGACCTGGCTGAACCCGCACGTGTACCTGGACACCGTGGTGCTGCTCGGCTCGCTCGCCAACGAACACCAAGAACAGCGGTGGCTGTTCGGCGCCGGCGCGGTGGCTGCCAGTGCGGTGTGGTTCACCGGCCTCGGCTTGGGCGCGCGTCGGCTGGCCGGACTGTTCGCGACCTCGATGACCTGGCGGATTCTCGACGGCGTCATCGCGGTGATGATGGTCGCGCTCGGCGTCAGCCTCGCGGTGTCCTGAGCCCCGCGACGCCACGTCGGCGCGGTCAGAAGTTCGTCAGGCAAGTGTCGAGCGGATTTCGGGCATGAGACAGAATTACGAGGTGAGTCCCATGTTCCGCCGTGAACCGGCGCCGGCCCCGCATCCGATGGCGGATGCCCCGGCCTGGTTCACCTCCGCTCTGGAGCAGACGCCAGAGCACTCCACCATCGACGTCGACGGATGCCCGATCCACGTGCGGAGCTGGGGTAACCCGGACAATCCGCCGCTGGTGTTCGTCCACGGCGGCGGAGCCCATTCAGGATGGTGGGACCACATCGCACCGTTCTTCGCCCGCACCCACCGGGTGATCGCACCCGACCTGAGCGGGCACGGCGACAGCGGAACCCGCACCGAGTACGCCCTGTCGATCTGGGCCCGGGAGGTGCTCGCGGCATCGGAAGCCTCGGGGTCCACAGCGCGGCCCACCATCGTCGGTCACAGCATGGGCGGCTGGGTGGGCGCCTCGGCCGCCACCCGCTACGGCGCGCAGATCGACAGCATCCTGGTGATCGATTCGCCGCTGCGCGAGCGCGCCCCCGAGGAAGTCCGGTTACGCAACCGGCGCCGGGACACGGCGGGATACCCATCCGAGGAAGAGATCTTGGCGCGGTTCCGGGCCGTTCCGAAACAGGACGTGACGCTGCCCTACATCGGTCATCACATCGCCGTGGAATCGATCCGGAAAACCGAGAACGGCTGGGTGTGGAAGTTCGACCCGGACATCTTCGGCGGCCACCTGCTGGACGAGACGTCCACCGACGAAGAGCTGCTGGAGAACACGTTCGCCCGAATCCCTTGCCGGGTCGGGTATTTGCGGTGCGAAGACGGGGTGGTTCCCCCTCCGATGGCCGACCAGATCCGCTCGATGCTGCAACTGCGTGGCCCGTTCGTCGAACTCGCCGAGGCCGGCCATCACCCCATGCTGGACCAGCCCCTGCCGCTGGTGGCGACCATCCGCACCCTGCTGGAGTTCTGGTCGATCACCTAGCGGGTTCCCCCGGTAGGCTGCCGGAGCGGATACCCACGCGCGATCGGAGGTCCGATACCCGTGCTCGACGCTGACGATGTGCGTAGCATCGCACTCTCGTTCCCCGAGACCACCGAGAAGGAGCGCTGGGGCCATCCGACCTTCGACGTGGCGGGCAAGATGTTCGTCACCGTGCCCGACGACGAAACCTCATTTGCGGTGCGCTGCCCCAGGTTTGACCGTGAAGAGCTGATCGCCGCCGAACCGCACAAGTTCTGGGTTCCACAACACGAGGCCGCCTCGGCCTGGGTGCGGGTCCGGTTGGCTGAACTGGAGGACCGGCAAGAGCTCGGCGATATTCTGCTCGACTCCTGGCGACAAGCCGCGCCGAGCCGGCTGACCGAGTAGCTACCTGCCGGCATGGCGAGTGGCTGGCTGGCGCACCGGCTCAGACCGGGGCGAACCGGTCGGCCCAGGGCATCGCCTGCTCGAGCTGAGCCGCCAGCTTGAGCAGCAGCGCTTCACCGGCAAGTGGCGCGACGAACTGGACGCCGAGCGGCAGACCGTCGGCCGTCCAGTGCACCGGTAGCGAGATCGCCGGGCGGCCAGTGATATTCGCCAGTTGCGTGTAGGGCACCCAGCCCAAGTTCTTGTCCACCATGTCGTCGACGATCTTGGTGTAGCGCAGCATGCTCGCAGTGCGCGTCTTGATCAGGGCGTCGGCGGCACGCTGCAGCGCCACCGGCAGATCGAACTCTCCGATCCGCGGCGGCAGGGTGGCCAGGCTGGGCGTCAACAGCAGGTCATACGACTCGAAGAACGTGGTGAGCCGCCGCGTGTGTTCGTGGCGCCGCTGCACCGCGTCGAGATAGTCGACACTGCTCGTCGCGCGGCCGATTGCCGCCATGATCCGCGTGTCCCGTTCGAAAGCGTCGTCGCTCGCACCCGTCAACCGCTTGGCCTCGGCGAGTTCCCATGCGCTGTAGACGAACCAGGTCAGCAGGAAATCGCGGGCCAGCGCGGCGTCGTCAAACGGTGCCCGCGGCAGTTCCTCGACATGGTGACCGAGTTCGGTGAGTGCGGCCGCCGTGGCCTCGACAGCCGCGAACGCCTCGGGGTGTGGCGCCGGGTTGATCGACGTCGGTACTCGCAACCCGATCCGCAGTTTTCCGGGATCCGCCCCCACGCACGACGCGAACGGCTGCTCGGGCAACCCCGGCACGTACGGGCCCCAGGGTTCGCCGCCGCTGAGGACATCGAGCATCCCCGCCGTATCGCGCACCGTCCGGGAGACGACACCTTGAACGGCCGCGCCGTGCATGGATTCCGCGGTCGCCGGACCCGACGGCGTCAGACCCCGGCCCGGCTTGAGCCCAACCAGACCACAGCTCGCCGCCGGGATGCGGATCGATCCACCGCCGTCATTGGCACCGGCGCAGGGCACGATGCCCGCCGCCACGGCAGCCGCGGACCCTCCCGAGCTGCCGCCCGGCGACCTGGCCAGATCCCAGGGGTTGCGGGCCGGCCCCCAGGCCTCCGGTTCGGTGATGCCCTTCGCGCCGAACTCCGGGGTGTTGGTCTTCCCGAAGATGACCAGACCCGCATCGAGCCACCGTTGGACCACCGTGGCGTGCTCGGGGACGATCAGCGACATCAGCGCACGCGAACCCGCCGAGGTGGGCAAACCCGCGTAGTCCTGCGCAAGATCCTTGATCAGGAACGGCACCCCGGCGAACGGGCCGGTCAGATCGTCGGTCGGCGACGCCGGAACGTCGCGGACGATGGCGTTGATCTTCGGGTTCACCGCCGCCGCCCGCTCCCGGGCGGTCGCGAGCAGCTCAGCCGCCGAAACCTGCTTGTCAGCAACCAGTTTCGCCAGGGATGTGGCGTCGTGCGCGCGATACTCGTCGAACTCCATCCCACGAACCTAGACGGCGTCGGCGTTGCGCGGTGGGCTACCACTGGCGCGGAACCTGGGGGTTGCCGCCGGCGCGGAATCGGGCTTGGGCAAGCTGAGTACCAACCGACCCGAGAAGGAGCACCCGTGGACTTCACGACGATCCGGCACGAGCTCAGCGATGGGATCCTCACCGTCGTCCTCGATCGCCCGGAGAACCTCAACGCCTTCACCGTCGAGATGGCCGATGAATTGGAGCAGACCTTTGTGGCGGTCAACGACGACGACGCGGTCCGCGCGGTCATCGTGACCGGCGAGGGCCGGGCGTTCTGCGCCGGCATGGACCTGTCCAGTGAGGGCAATGTGTTCGGCCTCGACGAGTCGAAGTCGCCGAGCCTTGCCGACATGGCCGATCTGGACAACCCCCAGCTGCAACGGGTCCGGGACACCGGCGGCCGCGTGACGCTGGCGATCTACGCCTGCCGCAAGCCCGTCATCGCTGCCATCAACGGCGCCGCGGTCGGGATCGGCGCGACGATGACGCTGGCCATGGACGCTCGGCTCATGTCGACTAAGGCTCGCTTCGGGCTGGTCTTCGGAAAGTTGGGGATCACGCCGGAAGCCTGCTCGACCTGGTTCCTGCCCCGGATCGTCGGCATGCCAACGGCTTTGGACCTGGTGTACCGCTCCGACATCCTCACCGCGGACGCTGCCCTCGAGATCGGACTGGCCCAGGCCGTCCACGAACCGGATGCCTTGATCGCCGAGGCCCGGGCGCTGGCCGACGCGTGGACCCGCGACCGCTCACCGGTCTCGGTCGCGCTCATGCGGCAGATGCTCTACCGGAATGCGGCACAGCCACATCCGGTCGACGCGCACCGGGTGGACTCGCTGGCGATGTTCTACACGAGCATCGGCGACGGCCACGACGGCGTGCGGGCCTTCCTCGACAAGCGGGCCCCGCAGTTCACCGGGCGGGCTTCCGATATGCCGCCGTTCTATGAGGAGTGGGTTGGTCACTGACCTCTAGAACCCGAATGATGCGGCGAGCGGCCCGACTGCGGTGAGGTCGCCGTCGACCGTCACGGTTCCTTCTTCGAGTGCAGCCGTCAATGTTGTTTCGCCGCTGTTCATCTCGATGAGCGTGGCAGTGTCCGTGGTGATCACAACGCGGGCGTTCTCGACCGTCCGGGATCGCACCTGCACCCCGTCATGGCCGATCAGCAGTTCAAAAGGCTTGCCATCAATGACAAGCCCATAGGTGCCGTCGGCATTCTCAGTTGCCGACGGTTCGTATCGCGCCGCAATCGCCAGGGCCAACGGTTCGGCATCGATGCGCTGCTGAGGGTCCGGCGGCCCAAGGCGATCGAGCCCCCAGCGGGCAAGCCCCAGTAGCGGTTCACGCAACCGCTGGCCATCGGCCGTGAGTTGGTACACCGTGGAGGCCGCTGGCGGTGGCAGGGTTGCCTTCTCGATCACCCGAGCGGTTTCCAGTTCGCGCAACCGTTGACTGAGCAATCCGGTGCCGATGCCGGGGAGTCCTTCGAGCAGGTCGGTGAAGCGTTTCGGCCCGGCCAGCAGATCGCGCAGGATCAGCATGCTCCAGCGTTCTCCCAGCAGGTCAAGGGCCGCAGCCAAGCCGCAGTACTGGTGATAGGAGCGTTTCGCCACATCCCGACTATACGTAAATCGAGCATTTACTTTCATTTCAGTATGTTCTAACTTCAGAAATATGAAGTACGACGACATCGGCCCTGGCCCCACCGCGACGGCTTCGATATCGGACCCGGTGGCCTTCGTGGCCAACGCTCAACGCATAACCAACGACGCTGTCGTCGACGACGCTCTCGCCCTGTTTCACCCGGACTGCGTGGCCGAGTGGACGTTCGATGGAATTACCAGCCGCTACGTGGGCATCGATGAGATCCGCCGTGCTCTGACGACCACGTTGGGGGTATTCCGCGATCAGCAGCTGGCGGGCAGGAAGGTCCTGGTCTGCAGCGACGAGCGCACGATCGTCAACACCTGGCGAGGAGGGTTTCACGGCAACGATCGGCAAACCGGAATCGAAATCTGGTCGTTCCGAGACGGTTTGGTCATTCAGCACGAGATGGCGGTCTACCTTCACGCGACGTCACGCTGGTCGCCGCTCGGTTTACTTCGGCAGCTTCGCCTGTTTATCGCCACCCCGCGCGTCGCCATCTCGCAGGTCCGCCACGAAGTGCGGGCCATCGTCACGAGCTGAGCTTGGAGGCCACGAATGACTTCAGCAGATTTCACCAATGCCACGACGTTGGCCCAATTGCCAATTCACACGCAGCTGCCAGCCAAGCACCTGGCGGATATGGGTATCGACACCGAAGAGCCTCGCCTCGTTTCGACACCACTGGGAACACGAATAGTGCTGGTGGCCACCGGCGGTCGTATCGAGGGGCCGGAGATCAAGGGAGAGGTACTGCCCGGTGGTTCGGACTGGGTGTTGTCCGGCGACGACGGGATCGGCCGACGCGACGTGCGCGCGGTGATACGCACCGACGACGGCGCTCTGATTACTTACACCGCCGGCGGACTCATCCAAGTTCCACCTGACGGATGGGAACGGTTGGCCGCTGGTGAAGCGCTTACGTTCGGGCAGACGTATCTGCGCAGCACGCCATCTTTCGAAACATCAGATCCGAGGTATCGCTGGATCAGCACCGTCGTCACGGTCGGTTATCTACTTCTGAGCAATCGCCACGTCGACTATCGGATTTACACCGTGCTCTGACATGACACGGGCCGCTTCTCGGACTGCCTGACGAATGCCGCAGCTATGACGTGCGCCGTTGTTCTCTTCTCACGCGCCTGACGACAGATATGTAGACAACTGTCGCCATCGTAGGGCTACAGCGGCACTTGCCGAGGCCATCTTGACGGCTTAAGTGGTTGCGCTTCCATCATGATAGCGACACTTATTTACTTAACTGTCGCTACAGTGGATCTATGGCGACACTTTCGCCGCTCAGCTACGAGACGCTGCACTGGACACCGAGCCTGGATAGCAGCTACTCCCGGTCGTCTCGCCGGGGCGGGCCATACCGGGCTGCGATCCCACCAGCTATCGCCGACCTCCATCTGGAGCTGCCGTCGGATGTGTACGCCGCTGCCGAGGATGCCAGCCTCGCCATCACGCGATTCGATGCTGAACTCGGAGACGAGATCGCCCCGTTCTCGGCCGTACTGCTGCGCAGCGAGTCTGCTGCCAGCTCCCGCATCGAGAACCTCACCGCGTCCGCACGGTCGATCGCAGAAGCTGAACTGCCGGGCGCCAAAGGGAAAGCCAACGCCGAACAGATAGTCGCCAACACCGCCGCGATGACCGCCGCAGTCGCGTTGTCAGACCGCGTCGACTCTGATGCCATCCTCGCCATGCACGCCGCACTGATGGCCGGCCAGTCCCATCACACACCGGAAGCGTGGCGCACCGAGCAGGTATGGATCGGCGGCGGGAACAGCCCGCGCAACGCGATATTCGTCCCACCCCGCCACGAGCGGGTCCCCGCCGCGATCGACGACTTGATCGCCTTCACCGCGCGCGACGATGTTGCGCTGCTCGCGCAGATCGCCGTGGCCCATGCCCAATTCGAGACCATCCATCCGTTCACCGACGGCAACGGCCGCACGGGACGGGCTCTGGTGCAGTCGATGTTGCGCAACAAAGGCCTGACCCGGCAGGTGACAGCCCCCGTTTCCGCTGGATTGCTGTCGGATACCGACGGCTACTTTGCCGCTCTCACCGCCTACCGAGAAGGGGATCTCGCGCCGATCGTCGAGCGATTCGCCCACGCCAGCGAGCGCGCGGTTGTCAACGGCCGGCAGCTAATCGCTGAGTTACGTGAGATTCGGGCGAGCTGGAACGATCGGATCACCGCACGGTCAGACTCGGCTGTGTGGAGAGTTGCCGACCTGTTGACCCGGCGGCCAGTCGTCAACGGTGTGCTCCTGCGCGAGGAGCTGGGGATCTCTACCGACCACCCCAGTCGCTACTTCGGACCCCTCACCGAGGCGGGCATCGTCGTCGAGTTCACCGACCGAGCACGTAATCGTGCCTGGCGCGCACCTGAAATCCTGGATGCACTGGACGATTTCGCCGAACGGGCCGGACGACGCGGGTGATCACACGGGGCTCGGACACGCGATACCTCGACGAATCTCCGTAGTGGGATGTAGGCTCATCGATCAGGGTCGGAATGATACTTCGCTTTGTCGCACACGTGAGGGCCAGTCGACTCACGCACAGGCACAACGTCGTACTGTCCAGTGCTTGGGCGCCAGCGCCGTGAACCCCGGGGACAGCTGGCTGGTAAGCGGCGCCGAATTCATGGAAGCTATTGATGCATTCGTACTCGAAACCTCGCCTCATCGGGTACTGCGTTGACTTGGCCACGACCACACACCAATAGCTCGTCGCCTCGGCACGTTTGGGATCTAGGTCAAGCTGCCACGAATACTCGATACGGTGACCCGACCACCGTCTCGCCGAGAACAATGGCGATGTCCATCAGCATCGCCAGCACAATGTGCTCATCCTCTTTACGCAGCCGCAGCCACCGTCCGGCTCCATCGAAAACGCCGGCGTATGCAGAGTCCGCCACTCACTGCGCGACCACCTATCGCTGTACCACGCGCCGGTCTACCTCAGCATCCCTGCCAACCGTCGGTGCATGTGTCACCCAGGACACGCGGCTGTGCGATTATCCTTGCGCGCTGAAGTGCCGACAGCGCCGCGAGGTGTCCACACATGCCGTGGACTCCCGCACCTGGCGGTGTCGAGGAGGAACACAAGTAGTGCCCCGGTACGCCGGTCCAGTACGGATCGGGTGTCAGCCGGGGCCGGCCGATGTACTGCCGGAGGTCCATCGCGCCGCCGTTGATGTCGCCGTCGACGATATTGGCGTTGTCGCGGTACAAATCCTGGGGCCCGCGCCGCGCCACGCAGGCAATCCGGTCGCGGAATCCGGGCGCGAATCGTTCGATCTGGTCCAACATGGACTCGGTAGGGTCTGCCGAATAGCCCTGCGGGACATGGGCATAGGCGTAGATGGGGTGTAGGTCGCGGTGCGCGCGGGTGGGGTCGGCTACCGACTGCTGGCCCACGATCATGAACGGTCGGGAGGGCATCCTGCCGTGGTAGGTGTCGTGTTCAGCGGCGACGATTTCCTCGTAGCTTCCGCAGACGTGGACGGTGCCCGCCGAACGCGCAAACCTGTTGGTCCACGGGATGCCGCCGTGCACCGCGAGGTCAAGCTTGAAGGCGGCGGCCCCGTAGCGGTAGCGCGCGTAGGCGCGGCGGGTGCGGGCCGGCAGCCGGTCGCCGAGTAGGCGCAGCACCAGCGCGGGGCTGGTGTCGAACAACACCAGATCGAAATCGGCGATTTGTTCGCGGGAGCGGATGGGGGTCCCGGTCTCGATGCGCCCACCCAGGGATCGAAGCAGTCGTGCGAACGCCTCGGCGAGTTGCGCGGTGCCGCCCACGACGCACGGCCATCCGTATCTGTGAGCGATGGTGCCGAACATGAGCGCAACGCCCGCCGATGGGGGACGGCTCAGTGGGGTCCAGCTGTGCGCGGCGTTGCCGGCGAACAGTGCGCGGGCCTGCGGTGTGCGGAACGCCTGCACGAGCAGGGTCGTGGGCAGCATCGCGGGCAGCCCGAATCGCGCGAGTTTCAGTGGGCGGCGCGGAACCGCGACCATCGGGCTGAGCAGGTCGGCGGCGAAGTGGTCGTAGTTGGCGACCAGCCAGTCGAACATGCGGCGGTAGGCGCCGGCGTCGGCGTCGAGGTACTGCGCGGTGGTGTCCAGCGAACGGAACACCGCCGCGGCGCGTCCGCCGTCGAGCGGATGCGCGAGTTCGACGTCCGGCCAGGCCCACTGCACACCGTGCTGCTCGAGGTTCAGTGTCTTGATGAACGGTGAGGCCACCGCCGTGGGAACGATAGCTGCACAGTGGTCGTGGATCAGACCGGGCAGCGTGAGTTCCCCGGAACGAAGCCCACCCCCGATCGAGTTCTGCGCTTCGGCAACCACCACGTCGACGCCGGCGCGCGCCAAAGTGATGGCGGCGGTCAGCCCGTTGGGGCCTGACCCCACGATCAGGGCAGTTGGCATGATGCTCCCTTCTCCACCATTGTGGCGGACTCCGAATCCTGCGTCGCCGGTTCGCCGCTGCGCCAGGGCTCAGTCGGTGTCGGCCGGGTCTGCGGGGCGAAACGTCACCGCTGCCCCGCGACGGGGCACCAAGACGATCGACCGACGCACGACGGTATCGGGTCGGTTCCGCACGGAGGTGAAGGTGCCCGCCCGAAGCAGTTCATGAAGCACTACCGTGAGCTCACGGTGCGCGAAATTAGCTCCCAGGCAGCGTTTCACGCCCCCGCCGAATGGGATCCACGCATACGGCGGGGGATCGCGATCCAGAAAGCGTTCAGGCTGAAACAGCTGTGGTGCGGGATAGATGGCCGGATCGTGGTTCACCCCATTGATGTGCACCATGACCCGGCACCCGGCCGCGATAGTGTAAGCGCCGATGTCGCAGTCACCGGCGGTGACCCGCGCGGTGAAGGGCAGCGGCGGGCGTAGGCGAAGCGTTTCGTTGATCACCGCCGATGTGTAGGCGTCCCCGCCGTGGTGGGCTTCGTCGGTCACCCGGGCGAGGATGCGGGGGTGGTGGACCAGCAGGTCGATGATGTTCGCCAAGGTGATGGCGGTCGTCTCGTGCCCCGCCATCATCAGGGTGACCAGGTCGTCACGAATCTCTCTGTCGGACACCGCGGCTGCGCTGTCGTCGATGGCGCTCAGGAGTGCTGCGAGCACATCGTTGCCGCCCGCAGCAGCCGGGCTACGGCGCCGGCGTGCAATCAGCGGATAGAGGGCCCCGTCGATAGCCTGATTGGCGGCGGTCAAGCGGCGCCAGCGGCGCAGGGCCCCCGCGCGGCGCAGAGCGTAACGCACGACGATCTGCTCCGAGACTGCCAACTCGAGGAGCTGCCCGAACAGTCTGCGCAGGACATTGTTGTCCATGGCTGCATCTGGGCCGGCCACGACCCTGACGATGATGTTCAGACTGAGATTACGGGCGAAGTCCAGCATCTTCATCGGCCGGCCCGGCGGCCACCCGCGCAATGCCTCGCGGGCGGCGGCGGCCATCACCTCGGCGTAGCCGTCAAGCAGTGCTGCCCCGCTGAATGCCGGCGTGAGCAATTTCCGGCGCAGCAGGTGGTCGGGTTCCTCCTGCACGAACATCGATCCGGTACCGCAGATCGCCGCAGCGGGCCCCACCCCTTCGCCGCCGAGCATCGAATGCGGCGAGGTGGTGAACACCTGTTTGGCGTGCGCGGCGTCGGAGACGATCACCAAAGTGCCGTAGCCGAGGAGGGGCAGGGAGACGACCGGGCCGTACCGGGTGACCAGGGCGGAGACCATCCGCTCCCCGAGCAGGAAGTATGCGCAGGCCGCCAACGCTGCACATGGAAATTCCAACATCTTGGGGACGTGAATACCGGGCGGGCACTGGTCGCCGCGCTGCGACGCGCCAGCGGCTTGCAGCGCGTCGGCGGTTCCGGCGCGATGCTGTCCGATCAGGGCAGGACCGGTGTCAGACCTGTTCGCGCCGAAGGACTCTCGGTCGACGATGCGTCGCCAGAACCATGGTCGGCGCCGCGGTGGGGCAGCTGCCGGGCCGGCGTGGACCGACACCGGGCACCGGCGCTCGGGCGCGGAGTCCGACGTCACGGTGCCACCGTGCGGTTCATGCTCTGCCGGACTGCGCGGTACAGGGCACCGACCGCACTGCCGGGCCGCCGGCCGCCCGGGATGGAGAAGCTCAGCGGCCACCAGAATCGGCGCCGCAAACTGGCCGCCAGGGCCGGCAGCAGCAGCGCGCGCACGACGAGAGTGTCGATGAGCAGGCCGATCCCGATCGTCGAGCCCACCTGGCCGATGCTCGACACCGAACTGCCGAGCATCGCGAACATGGTGACACCGAAAACAATGCCCGCGGTGGTGACGACTCCCCCGGTGCTGCCGAACGTGCGGATCGTGCCGGTTCCGAATCCCGCGGAGCTGATCTCCTGGCGCAACCGGGCGGCATACATGAGGTTGTAGTCCGCGCCGACGCCGACCAGCGACAGGAACGTGATCGACAGCATCGTCCAGTGAATCTCGACACCGAAGATGTGCTGCCAGATCAGGACACTGAGTCCCAGTGCCGCGCCGTAGGACAACACGACCGTTGCGACGACGACGGCACCCGCTGCGGGGCTGCGCAGCGTAAACGCAACGATCAAGAAGACCATGCCCAGCGTCGTGAGCACCATCAGGGACAAATCCCCCCACATCAGGTCGCGGAGGTCTTGAACCGCGGCCCCCGCTCCGCCCACTGAGACAGTGCTGCCGGCCAGTGTGCCCCCTTTGACGGCGCTGCTGACCGCCGCGCGCATCTTGTCGACCAACTGCATGCCCTCGTCGCCGAAGGCGTCGCCGCGGCCATAGACGATCAGCCTGGTGGAATGTCCATCCGGTGAGATCAGCAGATCCACCGCGCGCTGAAACCGAGCGTCGGAGAAGACCTCCGGCGGCATGTAGAACCCGGCGGCAGGGTCGTTGCCGAAGCTGTCGCTCATTTGCCCGAAGTAGTCCGCCAGTTGCGCGCTCTGGCTGGTCAGGTCCTTCAAGGACCTGTTGACGGTGCCGACGAGCGCTGGAATCTGCGCCAGCGAGCGCCTGAGCTGATCCAATGCTTGCCGGGAGGCGCCGGCGTTGCTGTCCACCGATGCGGTGCCCACTCGCAGTCGGTCCAAGCCGGCCGAGACGGCGCCGACAATGTCGGTCAGGCTGTCGACGGGGCGCAACGCCTGCGCGGCCATGGCGCAGACCGCATCCGACGGGCAGTCCGGACGGGTGTCGACAAAATTTCGCAGCGGCTCAAGGCCGGCCTTCACCGTGTCGAGTTGCGTTGTCGCAGTCCGGGTCGCGTCGTCGAAGGAGGACAAACCCGTCCCCGCTTCGCGCAGATTCTGCTCCAGCTTCGCCGCCGTCGCGGTCAGGGCCGCAGTCGCAGCGTTGGCGCTGTGCACCGTCGATGCGAGCTGATCGAACACGGCGCGCTGGTCGCTGATCTGCCCCGCACCGTCGGCCAACCGCTGGCCGATGACCGACGCCTGGTAGGTCAGCGTCGACTCCCGCAACGGCTCTCCAGCCGGGCGCGTGATCGACTGAACCGTCGAGGTCTCCGGTATCGCGAATAAGGCGCGGGTCACCTTCTCGATGGCGATGAGGTCGCCGGACGTGCGCAGGTCGTGATCGGCCTCGATGAGGACCAGGTTCGGGGCCAGCCGGTTCTGGCCGAACTTCTCGGCCACCACGTCATAGGCCCGGTTTGTCGGTGTGTCGGCCGGCTGCGCGTCGAACTCGCTGAAGCCCAACCGCATTGACGGCAGCGAACACATACACGCCACGAGCAATCCCACCGTCACCGCGATGATCGGCGCCGGTCGCCGCGCCACCAGTGCGCCGAGCCTGCGCCAGAACACCTCGCTCAACCGCCGACTGCGGGGTTCCATGAACCCCCACCTCGCGCCGACCCAGATCAGTGCCGGTGTCAACGTCAAGGCCGCCACCATCGCCGTCAGCACGCCGATCGCACATGGGATGCCGGCGCTGCGCAGGATGCCGATGCGGGCAAACGTGAGTGCCGATGTCGCGACGGCGATGGTCAGCGCGGACGCCACGATGACCGGGGCCACCTGGCGCACCGCCGTGCCCAGCGCGTGGTGGGCGGGCAGACCAGTTCGGCGTCCCTCATGGTAGCGGCCGAGCAGAAAGATCGAGTAGTCCGTACCGGCGCCCAACACCATGGCCGACATCAGGGCTGCCGAAAAGGTCGATAGTTCGATGAGGTCGTGCTCCCCGAGAACCGCGGTCGTCGCCCGCGCGGTAGCCAGCGCCAGGCCGATGGTCGCCAGCGGAACCAGCACGGTGACCGGCGACCGGTACACCACCAGCAGCAGCAGGGCGATCACGAGAACCGTCACCACGGTCACGATGATCATGTCCCGATCGATCGCCGCGAGTTCATCGGTCACGGCACTGCCCGGGCCCGCGACGAACACGTTCAAACCTGGCGGCGGGTCAGATGACGCCACCAACGCTCGTGCTGCGTCGACAGATTCGGTTGCCGTGCTCGTCCCCACGTTGCCGTTGAGCGCCAACAGCGCGAACACCGCACTGCGGTCCGCACTGAGATTCATCCCGGCGGTGAGCGGATCGGACCATAGGTCGGCGATGTCACCGACGTGGGCGTCGTCCGCTCGCAGCGCGGCGATGATCCGACCGTAATACGCCCGATCGACGTCCGACAGCGGGCCTTGCCTCTGCAGGATCAGGTAGTTGACGTTGTTGGTGCCGCCGCGCTGAAACTTTTCGGCGATCTTGTCCGCCATGACGCTCGACGGCGTGCCTGCCGGGATGAACGACTTGCCATGCGTCTTTATCACCTGTTCAAGGTGGGGAAGCGCCACGGTGCCCGCGCCAGCCACCAGCAGCCAGCAGAAGGCGACCGCGATCGCCAGCGCTGTGCGCGTCCCCGCGGTGCGCGGCTGCATCACAGACCTGCCCGTCGCCGCAGCTGCCGTGGTGTGATCATGGTGCCTGGTTGGTTCACTGCGGGTATCCAAATCTGTTCGTGTGCTGGCAGAAACGATGTGGTGGTCGGCGGTGACGGGCTGGGCCGTCGGGCCGCGCCATGCGCTAGCACAGCGATACGGTCAAGTGCTCCAGCGCATGGGTGGATCGTGAGGCCCGCCACTGAGGCGTAGTGTCTTTCAGCATCAGGCCCGGGTAGCGCTCGAACAGCGAGCACACCGCTTCGGTGACTTCCACCTTCGCCAGCGCGGTCCCGAGGCAAAAGTGTGCTCCCGAACTGAAAGCCAGGTGTCCCTTGGCTTTACGTCCCAAATCGAGACGTCCAGGGTCGGTAAAACGGCTTGGATCCCAATTGGCCGAGCGCAGATCGCAGAGCACCGAATCCCCGGCCCGGATCCGGTGGCCGCCCACCGTGTGATCCCGGTCGGCAACCCGGCGGATGAGCTTGACCGGCCCGCTGTGGCGCACCAGTTCTTCGACCGCGGACACCGGGTCGTTGAGGAGTTGAGGGATTTGATCCGGGTTCTGAAGCAACGCCAGGGTGGCGTTGGCGATGGCGTTGGACACCGATTCCAGCCCGGCGGCGAGCACGATGATGCACGTCGCCAGCACCTCCTGCGCGGTGATGCCGGGCTGGCGGACCAGTGCGCTGAGCGCATCGTCACCGGGATGGCGCCGGCGCGCCGCGATCAGCGGGGTCAGGAAGGTGCTGAGCTCGAAGGCCGCATCGATGCTCGCGGCCAGTTGCCGGTCGTCGGCTTCGACCTGCAGCATCCCGACGAGGGCGGGAATGTGTTCGTCGACCAGGCGCGCGCCGTCCACCCCGAGATCGAACATCTCACTGACCACCGCCAGCGGAACGATCCGCGCGAACTCTGCGATGAGGTCGAAATCCCCTCCGATGGTGCTCAATTCATCCAGTGCGGCATCGATGATCGCCGCGATCCGCGGCGCCAGCGTATCGATCGACAGCGCCGTGAAGGGCGGGCGAACCAGCTTCCGCAGCCGGGCATGGTCGGGAGGGTCCATGAACAGCAACACGGTCGACGGAATGTGGTGCACCTCCGGCGAGGCGTTGGCGTTGCGCCGGGGGTCGCTGCTCCAGCCGTCCGAGCGCAGAACCGCGGCGACGTCGTCATAGCGACGCAGCAACAGTTCACCGCCCGACGCCGATATCACACCGCTCCCTTGCGCCACAGGTGCTGTTCGCTGCGGCCCATCGCCGTGATCGGCGCCTCGTGGTGGTCCCATTCCCGGCGGATCGCCTCCCACATCCCGCGGGCACGCAGACCGGCCAGGATCGAGTACATGCCCAGCTCGATCCGCATGATGGTCAGCGCGTCCGGCGGCAGGCGCAGCTGGCGCAGGACATGGCCATGCGGTCCGGTCATCGAGAACTTCTCCCGCACTGCCACATCCACCTCGTCGGGCGCGAACTGGTAGGGCTGCGGGGCAGTCAGCAACTGCAGTCCCGAACAGAACCATCGCAGTGCCGCGCTGTGGTCGATCTGGGCGGGATGGTCGACCGACCCGCTGCGATGCAGGCCCTGTAGCAGCGCGTGGCCGTCGCCGGCGACGGCCGCCGACATGACGTCCTGCATCGCCCCGACGAGGTCGGGGGTGAACGATTTCACGCACCCAAAGTCCAGGAACGTGACGCCACCGTCGTCGTGAAAGAGGTAGTTGCCTGGATGCGGGTCGGCATTGAACAGGCCGAATCTACGCACCGACCCGATCGAGAAGCGATAGATGGCTTCGCCCCACGCGTCGCGCAGCGGCTGCGCCGCCTGTTGCGCCGAGCGCCAGTCTCGCCCCCGCACGAAGTCCTGGGTCAGCACCCGCTGTGAGCACAGGTCTTCAACCACCGCGGGGATACGAATGAACGGATGGCCCTCATACGCATCGAGGAACGCCTGCTGATTGGCCCTCTCGATGCGGTAATCGAGTTCTTCGGTCACCCGCTGGGCCACCTCGTCGGTGAGCGCGCTGACGTCGGTATTGACCAGTCCGGGAACGGCACTGGAAGCGATGTCGAGGAACGTGGCTAGGAGGTCGGTGTTTTCCAGATCGCTGCGGATCGCCTCGTCGACCCCGGGATACTGAACTTTGACGGCCACCTCGCGCCCGTCGGCCGTCACCGCGCGGTGGACCTGCCCGATCGACGCGGCGCCGACGGGGGTGGCGTCGAACTCTGCAAACAGTTCGTACAGCGGTGCACCCAACTCGAGTTCGATGATGCTGATCGCGGTCGCGGTGGGCATCGGCGGTGCATCGCTTTGCAACCTGGTCAGAGCGCGCTGGTAGGCGCCGTTGCCATCGCCGAGGGCACCGCCGAGCATCGTGTAGGACAGGATCTGCCCGACCTTCATCAACAAGCCTTTGGACTGGCCCAGGTAGTCTGCGTAGCGCTGCGCGGCCTTGTCGTGGACGTCGGTCTCCGACGCCACGCCCAGCTTCCTGCGCAGGGAGGACACCACCACTTCGCCCGCGGTGCGACTCGACATCGCCACCAGCGGTGCTGCGCGGACGATACGTCCTCGCCGACCTAGTCCGGCCTTCTTCATGTGGTGTACCCCCGATCGTGCGTGTGCGTGTGGTTGCGATGGCGCTCATGTTGTGCGGCAGTGGTATTCACGATGTCTCATGCCTACGGTTTTTGGCCCCCGAGGTCCGGGCCCGAACCGGCGCGGTTGGTCGGCGTGGCGCCTTGTCCTCGGCGTCGGCGGCGAGGGCGGCCTGAACCGCCGGGTCTCGAGCGACCGCGGTGTCGAGGACTGGATTGATCAGCCCGCGCGACCACAGATAGGGCATCCACCGCTTGGGCAGCACCACCCGCGGTGTTCGCCGATGTATGGCATCTACCAGAGACTCTGCGGCGCAAGCGGCGCTGATCGGGTGGCGCAGCATCCGCGGGACGCGTTTCGCGAGAAGCTGACCGCGTCGGTCGTCATCGAGGCTGCGTGCCATCTCGGTGTCGACCATTCCCAGATACACCAGGGTGGTGGACGCCGCCGTGCCGCCGAGTTCCATCCGCAACGTACGTCCCAGTTGCTCAATGGCTGCCTTCGACGCCATATAAGCCGCCGATCCGGGGCCCGGCAGCGCCGCCGCCACCGAGGACACGACGGTGATGTGGCCCTGGGAGGCAAGCACATACGGCAGGGTGGTGGCGATCGTGTTGTAGACGCCGAGCACGTTGGTCTCGATGATGGCCTCGAAGTCACTGGCCGGCAGGTCCCACAGCGCTGCCACGGCGGGCGCGATACCGGCGTTGGCCACCACGATGTCGATGGCCCCGTAGCGATGCCGGATCCGCTGCAGGCAGGCTCGCAACGCGCGCCGGTCCCGCACGTCGGCGACGAACTGCTGACCGTGGGGGCGGCCGCTCCCGTAGTCCAGATCGATCGTCGCCACGGTGGCGCCGCGGCGTTCCAGTGCTGCTGCCGTCGCCGCCCCGATGCCTCGGGCTCCGCCGGTCACCACCGCGACAGTGCCCGCGATCCACGATCCGCGCGCTCGTCTAGTCTCGATCATCGGTGCAGCCGCCCAGGCGAGGTGGACGTCGACCGTCTCGGCGTCGCGTCGGTGCTGCTCGGCGACGCCTCGGAAGCGGGCGCGGCCGACACCGACCGAATCTCGACGTGCACGCCGTTGAGGTGCGCCATCCCGGCGAGCGGCTCGAGAGATCCCACGTCTGACGGTGTGAGGTCGTTGACATTGACCGCGCTGCCCAGGGCGCCCCAGCCGTGGGGCAGGGACACGACCCCCGGCAGCAGCCGCGGGGTCGCTTCGATGACCGCGACGACAGAGCCTGTCGCCGAAGTGATCTGGACTTCCTCTCCGTCGGTGAACCCTTCGCGGCGCACGTCTGACTGGGCCATCATGGCGCGCGGCTTGCGTGCGCCCTTTAGGTGCAGCCAGCTGTTCAGCGTCCCGAACTCCCGGCGCCCGATGAGCAAATACCCGGTGCGCGGTGGCCGGTAGCGTTCGGAGGAGCCCAGAATCCGTTGCAGCTCACCGAGGATGGGCGGTGCGGACAGGGTGATCTCGGGCACCTTTCTGCTGGCGTCTTGTTGTCGGCGACTGACGCGACGCGTCGGGTCGGCGGCGGTGCCCGAGAATCCGAAGGGTTGGATCCGGTAGGTGCCGACGACGGTGATCAGCCGCAGCAGAATCTTCATGGCGATGGTGAGGTCCATGCGCAGGACGGCTCCGGCGGCTTTGCGGCATGCGGTGCGCCACAACGAGGTTGCTGGCATCCATGTGAGCAGGTCGCCGAGAATCAGTCGCTCCTCACGGGCATCGCCGCGGGGCGCGAGGACCGCGCCGGTCCGCTGCACGGTTGGTTCCAGCATCAGCGGCAGGAATTGCACCTGGGTGTCCGATCGTTCCAGCCACGTGGTGGCGGGCAGCACGTAGTCGGCGTGCCGGTTGGTGTCATTGACGATCAGATCCAGCGACACCAGCAGGTCGAGACTGGCCAGTTTGGCGCCCAGCTTCGACCCGCCCGGGACGCTGAGCACCGGGTTGCCTCCGGAGACGAACAGCGCCCGCAGCCCCCGGTCGGCGCCCCGGTCGAGTTGGTGGTTGAGTCCGACCGCAGGAAGGAACCCCATGACCTCCGGGATGCCGCACAGGTGCCAGCGCCGGTAGCCGGAGAAGCCGGCCAACCGGGCGACGAGCTTGAGGACCCAGGGGGTGGGGTTGCACACGGTGGCGCCGGCGCGGTTCAAATTGCCTGTTAGGTAAAGGAATATATCGACAAGGGCCGCCAGGACCGTCCCGTCCTGGCCCGTGCATGCGCCGGTTCGGGTGTAGATGGCGGCCCGCGGGGAGGCCAACCGTAACGCCAGGGCGCGGATCTGGTCGGCGCCAATTCCGGTGTACTGCGCGGCGACCTCGGGGGTTGCCGGGGCTATCACCGCCGCGAGCGACGCCAAGCTCGCGGCGTTGTCCTTCGCGATGGGGTCGACCGCGCCAGCGGCGAGCACGGTGTTCACCATCGCCATCAGCAGCCAGATATCTGTTCCCGGGCGGATCGCGATGTGCTCGAATGCGCGCGCGGTTTCGGTTCCCCGTGGGTCGACCACGACGACGTGGCCGCCGCGGGCAGTGATGTCACGCAGACGCTGCGCGATGCGCGGTGCTACGACCAGTGAGCCGTTGGAGACGAACGGGTTCGCCCCGAGGACGAGCAGGGTCTCGACCGTATCCAGGTCGGGCACCGGTATGACTGTCGGGTCGCCGTAGAGCAGCGCGGACGCGGCGAAACGATTGCCGCCGTCCTGCGACACCGCCGAGAACAGTTGCCTGCTGCCGAGGGCACGCATGAACAGCATGGCAGCCACGGTGTGTGTCCCGCTGAACGCCGCGGGGTTGCCCAGGTACAGCCCGACGCTGTGCGGGCCGTACTGTTCCACGATGCGGGCCAGTCGCGTGCTGATGTCCCGGTTGGCCTGCGCCCAGCTGACTTCGCTGAAAGTGCCGTCGGGCCCGCGGCGCAGGGGGTGTACGACCCGCGCCGGATTATTTTGCACCTCAACCATGTTCACGCCCTTGGCGCAGGCGTAGCCACGCGACGCGGGATGATCGCGGTCGGGCCGCAGGGCCACCAGCTGCCCGTGTTCGACATTGGCCACCAACCCGCAGAGCGCCTCACAGTTGCGGCAGTAGGTCCGAATCAGATCGTCCACGTCACCGCCCGCGTGCCGATTTCACCGTCGCCGGCACCGGGAGGAATCGGCGCACCCCCGACATGTAGGTGTCGTTGGCAGACCCGAACACGCGCCGGAGCCGGTGATCTTCCAGTAGCCCGTACGGAACGAGCATCGCCAGGTTGACCAGCCACAGGGTCAGGGCCAGGCCGCCGTGCAACGCCGCCGCGGCCGGCATAATCATGCCGCCCACGGCGATCGGATGGCGGATGTAGCGGTAGATACCGCCAACGGTGTGCGGCGGCGGGCAGGTGCGGTACTCCTCGGCGAAGGCGGCCGCCGGCAGCCCAATGGTGCGTATGGCTACGACGATGACCGCGGCGCCGGCTGCGGCGATCACGGCGGCGAGCAGGAAGCTGCCGATGGAGAACACGCCGAAGGACGACCATTGTCCGGTGCGCAGAAATGCGACCGCTCCGGCGTGCGCCGGGGCGGTGTTGATGGTGGTGATGGCGGCGAACAGGAACAGGATGTGACCGCGAAGGGCCCGCCGATACGCCGTGTCAGGGTTGTGGTGCATATACCGCCGCCGGCTGCGGGGAAAAATCCAGCCCAGCCACAGCAGCCAGACGGTCCAGAAACCTAGCTGGACGACAACCGCATCGATACCCCACCAGTTAACGAGTGCCAGCCGCAACCCGACCAGTCCCAGGATGGCGAGAAGTGGGGCAAAAAGGAAGCAGACGCGTGTCTGGAAACTGCACTCGCGGCCGGCCGCGGTCAAGACTCCCGCGATGCCGCGCAGGCGGTCCTCATTATGCCGATCCCGCGCGTCCAGTCCCAGCTCACCGGAGCCGAGTCCTCCCTCCGTTGACAAGGAACCCCTGACAGCACATGGTATTGCCACTTCAGCATCGGTACTTCGACTGCGTCGAATCACTGGCCCCCCTAGACAGTGCGAAGCGCGATCTTCCAACCCCCGTTGCGTTGTGGCCCACATTAAATAGCGCCGGACATGTGTCCAGCAAGCAAGGGCGTACCTACTGTGATTTGTATCTCACGCACGCCCGGAGCCCCGACTGCCTGAAACCTGGCTCACATAACGCTCAGCAGTCGAGCAAACGCTCGGCACACCACGGCAGGCACATCATGGCCGAGCCCGCCGGACGAACCGGTGGCATCTTGGCCTATCCATGCGCGGACCCGGCTGAGTTGGCGAACTCCACTTCAGCTCACTGCCTGGGTGAGCACGCGGCCATTCATCTACCAAAGTGACGTCCCCAGCCTCGGATCGACGAACGACACTCCGAGTGGGCCGCGCGGCCGCAATCTGACGGTGGACCATGGTCGTTTGCACAACTCGAATCAGATCAACAGTGGGTTTATCTATGCGAGCTCGCGACTTATCTGCTGTCGTCCTTGATGGGAAACCCGACAGCTGGGCCGCGCCACTTCCCCGGTGAATCGAACCCTTGCAATCCGCCATCCAGAATTGCAACCGGCAGTAGAGGACGAGAAAGCACCACCCCTTGTCACATAACGCTACGGCGCGTAGCGTAACGGCGCGTGACCCGGAGTTTCCACATCGGCCAGCCGTTCACCACCTCCGATGCCGAGATCGCGGCGGCATTGGAGCAGGTCAGCATCCCGACGCTGTTGCTTTCGCTCGTGCACATCACCGGCGACCCGCGCTACATCCGCGAGTTCAAACAGGCCGGGCTGTTCCTCAACGAGGTCCAGGGATTCATGAGCGAGGAGGACAAGGCGCGGGCCCGTGAGGTCGCACTGCCGGTGCTGGCTGACTACCGCGACCGCGGCTGCCCGGTCCCCGACCCGCTGCCCGCCGAGCTGGTCCGGGAGATGCTGGACTGGGCCGCCTGCGAGCCGGTCGACGACGACAACCTGCCGCTGGTCCTGGAGGAGCTCGACCTCGAGGGCGTCGATCCGCGCCGGCCGACCACGCTGGAAGACACCGACGGATTCCGCGTGATCGTGATCGGCTGCGGTGAGTCCGGGGTGCTGGCCGGGGTCCGCCTCAAGCAGGCCGGCATCGACTTCACGATCGTGGAGAAGAACGCCGGTCCCGGTGGAACCTGGTGGGAGAACAGCTATCCCGGTGCCCGCGTGGATGTGGCCAACCACTTCTACTGTTACAGCTTCGAACCCAGCAACCACTGGGACCACTTCTTCGCTGAGCAGCCCGAGCTGCGCCAATACTTCCGCGACGTGGTGGACCGTCACCAGCTCGAACCCCACATCCGGTGGAACACCGAGGTGGTCTCAGCGACCTGGGACGGTGAGCTCTGGAACGTCACCGTGCGCTCGGCGGCCGGGACGGAGACCCTCCAAGCCAACGCCGTCATCACCGCCGTCGGCCAGCTCAACCGGCCCCAGATCCCCGAGTTCCCCGGCGCGGAAACCTTTGCGGGACCGGCATTTCACTCCGCCGCGTGGGACCATAGCGTCGATGTCACCGGCAAGCGGGTCGCGCTTGTCGGGGCGGGCGCCAGCGGATTCCAGATCGCCCCGGCCATCGCCGACAAGGTGGAGCACCTCACCGTCTTCCAGCGCACCGCGCAGTGGATGTTCCCCAACCCGATGTACCACGAGCCCGTCGCCGACGGCGTGCGCTGGGCGATGGAACATCTGCCGTATTACGGCCGGTGGTACCGGTTCCTGTTGCTGTGGCCCGGGGCCGACAAGGGCCTGGACGCCGCCCGGGTGGACCCGGACTATGACGATCAGGGCAACGCGGTCAGCGAGATCAACGCGATCGCCCGCATCATGTTCACGGACTGGATCACCACGCAGGTCGGCGACGATCCCGAGCTGCTGGCCAAGGTCCTGCCCGATTATCCGGCCACCGGCAAGCGCACCCTGCAGGACAACGGCAGCTGGCTGGGCACCCTCAAGCGCGACAACGTGGACCTGATCCGCACGCCGATCGAACGCATCACCCCGACCGGCATCGTGACGACCGACGGCCAGTCCTATGACGTCGATATCATCGTGTACGCCACCGGTTTTCGCGCCACTGATGTGCTGTTCCCGATGACCATCACCGGGCGCGACGGCATCGACCTGCACGACGCCTGGGGCCAGCGCCCGTACGCGTACCGCGGTATCACGGTGCCGGGTTTCCCCAACTTCTTCATGACCTACGGCCCCGGCACGCATCTGGCGCACGGCGGCAGCCTGATCCTCAACTCCGAACTGCAGATGCGTTACATCAACAAGTGCCTGGAGCACCTCATCACCGAGGGCCTGCGAACCATGGAGCCACTACCGGAGCCGACGAGGGAATGGCACCGCCGCTCACAGGAGGCGATCCGCCAAACCGTGTGGGCCCAACCGTCGATCAAACACTCGTACTTCAAGAATGCCGACGGTGAGATCCACACCGTCAGTCCCTGGCGATTGAGCGAATACCGTTCCGCCATCAACGAACCCATCTGGTCAGACTTCACAGTGCAGGAGGCATGAGCATGCGCGCAGTCGTCGTCGATAGCGCCGGAAAGATCCACGTCGAAACCCGGCCCGACCCGGTACTGCCCGGGGCCGACGGGGCGATCGTCCGGGTCGAGGCCGCGTCGATCTGCGGATCGGATCTGCACTTCCTTGAGGGGCACTATCCGATCACCGATCCGGTGTCGGTCGGGCATGAGGCTGTCGGCACGATCGTCGAAATCGGGCCGGAGGTAACCGGATTCGCCGTCGGCGACCGGGTACTGGTGTCGTCGGTGGCCGGCTGCGGCCACTGCACCGGGTGCGCCACTCACGACCCGATCCGCTGTGTGCAGGGCCCGCAGATCTTCGGCACCGGCTTCCTCGGCGGCGCGCAGGCCGAACTGCTGGCGGTGCCGGCCGCGAACTTCCAGCTGCTGAAGATGCCGGAGGGCATCAGCACCGAGCAGGCCCTGCTGCTGACCGACAACCTGGCCACCGGCTGGGCGGCGGCCAAACGTGCCGACATCCCGATCGGCGGCTCGGTCGCGGTGATCGGCCTGGGCGCGGTCGGCATGTGCGCGCTGCGCAGCGCCATCACTCTCGGTGCGGCAAAGGTTTTCGCGGTTGACCCGGTAGAAGCGAGGCGCGACCGCGCGGCGGCTTCGGGCGCGATCACATTCGCTCCGCCGTCAGCCCAGGCGATCCGGGAGGCCACCGGCGGCCTCGGTGTGGACTCCGTCATCGACGCGGTGGGCATGGACGCCTCGATCAACGACGCGATCGACGCCGCCCGCGCCGGCGGCACGGTCTCCATCGTCGGCGTCCACGATCTGCAGCCATACCCGATGCCCGCGCTGGGCTGCCTGCTGCGCAGCCTGACCATCCGCTTCACCACCGCGCCGGTACAGCAGACCTGGCCCGAGCTGATCCCGCTGCTGCAGGCGGGCCGGCTCGACGTCGACGGGATCTTCACCACCACGATGTCGCTCGACGACGCCGCCGAAGGCTACGCCAAAGCGTTCTCCCGCTCAGGCGACGACCTGAAGGTTCAGCTCAAGCCGTAGCTCGGTCGCGGGTGGCTGTACAACACATCGCTGCTCTATGCAAATTTTCGTGAGTCGTTTCACTATCCGGAATTAACTCGCCGACAACGGAATAACAGCTGCGGTGTGGGCAGTTAAACGGACACGTGCGCCAATCGAACTCGTTAGTTGAAAGTCCGAACACGGCGCAGGGCCGTGCGTTGCCGACAGACCTCGCCGGGCGGCGCTGATGCGTCAGGGCCCCCTCGCCGGCCGGTACCCCGCGGTGGCCACCATGGTCACCCTGGCGCTGATTCCCTACCTGGCACTCTCCGCCGCGGTCGATCCGCTGGTACCGATCATCTCCGAGCAGCTGAGCCTGTCGGCCCAGACCATGAGCCTCGGCTTCGGTCTGGGCAATGCCGCGTATGCGGTGGGCACAGTCCTGGCCGTGCAGTTCGCCCAGCATCTGCCCCAGCGCAGGATGCTGCTGGCCTATGCGGCCGTCCTGGTGGTGGGATCGGTGATCGCCGCGTCAGCGGTCAACGGGGCGATGTTCATCGGCGGGCACATCCTGCAAGGCCTGGCCACCAGCATGCTGCTGATCGCCGCGGCCCCGCCGCTGACCATCGGCTTTCCCAGGGACAAGCTGCGGCACACGGCCGTGATCATGAACATGTGCGTGTTCGGCGCCGTCGCCCTCGGCCCGTTCATCGGCGGTGCGCAGGCTGAAGCCCTGGCGTGGCGGCCACTGTTCTGGATCATCGCGGCCATCGCCGTCGGCGCCCTTGTCATGGCGGCCTTGACGTTCGAGGACGCACCGCCTGCCGACCTCGACGCTCCCCGTGACCTGCGGGCCATCGGCTTGGCGTCGGTGGGCTGCGCCGCCGCGTTCGTCGGTGCCGCGCAACTGACCAGCCACGAATTCACCGACCCGGCGGCGATCGTGCCGATGCTGGGCGGGCTGGCGCTGATCGTGGTGCTCATCGTCTACCAGTTCCGGTCTCGCCGGCCGTTGCTGACCGTCCGCACCATGCTGACCAGTTCGATCCCCGTGGCCGGTGTCGGCCTGGCCTTGTTCGCGGCGGCGGCCTCGGTGGCGGCGACGGCACTCACGGCCCAAGTTTTCATGGAGACCTACAGCCCGGTGCAGGTGGGCCTGCTGTACCTGCCCGAGCTCGGCGGAGCAATCGTGATGGCCTTCGTGTTCGGGTTCGTCATCACCCGGCGGGCCATGCACTACCTCCCTCTGGTCGGGATGGCGCTGCTGGCGGCAGGCATCGTGGTGTTCCGGTTCGCCCTTCCGGCCAACCAACCGCTGGCCCTGCTCGCCTCGGCGCTGACCGGCCTGGCCCTCGGCGCCACGGTGGCCCCGGCACTGTTCGTCGCCGGCTTCTCGCTTCAGTCCAACAGCCTTCAACGCGTGTTCGCGATCATCGAGCTGTTGCGGGCCGTGGCCGCCTTCATGGTGGCGCCGATCTTCGCGCATTTCGCGGCCAGAGCGGCCGGCGGCCTGACTGCCGGCGCGGGCGATGCCTTGTGGATCGGATTCGGACTGGCCGTCGGCGGTGCCGTCTTCGGCGTGGCCGTCTACGCCCTCAGTGGCGCCCGGCCCCAGACGCCCGACCTCGACCAGTTCCTCGATGGTGAATCGCCGGCCTGGTACTCGCCGCCGCTGTTGGCTCGGCTGCGGCCCGGCCTGACCACGCCGGCCGTGACGCCCGACCTGGCCCGCCCGGTTGCCCGACCCGAGGCCGCCGCTCCGGCGTCCCCCGGACCGGTGCTGTTCGCCTACGACGGGTCGACCCGCGCCGCCTCGGCCATCGAGCAGGCGGCGGCCGAGCTGTCGACCGAGCGCGACGCCCTCGTGGTGTGCGTGTGGCAACCCGTCGACGTCGGATTCACTCCCGTCGAGGCGACCCATTTCGACGCCGACCAGGCCACCGAGGTTCGTCGCGCCGCTGCGCAGACGGCCGCGCACGGCGCGTCGCTGGCCACCCGGGCCGGCTTCCGGGCCCGCAGCGTGGCCGTCGAAGCGGCGCCGATCTGGAAGGGAATCGTCGAGACGGCCCGCGACCACAACGCGAGCCTCATCGTGGTCGGCCCGCACCGCCGCAGTGGCCTCCTGGGGCATCTGGAAGGAAGTGTGGCCGGCGCCGTCGTCGCGCATGCCGGCACACCGGTCTTGGTGATCCCGGAGGGATGCGCCGTTCAGTCTGCGTCCAGGGCGTGAGGCGCTCGAACTTTCACGCCCTGGCCGCAGGATCACCCGGGGATTGCAGGTAGTTCCGTAGGTTGTCCCGGAGCGTGGCGACCCCGCGCTGCATGGTTTTGAGTTCGTCCAGCGACAACCCGGTGGCCGCGACGAGGTCCATCTCGAACGCCTGATCACGGAGTTCCCGGCCGGCGTCGGTGAGGCTCACGATCACCTGACGCTCGTCGCTGGGATCGCGTTGCCGGGTGACGTAACCGAGCGTCTCGATCTTCTTGAGGATCGGCGTCAGCGTGTTGGACTCCAGGAACAGCTTCTCCCCCAGGCTGCCGACGGTCTGGTGGTCCTGTTCCGAGAGCGCGACGATCGCGATGTACTGCGTGTACGTGATGCCCTTGGCCTCGAGGATCGGCTTGTAGGCCTTGCCGTACGCCAGGTTGGCCGAGTAGACGGCAAAGCACAGGAAGTCGGCGAGCTGTGGTGGACGAGGCGCCATGGGGAAATTATATCGGGTCCGATTCAATCGGATGGGATGGAATTCGGAACATCCGGCGTTCGTCTCTAACGCATCCACTTGGAGCCACGTATCCACCGAAGGAGAACGACGTGACCACCAGCCAGACCGACAACGTCCTCTACACCGCCCAGACCCACACCACCGGCGGGCGACAGGGCGAGTCCTACAGCTCCGACGGCAACCTCGACATCCAGCTCACCCCGCCCGGCGGCACGGGCACCGGCACCAACCCCGAGCAGTTGTTCGCGGCCGGCTGGTCGGCATGCTTCCTGAGCGCCATGAGTCTGACCGCGGGCAAGCATAACGTGAAGCTGCCCGCCGAGACCGCTGTCGATGCCGAGGTAGACCTGCTCAACACTGACGGGGCGTTCTCGCTGCGGGCGCGGCTCAACGTCACCATCCCGGGAGTCGACCGGGAGACCGCCCAGGCCATCGCCGACGATGCGCACCAGGTCTGCCCGTATTCGAAGGCGACCCGCGGCAACATCGACGTCACCATCAGTGTGGCCTGACACTGGCAGCGCATCGAATGGCCACTTGTTGCACGCCTCTCTTTCGGGCTGTTGCGTGACACAAGTGGCCACTCGGCGGCCATCATCGGCCGGAGTTACTCCTTCATGTCCAGCACCGGCGTCGGCCGCTGGAATCCCCGGGTAACCCCGGCCAGCCACACGAATCCCACTGCCAGCCAGCACAACCCGACGACGAGCGTGAGCCCAGACAGGCTCGTCCACAGCCACACGGTCAGCAGGAAGCCGATCAGTGGCAGGACAAGATTGCTGACGACCTGGATGCCCTCGCGCTCGCGTAGGTCGACGAAGTAGTGCTTGATGACCGACAGGTTGACCACCGAAAAGGCCACCAGCGCACCGAAACTGATCAGTGAGGCCAGGGTGGCCAAGGAGATCGTGGTGGCCAGCAGCGACACGACCGACACCGCGAGGATCGCGTACACCGGGGTGGCGAACCGCGGCGAGACGTAACCGAAGATCGGCCGCGGCAGGATGCCGTCGCGTCCCATCGCGAACAGGATCCTGGCCACCGAAGCCTGAGACGTGATGGCGGATCCGAGCGCACCGGCGACATAGGCCGCGGTGAAGAATGTCTGCAGGAACTGTCCGCCCGCGGTCAGCATCAGGTCCAGCGATCCGGACTCGACGTCGGCGAACTGGTTGGACGGGAACACCAATTGCCCGAGATACGACAGCACCACGAAGATCACGCCCGACACCAGCGTGGCAATCATGATCGCCTGCGGCACAGACCGTCTGGGCTCCTTGGCCTCCTCCGACAGAGTGGACACCGCGTCGAAGCCCAGGAACGACAGGCACAGGATCGCCGCGCCGGCCAGCACCGGGCTGAAGCCAGTGGTACTCCCGTCGCCACGGATCGGCGCCATGAGATCGAGCACGCCCAGGCTGAACACCTTGGAGGTGGCCAGCACCAGGAACGTGACGATGAAGATCGCCTGCACGGCGATGATGACGAAGTTCGCCCTGGCCACCGACACGATGCCGACGACGTTGAGCACCGTCACGATGGCGATGGCCACCACGACGAACACCCACGACGGAATCGCAGGCAGTGCGGCATGCAGATAGATCCCGATCACCAGGTAGTTGATCATCGGCAGGAACAGGTAATCCAGTAGCAGGGACCACCCAGCGAGGAATCCCACCGGGGCGCCGAAAGTCTTCTGGGTGTAGGTGTATGCCGATCCCGCGACCGGGAAGGCGACCGCCATCACCGCGTAGGACCGGGCGGTGAACACCATGGCCGCCAGCGTCACCAGGTAAGCGACCGACAGCCGGCCACCGGTGGTCTGGGTGACGATGCCATACGTGGTGAACACCGTGAGCGGCACCATGTAGACCAGACCGAACAGCACCAACGACGGCAGCCCCAGGGCGCGCCGGAGCCGCCCGTCGGTCGCTTCAGCCACATCGGACATGCCAGTTCCTCTTCTCATTCCGCGGCCGAATAGACCTGCGAGCCCTGCAGATAGGTGGCGCGCACCGTCAGCGCCGGAAGTTCCGATGGCGAGACATACCGCGGATCGCGGTCCAACCAGACCAGATCAGCGCTCGCGCCGGGAACGATGCAGCCCCAATTCTGTTCCGCGAAAGCCTGATACGCGACGGCCGTGGTGTACGACGTCAACGCGTGCTCGATGGGAAGCACCTCCTGCGGGGTCCAGCCACCCACCGGCTCCCCGTCGGACGTACACCGCGACACCGCGACCGCGATACCGTCGAGCGGCGCACCTGAAGACACCGGCCAATCCGATCCGAACGCCAGCGCCGCACCGGAACTCTCCAGCGTGCGCATCCGGTACTGGCGGTCGGCCCGTTGGGCTCCGAGCCGGGGAATCGTGAGCACGGTCATCAGGGCGTCCATCTGCGCCCACAGCGGCTGCATGTTCGGGATGACACCCAGTTCGGCGAACCGGCCCAAATCGTCGTCGTCCACCAGCTGGGCATGCGCGATCACGGGGCGCCGATCCCGCGGACCATTGTGCTGCGCAACGTATTCGATGGCGTCCAAGGCCTGGCGGACTGCGGCGTCACCGATGGCGTGGATGTGGATCTGCAGACCCAGCTCGTCGACCTTCCTGGCCGCCTCGGCCAGGGTGTCGCCCTCCCACAACTGCATGCCGTGCGAGTGCAGGCCCGAACAATACGGCTCCAGCAGCGCGCCGGTCTCGTTCTCGACCACGCCGTCGGCGAAAAACTTCACGGTCTGCGCCGTCAGCAGCGGCGAGCCCGCCGCTGCAACCCGGTCTCGGGCCTCCGCGTATTGCGTTACCTGCGTGTCGAAGTGGCGCGGGTCGGCATAGAACGCCAGATTGAACCGCATCCGCAGGGCGCCCTGCCGGACGGCCGCCAGATAGGTGTCGAGCTCGGCCGGCTCGACCCAGGCGTCCTGAACCCACGTCACGCCGCGCGCCAGGTAGTAGTCGGCGGCCGTACCCAACGCCGCGACCCGGACCCCCTCGTCACGGGCCGGCATGACCGCGGTGATCAGGTCGGTGGCGCCCCACTCGCGCAATGTGCCCAGCGGCGTGCCGTCCTCACGGCGCGGAATCTCACCGAGCACCGGCTCAGGTGTGTCAGCGGTGATGCCCGCGCGCTGCAACGCCGCCGAATTGACCCAGAAGGTGTGGTAGTCCCAGGCACGCAACACCACCGGCCGGTCCGGGACCGCCGCGTCGAGCCATCGCGCGTCGAACAAGCCATCGGGAGCGAGGCTGCCGTCGTACGACGCGCCCACGATCCACTCCTGATCGGGATTCGCGTCGGCGAACGCCTTGACCGCCGACACGATCTGCTCGATCGACCGGCAGGGCCGAACCGCCGGACCGGCCGACTCCAAACCGCCGAACAGCGGGTGGGCATGACCGTCACCGAACGACGGCATGAGGAAGCCGCCATCGAGGTCGATCTTCCGATCGGCCGGCGACGCCAACGCGTCGGCACCTACCGCCTGCACCACACCATCGCCGACCAGCAGCGCATCGGTGGTTGCCGTCGGTGTCCAGATGGCACCGCCGTGGAAGAGAGTGGTCATGCGACTCCTAAAGCGAATGGAATTCGTTTATTCTGTGACCCAGACCACCAAGTTGGCAAGCGGTGAGACAAAATCAGGGGGAACAGTTCATGGGGCGACCATCGACACCGATCCTTTCAATGGATCGGATCACCAGTGCGGCAATGAATCTCGTCAACACAACGGGCGGATTCACCATCCCGGAACTCGCCCGCAGGCTCAAGGTCAGCCCGTCGTCGCTGTACAACCATGTGTCCGGACGCGAGCAGATCGTCGAACTGCTCCGGGAACGGGCCATGTCAGAAGTCGAGCTGCCCGACATCGACGCCGACCGGCCGTGGGCCGAGATCCTGGCCGACATCATGCGCTCGTACCGCAACAGCTTCGCCCGCTACCCGCGACTGATTCCCCTGCTCACCGCGCATGCCGTCAACAGCCGCCAGGCCCTCACGATGTACAACGCGCTGGCCGTCACCCTGACCCGCGCCGGGTTCAGCCCCACCGACACGCTGCGGACGATCACCCTGGTCGACAACTACGTGCTGGGGTCGGCCCTCGACCTCACCGCCCCCGACAAACCGTGGGAGTCGGGGGACCCGGTCGGTCCGGAGTTGACCGCCGCACTCGCCACCGGAGCGCCCAGACCGGCGCGCGCCGATGACGCATTCGAATATGGCCTGGCGGTGCTGCTGCGCGGGTTGGCCAAACCGTAAGCGGCTACCCGCAGCGGTTGCGGAAATCAGTCGCCGGTTGCCGGATGTTCGTCAGCTCGGCCTTGATCTCCGGCTTGTCCTGGAGGTAGACCCGCACCGAATCGGCCATCTGCTCGTTGGACTGCCCCTTGAGGCTGGTGAAGAACGCGTTGACGTCCGGATGGGTGAACAGATATGCCGAGGTAGCCGCGCGGACCCCGGCCATCACACCGGCCAGATCGGCAGCGGTGCAGTTCGGCCCTTCCGCTGCGGCGACGGGCGCACCAACGGCCAAGAGCGACAAACTGATTGCGCCGGCGGCGATCACACGGGAGAACATCGTTGCTCCTAAGTCGACTCGGATAACTGAGTGAGCTGACGCTTATGGACGGCCGGGGCGCCACCCGCCGCCACCGCCGCCACCGTTGTCAGGTCGGCCGGGGTCGAGGTTGATCTCGAGGCCCCAGTCACCGCAGTACCAGTCGTTGGCACACGGATACGGATAGTAGGGACCGGCTTTCGGCGGGGTCGGACCCCCGCCACGGACGTTGCCCTGCGCGCACACCGTCGAACCGCCGGCATCGACACAGTCAGCGGCGGCGGGCGGTGCGGAGGCGATGGCGATCGGTACAGTCAAACTGGCCAGGCCGAGTAACACTGGACGCCACATGCTCCGCATGACCACTCCTCAGTAGGTCCCCGTGAGTCGAGAATAATTCCCGGGGGACGCCCTATATGCGGGATCGACAATAACCGGTCGTCTGCCACGACGCACGTCGTTCGTAACTGGTTGTATTCGCACAGATCGCAAGGCTCCCCGGCGGTTTTGGGGCTACTTAGCCTGACGCGCGTGAACGAAGACTGGCTGGCCGTGATCGTCGGCCTCACCCTCTTGACCCTCGTGCTCGTCGGCGCCATCCCCGGCAGCGTGATCCCGTGACCAGTACCGAGGAACGCTCCGAACAGCGCTCATCGAATCTCGGTTACGCCGTCGCCGGCGTGCTGGTGGTCATCGCCCTGGGCGCGGCGACCCGCTTCCTGGAGACCCAGGTTCCCCACTGGGCCGCCGGAACCCCGTTGGCCAAGATCGCGAAGTCAGTCGAATTCCCGGTCTACGCAATCGTTCTCGGTCTGATCGGCAACGCTGTCCTGGCGCGGCTCGCGCTACGTGACGTGTTGTCGCAGGGTTTTCGCACCGAGTTCTTCATCAAGACCGGTCTGGTCCTGCTCGGCGCCTCGATCAACCTCAAGGTGCTCGCCACCGCCGCGGGGCCGGCGATCATCCAAGCCCTGCTGCTGATTTCGATCGTCTTCGGGTTCACCTGGTGGCTGGGTGGACGACTCGGACTCGATGACAAACTGCGGGCATTGCTCGCCTCGGCGGTGTCCATCTGCGGGGTGAGCGCGGCCATCGCGGCCGCCGGTGCCGTCCAGGCCCGCAAGGAGCAACTGGCCTATGCGGCGTCGCTCGTCATCGTGTTCGCGCTGCCGTCGATCTTCCTGCTGCCGTGGCTGGCCGACGTGTTCGGGCTGTCCGACGCGGTCGCCGGGGCCTGGATCGGCGGGAACATCGACACCACGGCGGCCGTCGCCGCCGCGGGCACGATCGCCGGCGAGCACGCCCTGCAGATCGCCACCATCGTCAAGACCACCCAGAACGCGTTGATCGGCATCGTCGCCATCGCCCTCACCGCGTACTTCGCCTTGAAGGTCGAGCGCCAGTCCGACACGCCCGACCCGGCGGTGGCACGTCCGTCGCTGCGCGAATTCTGGGACCGGTTCCCGAAATTCGTCCTCGGCTTCATCGCAGCCTCGGTCATCGGCACGCTGTATCTGCAGTTCGCTGCCGACGGCAAGGCGGCCATCGCGACGGTCAACGACCTGCGGACCTGGTTCCTGATCTTCGCCTTTGTGGCGATCGGGTTGGAGTTCTCGCTGCGCGGTCTCAAGGAGGCCGGCTGGCGTCCCATCGTGCTGTTCGCGGCGGCGACCGTGGTCAACATCGTGGTGGCGCTCGGGTTGGCTTCCCTGCTCTTCGGCGGTTTGTTCGGCAGCTTCGGCACGGGGTAGCCGTTAGCCGTTACCCTGGCTAAGTGCCGACAACCTGGTCACGGCGAGGGTTTTTCACGGTCACCGCTGCGATGACCCTGGTCGCCGCATGTAGCACGCAAAAGCCCGGCGAAGTCAGGAAGGACGGTTCGGTGACCGTCCGCCACCTCTTCGGCGACACCAACATCCCCGGGCCACCGAAACGCGTGGTGAGCGCGGGGTTCACCGAACAGGACGACCTGCTGGCCCTCGGTGTCGTCCCGGTCGCCACCACCGAGTGGTTCGGGGGCGAGCCCTATGCGGTGTGGCCGTGGGCGCAACCGAAACTCGGGGGCGCCCAGCCCACCGTGCTCAGTTTGACCGACGGCATCCAGGTCGACGAGATCAAAGCGCTCAACCCGGACCTGATCGTCGCCACCAACGCCGGACTGGACGCCGACACCTACGCCAAACTGTCGGAGATCGCCCCCACCATCGCCCAGTCCGGGCCCGACGCGTTCTTCGAACCGTGGCGCGACCAGGCCACCCTGATCGGCCAGGCACTGTTCCAGAACGACGCGATGACGGGGCTGATCGCCGGTGTGGACGACAGGTTCAAGGCGGTGGCCACCAACAACCTGCGATTCGCCGGCAAGAAGGCCATGTTGCTCGCCGGCACGTTGTTCCGCGACGGCGTGCAAACCCAGACGGGCTGGCGCACCGAATTTCTCACCCAGATGGGCTTCGTCATTCCCCCGACCCCGGAGCTGATCCCGCGCTCAGACTTCGCCTCGGTACTCGACGCCGCTGACGTGCTGATCTGGACCACCGAGAGCGACGCAGAGCGCGATGCCCTGCTCGCCGATCCAGGGATCGCCGAGCTACGGGCAACCACCCGCAAGCGGCACGTCTTCACCCCCAAAGACCTGGCCGGCGCCATCGCGTTCGCCTCGCCGCTGTCCTACCCCGTGGTGGCCGACCAACTGCCGCCCCTGCTCAACCAGGCATTGACCTGACAAGATGACCGGGTGACAAGCACCCAGGAACACTCCGAGCACCGCGGCACCGCCATCGTCGGCTCGGCCTACTATCCGGTGCTCGTCGCGGTCTTCACAGCCCTGGTGATCATCTCCAACGTCACCGCCACCAAAGGTGTCGCCTTCGGGCCGATCATCGGCAACTGGTCGATCATCACCGACGGCGGCTTCATCGTCTTCCCGCTCACCTACGTGATCGGCGACGTGCTCTCCGAGGTATACGGGTTCAAGGCTGCGCGCCGCGCCATCTTCCTCGGATTCTCGATGAACGCCCTTGCCGCACTGGCATTCTGGATCACCATCTATCTTCCCGCGGCAGACTTCTACACCAATCAGGAACACTTCGAGAACATCGTCCACGCCTACACCCAGCTGATCGTGGCAGGCCTGGCCGGGTTCATCGTCGGGCAGACCATCAACGCCTGGGTCGTGGTCGCCATCAAGGAGCGGACCAAGGAGAAACATCTGTGGGCCCGCCTGGTCGGATCCACCTTCGCCGGCCAGCTCGGTGACACCCTGGTGTTCTGCGGCATCGCGGCGAGTGCGATCGGGATCAGCACCTTCGGCGACTTCGTCACCTACACCGCGCTGGGCTGGGTCTACAAGACCGCCGTCGAGGTGGTCATGCTGCCGATCACCTACCGCGTGATCGCCGCGATCAAGCGTCGCGAGCCCACATATCAGGCCGCCGTTTGAGGCTTCGATAAGGCACCTCTGGCAAGGTTCATAGAGCGGGCGCTTTCTTAGCTACTCGCGGGTAGCTTCGGGTCATGAGTGTGACATCAGAGGTGATGGACGCGGGACCGAGCCTGAACCCAGGCACCGCCCGCGAGTATGGCGACCAGGCTCTGCTGCTCGAGTTCGACAGCACTGCTGATGTTTTGGCATGGACCGCCACGCTCACGGCGGCCCAATTGCTCGGAGTGGTCGATATCGTGCCGGCCTCCCGCACGATCTTGATCAAGCTGGCCGATCCCCGCTATCAGGCACCCACCCGACAACGCCTGGGTACGTTGCGGCTACAACCCGGAGCGGCGCCGGTGCGACCCACCGGGCAGGCGGACGTGACCATCGATGTGGTCTATGACGGCGACGACCTGAACGACGTCGCGACGCTGACCGGACTGACCCCGGACGAGGTGGTCGCGGCACACACCGGTACCCCCTGGCAGGTGGGCTTCATGGGCTTCGCACCCGGATTCGCCTACCTCGTCGGCGGCGACACGCGACTACAGGTGCCGCGCCGAGCCGAGCCCCGCACCAGCGTCCCGCCCGGAGCGGTGGCACTGGCCGGCGAGTTCAGCGGCATCTACCCGCGACAGTCGCCCGGCGGCTGGCAGTTGATCGGACGCACCGACGCGGTGATGTTCGACGTACATCGGGACCAACCCGCGCTGCTCACCCCCGGTACGTGGGTGCAGTTCCGGGCCATCGACTAGTCGGCGAGGAGGACATCATGACCACCACATTGGAAGTGCTGCGCACCGGACCTCTCGCGCTGGTGGAGGACCTGGGCCGGCCCGGAATGGCGCACCTCGGCGTTACCCGCTCGGGTGCCGCCGACCGTCGGGCCCACACCCTGGCCAACCGGCTGGTCGCCAACCCCGGTGAACATGCCACCGTCGAGGTGATGTTCGGCGGCTTCTCGGCCCGGGTGGTCGGCGGAGACGTCACCATCGCCGTCACCGGCGCGGACACCGACCCGGCCGTGAACGGAATCCCATTCGGCACCAACAGTATTCACCACGTGCGCGACGGTGAGGTGATCTCGCTGGGCGCCCCACACTCGGGGCTGCGCAGCTACCTGGCGGTGCGCGGCGGCATCGCCGTCGAACCGGTGCTGGGCTCGCGGAGCTATGACGTCATGTCGGCGATCGGGCCGGCCCCGCTGCGGCCCGGCGACATCCTGCCGGTCGGTGAACACACCGCCGACCTGCCCGAGACCGACCAGGCACCGGTCGCCTCGATCACCGACGACGTGCTGGAACTCAATGTGGTGCCCGGCCCGCGGGACGACTGGTTCGTCGACCCCGACGTGCTGGTGCGGACCAACTGGCTGGTGACCACCCACAGTGACCGGGTCGGGATGCGTCTGGTCGGCATGCCACTGGACTACCGCTGGCCCGACCGCCAGCTGCCCAGCGAAGGCGCGACACGCGGGGCAATCCAGATCCCGCCCAACGGTTTTCCGGTGATTCTCGGGCCTGACCACCCCGTCACGGGCGGCTATCCGGTGATCGGCGTGGTGACCGACGAGGACATCGACAAGCTGGGGCAGGTCCGGCCCGGGCAGACCGTGCGATTGCACTGGGCGCATCCTCGGCGGCCGTTCGAGGACTAGAGCCTGGACCGTTCCGGTCGTCGTTTTCCACGTCAGGGTTGCGATCCCGGCGATCAGCGACCCAGGTGTGGAAAACGGCGCCCGGGGAGTTCGGCCTGTCCGCTGGACGACCCGCGACGTAGAGACACCGGCGCGCCGCGCTGGTAAAACAAGGGTGTGCCTTTCCAGGACGTCAGCACGCCCGTTCGAGGCGGGATCTTGCACACCGCCCGTCTCGTCCACACCGCCGATCTCGACCACGAGACCCGCGAGGGTGCCCGGCGGATGGTCATCGAGGCGTTCGAGGGCGATTTCACCGACGCCGACTGGGAGCACTCGCTCGGCGGTATGCACGCCTTCATCTGCCACCACGGCGCCATGATCGCGCATGCCGCCGTGGTTCAGCGGCGGCTGATCTACCGCGACACCGCGCTGCGCTGTGGCTACGTGGAAGCCGTGGCGGTACGCGAGGATTGGCGTGGCCAAGGCCTGGCCAGCGCCGTCATGGACGGTGTCGAGCAGGTGCTGCGCGGCGCCTACCAGCTGGGCGCGCTCAGCTCGTCTGAGTCCGCCAGGGACATCTACATCGCCCGCGGCTGGGTGCCCTGGCAGGGGCCGACCTCGGTGCTGAAGCCGGCCGGGGTGACGCGCACACCCGAAGACGACCGGTCCCTGTTCGTCCTGCCGGTCGACCTGCCCGCTGGGATGGAACTCGACACCACCGCGGAGATCACCTGCGACTGGCGCGACGGCGACGTCTGGTAACCACCAGAAAGCACAGGGCTCACACCACTGCGTGCAAGCGGGTGAGCGGAATTTCACGGCCGGGTCACCGCGGGGAGCGCCTGCGCAATAATCGCTTCCTACTTTTGCGCCATGCCCACTCTGCTGAAGTCGAATCGCATCACCAACTGGGATCCCGAGGACACATTGGCCTGGGAAGCCGGAAACAAATACATCGCGCGACGGAATCTGATCTGGTCGGTGTTCGCCGAGCATGTCGGCTTCTCCATCTGGTCGATCTGGTCGGTCATGGTGTTGTTCATGCCCGAGGCCGTGTACGGCTTCTCAGCCGGGGACAAGTTCCTGTTGGGCGCCACCGCCACCCTGGTGGGCGGTTGCCTGCGTATCCCCTACACGCTGGCCACGGCCACCTTCGGCGGCCGCAACTGGACGGTGTTCTCCGCCTTCGTCCTGCTGATCCCCACGGTCGGAACCATGGTGCTGCTGGCCCATCCGGGACTACCGCTGTGGCCCTATCTGCTGTGCGCGGCGCTGGCCGGTTTCGGCGGCGGCAACTTCGCCTCGTCGATGACCAACATCAACGCCTTCTACCCGCAACGACTCAAAGGCTGGGCACTGGGACTCAACGCCGGCGGCGGCAACATCGGCGTTCCGATGATCCAGCTCGTCGGCCTGCTGGTGATCGCCACCGCCGGTAACCGTTCGCCGTACTGGGTGTGCGCCATCTACCTGGTGGCACTGGCCGTGGCCGGAATCGGCGCGGCGCTCTACATGGACAACCTCGAACAGCACAACATCGATCTGGGTGCGATGAAAGCCATTCTGGCAGAACGGGATACCTGGGTCATCTCGCTGCTCTACATCGGCACGTTCGGATCCTTCATCGGCTTCGCGTTCGCGTTCGGCCAGGTGTTGCAGATCAACTTCGCCGCCGGCGGTCAGACCGCGGCGCAGGCCTCGCTGCATGCGGCGCAGATCGCCTTCATCGGCCCGCTGCTCGGCTCACTGTCCCGGGTGTACGGCGGCAAACTGGCCGACCGGATCGGCGGCGGTCGGGTGACGCTGGCGGTGTTCGGCGGCATGATCCTGGCGGCCGGCCTGCTGGTCGCGATCAGCATGGTTGACGATCACACCGCCGGAGCGGCCAACGGCCTGATGATGGCCGGCTACGTCATCGGGTTCATCGCCCTGTTCTTGCTGTCCGGCCTGGGCAACGGGTCGGTGTACAAGATGATCCCGTCGATCTTCGAGGCCCGCAGTCACTCCCTGCAGGTGAGCGAGGAACAGCGGCAGCGGTGGTCGCTGTCGATGTCGGGCGCCCTGATCGGGTTCGCCGGCGCCATCGGCGCGCTGGGCGGGGTGGGGATCAACCTGGCCCTGCGGCAGTCCTACCTGTCCAGCGGATCGGCGACGGCAGCGTTCTGGATCTTCCTGGCCTTCTACATCGTGGCTTCGGCGTTCACCTGGTTCCGTTACGTGCGACGGCCGGCTGCGACCGGGGTCACAACGGCCCCGGCGGACCGACATGCCGAGGCAATGGCCGGGTAATAACTTGGAAACACGAGATGCCTTCACTGGACCCATGAACGAGCCCGACTGGGCACCGCTCACAGGTTTTCGTGTGGCGGTGACTTCCGCCCGACGTGCCGACGAGCTGAGCGCGCTGCTGACCAGGCGTGGCGCGACGGTGACCAGCGCGGCCGCCATCACGATGGTTCCGCTGCCCGACGACGAGGAGTTGCGCGCCCACACCGCATCGCTCATCGAAGTCCCCCCGGACATCGTGGTCGCGACCACCGGCATCGGTTTCCGCGGCTGGTTCGCCGCCGCCGATGGCTGGGGCCTGGCCACCGAGCTCACCGACGCACTGAGCAACGCCCGCATCGTCTCCCGTGGCCCGAAAGCCACGGGGGCGCTGCGGGCCGCGGGCCTGCCCGAGGAATGGTCGCCGGACTCGGAGTCTTCCCGAGAGGTGTTGCGCTACCTCCTCGATCAGGGCGTCGCGGGACAACGCATCGCCGTGCAGTTGCACGGGGCCACCGACGAGTGGGACCCGTTCCCCGAGTTTCTCGACGAGCTGCGGGCCGCGGGCGCCGAGGTGGTGCCGATTCGGGTGTACCGCTGGCATCCCGCGCCACGGGACGGCGAGTTCGATCAGATGGTCGCCGGGATCGCCGAAAGGCGGTTCGACGCAGTCAGTTTCACCTCGGCCATGGCGGTGGCCTCGGTGCTGATGCGGGCGACCGAGATGGATATCGCCGACCGGCTGCTGGCAGCGCTGCGTAGCGACGTCCACGCCATGTGCGTGGGGCCGGTGACTGCGCGGCCGCTGGTCCGGCTCGGTGTTCCGACATCGGCACCCGAACGAATGCGGTTGGGCGCCTTGGCCCGTCACATCACCGACGAACTACCGATGCTGCAGGCCCGGACAGTCCGGGTCGCCGGACACACGCTCGAGATCCGGGGCACCTGCGTTCTGGTCGACGGCACGGTCAAGTCGCTGTCTCCCGCCGGGATGGCGACCATCCGCGCACTGGCGCACCGTCCGGGCGCGGTGGTGTCCCGGTTCGATCTGCTCAGCGCCCTACCCGGCACCGGCACCGACACCCACGCGGTGGAGACCGCCGTCCTGCGGCTTCGTACTGCGTTGGGAGACAAGAACATCGTGTCGACGGTGGTGAAGCGAGGTTACCGGCTGGCCGTCGACGAACCCGAGATGGTCCAGGCGCGATGAGCCTGGTCCTGGCCGCCCACGGAACCCGCAAACCGGGCGGCGTCGCGATGATCGGCGATCTCGCCGCGCGGGTATCCGACATGCTGGGCCGGCCCGTGCACGTCTCCTTCGTCGACGTGGTGGGCCCGACACCGAGCGAAGTCCTCGCAACGCTGCCGACAGATTGCCCGGCGGTGGTGGTGCCCGCGTTCCTGGCTGCCGGATACCACGTCCGGGTCGACGTACCCACCCACGTCGCGGCCAGTGGACACCCGGCCGTGACCGTCACCCAACCATTGGGTCCGGATCACGGCACCGTTCGCGTCCTCGCCGACCGTCTCGCCGAATCAGGCTGGCGGCCAGGTGATTCGGTGATCCTGGCGGCAGCAGGCACGTCCGACGGAAATGCCCAGTCCGACCTCCGGCGCACCGCGGCCCTGCTGTCAGCGATGACCGGCGACCGCGTAGAAATGGCCTTCGCCGCGACCGGTGCGCCCACCGTTGCCGAAGCCGTCGCCACGCAGCGCCGCCGCGGCCATCGCCGCATAGCTGTGGCGTCCTACCTGCTCGCCGACGGGCTTTTCCAGGACCGGCTGCGTGAATCCGGCGCCGACCTCGTGAGTGCCCCACTGGGCACCCACCCCGGGATGGTTCGGCTGATTGCCAACCGGTTCCGCCGCGCCGGGGTACTGAGCCTGCCGGCCGCGGCGTGAGCGGATCGACCGCACGATCAGCGGCCCGGCCGTGCCCGCCAGCAGCAGTACGCCCCCGGCGCCCGCCACCGCGAAGAACGCCGACCGCCGGGTGGCGACCAACGCCGAACATTGCTCGACGTAATCACTAGCCATGAATCCCGGCCCGGCGAGCGTGTGCTGGTCCATGTTGAGCTGGTCCTGCTGAGCGGCGACGCCGTAATCCGGCCGCGCTCCGTTACCGCAGGGGATGGGTTGACCGGCGCGATCCACGGCATTCAAGGCCAGGGGTATGAACGTTGCCCCGAGTGCGCCCAGCATCGCCGCCGCCCCCACCAAATTCATTACCGAACGCGCAAACATCCCTTGTCAGCCCCTCTGACGCTGCTTCCTTGAGAGGGAGTCTAAACACACCCAGCGAACTATTCTAGTTAGCCAGAGAGAGGCGCACCACAGCTTTGGAAACTCTCCCGACCATGCAAATCTGGCAAATTTCCCACCGAAACAGCCGCTGTACAGGTAGTTGACGCAGGAACAAATTCTCTGATCGTTTGCCGGCGGCTCATGGTGTCAGAACCGGCCCGAAACTCAGCTATCGTTATCGCGATCGTCGAGCGATTCGGTAGGAGCAGAGGCAAAGGTGCAGGTGACAACACCGGCGGGCACAGCCCGTCGAGACGACGCGCGCGGCAGTGCGACCCGGTAACCGGGTCCCGGCCGAACGTCTGCGTGAACACCTGCTGAACACTCTGGAACGCACGTCCCGGCCGATGACCACTGCCCAGCTACGTGACGACATGCACGAGCACTTCCACGCACCCGTCGTGATCGAGTCGGTGTACCGCAATCTGACCGTGCTCGAGCGCCGCGGGGCCGTGGAGCGCCGCAAGCTCCAGGGCCGCGATGCCCACTGGAGCCGGGCGACCGATCAGGCCGAGATCTGAACAAACCCGCCGGGGGTGAGTCGGGTCCGGTACACCGGGATCGACACCGCATCGTCGTCGAGACAACTGCCGTCGTCGAGCGCGAACGCCTGCTTCTTGATCGGCGACTGCACCGTCGCCCGGCCGGCCCGATCACCCACGATCCCCCGGGAGATCACCGCCGCACCGGAGAACGGGTCGATGTTGCCCACCGCGTGCAGGGAACCGTCGTCAAGCCGGAACAGCGCCGCCTGCGCACCGTCCGGCAGCAGCACCGCGACGCCACGGCACGGCGTCAGGAAGTCGTACCGGCAGGCCGTCGTCCACTCCCTCGGCATGGCGGCGTCGACGTCCTGGTGGTCGTCGAGCAGTGTCATTTCGCCTCCTGAATGATCGAGGGCATACCCAGACTGGTCGGCACCTTGCGGCCGCCGCGCTCGGTGAAGGTGATGGTCGGATCGTCCACGTCCGGTGCATTGACGAACGACACGAAGCGCGACAGCTTCTCCGGATCGTCCAGGACACCTTTCCACTCGCAGGCGTAGCCTGCGACGTGCCGCTCCATGGCCGCCTCGAATTCGGCTGCCAGACCGAGGGAGTCGTGGCAGACGACGTCGCGTAGATGGTCCAACCCGCCGTCCATCGCCTCCAGCCACGGCGCGGTGCGCTGCAGCCGGTCGGCGGTGCGGATGTAGAACATCAGGAAGCGGTCGATGTAGCGGATCAGCGTCTCGTCATCGAGGTCGCCGGCCAGCAACTGGGCGTGGCGTGGCGACATGCCGCCGTTGCCACACACGTAGAGGTTCCAGCCCTGTTCGGTGGCGATGACGCCGACGTCCTTGCTCTGCGCTTCGGCGCATTCGCGGGCGCATCCCGAGACCGCCATCTTGATCTTGTGCGGTGAGCGCAGCCCGCGGTACCGCTTCTCGATCTCGACGGCCATGTTCACCGAATCCTGTTGACCGTAACGGCACCAGGTGCTGCCGACACAACTCTTCACGGTACGCAGCGACTTGCCGTAGGCATGCCCGGACTCCATGCCGCCCTCGACCAGACGCGCCCAGATCTGCGGCAACTGCTCGACGCGGGCGCCGAACATGTCTATCCGCTGACCACCGGTGATCTTGGTGTAGAGGTCGAAATCCCTTGCGATCTCACCGATCAGGATCAACTGCTCAGGAGTGATCTCACCGCCCGGCGACCGCGGCACCACCGAATAGCTGCCGTTCTTCTGGATGTTGGCCAGGAAGTGGTCGTTGGAATCCTGAAGCGAGGCCTGCTCACCGTCGAGCACGTGGTCGGAGCTGGTGGATGCCAGGATCGACGCGACGGTGGGTTTGCAGATGTCGCAACCCTTTCCGGTGCCGAACTTCTCGATCAGGCCGGAGAAGGTGCGGATCTCGGTGGCGCTGATGATCTCGAACAGCTCGGCGCGGGACTGGGTGAAGTGCTCGCACAACGCCTTGGACTGCTCGACCCCCTCGGCCTCCAGCAGCTGCTTGAGCAGCGGCACGCAGGAACCGCACGAGGTGCCGGCCAGCGTGCACTTCTTGAGACTGGGCACATCGTCGCAGCCGCCGCAGATGGCTTCCTTCAGATCACCCTTGGTGACGTTGTTGCACGAGCAGATCTGCGCGATGTCGGGCAGCGCGGCCACGCCCAGCGCCGGTGCATTGCCGTCACTCACCGGCGCGATCAATGCCAGCGGGTCTCCGGGCAGCTCGCTGGCGACCATCGGGCGCAGCACACCGTAGGCCGATGCGTCACCGACCAGGATTCCACCGAGCAGCGTCTTGGCGTCATCGGAGAGCACCAGCTTGGCATAGGTCTGCTTGACCGGGTCATTGACCACGACCTCCAGGCAGTTCGGCGTATTCCCTTTGGCGTCACCGAAACTGGCGACGTCGACGCCGAGCAGCTTGAGTTTGGTGGACATGTCGGCGCCGGGAAACTCGGCCTCGCCGCCGAGCAGTCGATCGGCCACCACCTCGGCGGTGGTGTAACCAGGCGCCACCAGGCCGTAGCAGCGGCCCTCGATGGCGGCCACCTCCCCGATCGCATAGATACTGGGATCGCTTGTGACACAGGACAGGTCGGTGAGAACGCCACCGCGCTGCGCCATGTCCAGGCCGGCCGCCCGGGCCAACTCGTCGCGCGGGCGCACACCGGCGGCGAAGACGACCAGGCCGGCGTCGATCGTGGTGCCGTCGTTCAGTGACAGCCGCATCGAATCGTCGACGTCGGACTTACGCAGCGGTTTGTGCCGCTGCGCCGGCTGGATGCTCTCGGTGCCGACCGCGGTGTGCACCTCGATGTCCAGGCCCCGCATCATGCGGTTCAGCAGGGTGCCTCCGGCCTCGTCGAGCTGGGCAGCCATCAGGTGCGGCGACATCTCCAGGACGTGGGTCCGCAGACCGAACTGGCGCAACGCATTTGCCGCTTCCAGGCCCAGCAGACCACCACCGATCACGACTCCGACCGGTGACTTCGAGTCCAGCGCCCGCTTGGCACTGGCGCGGATCGCGTCGAGGTCGTCCAGCGTGCGGTAGACGTGTACGCCCGGCAGGTCGCGTCCCGGCACCGGCGGCACGAAGGCGTACGACCCGGTGGCCAACACCAGCGCGTCGTACTCGAAGTTCTCGCCGGTGACGGTGCGCACCGTCCGGGCCTCCCGGTCGATCTCGGTGACCGCACATCCGAGGCGAAGATCGACCAGGTCGTCACCGGCATAGTCGTTACCCGGCAGGGCGAGCTTGGCCCGGTCCCAGTGCTCGGTGTATCCGGTCAGCCCGACCCGGTCATAGGCGGCGTCAGCTTCCTCGGACAGGACGGTGATCCGCCAGGCACCTGCGGTGTCACGCGACCGCAACGCCTCGACGAAGCGGTGGCCCACCATGCCGTGTCCGACGACCACGACGTTCTGAGTTGACGACATATGGCGAGGTTAGGAATCCGACGTTGCCGAAATGTCGCCCTGTGTGAAGCGCCCGTCACGGTGTCCTCACGTTCTGCGCGACGCACATGTGAGGAAGTGCTGCCGTGAGGTCGAGCTAATCCAACTGGCGGGCCAACGCCTGACCGATGACCCCGGCGGCCTCGGCGAAACGCTGTGGATCCGGCCCCGAAAAGTTGAGCCGCAGGTACGGCCCCGCCGGCTCGGCCGGAAACCACTCGTTGCCCGCCGCCACCAGCACCGACTCGGCCTCACACTCTCGCACCAGGCGCTGCAGGTTGATCGCGTCGGGCAACCGCAGCCACAGATGCAGCCCGCCGCGGGGCACATGATCCAACTGGGCTCCGGGGGCGTGCTCGGCCAACGCGGCGATCAGCAGTTCCCGCCGGGCCCGCAACTGCTGACGCAAGTCGCGCAGGTGGGTCCGCCAAGCCGGCTGGGTGACGACGTCGAGTGCCGCGGCCTGCAGCAACCCACTGACGTACATCGATTCCGCACCGCGGTCGGCCAGGATCCGGTCCCGGGCCGGGCCCCTGGCCACCATCGCCGCCACCCGGATCGACGGCGACACACTCTTGGTCAGCGACCGCAGATAGATGACATGACCGGCGTCGTCGGCGGCCGCGACCGGCCTGGAGGTGCTGTCGATGCCGAAATCGTGCGCCCAATCGTCCTCGACCAGGAACGCGCCATGGCTGCGCACCACCTCCAGCACCTGGCCGGCGAGCTCAGGATTCCATTGCGCACCAGTCGGATTGGCGTAGTTCGGCTGCGCGTAGAACACCCTGGCGCCGGTCTGCGCGAAGGCTCGGGAAAGCTCCTCCGGTTCGGGGCCCTGCGGCCCGCTGGGCACCGGTACGAGCCGCACACCGCACTGGGCAGCGGCCAGGATGGCGCCCCAGTAGCTGGGCGATTCGATCAACATCGGCTGTCCGAACCCGACCAGCGCCCGGAAGATCGAGCTCAGACCGCTCTGACTGCCGGGCAGCACGATGACCTCGCGGGCGGTCGGCGGTGTCACGCCCGCACCGAAAGCCTCGCCTAGTTCCTGGGCGAACCAGGCCTGGAGGTCGGGCCGCCCAGGAGCGGGCGCGGCGGTCACCGCGGCATCCCCGCGGGCGGCCCGCGCGAATGCCGTGCGGACCAGGCGCTGGGGAAGGAGATCGGCGACGGGATAACCGGAGTGCAACGCGATCACATCGGGCGCGACGCTGCGCAGCGGCGTCGACAGTGCGGGGATGCGCGCCTGCGGGGACCCCAGCGCGGCGGTCTGCCAACCGTAATCGGGCAGGCGCGCGCTGCGCACCGCGCGCACGAACGTCCCGACTCCCGGCCTGCTCTCCACCAGACCCTGGCTGCGCAGCGTGCGCATGGCCTTGGCGACCGTCACCGGGCTGGCCGCATATTCGGTCACCAAGGCCCGGTTGGACGGTAGCTGCGCGCCCGGCGGCGCGGTGCTGATCCACTTTCGCAGGCCGGACACGATCCGCTCAGTGCTATCGTTATCCATGTTGATACAGAGTAGCGCTACTCGGGAGAAGCAGTCGGCGCTATCCCACTCCGGATTGCGGTGGGGGCTGCTGGGTGTCACCGCGTTCTCGTTCACCATCGTGTTCACCAAAGTCGCCACCGGCGGGCTCTCCCCGCTGTTCATCGGGGCCGGGCGCGCCGTCGTCGCCGCTGCCATCGCGGCCGCCGTGGCTGGCGGGGGCGACCGTGAGTGCGTAGGAG
>MSTD01000003.1:176544-260736 GCA_001942045.1 Mycolicibacterium porcinum
CCGCGCTGGCGCTGACTCGGCAGTCGCTACCCTCGGCTCGGCAGTGGGCCCGGCTGGCCGTCGTGGCGGCAGGCGTCGTGGCCGGCTTTCCGCTACTGACCTCCTACGCACTCACGGTCGCCCCCGCCAGCCACGGCGCCATCGTGGTCGCACTGCTGCCGGCCGCCACCGCGGTGTGCGCGGTGCTGCGCGGTCACGAGCGCCCGCCGGCCGCGTTCTGGGTGATGGCGGCGGCCGGGGCCCTGGCCGCAGTGGTGTTCGCGATGGTGCACGGCTCCGGGCTGGGCCATCTGAGCTGGCCGGATCTGCTGTTGTTCGGCGCGGTGCTGGCGGCGGCAATCGGGTACGCCGAGGGCGGGTTGCTGGCCCGCGAGCTGGGCGCCTGGCAGACGGTGTCCTGGGCTCTGGTGGTGGCAGCGCCGGTGATGCTGGCCTTGACGGGGCTGGCCGTCGTGCAGCAACCGCCGCATGCGACACCCGTGCAGTGGGCCGCGTTCGGCTACCTGGCGGTGGTCAGCATGTATCTGGGTTTCTTCGCCTGGTACCGCGGCCTGGCCATCGGGCCGATGACCCAGGTGAGTCAGGTCCAGTTGGTCCAGCCGGTGATGACGATCGCCTGGGCGGCCCTGGTATTGCACGAGCGGCTGACCTGGTCGACAGTGCTCGGTGGCACCGTAGTGATCGCATGCGCCGCCCTGGCCGTCCGCATCCGGCTGAGGTAGCACTGATATCGAAAGCCGGTGGCATCCACCGGCTTTCGCGCACACGTCAGAGTTTCGCCCGAAAATCCGACGTGTAGACCTCGCCGCGGATACGGCCAGGCGGCGGGGGTCCCTCGGCGACCACCCAGGCCTCGGTCGCGTTGGCCATGACCGGCCCGGAAACCGTGACGGTCGCGGTGCCGCTGACATCGGTGTGCAACACGCCGCTGACCACTCCCGGAGCGCCCGGGCTGCACGTGGCGGCCGCCGAGCGCGGCAGCTGAATGAGCCGGATCCGATATTCGGTGTCCGGCTGCGCCGATTGCAGATGCACCTGCGCCCGCACATCGGAACCGTCGGTGCTGACGTCGGTCCAGCCCGAGCCGGACCCCGAACCCATACCGTCGAGGAACTGCGCGGGCACGAAATCACACTGCCGGATCTGATTCGAGAACGGTGAGAACTCCGATGCCGAGGCAGGGGCGGCGCCGATCCCACTCACCGCCATCCCACCGACCGCAACCAGCGTCACCACACTTCTTATGCGCCAACCCATCGCTGCATCCCGCCCGCTCGACGTATCAGTGCGCAATTATTGGCACAATTCGCACGTCGAGAGGCGGTAGTTCGCGCAAATCGCTGAAGACTAACGCCAGCGGCCGAGCACTTCCTTGGCCCGGGCACTCAGCACGGCCTGCAGGAACGGACCGAAGGTGATGCGCCCGACGCCGAGTTCCGCCAGCGCAGTCAGATCGGCGGAATCGGGTGGAACGGTCACGCTGACCGGCAGCGGTACCTCAGAGACGAAGCGTCCCAACCCTTCCGGGTCGGCCAACCCGGCCGGGAACAACGAATCGGCACCCGCCGCTGCGGCCTCGGACAACCGGGCGATCGCCCGGTCCACCCGATCAGCGGCATCGCCGTCCTTGCGCAGGAACAGATCGGTACGCGCATTGATCACCACGTGCACCCCCGCGGCATCCGCCGCCGCGCGCAGCTGCCGCACCAGCTCGGCGTGCTCGGCGGAGCTGCGCAGCCGCTTGTCCTCCTTGTGCACGGTGTCCTCGATGTTCAACCCGACCGCGCCGACGTCCAACAGACCCTCGATCAACCGCTCGGGCCGCTCGCCGTAACCGGACTCGATGTCCACCGACACCGGCACGTCGACCGCGTCGGTGATTTGCCGCACCCGGGTCAGCAGGTCGTCGTACGACATCACCTCCCCGTCGGCCTTACCGATCGAATCGGCCAGCGGGTGGCTGCCCACGCTCAGCCCGGAGAAGCCCTCGCCGACCGCCAGGCGCGCCGACCAGGCATCCCACACCGTGGGCAACACGACGGGGTTGCCGGGTTGGTGCAGCGCCAGCAGCGCGGCCGCCTGCTCCTGCAACGTGGTCTCACTCATAGCTCCTCCAGGTGCTCAGATGTCCTGCTCAGATGCGATTCGGCGAGGCGCCAAGCCAACGGAACCCACACTACGACCAGGGTTCCTGCGGCTGATCGCGAGCGGTCCGGGACACCTCCCGGGACGTGATGCGCATCACGTCCCGATCGTGATGTGGCTAGCATTGGTTGTCGTACTGTGAGCCCTGACACCTTCAGCCCGAGGAGGTCACTTGTCCACCACCACCGAGTTCTCTGAACTGCACAACTTGATCGGCGACATGCGTCGCTGTGTCACCACGTTGGCGTCGAAGTACGGGGATTCCCCCGCCATGCGCCGCGTGATGAACGACGCCGAGCGGATCCTCAACGATATCGAGCGGTTGGACATCGACGCCGAAGAGCTGGAGATGCGTCACGGCGTGACACGCCAAAAACCAGCCCGCGAGAAAATCGGCATCCCCGACACCCAATACGGAAGCGAGTTCTGGCAGGACGTCGCCGACGAGGGCCTGGGCGGATACCGCTGAGCTCACGGGCGTCCGACGCCCGACGAACAACTGAACCTCAGAAAGGGAACCGTGAGCGCACCCACCGCTGACCGTCGCGCGACCGGGGTCTTCTCGCCCACCAGAGCGCAGATCCCCCAACGCACCCTACGGACCGACCGTTGGTGGCAGGCACCACTATTGACCAATCTGGGGCTCGCGGCATTCGTCATCTATGCGACGGTCCGGGCGTTCTGGGGAAGCGCGTACTGGGTAGAGGACTACCACTACCTGACGCCCTTCTACTCGCCGTGTATCAGCACGGCGTGCGCGCCCGGATCGAGCCACCTCGGACAGTGGGTCGGCGAGCTGCCCTGGTTCATCCCGATGGCGTTCATCTCACTGCCGTTCCTGTTGGCCTTCCGGCTGACGTGCTACTACTACCGCAAGGCGTACTACCGGTCGGTGTGGCAGTCCCCGACCGCCTGCGCGGTGGCCGAGCCACACGCGAAATACACTGGGGAAACCCGCCTTCCGCTGATCATGCAGAACCTGCACCGGTACTTCTTCTACGCCGCGGTGCTGATCTCACTGCTCAACACCTACGACGCGATCGTGGCGTTCCATTCACCGTCCGGCTTCGGGTTCGGCCTCGGCAACCTGATTCTGGTCGGCAACGTCATCCTGCTCTGGGTCTACACGGTGTCCTGCCACTCATGCCGGCACGTCACCGGCGGTCGGCTCAAGCACTTCTCCAAACACCCTGTGCGCTACTGGATGTGGACACAGGTGAGCAAACTCAACACCCGCCACATGCTTTTCGCCTGGATCACGCTGGGCACCCTGGTACTGACCGACTTCTACATCATGTTGGTAGCCAGCGGCACCATCTCGGATCTCAGGTTCATCGGCTGAGTCGGCCAGCTGAATTCATTGGCCGACAAGTAGATACACGCGAAAGGCGAGTGGGGAATTTCTATGGGCGAGTTGGAACGGCACACTTACGACGTTGTCGTGATCGGTGCCGGCGGGGCCGGATTACGCGCGGTGATCGAGGCGCGCGAACGCGGCCTGCGGGTGGCGGTGGTGACCAAGTCGTTGTTCGGCAAGGCTCACACCGTGATGGCCGAGGGCGGCTGTGCGGCGGCCATGCGCAACGTCAACACCAAGGACTCCTGGCAGGTGCACTTCGGTGACACCATGCGCGGCGGAAAGTTCCTCAACAACTGGCGCATGGCCGAGCTGCATGCGCAGGAGGCCCCCGACCGGGTCTGGGAACTGGAAACCTACGGCGCGCTGTTCGACCGGACCAAGGACGGCCGGATCAGCCAGCGCAACTTCGGCGGGCACACCTACCCGCGGCTGGCCCACGTCGGCGACCGCACCGGTCTGGAGATCATCCGCACGCTGCAGCAGAAGATCGTCTCGCTGCAGCAGGAGGATAAGAAGGAACTCGGCGACTACGAGGCCAGGATCAAGGTCTTCCACGAGTGCTCGATCACCGAGCTGATCAAAGACGGTGACCGGATCGCCGGCGCGTTCGGCTACTACCGCGAGTCCGGCAACTTCGTGCTCTTCGAGGCCCCCGCGATCGTGCTGGCCACCGGCGGCATCGGCAAGTCCTTCAAGGTGTCGTCGAACTCCTGGGAGTACACCGGCGACGGCCACGCCCTGGCCCTGCGCGCCGGGTCGGGCCTGATCAACATGGAGTTCATCCAGTTCCACCCGACCGGCATGGTCTGGCCGCTGTCGGTGAAGGGCATCCTGGTCACCGAGGGTGTCCGCGGTGACGGCGGGGTGCTGAAGAACTCCGAGGGCAAGCGGTTCATGTTCGACTACATCCCCGCGGTGTTCAAGGGCCAGTACGCCGAGACCGAGGAGGAGGCCGACCAGTGGCTCAAGGACAACGACTCGGCACGCCGCACCCCTGACCTACTCCCCCGCGACGAGGTGGCCCGCGCCATCAACTCCGAGGTGAAAGCCGGTCGCGGCTCGCCGCACGGCGGCGTGTACCTCGACATCGCCTCCCGCATGCCGACCGAGGAGATCAAACGCCGGCTGCCGTCGATGTACCACCAGTTCATGGAGCTGGCCGAGGTCGACATCACCAAAGACGAGATGGAAGTCGGGCCCACCTGCCACTACGTGATGGGTGGCATCGAGGTCGATCCCGACACCGGTGGCGCGGCCACGCCCGGGTTGTTCGCGGCGGGCGAGTGCTCGGGCGGCATGCACGGCTCCAATCGCCTTGGCGGCAATTCACTTTCGGATCTGCTGGTGTTCGGCCGGCGCGCCGGCCTCGGCGCGGCCGACTACGTGGCGGCACTGCCGGAGCGGCCCAAGGTCAGCGAAGCAGCGCTCGTCGAGGCCACCGAGCTGGCACTGGCACCATTCGAGCCTCACGCCAATCCGGAGAATCCGTACACGCTTCACGCCGAGCTGCAGCAGTGCATGAACGACCTGGTCGGCATCATCCGCAAGGCCGAGGAGATCGAGGAGGCCCTGGCCAAGCTGGCCGAGCTGCGCACCCGTGTGCACAACGTCAGCGTCGAGGGCGGTCGCGTGTTCAACCCGGGCTGGCACCTGGCCATCGACATGCGCAACATGCTGCTGGTCAGCGAGTGCGTGGCCAAGGCAGCGCTGGCCCGAACCGAGAGCCGCGGCGGGCACACCCGGGACGACTATCCGGACATGGATCCCAACTGGCGCAACACCCTCCTGGTGTGCCGGGCAGTCGGTGACGACCAGGTGGTGCCGGACGTGACGGTGACACCCGAGTCGCAGCTGCCGATGAGGGAGGACCTGCTGGCCACGTTCGAGCTGTCCGAACTCGAAAAGTATTACACCGCACAAGAACTGGCTGAACACCCAGATCGGAAGGGCTGAGCATGAGTGCCTACAACGCGAACCTGCGCGTCTGGCGCGGCGATGAGTCCGGCGGTGGGCTGCAGGACTACACCGTCGAGGTGAACGACGGTGAGGTGGTGCTCGACATCATCCACCGACTGCAGGCCACCCAGACACCGGACCTGGCGGTGCGGTGGAACTGCAAGGCCGGCAAGTGCGGGTCCTGTTCGGCCGAGATCAACGGCCGTCCCCGGTTGATGTGCATGACCCGGATGTCGACCTTCGATCCGTCCGAAACCGTCACAGTGACGCCGCTGCGGACCTTCCCGGTGATGCGCGATCTGGTGACCGATGTGTCTTTCAACTACGAAAAGGCACGCCAGATCCCGTCGTTCACGCCGCCCAAGGAACTGCAGCCCGGCGAGTACCGGATGCAGCAGGAGGATGTGAACCGCAGCCAGGAGTTCCGGAAGTGCATCGAGTGCTTCCTGTGCCAGAACGTCTGCCACGTGGTGCGCGATCACGAGGAGAACAAGGAGGCGTTCGCCGGGCCGCGGTTCCACATGCGGATCGCCGAGTTGGACATGCACCCCCTCGACGTCCTGGATCGCAAGGACATGGCGCAAGACGAGTTCGGCCTGGGCTACTGCAACATCACCAAGTGCTGCACCGAGGTGTGCCCCGAGAACATCAAGATCACCGACAACGCGCTGATCCCGATGAAGGAACGGGTCGCCGACCGGAAGTATGACCCGATTGTGTGGCTGGGCAACAAGCTGTTCCGCCGATGAGCTAGGCACCACGCTCGGCCTTCGAAAGCAACGAAATGGTCGTTCCCAGGGTCCGGGAACGACCATTTCGTTGTTCTGGAGGCCCGGAGGAAACCCCGGCCGACGGCGTAGGCTCGAAGAAAGCAGCCAATCACCGTCGAAAGGCAGCTCCATGAGCATGGGACAGACTCACAGCATCAACGAGATCCGGACCGCGATCCGAGAACTGTCGGTCCGGGCGGAACTGGCCCGTAAAGAGGGCCGCCCGGGCGATGCCGGCGAGATCGAGGAGCGCATCGCCAAATACCGCGACGAACTCGCCGCGCGGCCCTGACCGGACCGACACTCGGCCGTAGCCGCCGGAGTCAGGCTCCGAGCTTGCGGAACGTGCTGCGGTGGAAAACGATTGGCGCCACGTCAGCGTTGACCGTGATGTCACTGACCCGCAGCACCACGATGGTGTGATCGCCGGCCTCCACCAACTGCTCGATGGCGCTCTCCAGCCACACGCTGGTTCCGTGGATGAACACCGCGCCGGACTCGCGTGACTCGGTCTCCAGGCCGGCGAACCGGTCCCCGGTCTTGGCCGCGAGTGTGCGGGCCGCCTCGTCATGCGATTCGCCGAGCACGCTGATTCCCAGCGACGGCAGGTCCTTGAGCTTGGGCCAGGTGGTCGACGAGTTCTGCACGCAGAACGACACCAGCGGCGGGTCGAGCGACACCGGCACGAAGGTGCTGGCCGCCAGGCCGACGAGGGTGCCGTCTACCTCGGCCGCAATCGCGATGACACCTGACGGAAAGTGGCCGAACGCTTCACGCAGCGACGTCGGGCTCAAATCTGTTGCACTCATAGCACCTCCATCTTCACACAGCGCCGGCCAGGGGTCGCGACGGCGGTGAACACCGCCCACTCGGCATACCGGTAGGTTGGCCCCATCATGTGGATTCCGCTTCTGGTGATGGCCGCAGCCGTCAGCCTGGAGCCGTTCCGCATCGGCATGACGGTCCTCATGCTCAACCGGCCACGCCCGCTGCTGCAGCTGCTGGCGTTCCTCATCGGCGGCTTCGCGATGGGCACAGCGGTCGGCCTGATCGTGTTGTTCCTGCTGCGGCCCGCCCTCGGGTCGGCACATTTCACCCTGCCCAGGGTCCAGTTGGCGGTGGGGGCATTGGCGCTGCTGGCTGCCGCCGCCCTGGCCATCGGAAGGCCCACCCGCTGGTTTGGGCCCAAGCCCGAGCGGCAACCCGGACCACTCGTGACGCGCATCAAGGAACTGCTGGGCGGCCATTCGCTGTGGACCGCGAGCGCCGCGGGGCTTGGTATCGCGCTGCCGTCGGTCGACTATCTGGCCGCGCTGGCGCTCATCGTCGCCTCTGGCGCTGCAGCAGCCACCCAGGTGGGTGCCCTCCTGCTGTTCAACGTGGTGGCGTTCGGTCTCGTCGAAATCCCGCTGATCTCGCATCTGGTTGCCCCCGAGCGCACCCGCGCCGGGCTGGCTGCCCTGCACGACTGGCTACAGACCCAACGCCACCGCAAGGTGGCCGCTGTGGTGGCCACCGTCGGCTGCGTACTGCTCATCGTGGGATTCGTCGGGCTGTAGACCGAGCCGCGCAGAAGTACGCGCTCAGGCGTCCAAGCGGGTGAATTCGTCCTGCCGGTACTGCTCGACGCAGGCGGCGCGACGGACCTTGCCGCTCGTCGTCGTGGGGATCGACCCGGGGGGAACGAGGACCAGATCTCCGACATTCAACCCGTGCGCATTCGATATCGCCGAGGTGACGTCGCTCTTGATCTCCTTGAGCCAGTGCACCGCCTCAACGGGGGACTCTCCCCGCTTCTTGACCTCGATCACGGTCACCAGCTTCTCGGTGCTGTTCACCGGGACCGAGATCGCCGCGACCCGGCCACCGGTGATCTGCTGGACCGTCGCCTCGATGTCCTCGGGGTAGTGGTTACGCCCGCGGATGATCAGCAGATCCTTGATGCGCCCGACGATGAACAGATCACCGTCCGAGATGAAGCCCAGGTCACCGGTTTTCAACCACGGCCCGTCCGGCGTACCCGGCGTCGGGTCGACAAGTGTGGCGCCGAAGCACTGCTGCTCCTCCGGCGACCGGCTCCAGTAACCGGCCGCGACATTGTCGCCGTGCACCCAGATCTCGCCGACCACATCCGGCGCGCATTCCCGGTTCGTCTCGGTATCGACGATGCGCACCGCCGGTGACTGTGGCACGTCGTATTTGACCAGCACAGAACCTTTTCCGGCCGCACAGCGCCGGACCCGGCCCGCGGACAGTTCATCGACGTCGAACGCGGCCGGCTCCGACGACTCACTCCAGGTGCCGGTCGCCACGAATACGGTCGCCTCCGCCAAACCATATGACGGTCGCAGCATGTGGTCTCGAAAACCGAAGTGGGCGAACCGGTCTGCGAAACGTTCCAGAGTGGCCGGTTCGACCCGCTCGGCGCCGTTGATGATGCCCACCACGCCGCTGAGGTCGAGCCCGGCGAGGTCGGCGTCCTTGGTCTTGCGGGCGGCCAGCTCGAAGGCGAAGTTCGGCGCCGCGGAAAACGCCTTGGGATGCTCCGCGAGTGCCCGCACCCACCGGGCCGGGCTTTCCAAGAACGCGAGCGGGCTCGTCAACGCCGCCCGATAGCCGCTCAGGATGGGCGCGCAGACACCCAGCACCAGACCCATGTCGTGGTAGAAGGGCAGCCACGACACGATCGTCGCGTCCTTGATGGACCCGTGCGTGTCCGCGAAGAACCCCCGCATGAGCTGTTCGAAATTCGCCTGGACGTTGCGGTGCGAGATCATCACCCCGGTGGGCAGCCGGGTCGAACCCGAGCTGTACTGCAGATACGCCGTTTCGGGGAATTCGATTGCGCCGCTGTCGAATCCGTTTGGTCCGTCGTCGACGTCCAAGTTCAGCGAGTCGATCGCGACGATCTTCGGCGCGGTGCTCAGCCGCGACTGATCCACGTAGTCACCGACGTCCTCGGCGACCGCCGACGTGGTCAGGACCACCGACGGCTTGGTATCGATGAAGACCGCACTCACGCGGTCGTGGCTCGAGCCGCGGTGCGGCATCGGAAGCGGGACCGCCACGAAACCGGCCTGCATGGAGCCCAGGAACGCCAGGATGTACTCGAGGCCCTGCGGGGCCAGGATCACCGCCCGGTCGCCGACCGACCCGTGCAGGCTGATCTCCCGTGCCGCGTTCATCGTTCGGCGGGACAACTGCGACCACGTCAGGGACTCGGTGACACCCGCCGGGTTCGCCGTGTAATCGGTGAAGGTGAAGGCGACGTCGTCGGGACGAAGACTGGCACGTCCATGCAGCATCGACAGAATGGATGATTGGGGACTTGGCATCACATCACGTCCGTAACTCGTCGAATCAATCGGTTCGGCAACGGCGTCAGCCCGCGCCGTGCGGGTTCAGCACAGACAACGCGGCGTTGGCCAACTCCGACATCGGATCGGTGTTGCCGCCGAAGGTTGCCTCGTTGGCGGGAGCGGTCACTTCCGCGGGGTCGAAACCGTGCACCGGGTCTACCGTGACCGGAGCGGTCGCGGGATCGTCGTTGCGCGAATAACCAGCATCCACCATGGGCAGCAGCACCCGGTCCAACTCGTTGAGCGTGTTCTTGTCGTATCCGAGGTATTTGAAGGGCAACACCAGTGGAAGATGCTCTTCGGGAACCATGTACGTCGTGGTGGTCGCGCCCTTGGAGTTGACCGTGGTCCGGATGTTCTGCGGCGGCACGTTGCTCGGATCGGTGAACGCGATCGCGGTGTGACCGGTGGCCAGTCCGGCGATCGCGTTGATGACGCTCATCCAGTTATCGGGCCGGTCGGGCCAGTCGGCGATGCTGTCGTAGGCGGAGATGTACTGGTCGGTGTGGTACTGGCTCTCCACCGGAGCCGGTATCCGGTAGTCCATGAACGGCACGACGCTGCCGACGGGGAAGTTCTGGGTCAGGAAACTCTCACCGAAGGGATGCCTGGCGATCGGATCGCCGAATGTCGCGAAGCTCAACTGGTCGGGCGGCGGAGCGGTCGGGTCGTTGGCGAGCCGCGCCTTCACGGCATTGAGCACGAGCGCTCCCTCGGACAGCCCCATCGCTGTCCCTTTGCCACCGTTGCGGATCGCCGCGTCGAGGTTGCCCTCTCCCTCGTCGACCGACTCGCCGATGCTGGGACCGTCGAGCCCGATACCGGGATAGAACTTCTCCCCGAGCGCACCGATGCCGGGGAAGAAACGTTCCAGGGTGTGACCCTGAACCTGACCTGCCGGGTAGTCGACTTTCGTCCGGTGCATGCCGGGGAACCACTTCTCCCCAGTCATCCGGATGTACTCGTCGTAGGGGATCCCGAGGACGTGGGCCCCGCCCAAGGCATACGCGGTTCCTGGGTTCGACGGCGTGCCTGCAGCCGGTCCGCCCGGCGGCGGCGTCGGGGCCGGTGTTTCGTCGGCCCATGCGCTCCCGACGAGGCCAGAGGATCCCGTGACGCTCGTGGCCATCAACAATGCAAGTCCTGCAAGGAGTTTCTTCATCTCCACTCCCGATCTCCCCGCTCGTTTCGTAGTCTCACACACATCGCGCTCGTGTGCTCACCCGCCGTTGCGTGCGCAACTTCAAGATCGCTCCTCATGTGCGCACCTTCCGCCCGATGAATCGTGACGGCCACCAGTTCGCCTTACCGATCAGCGCGGCGACGGCGGGCACCGTGATGGTGCGCACGACGAAGGTGTCCAGCAAGATGCCCACACCGATCATGAAGCCGCCTTGGACCACCATGCCGATCGACGAGAACAGGAGACCGGCCACCGAAGCGGCGAAGATCAGGCCCGCTGCGGTGATGACGCCTCCGGTCGAGCTCAGGGTGCGGATGACGCCGTACCGGGTGCTGTGTGGAGACTCGTCCCGTAGTCGCGACACCATGAGCATGTTGTAGTCGGCACCCACCGCGATCAGCACCACGAACGCCAGCGGAGGCACACTCCAATGCAATTGCTGGCCCAGGAGATTCTGGAACACCAGGACGCTGATGCCGAGCGCCGCGAAGTACGAGACCACCACGGATCCGACGAGGTACAGCGGCGCGACGAGCGAGCGCAGCAGCAACATCAGGATCAACAGAACCACGATGAGGGTCGCAGTCATGATGAAGCGGATGTCCTGCTGGTAATAGTCCCGCGTATCCCGCAGACCGGCCGGGAACCCGCCCATCGATATCGAGGCATCGGCCAGCGTGGTGTTCGGCTGGGCGCCCCGCGCGACATCCTGGATCTGGTTGACCTGATCCATCGCCTCGGAGCTGAACGGGTTGAGCTTGGTCTGGACCAGGTAGCGGACCGACCGGCCATCCGGCGAGACGTATGCCGCGGAGGCCTTCTTGAACTCGGGCAGACCCAACACCTCGAGCGGAATGTTGAATCCCGCCTGCGACGGATCGGTGGCCTCGTTGCGCATCGTCAACAGGAATGACGAGGCCTGGTTCAGACCGGCCGAGATCACCTTGATCTGTTTGACGAGTTCATCCACACCGCCGGCCACTTCCCGACTGCCGCCGGCCAGGCGGTTGGCACCGGACTGCAGATCCCTCAAGCCGGACTGCGGACCGCCGGGCTTGTTCAGCCCCATGGCGTTGACGGCCTTGTTGACGCTGGCCAACGCCGCGTTCAGCTTCGAGACCGTGGAGTTCAGGGTCTGCTTGTCATCACCCGCGCCGTTCAGCTGATGGGCGAGATCGTTGATCTGGTTGAGGCTGCCCGAGTTGTTCTCGTCGACGAGGCGCTGAAACTGGATTCGGGTTTCGGCACAGGACGGGTTGTTGTCGCAGACCGCGTTGTTCTGCAGCGCCGCCAGGACCGGTTCAATCCAGCCGAAGATGTTCTTGACGGCGGACAGGTTGTAGCCCATCGCGTTGGAGAGCGCGTTGATGCTCTGCACGAGCTTGGCCGCAGTTTCGACGTCCTTCACCAGTTTCTCGCCGCCGTATTCGCTGCGCGCCGACGAGAACGTGTCGACCACACTCTGGAGGCTGGGCGCGATCTGGTTGATCTGGGCACGCACGTCAGCGAGGCTGCTGGCCAAGGTGTTGGCTCCGGTCGCCAGTCGGTTGAGATCTCCCGAGCGCTGATCGATCTGCTGCGAGCCGTCGGCCAGGCGGGTACCGACGATGCCCGCCTGGAACGTCGCCCGGAATTCCGCAGGGACCTCGCCCAGGGGACGGCTGATGCCGCTGACCAGCCCGACGTCGGGCAACTGGGCGACGCGCGACGCCATCTGCTCCAGATCTGCCAGGCCACGCGGGGTCCGCAGGTCGTGCGGCGACTGGATGAGGATGTACTCGGGAATCGACTGACTGATCGGGAAATGACGTTCGACCGCGGCATACCCGATCGAGCTCGGTGCTGACGCCGCCACGACCTTGCGATCGTCGTAGTTGTACTTGGCGAAGATCGCAGACCCGGCCAGCAAGGCCAGGATGAGAAGACTGGCGACGAGATGCGGCACCGGCCTGCGCACGATGCGGATACCCGAACGCCGCCAGAACCGCGCGGTCAGTTCCCGCCGCGGCTTCACCCAGCCACGTGGTCCGACCAGCACGAGAATCGCCGGTAGCAAGGTCAGTCCGGCCAGATACGCGACGGCGATACCGATCGCCGCGGACACCCCGACCGTCTTGAACACGCCCATCTTGGTGAAGCTCAGCAGCAGGAAGGTGAGCCCCACCGTCGCCGCGGACGCGGTGATCACCTTCCCGATCGACAACATCGCCGCCCGGACCGCCTCGTCGAATTCCTTGCCCGACCGCAAATAGTCGTGATAGCGGCTGATCAGGAACACCGCGTAATCCGTGCCGGCGCCGGCCATGATGGCGCTCAGAAAAACGACGGACTGGTTGGAGACACCGGCGCCCGTCAGCTCGGAGAACCCCGCCACCAGTGCCTGCGCGATCAGCAGGGAGGACCCGATCGTCACCAACGGCAGCAGCATCGTGACCGGACTTCGGTAGACCACCAACAACACCGCCAGGACCAGCACCGCGATCGCGATCTCGATCGGGAGCCGATCGTGCTCTCCCGCGGCGGTGAGGTCCGCGGCGGTGGCCGCGGGACCGGTGAGGTGTACGGCCAATGGGCTGCCGGCCGTGTTCAGCTTGACGATCTCCGAAACGCGATCGAACGATTCGATCGCGCGCGGCGTGCCCAACTCACCCACCAGGCCCACCGGTAACACCCAGGTGGTCTTGTCCTTGCTCGTCAGGAACTGACGCAGCTGTGGCGTTGCGACGAAGTCCTGCACGCTCTCGACATCCGTGACGTCGTCGCGCAGCGCGTCCACGAGCTTGCGGTACGTCGCCTCGTCAGAGGGACCCAGCCCGTTCTCGTTGATCAGGGCCACCAACAGCAGATCGTTGTTGCCCGATTCGTGAAAGGCCTCGGTCATCTTCTGGGCGGTGACGCTCGACGGTGCGTCGCTGGGCAGGATGGCGAGCGGATGCTTCTGTGCCATGTCGCTCAGCGACGGACATGCCAGCGGCAGGGCCACCAGCAGCGCCGCCCAGACCCCGATCACCGCCCAAGGCCACCGAACCACGAAATCGGCTAGCCGTCGCATGTCGTCCTCACCCTCGCGCCGAAATTGCGCATCGCATCCATTTGCTCGCCGCTACGCGACGCGCCCCCAGTGCCCGCTGTCAGCAACCCGAGACGACACCGACCTCATCGCGTCCATGTATCGCGTGACCGATTTCTTGGCAACAGCATTGTCGGGATGCATGATCGCCATCACCGTGCCCTCGCCGTACCTGAAAATGTAGATCGTCAACTGGTACGAGAACCGATTGTCCGGGTACATCCCGATGTTGTTCGCGAGGCCCAGGTCGCCAGCGGCGAGGATTGCGTTGAGCGGAGCCGCGCCACCGTGCAAGAAATTCGAAACCGGGAAGTTCGGCTGCGGCCAGTTCAACCACGGCGCCAACTCCAACACGCGATAGTACGGCACCCTCGCCATGTCCAGACCCGAATCGAATGACGCCTGCGCCGCACCCGCCGCATCACTGAAAGAGGTCGCCGCGACGGGCACAACAATGGGGATCAAGCCGGTAAACCAGCCTTGGGTCATGAAATTGTCGCTGGCGGTGCGCGAATCTCTCGGCGTGAGTCCGTAATAGGTGAGTGCACCGGTGAACTCATGCTCAACCAGACCCAGGCAGGCGAACAAACCGCCGACAAATCGGGCGCCGGCCGCCGCGCAGGCCGCATCGAAGCGCTCCGTCTGCGCGTTGTCCATCAGAACCTGAGAACTCCAGGCACTGCTCATCGACTTGTTCGGGTTACCAAGCGGCAGTGGGAATTCCGGGAATCCGTCGCGGTTGTTCTCGGCGAACTCGATCCACGCGCGCACACCAGGCGAATCCACGGTCAAGGCCGACGTGTACTCGCGTTCGCGGACACAGAAATCGTCGAAGCTGCCGGCTTCCGGAAGCTCAAGGGCCTGGCCACTTCCGCTCATCGCGGAATACATGCCATTGGCTTCCATCATCGTCGTTCCGATCAACGTTGCATCGCCGTGCACGTGATCCATGGCCGCGAAGAATGTGAAATGATTCTCGTTCTGAATGATGCCGAAAGTGAAGCAGCCCCATTCCAGCGGATTCGGGATGCCGACGACGTGCGCGTGAATTTCGTCGACGGTCATGTGACCTTGATCGACAGGCATGAACTCGATATCCGCCGGATCTTCGATTGCGTGCCTAACAAATTTGCCGTCGTCGGTCTGTTCGAACCAACTCCGGAAGGTGTCGTGCCGACGCAGATACGAGTTGACCGCGTGATCCATGGCCGAGATATCACACTGGCCGGGCACTTCACAACTGGCGATGATCTGCCGCGAAAAGTTCAGTCCCGCAGCGTTTCTTTCGCAGTAATTTCTAAGATGTTGACTCTGCATGTAGCTAACTGGAACGGGGCTCAGCGGAGCCCGACGCGCAGTTTCCTGAGCTGCCGGCGTCGGATGCCAGGAAGTTACCGAGCCCGGACTCAACGTCCATTCCTCAAGTGCCCCAACAGTTATCTTGCCGATGCGCAAAGCTTTGCCCTCCGAGTTTGGCCGCTGTGGCCGTGGTCACCCCCGCGGTTGCCCAACATACCCTCGCTTCCCGGCAACCACCCACCCCACCTCACAGCGGAAGTTATGCCCCACGCGCCACAGGTTCATCTGCAATAGTGCGTAGTGCCGTCGGGGGGCGGACAATTTTCGCGTGCGACAAATGTCCCGCGTAGTCACCGTGTGACCGCCGATGCAAGGAGGACAACGGCATGGAAGCTGCTGAACATCCGATCGAATCGACCCCTCGCTTTGCCATAATCGGCTACGCGGCACGTTTTCCCGGCGCGCCGGACGCTGAAGCGTTCTGGGACGTGTTGCGCGAGGGCCGCGACGCGGTGTCGGAGATACCCGAGGACCGCTGGGACGTCGACGAGTTCTTCGACCCCGAACCAGGCTCGCCCGGCAAGGTGGTGACTCGCCGGGCCGGATTCGTCGACGACGTAACCGGGTTCGACGCACCGTTCTTCGGGATGTCGACCCGCGAGGTCCGGTTGATGGACCCTCAACATCGACTTCTGCTTGAGACTGCATGGCGCGCAGTCGAGCATTCAGGCACTGCGCCAACGGCTTTGGCCGACACCAACACCGGCGTGTTCGTGGGTCTGGCCACCCACGACTACCTGGGAATGGCCTCTGACGAGCTGACATATCCCGAGATCGAGGCCTACATGGCTATCGGGACGTCGAACGCCGCAGCAGCGGGCCGGATCAGCTACCGGCTGGGACTGCAGGGCCCCTCGGTCGCCGTCGACACGGCGTGCAGCTCCTCGCTGGTGGCGATCCACCAAGCCTGCCAGGCGCTGAGCCTGGGCGAGTGCGACCTCGCGCTGGCCGGCGGCGCGAATGTGCTGCTCACGCCGGCCACCATGATCACCTTCTCCAGCGCTCACATGCTGGCTCCCGACGGCCGCTGCAAGACGTTCGACGCCGCCGCCGACGGCTACGTCCGCGGCGAGGGCTGCGGCGTGATCGTCATCAAGCGCCTCGACGACGCGATCCGTGACGGAGACCAGATCCGGGCCGTGATCCGCGGCAGCGCAATCAACCAAGACGGCGCCTCAGGTGGTCTGACCGTGCCGAATGGCGTGGCACAGCAACGGGTTATCGCCGCCGCCCTCAAACGTGCCGGCCTCCGGCCCAGCGAAGTCGGATACCTGGAAGCACACGGCACCGGCACTTCGCTGGGTGATCCGATCGAGGCGCAAGCCGCAGGTGCGGTGCTCGGCCCCGGGCGCGACGCCGACCAGCCGTTGTTGATCGGCTCGGCGAAGACGAACATCGGGCACCTGGAAGCAGCCGCCGGAATCGCCGGCGTCATCAAGGTCGTCCTGTCACTCGAGAACGAGACGTTGCCGAAGCACCTGCACTTCGAGAACCCGTCGCCTCACATTCCGTGGGACCGGCTCGCGGTCGAGGTCGTCAAGGAAGCCACTCCTTGGGAACGCAATGGTCAGCCCCGTATCGCGGGCGTCAGCTCGTTCGGATTCGCCGGGACCAACGCACACGTCATCCTCGAAGAGGCACCCGAACCCGCAGCGCGGCCGGTCACGGCGCCGGAAGCGACCGGGCCGGCCGAGAGCAAGCGTTTCAGCCTGCTTCCGCTGTCCGCGCGAACTCCCGCTGCCCTGGTGCAGCTCGCCGACCAGTACCGCACCTGGCTGACCGCGCACCCGGAGGCCACCTTGGCCGATGTGTGTCTCACGGCCGGCGTCGGGCGCGCGCACCTGGAACACCGCGCCGCGCTGGTGGTCAATTCCCGAGAAGCCGCCGTCGAACTCCTCGGCGCGCTGGCAGACGACCGTCCGGCCCCCGGCCTGGTTCGTGGGGAATCCCATGACACCCCGAAGACCGCCTGGCTGTTCACCGGCCAGGGCAGCCAGTACCCCGGCATGGCACGCGAGCTCTACGACACCGAACCGGTGTTCGCGAAAACCCTGGACCGGTGTGCCGCCGCGGTCGCGAACGTTCTCGAAAAGCCGCTGCTGGACGTCATTTTCGCGCTGGACGGCGCCGATGAGCGCTTGCGCGAAGAGCATGACCGCGATGCCGAACAGACTCTGCGGCAGACGTCCTACGCCCAGCCCGCCCTGTTCGCGGTGGAGATGGGCCTGGCCGAGCTGTGGCAGTCGTGGGGATTCGAGCCCGACGTGGTGCTCGGGCACAGCGTCGGCCAGTACTCGGCGGCCTGCGTCGCGGGCGTGTTCAGCCTCGAAGACGGCGCACAGCTGATGGCCGAGCGCGGCCGTCTGTTCGGCAGCCTGCCTGCCGGCGGCCGGATGGTGGCGGTGTTCACCGCCGCCGAGCGCGTCGAAAGCCTCACCGACGAGTACCCCACGCTGTCCGTCGCCGCCTACAACGGTGCCAACACCGTGCTGTCGGGACCGGCGGCGGACCTGGAGAAGGCGGTGGCCGGGTTGGCCGCCGACGGCATCCGGTGTGACTGGCTGGAGACCAGCCACGCGTTCCACTCGGCACTTCTGGAACCGATCCTCGACGAGTTCGAGGCATACGCGAATCGGTTCACTTTCAAAGCACCGCAACGGATTCTGATCGACAACCGCACCGGCACCGCCCTGGGGCGCAGCGTCAAGATGGACGGCGCCTACTGGCGGCGTCATGCGCGGCAACCGGTCGAGTTCGCCAAGAGCGTGCGCACCCTGGCCGATCTGAACTGCAAGGTTTTGCTCGAGATCGGCCCACGCCCCGTGCTGACGGCGACCGCCCTGGGCGCGTGGCCCGACCCGGCCACCGCACCGCGGGTGATCGCCTCCCTGCGGCCGAACACCGCTGACCACCGGCAGATCACCGAAGCCGTGGCCGATGCATACGTGCTGGGCCACCTGCCCGACTTCAGCGCCTTCCGGCAGCCACACGCACGCAAGCTCGACCTGCCGACCTACCCGTTCGAGCACCGCCAGTACTGGTACCGCGACAATCGGGAAGAACCGAACCAACAGCAGCACGTGGCCGCCCGCACCCAGGCGGTCCGGCTGCTCGAGGACGGCCGGCTCGAGGAGCTGGCGGCCTTGCTCGGTGGCGCAGGCGACGACGATCAGACCCTGTCGGTGCTGACCAAGCTTGCGGCGCAACACAACCAGCAACGCTCGACCCAGTCCATCGCGGACGACCGCTACGAGTTCCGCTGGGACAAGGCGGTCACTCCGGTGTCCGCTGCGGACGCCGGGGAGAGCTCCTGGATCCTCATCGGCGACGATTCCGAAGCCGTCAAGCCCCTCGTGGATGCGCTCACCGCACGCGGCCAGCAGCATCAGATCCTCGGATTGCCCGCGTCCGACGCGGACGAGGCACAGCTCGCAGAAGCGTTGCGAGCAGCGGCAGCTGGCGATGCGACGCTGCGAATCATTCACCTCGCCGGACTGGATTCCGCCGGTGCACCGTCGATGCGGTCACTGCTGCGTATGCAGCACCAGGTACTGGCCGGAACGCGGCGACTCTTCCGCGCCGCGGTCGCCGCCGATCTCAGGGCGCCGATCTGGCTCGTCACCCGCGGAGCGCAGCATGTGACCGACGCGGACACCGTGACGCCGGAGCAGAGTGCGCTGTGGGGATTCGGTCGCGCCGCAGCCCTCGAGCTTCCGCAGCTGTGGGGTGGGCTGGCCGATCTCTCGGAGGCCACTACCGACGAATGGTCCGGGCTGCTCAACCGGGCCACGACCGGATCCGACACGGCCAAGGAAGACCAGATCGCGCTGCGGGGTCAAGACGTCTACGTGCCCCGGCTGGTGCGTCCGGAAGACCTGCCGAGCGGAAATCCGCTCGAATTGCGCGACAACGCAACATATCTGGTTACGGGCGGGCTCGGCTCCATCGGGCTCGAGGTCGCCGGTTACCTGGCCGCGCACGGCGCCAAGCAGTTGGTGCTGACCAGCCGCCGCCAGCCCAGCGAGGCCGCACAGAAGCGCATCGAAGCGCTGCGTGCCCAGCACGGCTGCGAGGTCCGGGTGGCCACGGCCGATGTCTCCGACGCGCACGACGTCGCACGTCTGCTGGCCGGTGTGCGGGCCGAACTGCCGCCGCTGGCCGGCATCGTGCACGCCGCCGGCGAGAACAACACCACGCCGCTGAGCGAGCTGGACGACGCCGAGGTGGATCGGGTTTTCGCCGGAAAGGTCTGGGGTGCCTGGCATCTCAGCGAGGCGGTGGCCGACGACAAGCTCGACTTCTTCATCAGCACCTCGTCGATCGCCTCGGTATGGGGTGGGTTCGGTCAGACCGCCTACAGCGCGGCCAACGCCTTCCTGGACGGGCTGGCCTGGCGCCTGCGCTCCCAGGGCATCCCCGGGACCAGCGTCAACTTCGGTCCGTGGTCGGCGGGCATGGCCGACGCGGAATCCCGTGCACGACTGGAGCAGCGCGGGATCAAGACGTTGTCACCGTCGGACGCGCTGGCCGGACTGGCCGATGTCGTGGCGAATTCTTCGGCGCACGGCTCCGCCCAGGGAGTGATCGCCCGGATCGACTGGACCCGCTTCCTGCCGCTCTACCAGCAGGCGGGCCGACGGGCATTCCTGGCAGAACTCGAAGGTGAATTGCCCGCCCAACTGGGTGTGACCTCGCCGGTCACGGCATCCGGGAAGACCAAGCTGGTCGAGCAGCTCACGAATGCGCCGGTGCAGCAACGCAAGAAGCTGCTGACGGATTACCTGCGTGACTCGGTGGCGGAAGTGACCCGCGTCGATTCCGCGGAGATCCGGGAAGACGCGGGGTTCTTCGACCTCGGCATGGACTCGCTGATGGCCGTCGAACTGCGTCGCCGCATGGAACAGGGCGTGGGCAAGGAAATTCCGGTCACGGTGGTGATGGATCACCCCCGGATCTCCGACGTGGCGGACTACCTGCTCGGCGAGGTGCTCGGACTCAGTGAGCAGAAATCCGCCCCGGCCGCGGCATCGGTGGCCGCGACGCGCACCGACGACCCGATCGCCGTCGTCGCGGTGTCCTGCCGGTTCCCCGGCGCTCCGAACCCCGAGGCGTTCTGGGAGGTGCTGTCCGGCGGTGTCGACGCCATCCGGGAAGTGCCCGAAGAACGATTCGACATCGACGAGTTCTTCGACGAGGATCCGGATGCTCCCGGGAAGACCTATACGCGCTACGGCGGATTCCTCGACGGCATCGACGGATTCGATCCCGAGTTCTTCGGGATCTCACCCCGCGAGGCGGTCTGGATCGAGCCTCAGCAGCGCCTCGTGCTCGAAACGGTATGGGAAGGACTCGAACGAGCCGGTCACTCCCCCGAGGCGCTGCGCGGCAGCCGCACCGGTGTGTTCGTAGGCGTGGCGGCCAACGAGTATGCGCATCTGCTGTCGTCGGAGCCCATCGAAAAGATCGAGCCGCACTTCATCACCGGTAATGCGCTCAACGCGATTTCCGGTCGTGTTGCGTTCGCGCTCGGGCTCGAGGGCCCCGCGGTAGCAGTCGACACGGCGTGCAGCTCGGCGTTGGTCGCCGTCCATCAGGCCTGCCAGGCACTGCAATCCGGTGATTGCGACATGGCAGTGGCCGGCGGCGTCAACGTCCTACTTTCCCCGGTGACCGTCGTCGCCGCATCCCGCGCCAGGATGCTGTCCCCGGTCGGGCGGTGCAAGACCTTCGACGCCTCGGCAGACGGCTATGTGCGCAGCGAAGGCTGCGGAATCCTGCTGCTCAAGCGATTGAGCGACGCGCAACGCGACGGCGATCGGATCTGTGCCGTCATCCCCGGCAGCGGGGTGAACCAGGACGGCGCTTCGAGCGGCCTGACCGTGCCCAATGGTGGTGCACAACAACGCCTTATCGGGTCGGTGCTGGCCCGCGCCGGCCTCAGCGGCGGCGATGTGGACTATCTGGAGGCCCACGGAACCGGAACGCCGCTGGGTGATCCGATCGAGGTGCAAGCGGCGGCGGCCGCCTATGGCGGCTCGCGTGACGCCGACCGGCCGTTGCTGATGGGTTCGGTGAAAACCAACATCGGCCACACCGAGTCGGCATCCGGAGCGGCCGGCCTGATCAAGGTCGTGCTGTCACTGCAGCACGAAACCCTGCCGCAGAGCTTGCATTTCGACAATCCGTCACCGCACATCCCATGGGACTCGTTGCCGGTGCGGGTGGTGGACGAAGCGATGCCATGGCAGCCGAACGGCAGGCCACGACGCGCCGGCGTGAGTTCCTTCGGATTCACCGGAACCAACGCCCACGTGCTGGTCGAGGAGGCTCCCCCGCTGACCGCGGCCGCCGAGAAGCCAGTCGCCGACGGAGATTCCGCCGACGACGTTCAGCCGGAGCCGGCAGCGGAAACGCAGCCGGAGCAGGTCGAGGTGTTGACGCTGTCGGCACGGTCACCGGAAGCGCTGGCGGCGTTGGCGCAGCGGTACGAGAGCTGGCTGGAGGCTCACCCTGAGGTCGACCTCGCCGACCTGTGCCTCACCGCCGGTATCGGTCGTTCGCACTTCGAACATCGCGCCGCCCTGGTGGTGGATTCGGTCGCCGAGGCCCGCGCCGGTCTGGCCGAGCTGGCCGAGAACCGGTTGCGGCACGGTGTCGTCCGTGGGGAGCGGCCGCATCATCCGATGACGGCGTGGCTGTTCACCGGTCAGGGCAGCCAGTACGCCGGTATGGCGCGTGAGTTGTTCGACACCGAACCGGTTTTCGCCGAAACGGTGCGCCGGTGCGCCGACGCGGTCAAGGACATCCTGCCGCAGCCGCTGCTGGAGGTGCTGTTCGCCGACAATCGCGAAACCGGAGGCAAAGCCGCAGAGACACTGCGGCACACGTCATTTGCCCAACCCGCGATCTTCGCCGTGGAAATGGGTCTGGCCCGGCTGTGGCAGTCGTGGGGCATCGAGCCCGATGTGGTGCTCGGGCACAGCGTCGGCCAGTACGCCGCGGCCTGCGTGGCCGGCGTGTTCAGCCTCGAAGACGGCGCCCGGCTGATGGCCGAGCGCGGACGGTTGTTCGGCAGCCTGCCCGAGGGCGGGCGCATGGTGGCGGTGTTCGCCGACCCCAAGCACGTCGAGCAGATCGCCGGAGAATTCCCGCGGGTCTCGGTAGGCGCCTACAACGGGCCTAACACCGTGCTGTCGGGCCCGGGCGACGATCTCGAGCAGATCGTCGAGAAGCTCGAGGAAGAGGAGGGGATCCGGTGCACGTGGCTGGAGACCAGCCACGCATTCCACTCCGAGCTGCTGGATCCGGTCCTCGACGAATTCGAGGCCTACGCAGCGCAGTTGCAGTTCGCGAAGCCGACGATGCCGCTGGTCTGCAACCGCACCGGCGCGGTGCTCACCGCGCAGACTCCGCTCGACGCCCAGTACTGGCGGCGGCACTCCCGCCAGCCGGTGCAGTTCGCCGAGAGCGTGCGCACCGTGGCCGCGCTGGGCTGCTCGATCCTGATGGAAATCGGCCCGCAGCCGGTACTGACCGGCGCCGCGGTGCAGGTCTGGCCGGAGCACTTGGCGGCGCCGCGCGCGATCGTGTCGATGCGAAAGGGTGTCTCCGATCGGCGGCAGATCGCCGACGCACTGGCCTCGGCCTACGTCGGCGGGCACCGGCCCGATTTCAGCGCCTTGCATCGCGGGACCCGGCGTCGGCTCGAGTTGCCGACCTACCCGTTCCAGCGACGTCGCTTCTGGCCCAAGGGAAGCGGAATCACCGCCGATGTCAACGGGCCCGTGGGTTCCGGGATCCTGGGCAGCGGCAAGGATCTCGCCTCTGGCGATTCGGTCTACACCAGCCGGTTGTCGGTCAAATCGCAGCCCTGGCTGTCCGATCACGTCATCTACGGCACCGTCGTCGTTCCCGGAGCGACGTACGCCGCCATGGCGCTGGCCGCGGTCGGCACACCCGCGCATGCCAAGGACGTCTTCTTCTACGAGCCGATCATCCTGCCCGAGAAGAGTTCCCGTGAAGTGCAGCTCACGTTGCACCCGCTCGACGGCGGCGACGGGTGGAAATTCCAGGTGCACAGCCGCCCGTACGGCGAGCGCGGTGCCGACTGGTCGTTGAACGCCGAAGGCACTGTTGTCGCGGGACTCTCCGACGAGGAGACCCCTGATCAGTCGGATCCGGTCGACGAAGCCATCGAGCGCCTCGAACGCATGCGTCCGCAGGAGTTGTTCGAGACCTTCGCCGATCTGGAACTGGCCTGGGGGCCGACATGGTCGGGTTCGCTGAAGTCGTTGTGGCTCGGCGAAGGCGAGGCGATCGGCGACATCCTGGTCGGTGAGGAACTCGCCGAGCAACTCGGAACCGAGCCGATGCACCCGGTGTTGATGGACTTGTGCACCGGTGTCGCCTTCCCGGCCTTCCCCGCTCTGCTCGCGGCCGAACAAGGCGTGAACGACCTGTTCCTGCCGCTGCGGTACGGGCAGGTGACGTTGAAGCAGAAGATGCCGCGGCGTTTCTATTGCCGCGCGCGGTGGCACGAGAGCGCCCTGGACAGCGAGACCCAGGTCTTCGATCTCGATTACCTCGACCGCGACGGCAGTTATCTCGGCGGCGTCCGGGAGTTCACGGTCAAACGCGCTCCTCGTGAGGCGCTGCTCCGTGGCCTCGGCGGCGACGCCACCCGCCTGCTGTACACGCTCGGCTGGCATGAGGTTCCGGTACCTGCTTCCGAGGAGGGCGCCGAAACTCCCTCGGGCACTTGGCTGATCGCCGGCTTCGACGAACTCGCCACAAAGGTGCCGGGATGCATCCCGTTCGACCGGAACACCGATCCGGAGCTCCTCGGACAGGTGCTGGCACAGGCCAAGGAGCGTGGCCTGCCGTTCTCCGGTGTCGTGTGGCGCGCCGCTGCGCCGGGCGCAGGGGAATCGACCGCCGACAGCCAGGCCCGGCTCGAGACCGAGATCGCGAACCTGCTCAGTGCCGTGCACACGGTGCAAGGCGGGGAGATCAAACTGCCGGGCGGGCTCTGGATCGTCACCGAACGGGCCGTCGCCACAGAATCCGGTGAGCCGGTCGATCCGGCTCAGGCGGCGCTGTGGGGATTCGGGCGCACCACGATCAACGAGGAACCCGCGCTGCGGGCCAAGCTCGTCGACACCGATGGGTCTGGCGAGGCCGTGCAGGCGCTGGCCAAGTTGTTGGCAACGCCGGTCGAAGAGCCGGAAATCGCAGTGCGGCAAGGCAAGCTGTTGGCTTCCCGGCTGCTGCCGTGGGCACGTAGTGGGCATCTCACGGTGCCCCGCGGGAGCGATTACGTCCTGGCGCCGACCGAACGCGGCGCGATCGACAATCTGCGGATCACCGAGAAAGAGGTGACCGCGCCGGACGAGGGCTACGTGCAGGTGCGGGTGGAGGCCGCCGGCCTCAACTTCCGCGACGTGCTCAACGTGCTGGGCCTGTACCCGGGTGATCCCGGGCCGATCGGCGGTGACTTCGCCGGCGTCGTCACGCAATTGGGTGAGGGCGTCACCGGAGTCGAGGTCGGTCAGCGGGTCTACGGCTCGATGCAGGGCGCCTTCTCCAGCCGGTTCAACGTGCCGGCCCAGTTCCTCGCGCCGATCCCCGATGGGATCAGCGGGGTCGAGGCTGCCACGATTCCCGCTGCGGCGCTCACGGTCCGGCTGTCGTTCGACTGGGCGCAGCTCAAGCCGGGCGACAAGGTACTCATCCACGCGGCCAGCGGCGGTGTCGGCCTGGCCGCCATCCAGATGGCCCAGCAGTGCGGTGCGGAGGTCTACGCGACGGCGAGCACCTTCAAGCGCGCGACGCTGCGCAAGCTGGGCGTCAAGTACGTCTACGACTCGCGGACAACGGATTTCGCCGACCAGATTCTGGCGGACACCGACGGCGCGGGCGTGGACGTGGTGCTCAACTCGCTGACCAGCGAAGGTTTCATTGAGGCGACCCTCAAGGCCACTGCCAAGAACGGCCGCTTCGCCGAAATCGCCAAGCGCGACATCTGGTCACCGGAGCAGATGGCCGAGGCCCGTCCCGACATCGCCTACGAGATCGTCGCGTTGGACACGGTGATGTTCACCGAGCCAGACCGCATTCGCGATCTGCTCGTTGAAATTTCGGAAGGCCTCGCGAATGGCGGCTGGAAACCGCTGCCCGCCGAGATCTACCCGCTGACGGAGGCCAGGACCGCGTTCCGGCGGATGCAGCAGGCCCGGCACATCGGCAAGATCGTGTGCCAGCTGCCGAATCCGCTTGCACCTCGGCCGGATCGGACCTACCTGATCACGGGTGGGCTCGGTGCGATCGGTCTGCACACCGCCTCGTACCTGGCTCAGCTGGGCGCCGGGGACATCGTGTTGACCAGCCGTCGTGAGCCCGATGCCGGCGCACAGCGGTTGATCGAGGAGATCACCGAGCGCAACAAGACCCGCATCCACGTCTTCACCGCCGATGTCGGTGAGGAGGCTGGGGTGGCGAAGCTCCTGGAGCGGATTCGGGCGGAGCTCCCGCCGCTCGCGGGCGTCGCCCATCTGGCCGGTGTGCTCGACGATGCGCTCCTCGGTCAGCAGAGTGTGGAGCGGTTCCGGACGACGTTGGCTCCCAAGGCCTTCGGCGCCGAGTACCTGGACAAGTTGACGAAGGACGACGATCTGGACTTCTTCATCGTGTCGTCCTCGGTGTCGAGCTTGTTCGGTTCCCCGGGGCAGTCCAACTACGCGACAGCCAATGCGTTGCTCGACGGTCTGATCGCGCAGCGCAGGGCGCAGGGCCTGCCGGCCACGGGGATCAACTTCGGTCCCTGGGGTCAGGGCGGCATGGCGTCCTCGGAGGCGGCGACCGCGAATATCAGTGCCCAGGGCCTGATTCCGCTGGAGCCGTCGGCGGCGCTCGCCGCCCTGGCCGAGGTCATCGCCAACGGCACCGGCCAGGCCACCGTCCTCAAGGCGAACTGGCAGCGGGCCGCGAAGGTGCTGGGCAGTTCGCGCCCACCGATCCTCGACCTGGTGTTGCCCAGTGCCGTCGGAGAGGTGACCGGGGACAGCGAGGTTCTCAAGCAGCTGCTGGAGATCCCGGTGCCGCAGCGTGCCGGGTTCGTCACCGAGTTCCTGCAGAAGGAGGTGCAGAACTTCCTGCGGCTCGCCTCACCGCCGGCCGCGACCAGCCGCTTCCTGGATCTCGGCACGGACTCGCTGATGGCGATCGAACTCCGCAACCGGCTGCACAGTCAGTTCGGTGGCAGGTTCACGCTCAACGCGACCGCGGTGTTCGACTACCCGACGATCGGCGGACTCGCCGAGTATCTGGTGGCCCAACTGCCCGACGCGGAACCGACGGAGGCCGTTGAGGCACCCGCCGAGGAGTCACAGCAAGAGGCTCAGGCCGAGGCGACCGAGCAGTCGCCAGAGCAGAACGAGTCACCTGCACAGGAGCCGCCGGTCGCAGAGGCGGCAGACTAAGCCCCGCGAGCAGACGCAAATGTCCCCGCACGCCCAGCGTGTCGGGGACATTTGCGTCTGTTGGCCGTAAGAACGTCAGATCCAGCGGGTGGCCTCAACCTCGGGCGGCAGCGGCGGATGCAGCGGCACATCGAGCCCGTCGTAGATACCGGGCTTCTGGGTGGCCAGCCAGTCGATTGCGCCGAGCAGTCGGTTGGCCGCGGTGGTATTGCCACCGTCGGCGCGGGTGCCGCCCGGTACGTCGGCGCGCACCACGATGCTCAGCTGCGGATCGCCGTCGATGATGACTCGATGGTCGCCGACACCCTCGTCGGGCTGCGGCCAGTCCGGAGCACAAGCCGGATCGATACGGGTGATGTGTTCGATGATGACCCGCTCGACGCCATTGACCCATCCGATGACCTGCAGCCGGAACGCGCCCTGGGTTCCCGCCTCGAACCGGCCCATGACGTTGTCGACCGTCTCGGTGAGCGGCAGCCGTTCGACCGTCTCGGTGATGTCATCGATCTCCAAGCCGAGGCCGCGGCCGATCAGCCGGACGTTGCCGCCCCACACCATGGTCGGGATCGAGGGCAGCAGCATCATCGGAGTCTCGTCCATCGACCCGCCGAACCCACACAGCACCCGCACGGAATGCGGCTGGTTGTAGGTGGAGTAATCGAAGATCTCCTGGCACCGGATGGTGCGGATGCGGGTACACAGCCCGGCCGCGATCACCGCCAGGGCATCGTTGCCCCACCCTGGGTCGACGCCGCTGACCAGCAGTGCGGAGTTGCCGGCCACCGCGGCCTCGGTGAGCCGGTCGACCCACTCGGCCGGAGCCGAGGCCGGGTCGTAGAGCGAATACAACGACGGCGTCACCACTTGTTTGCCCGCGCGCAGGCACCGCTCGATCTCGGCGAGGGCCTCCTCGGGACGGATATCGCCGGAGGACATGTAGGCGACGGCATCGCACTGGGCGAGCGCCGCATCCACGTCCGTGGTGGCGCTGACCCCGGTGAGGCCGTCGAGCTTGGCAAACGTCGCGGCATCGCGACCAGCCTTGTCCTCGGATGACGTGATGACTGCAACCAGTTCCAGGCCCGGGAACGCCGTGGCCGACCTGATCGCCGTCGCACCCATGTTCCCTGTACCCCACACCGCGATTCGACGCATCCGCCCACCCTAATGGGGTATTCGTGAGTATCGTCACATTACGGCGAAACTGCTGGTCAGCGCGCTTTTGACGGCGAAGTACAAAGGTCGATCAACCGCTGGGTTGGTTAGCTATCAGAAATTGCTCAGAGTCTCTTTGCGTTGAAGTTACTGAACGGTATAGTTGGCCGCAGTTACTGGTGGGTAACTTATCCGAAGTACCCAACCTCAGGTGGCATTCTCACAAGGAGGAAAAGTGAGCCACTACAAGAGCAATGTCCGTGACCAGGTCTTTAACCTGTTCGACGTCTTCGGCCTGGACAAGGCCCTCGGGGCAGGCGACTACGCCGACCTGGACGCCGATACGGCCCGCGAGATGCTCAACGAGATGGCTCGCCTGGCCGAGGGTCCCATCGCCGAGTCGTTCGCCGACGGCGACCGCAACCCGCCGGTGTTCGATCCCAAGACCCACAGCGTGGCACTGCCCGAGTCCTTCAAGAAGTCGGTGCGCGCTGCCATCGACGGCGGCTGGGACAAGGTCGGCCTGTACGAGGAGCTCGGCGGCGTGCCTGCCCCCAAGGCGCTGCTGTGGGCCCTCAACGAGCACATCCTCGGCGCCAACCCCGCGGTCTGGATGTACGCCGGTGGTGCCGCCTTCGCGCAGATCTTCTACGACAACGCCACTGAAGAGCAGAAGAAGTGGGCCGTGCTGGCCTCCGAGCGCGGCTGGGGCGCCACCATGGTGCTCACCGAGCCCGACGCTGGTTCTGACGTCGGCGCCGGCCGCACCAAGGCCGTCAAGCAGGACGACGGCTCCTGGCACATCGACGGCGTGAAGCGGTTCATCACCTCCGCTGACTCCGATGACCTGTTCGAGAACATCTTCCACCTGGTGCTGGCCCGCCCCGAGGGCGCAGGCCCGGGCACCAAGGGTCTGTCGCTGTTCTTCGTACCGAAGTTCCTGTTCGACTTCGAGACCGGCGAGCTGGGCGAGCGCAACGGCGTCTACGTCACCAACGTCGAGCACAAGATGGGCCTGAAGGTTTCGGCCACCTGTGAGCTGACCTTCGGCCAGCACGACAAGCCTGCCAAGGGCTGGCTGGTCGGCGAGGTGCACAACGGCATCGCGCAGATGTTCGACGTCATCGAGCAGGCCCGAATGATGGTGGGCACCAAGGCCATCGCCACCCTGTCGACCGGCTACCTCAACGCTCTGGAGTACGCCAAGGAGCGCGTGCAGGGTGCCGACCTGACCCAGATGATGGACAAGACCGCCCCGCGCGTCACCATCACGCATCACCCCGACGTCCGCCGCAGCCTGATGACCCAGAAGGCCTACGCCGAGGGCATGCGCGCGCTGTACCTGTACACCGCGACCTTCCAGGACAAGGATGTCGCCAAGGCGCTGCACGGTGTCGAGCCCGAACTCGCGCACAAGGTCAACGACCTGCTGCTGCCGGTGGTCAAAGGCTTCGGCTCGGAGCAGGCCTACGCCAAGCTGACCGAGAGCCTGCAGACCCTGGGTGGTTCCGGCTTCCTGCAGGACTACCCGATCGAGCAGTACATCCGCGACGCCAAGATCGACTCGCTGTACGAGGGCACCACCGCCATCCAGGCGCAGGACTTCTTCTTCCGCAAGATCGTCCGCGACAAGGGTCAGGCGCTGGCGTTCGTGGCCGGCGAGATCGAGCAGTTCATCAAGAACGAGACCGGCAACGGCCGCCTGAAGACCGAGCGTGAGCTGTTGGGCACCGCGCTCGCCGACGTCCAGGGCATGGCCGCCAGCCTGACCGGCTACCTGATGGCCGCCCAGGAAGATGCCGCGAGCATCTACAAGGTGGGTCTGGGTTCGGTTCGCTTCCTGCTGTCGGTCGGCGACCTGCTGCTCGGCTGGCTGCTGGCCCGCCAGGCCGCGGTGGCGATCGAGAAGCTCGACGCCGGCGCCACCGGCGAGGACCGCACCTACCTCGAGGGCAAGATCGCCGCAGCTTCGTTCTTCGCCAAGAACATGCTGCCGCTGCTCACCAGCACCCGTCAGGTCATCGAGACCATCGACAACGAGGTGATGGAGCTCGACGAGGCTGCGTTCTAAGAACTCCGCCGTCAGACGCCCCCGGGTTTTCCCGGGGGCGTTTGCTTTTGCGGCACCGGGTGCAGACGCGACTGCCAACGGGTATTCCCGGACAGTGCCCGCAGAGTGGACGAACTGGTTCCTCACGACGGAGGAACGCGGCAATCCGGACACCTCGTTGCCGGACTGGTGTGTCGGCAACCGGGTCGAACCGCTGATCCACGGCGCGAGCTACTTCGATCGGCTGGCCGCCGAGGTGACCGAGCTGCGCCGAGGCGACCATCTCTTCTTCACCGACTGGCGCGGCGACCCCGACGAACGGATGCGCGACGACGGACCCACCATTGCCCAGCTGTTCTGCCAGGCTGCAGAGCGTGGCGTTGTCGTCAAGGGCCTGATGTGGCGCTCGCACCTGGACCGATTCGCCTACAGCGAGGAGGAGAACAGGCACCTCGGTGACGTGATCGAGGCAGCGGGTGGGGAGGTGCTGCTCGACCAACGGGTGCGCATCGGCGGCTCTCACCACCAAAAGCTCGTCGTGCTGCGCCATCCCGGCGCACCCGAACGTGACGTCGCCTTCGCCGGCGGTATTGACCTGTGCCACTCACGACGCGACGACGGCGACCATCGCGGTGACCCACAGCCGATGCGGATGGCCCGCCAGTACGGCGAACATCCGCCGTGGCACGACATCCAGCTACGCATCCAAGGACCGGCGGTCGGCTCGCTGGACTTCACGTTCCGCGAGCGCTGGACCGACCCGGCGCCGTTGGACATGCTGTCGCCGATCGCCTGGATCGCCGATAAGCTTCGCCGCTCCGACCTGAGCCCCGGCACATTGCCGCCGCAGCCGCCCGATCCCCCGCCCTGCGGCCCACAGGCGGTGCAATTACTGCGGACCTATCCCGATGCCCACTTCGAGTACGCGTTTGCCCCGCACGGCGAGCGCAGCGTGGCACGTGGCTATACGAAAGCCGTGCAGCGGGCCAGGAGCCTGATCTACCTCGAAGACCAATACCTGTGGTCCAAGCAAGTTTCGCAGTTGTTCGCCGACGCGTTGGCGAGCAACCCTGACCTGCATCTGATCGCAGTAGTGCCGCGACACCCCGATGTCGACGGCCGCTTGGCCCTCCCGCCCAACCAGGTGGGCCGCCAGCAGGCCATCGATACGTGCCGCGCGGCCGACCCTCGGCGTGTACATATCTTCGATGTCGAAAACCACACGGGGACACCGGTTTACGTACACGCGAAAGTGTGTGTGATCGACGATGTTTGGGCCTGTGTGGGCAGTGACAACTTCAACCGGCGATCGTGGACGCACGACAGCGAGTTGTCGTGCGCAGTACTCGACGAAACCCGCGACCAACGTGAGCCCCGTGACCCAGCGGGCCGCGGCGATGGCGCCCGGGTGTTCGCCCGCAATCTCCGGCTGCGGTTGCTCGCCGAACATCTCGACCTCGCCGCCCACGACGACGTCGACCTGATCGACCCAGCGGCAGCGGTCGAGGCCGTCACGGCGTCGGCGCAGGCGCTGCAGGACTGGTACGACGGCGGGCGGACCGGGCCGCGCCCGCCCGGGCGCCTCCGGCCGCATCAACCCGAACGTCTCGGCCGGCTCACCCAGGCGTGGGCCAAACCGGTGTACCGCGCCGTGTACGACCCCGACGGGCGGTCTTACCGCGACCGGTTACGCCAGCGCTGGTAGCGATGTCCAGCGCCCAACGTTGGGTTGTGTCTCAAGTTCGGCCGAAATATGGGACACAAGCCAACATTCGGCGGATGACAAACTGAACCCATGACCGAAGCCCGCGGCATCCTGCTGGTCGTCTCACTGATGGCGACGACAGCGCTGACCCTCGCACTGGGGATCACCGATCCGGCCGCCCCGATGTCGTACCCGACCAAGTTCCTGGTTTGGAACCTGGTATTGGCGTGGATCCCGATGGTCTTCGCGATCGCTTTCGATCTGGTCGAGCGCCGGCTGTGGCTGCTCCCGCTGGGCGCGGGCTGGCTGGCGTTCCTGCCGAACGCCCCGTATCTGGTGACCGACCTGGTCCACCTCGGCGAAGGCTACGAGCTGTGGCGCCACGTACTGCAGTACGGATTCGCCGCCTGGACCGGGATCCTGCTGGGCGTGGTGTCGCTGCTGCTGGTGCATCAGCGCCTCGACGACGAGTTCGGCGCCTTCTGGGGCTGGCTGGCCGTCGTGTTGTCCGTCGCCTTGTGCGCGGTCGGGGTCGTCATCGGCCGGTTCCAGCGCTGGAACTCCTGGGACCTGGTCACCCGTCCGGACGCGGTGGTCGCGGCGACGTTCGACTGGATGCGTGCACCGCTGTCGTATGTCCAATCGACGGGCGTGGCGATAGCCGTCGCTGCCTTCTTCGGGCTGGCCTATCTGACGATCTGGGCGATACGCGGATTGCGTTGACGGACTTGGTGGCTCAGACCGGCGATTCATGGGCCAGAGCCCGGTAGCCCTTGGCCCCCGCCCTGTCAACGGCCGCACGGACCAATCCGAACACCAGACCTTGGATGGCCGCTGCGGTCAGGGCTTTGGCGGCGGACCGCTCCAGATCCTTGGGGTCGGGCGGTTCCAGGTTGGGCTGATCGATGCGCTTCCAGATCTGCGTGAACAACGCGCCTGCCAACAGGCCGCCGCCCACACTCGTCGCCATCGACAGCGGCATGTACAGCATCTTCGAGAGTCGGCTCACGGTTCTCCTCGCATCGTCCGCAGCCCGAATGAACGGCTTCCGGGCTAACTGTGCGGATACCCCGAACCGACCGGTTCTAACGGCTCTGCCGGCATAAGAGGTTTTGCCTTGTCCCGTGTCGGGCACAGCCATGGGAGAAGTAGTACGCCTGGGGAAAGGCCCAACGATGACTACCGAATCCAAAACCGTCAACGAGGCGTCCACCGCAGAGCTCCTCGGCCAACTGCAGCAGCAGACGACACGGTTGGTGCGAGACGAGTTGCGTTTGGCGCAACGCGAGTTCCAGGAGTCAGCGCGTCACGCGGGAATCGGCGCCGGGCTGATCAGCGCTGCGGGCCTGCTTGCGGTGCTGGGCCTGATGACGGTCGTCGCCGCAGCAGTGGCCGCGATCGCGCTGGCCCTGCCGGTCTGGGCGGCCGCGCTCATCGTCGCCGCGGTGCTGTTCATCGGCGCCGCGGTGGCAGCAATGGTCAGCCGCAGCCAAACCAAGCAGGTTCCGCCGCCGGCCGCCGAATCGGTCGACAGCGTCAAGCAGGATCTCGACGAGCTCAAGGAGGCACGCCATGGCCACCGCTGATCGCCTTCCGCCCGAGCCGGGGCCGGACGCCGGCATCGATGAACTTCAGTCCGACATCGACAAGACCCGCGACGAGCTGGGCGAGACGGTGGCTGCGCTGTCGGACAAACTCGACGTCAAAGGCCGCGCGCAGGACAAGGCCGCCCAGACGAAGGAAGCCGTCGTCGATCGCGCCCACGCGGCAACCGAGGCCGCAAGGTCCAAACCGGCGGTTCCGATTGCCGCCGTGGTCGCCGTGCTCGCGGCGGTCGGCCTGCTCGTGTGGTGGCGCCGCCGCTGAGTCCGCGGTTCAGAACCGGGTCAGACTCGGCATCAACACGTCGTCGACGAGGGCGCGGACCGTCGCCTCGGTCGGTGGACGTCCGGGGATGAGGGACCGGAACACCAGATAGCCCGGCATCACGTCCCACAGCTCGTCGTGGATCGCGGCGGCGTCGATCTCGCCGCGCTCGACCGCGTCGGCCAGAACGTCGGCCATCAGTTTCTTGCGCTGCAGCACGAATTGGCTCTGCAACGCGGCGCTCAGCTCCGGACTGTGCGCCACCTCGGACATGATCGCGCTCATGGTGCTGCCATGCTCACGCGCCTGGGCACACACCGAAGCCCCGATGCTCAGCAGGTCGGTACGCAGCGAGCCGGTGCGGGGCGGCACCAGCTGAACTCGAGTCCCCTCGATGAAGGCCGCCAGTACGAGTTCCGTCTTCGACGGCCAGCGCCGGTAGATGGTGGCCTTGCTGGACTTCGCTTCGGTCGCTACGGCTTCCACCGTCAACCGGTCATAACCGTGCTGCTGCAGCAGGCGCAGGGTCACCGCCAAGAGCTCGGCCTCGCGCTCGGTCCACTGTGACGCCGGGAGCGGCGGTGAAACGTTCTGCGTCGAAGCGGAAGCCACGCGGGAAACCTTTCTGTGAGCGGGGGCCGAGCTGTCCGAAGGTCTTGCCCCGTCCAGGATAGTACCGTACGGTACCGTTCAGAAGCTTAGACGACCAAAGACTCTCGCCTCCCGGTGCGCGTGCGCCCGTTGTCGAAAGGCTCTGAGATGCAGGGGATCTCGGTAGGAAGCCTGGTCAGGCGGCGCTGGACGGTGATCGTGGCCGTGCTCGTAGTGGCCGTCGTCGCCTTCACCGTCAGTCGGCTGCACGGGATATTCGGCTCCGACAACGAGGTGTCGCGGCCCAGTGCCGACGCCCTGGAGAACACCGGATACAACCCGAAGCGGGTCGTGTTCGAGGTGTTCGGGTCGCCCGGGTCGGTCGCCACCATAAATTATCTGGACATCGACGCGCAGCCGCAGCGGGTCGAGGACGCGACCCTGCCCTGGTCGCAAACCCTGGTCACGGACGACCCGACCATGTTCGCCGATCTCCGCGCGCAAGGAGACGGTGAGTCCATCGGGTGCCGCATCACCGTCAACGGTGTGGTCAAGGACGAAAGGACCACCAGCAACGTGAACGGTTACATCGCCTGCTTGGACAAGTCCGCATGAGCGCCCACGCTCCCGAACACGCCGAAGGCTCACGGACAGCGCGCACCATCCGCCTGCTGGCCGTACCCATCGTGCTGGTATGGCTGGCGATCGCCGCCCTGACGAATATCCTTGTGCCCCAGCTCGAAGTCGTCGGTGCCGCCCGCTCGGTCGGACTCAACGCCCCCGATGCACCATCGACCATGGCGATGCGCCATATCGGCCAGGTCTTCGACGAGTTCAACTCCGACAGCGCCGCCATGATCGTGCTCGAAGGCGATCAGCCGCTCGGCGACGATGCCCACCGCTACTACGACACCTTGGTGAAACGGCTCGCCGAGGACACCAAGCACGTCGAGCACATTCAGGACTTCTGGGGAGACCCGCTCACCGCTGGCGGCTCGCAGAGCAAGGACGGCAAAGCCGCTCTGGTGCAGGTATATCTGGCCGGCAACCAGGGCGAGGCGCTGTCCAACCAGTCCGTCGACGCCATCCGGGACATCGTGGCGAGCATCCCGCCGCCGCCCGGGGTCAAGGCCTACGTCACCGGCGCCGCACCGCTCATCACCGACAACTTCGAGGTCGGTAGCGAGGGCACCGAAAAGGTCACTGGCATAACCTTCTTGGTCATCGCGGTGATGCTGCTCGTGGTCTACCGCTCGCTGATCACCATGCTGCTCATGCTCGTGACGGTCCTGATCGAGCTGGCCGCCGCGCGCGGCGTCGTCGCCGCGCTCGCGCATTACGGGGTCATCGGCCTGTCCACCTATTCGACGAACCTGCTGACACTGTTGGCGATCGCCGCGGGTACGGACTACGGCATCTTCATCGTCGGGCGCTATCACGAAGCGCGCAGCCGTGGCATGGACCGAGAAGCCGCGTATCACGACATGTTTCGCGGCACCGTGCACGTCATCGTCGGATCCGGGCTGACTATCGCCGGAGCCGTTGCCTGCCTGCACTTCACCCGGCTGCCCTACTTCCAGACCCTGGGTGTACCCGCCGCCATCGGTGTGCTCGTGACGCTGGTGGCCGCGCTGACACTGGGGCCCGCCGTGTTGACCATCGGCAGCCGGTTCGGACTCCTTGAACCCAAACGTAATCCACGAGCACCGCGATGGCGCCGCATCGGCACCGCGATCGTGCGTTGGCCCGGCCCCATCCTGGTGGTGTCGTGTCTGATCGCGCTCATCGGCCTCCTCGCCCTGCCCGGCTACAAGACCAGCTACGACGGGCGTCCCTATCTACCGGAATCGGCACCGGCCAACATCGGCTACACCGCCGCCACCCGCCACTTCTCGGAAGCCCGGCTGAACCCCGAGCTGCTGATGATCGAAACCGACCACGACATGCGCAACCCCGCGGACATGCTGGTGCTCGAACGCGTCGCCAAGGCCGTTCTGCACACCCGCGGCATCGCCCTGGTCCAGTCGATCACCCGCCCCCTTGGCACGCCGATCAAGCACAGCTCCATCCCATTTCAGATCAGTGCACAAAGCGCCAGTCAGATCATGAACCTGGGCTATCAGCAGGACCGCGCCGCCGATCTGCTCAAGCAGGCCAACGAGCTCTCGAACACGATCAACATCCTGAAAAAGCAGGTGGCGCTGCAGCAGGCGAGCGCGGCCGCCACGCATGAGCAGACCCAGGCCTTCCACGACACCGTCGCGATCGTGAACGACCTGCGGGACAAGATCGCCAATTTCGATGATCAGTTCCGCCCGCTGCGCAACTACTTCTACTGGGAGCCGCACTGTTTCGACATCCCCATGTGTGCGGCGCTGCGGTCGGTGTTCGACGCGCTCGACGGTATCGACAAGCTCAGCGATCAGTTCGGGCAGATCACGGCGAGTTTGGACAAGCTTGATGCGCTGCAGCCCCAGCTCGTGGCGCTGCTCCCACCGCAGATCGCGATCCAGGAGCGCAACCGTGATCTGACCCTGTCGAACTATGCGACCACCGCCGGGACCAACGCGCAATCCCAGGAAGCCCTCGAGAATGCGACCGCGATGGGGCAGGCGTTCGACTCCGCCAAGAACGACGACTCGTTCTACCTGCCGCCGGAGGCCTTCGACAACCCCGACTTCAAGCGCGGCCTGAAACTGTTCTTGTCCCCGGACGGCAAGGCCGCCCGCATGATCATCACGCATGAGGGCACTCCCGCTACGCCCGAGGGCATCTCACACATCGATGCGATCAAGGACTCCGCGTTCGACGCGATCAAGGCCACTCCCCTGTCAGACGCCAAGATCTACGTGGCCGGAACCGCCTCGGCGTACAAGGACATCCAGGACGGCGCCAAGTACGACCTGCTCATCGCCGCACTGGCCGCGATCAGCCTCATCCTGCTCATCATGATGTTCATCACCCGCAGTCTGGTCGCGGCGATGGTCATCGTCGGGACCGTCGTGCTGTCGCTGGGAGCGTCGTTCGGTCTGTCGGTCCTGGTGTGGCAGTACATCTTCGGCATCCAGCTGTACTGGATCGTGCTGGCACTGGCCATCATCCTGCTGCTGGCAGTGGGCGCCGACTACAACCTGCTGTTGATATCCCGGTTCCAGGAAGAGATCGGCGCCGGACTCAAGACCGGCGTCATCCGCGCCATGGCCGGCACTGGCCGCGTGGTGACCGCGGCCGGCCTGGTGTTCGCGGCCACCATGTCCTCGTTCATCTTCAGCGACCTCATCGTCCTGGGACAGATCGGCACCACGATCGGACTCGGCCTGCTCTTCGACACCTTGATCGTGCGGTCGTTCATGACACCGTCCATCGCGGCGTTGCTCGGCCGGTGGTTCTGGTGGCCCCAGATCGTGCGGCCCCGTCCGGCCAGTCGCATGTTGCGCCCGTACGGAACCCGCACCTCGGTTCGCGAACTGCTCGACAAAGAGCCAGAGCCGACAACGTCGAATTAGTCTCCGGGGTGTGCCGGTGTCACCCGAGGTTCGCTCGCGCCCATTCCTCGGCGGTCGTGGTCCGGATACCGCGAACAGCGTTGTACGACTGGTTCTTCGGCCAGGCAACACCCTTGGTACGGGCGAACACCGCCCGGTACCTCCTCATCGTGTCCTCGGGATCCTGCCGTAGTTCGTCAGCCAGGAAGTCGGTGGTCCACAGGGTGCGAGTGGCCGAGGTTGCCCGCACCCTGTCGACGATGTCGGCGAGCTCCCGGTAGCTGATGGTGTCCCCCGCGAGATAGACGACAGTGTCGCGAATACGGGGTTCGGCGAAGACGATGTCGGCGGTGAGCACACCGATGTCCTCGGGCGTGGTGAGGGTGACTTGGTTGTCCCAACTTCCCAGCGCATGCACGGTGTTGGCAGCCAGGTCCACGACTGCGAACTCGGGTTCGAACAGGAAACTGGTGAACATGCCGGTGGAGATAATGAGCCACTCCGTGGCGTGCTGGCCGCGCAGCAGGTCGCGCACATCGAGCTGCTCGTCGAACAGCGGCTGTGCGCTACCGCGGCCTATCTCGTCGTAGTCGACCCCGAACTGCCATGGGAAGAACCGCGATACCCCGGCCGCGAGCGCCGACTCCGCGAGTTTGCGTTGTGTGCCAGGCCCGGCCGCGAAACCAACACAGCTGATGACGGTGTGGTAGCGGCCCATGATGGCCGCGAGCTCAGCCACCGGCGCAGTCGCGACATCGGCATGCTCGATGGTGATGCCGGCCTTGCTGAGTTCTCTGCTGCGAGCGTCGCCGCTCTCGTCGGCACCTGCTACCGGTGGCCGCAGCAGGACCGCGATGCTTGCGACGTCGGGATGACTCGTGAGATGAGAGGTGAGGGCCGCCAACACGCTGGCACCGAGTTCGCCGGTACCGATGACGAGAATGCTCGGACCGTCTGCCGTTGGTGGTGCTGCAGGCACTGCGGACTCCGTTTCTGTGGTGATGCATGGATTGCAACCCACAGATCGACGACTATCATCCCGGTCCGCTCAGGAATTCAGATACGTGACGACCGCCAGCACACGCCGGTGGTGGGCCGTCGACGGCGGCAAGTCCAGTTTGGTGAAGATGCTGCCGATGTGTTTCTCGACCGCCCGTTCGGAGACCGAAAGATGTTCGGCCAGAGCACTGTTCGAGTGTCCCTCGGCCATCAGTGCCAGAACCTCGCGTTCGCGCGGAGTCAGCCGCGCCAGCGCGTCGCCGCCGCTACGGGTCCCCATCAGCTGCCGCACCACCTCCGGATCCAGTGCGGTACCTCCGGCGGCGACGCGTCGCACCGCGGCGTCGAACTCGCCGATGTCGGCCACCCGGTCCTTGAGCAGGTAGCCCACCCCTTCCGGATTGCCGGCCAACAGCTCCGCGGCATAACGGGTCTCGACCCACTGCGAGAACACCAGAACCCCGACATTCGGGTGTGAACGCCGCAGCGAGACCGCCGCGACGAGCCCCTCGTCGGTGAAGGTCGGCGGCATGCGGATGTCGATGACGAACACTTCCGGTCGCAGCGTCTGCGCGATCTCCCGGATCTGGTCGGCGGTGCTCACCTTGGCCACGACGTCGTGGCCGCGTTCGACAAGAAGCTGGGTCAGGCCGTCGCGCAGGATCGCGTTGTCCTCGGCGATCGCCAGCCGGGTCACCGGTGCGTCCCCGACGGAACGACGGCGGTGATCGTGGTCGGCCCGCCGGCGGGGCTGTCGATGTCGAGACGGCCGTCGACCATCCGCAGCCGATCGGCCAACCCGGTCAGACCGGAACCGTTGGCCGGTTCGACTCCTCCGGAGCCATTGTCCGCCACGGTGATCCGTAGCTCTTCGGTGTCACTGTGCAGCCGCACGGTGGCCTGGGTGGCGCCGGAATGGCGAGACACGTTGGCGAGCAGTTCGGCCACGCAGAAGTAGGCCAGGGTCTCCACACCCATCGACGGGCGCACCGTGATGTCATCGACCAGTTCGACGGGGATTGGATTGCGTGCCACCAGCGTCTGTACCGCCGGAACCAGGCCGAGATCCAATGCGGGCGGGCGGATTCCGCGGACCAGGTCACGCAGTTCGGTCAGGGTGTCCTTGGTATTCGCCAGGGCATCGGAGACCAGTTGGCGGGCCCGGTCAGCCTTGTCGGGATCGGCCAGCTGTTCCTCGGCCCGCGCCAGCGTCATCGCCACCGCGATCAGCCGGGCCTGGGTGCCGTCGTGCAAGTCACGTTCGACGCGACGCAGCGTCGCCGCGGAATCGTCGACCACGTCGGCACGAGCCCGCTCCAATTCTCCGACCCGGCGTTCGCGTTCGGTCGGGGCCAGCAGCGCCCCAGCCAGCCAGACATGGGCACGGCCGATCCCGATCATGAGCCAGGCCACCAGATACACCGCCACCAGTCCCACGACCGCGAGCAGCAGATAGGCGCCCAGGGAATCCACGGGTTCGCCGAGGCTGAGCACGGGTTCGCCCGTGATCATCCAGATGACCGGGGATGCCACCGAACTCACCGACATCACGAACGCCACGAGCACGAGATAACCGACAGGTGTCATCACGACGCTCTGCAGGAGCAGGAACCCCAGGCTGCGCCAGCCGACCGCGTCGGTGAGGGCCGAGGCCATCGTCTGCGGCCAGCCGGCCTTGCGGACGAACGGTGCCGGCGCGTCGATCGTGACGCCGACCAGCCGGGCCAACGACCGGTACAGCGCGTTCCACCGCCGGCCCGACAGCACGACGAGCGCCAGCAGCGGTATGCCGACCAGGGTGACGAGCAAGAGCCCCGAGGCGAGGCCGGTCACGAACAGGTAGGCCACGCCGACCACGGCGAGGACGCTGATCAGCAGGAAATACAGATAGCCGCGCCAGGCAGCCGCGGTGAACGGGGTTCGCAGCGTTCGGCGCCAGTCATCGGTTGTGGAGGCAGAGGTGATTGCGGTGGTAGTCACGGTCATCATCGTTGCCCGATACGTTGGCCCCAGGCGATGGTGCTGTCCAGCCAATATGGGGTGTGGCCAGCCACACTGTCAGCTGTCGAGTGAGCGCAGCAGTGCCCTTGTGCGGGCCCGGGTTTCGGGCGACGCATCGAACACCACGCCGACATATTCGTCCACACCGATCGTTCCGAGCGCCCGAATGCGTTCTGCCACAGCACTTTCGTCGCCGATGATGGCGGCATCCTCGGGACCGGCGTAGCCCTCGCGGTCGAGCATGGCCCGATAGGACGGCAGGTGCCCGTACATCGCGAACTGTTTGGCGGCCTGGGCGCGGGCCCCGTCGACGTCGTCGGTGACGCTGACCGGAAGTGCGGCCACCACCCGGACCGGACGGTCCCCGGCGGCCTCGCGCAGCGTCGGGGCGACATGTTCGGCCAATGTGGTCGGCCCGGTCATCCAGGTGACGGTGCCCGCGGTACGACGTCCGGCGAGCTTGAGCAGTTGCGGCCCCAATGCCGCGATGTAGACATCTGGCGCCGGCGCCCCCGGGATCTGCAGTGCACCGCGCGTGGTGACGGTCTCCCCCGGCGCGTCGGCGGGCTCACCGGCCAGCAGTGGTTGCAGCCCGTCGAGGTACTCACGGAGGCGGCGGACCGGCTTGTCCCACGGAATTCCCCACATGCCCTCGGTCACGGCAGCGTGCGTCATGCCGAGGCCGAGCAGGAACCGGCCGCCACTGATCAGGCTGAGTGTCAGCGCGCGCTGGGCCAGCAGCATCGGGTGCTGATTCTGGATCGGGATGACGCCCGTGCCCACCTCGATGCCGTCGACCTCGCGGAACGCGACCGCGAGAACGGTCAGCAGGTCTGGTTCGTACGGCATCTGGGTCATCCAGACCCGCCGGAATCCCTCCTCGCGCAGTTGTGCGAGGTTCTCGACGGTGGCGTCGACCGGCGAACGGCCGCCGGTGTCACTCAGGGAGGCGATGAGGCTGATCTGCATGGCACCACGCTATGCGAGAGCGGACCGCGTGGGATCAGAAGAGGCAGGGATTCAAACAAAAAAGGGCGGGTTCGGGAGGACACCTGGGGGCGTTTCAATTCGTCTCACGCAGCCGGTCTTTCACCCCTGTACCGACTCTTTGGATCAGTCACTCCCGAACCCGTCGTAGGCTCGATCGTACGCCTCGGGTACCCCTCAAACCAGAGAAAAGTACGGCCGAATTTTGCCGAGAATCAGAAGCTGGGTCGCCCCGTGTTGCCGTCGGGTCGGGGGGTCAGACGGCAACACGGAGCTACCCGTGTATCGACCCCTATGGCGCGGCCGTTACACATCCCGAAAAGAAACTTTTCGGATGTTTTTCAGCTAGCGATCGGGCCTGGTCAAGCCCTGCTACGCCTCCAGATCCGACGGTCGGCTCCGCAAGCTACGCCTCCAAGATGGCCGTGACGCCCTGCCCGCCCGCCGCACAGACGGAGATCAGGCCGCGCACCGGCTTGCCGGTTTCCTTCTTTTTCTCGGCCAGCTGCTTGGCCAGCTGCGCCACGATCCGGCCACCGGTCGCCGCGAATGGATGGCCCGCGGCCAGCGAGGAGCCGTTGACGTTCAGCTTGGTGCGGTCGATGCTGCCCAGCGCCTGGTCCAGGCCGAGGCGTTCCTTGCAGTACTCGTCGGACTCCCAGGCCGCCAGCGTGGCCAGCACCACCGAGGCGAACGCCTCGTGGATCTCGTAGAAATCGAAGTCCTGCAGGGTCAGCCCGTTGCGGGCGAGCAGCCGAGGTACCGCATAGGTCGGTGCCATCAGCAGGCCGTCGGGCCCGTTGACGTAGTCGACCGCCGCGGTCTCGCCGTCGACGAAGTAGGCCAGCGGCTCGTGCCCGTGCGCCTGGGCCCACTCCTCACTGGACAACAGCGCCACCGAGGCGCCGTCGGTCAGCGGGGTCGAGTTGCCCGCGGTCATGGTCGCGTCGCCGGCCTTGACGCCGAACACCGGCTTGAGCTTGGCCAGCTTCTCCACCGAAGAATCAGCCCGGAGATTGTTGTCGCGGTACAGCCCGAGGAACGGGGTGACCAGATCGTCGAAGAAGCCCCGGTCGTACGCGGCGGCCATGTTGCGGTGGCTGGCAGCGGCCAGTTCGTCCTGGTCGACGCGCTTGATGCCCATCTTCTTGGCGGTGACGGCGGCGTGCTCGCCCATCGACATTCCGGTGCGCGGCTCGCTGTTGACCGGGATCTCCACCCCCAGCGCGGCCGGCAACTTGCCGACGAGCTTGAGCCGATCCACGTTGGACTTCGCCCGGCGCAGACCCAGCAGGACCTGCCGCAGGTCGTTGCCGAACGCGATCGGGGCGTCCGACGCGGTGTCCACCCCACCGGTGGCCGCGGACTCGTATTGCCCCAGCGCAATGGCGTTGGCGGCGACGATCGCGGCCTGCAGACCGGTGCCGCAGGCCTGCTGAAGATCGAAGGCCGGGGTGTACGGCGACAACGAGCTGCCCAGCACGCATTCGCGCATCAGGTTGAAGTCGCGGCTGTGCTTGAGCACCGCGCCGCCGATCACCGCACCGAGCTGCTCACCGGCCAGATCGAAGCGCTCGATCAGCCCGTCCAGCGCAGCGGTGAACATGTCCTGGTTGGAGGCGTTGGCATAGGCGCCGTCGGACCGCGCGAACGGAATCCTGTTGCCACCCAAAACGGCAACGCGTCGCCGGGTCGTGTTGTTGGCCATTTGTTTGCCCTCCACTGTTGGGTTGTCCGGGGCCATATTACCCACTGTTCTTACTCTGGAGTAAGTTCGGTATTGACAACGCAGTACTGCGAAGCGAAAGGCAGCTGAAGTGGCTTCCGACCTGTTCTCCCAAGTGGTCAACTCCGGGCCGGGATCGTTCCTGGCCAAGCAGCTGGGTGTGCCGCAGCCTGAGACGCTGCGCCGCTACCGCGCGGGCGATCCGCCGCTGGCCGGATCCCTGCTGATCGGCGGGGAGGGCCGCGTCGCCGAGCCCCTGCGAGTGGCGCTCGCCGACGACTACGACGTCGTCTCCAACAACATCGGCGGGCGCTGGGCCGACTCGTTCGGCGGCGTGGTGCTCGACGCCACCGGCATCGCCGACGCCGCCGGGCTCAAGGAGCTCTACCAGTTCTTCACCCCGGTGCTGCGCAACCTCGCGTCGTGCGCCCGCGTGGTGGTCATCGGCACCACCCCGGATCAGGCCGGCAGCGTCCACGCCCAGATCGCGCAGCGGGCCCTCGAGGGCTTCACCCGCTCGCTCGGCAAGGAGCTGCAGCGCGGCGCCACCGCCTCGCTGGTGTACCTGGCTGCCGACGCCAAACCCGCCGCCACCGGCCTGGAGTCCACGCTGCGGTTCATCCTCTCGGCCAAGTCGGCCTACGTCGACGGGCAGGTGTACCGCGTGGGCGCCGCCGACTCGACCCCGCCGGCCGACTGGGACAAGCCGCTGGCCGGCAAGGTCGCCGTGGTGACCGGAGCGGCCCGTGGCATCGGCGCGACCATCGCCGAGGTGTTCGCGCGGGATGGCGCGACCGTGGTCGCCGTCGACGTTCCGCAGGCCGCCGAGGATCTTGGCAAGGTCGCCGAGAAGGTGGGCGGCAGTGCCCTGACGCTGGACGTCACGGCTGACGACGCCGTCGAGCAGATCGTCGCGCATGTCACCGCACAGCACGGCGGCAAGGTCGACGTGTTGGTCAACAACGCCGGCATCACCCGCGACAAGCTCCTGGCCAACATGGACGAGAGCCGCTGGGATTCGGTGATCGCGGTGAATCTTCTTGCCCCGCAGCGCCTCACCGAGGGCCTGGTGGAGGCCGGGGCACTGGGCGAGGGCGGCCGCGTGATCGGGCTGTCTTCGATGGCCGGCATCGCCGGTAACCGCGGGCAGACCAACTACGCCACCACCAAGGCCGGGATGATCGGGCTGACCGAGGCGCTGGCCCCGGTGCTCGCCGAGAAGAACATCACGATCAACGCCGTGGCCCCCGGTTTCATCGAGACCAAGATGACCGACGCCATCCCGCTGGCCACCCGTGAGGTCGGCCGCCGGCTGAACTCGCTGTTCCAGGGCGGGAAGCCAGTGGACGTGGCCGAGCTGATCGCCTACTTCGCCAGCCCGGCGTCGAATGCGGTCACCGGCAACACCATCCGGGTCTGCGGCCAGGCCATGCTGGGAGCGTGACCAGGTGAACAACATGCTGCGCGCGGTCGTCGGCGCCTTGCCGTTCATCCCGCGCGACGACACCCTGCCGGCACGCACCGTCACGGTCGACAACTTGCCCATCGACCCGGCCAACGTCGCCGCCTATGCGCAGGTGACCGGGCTGCGATTCGGGGACACCCTGCCGCTGACCTACCCGTTCGCGCTGACCTTCCCGACGGTGATGTCCCTGGTCACCGGATTCGATTTCCCGTTCGCCGCAATGGGTTCGGTACACATCGAAAACCACATCACCCAGTATCAGCCGATCAAGGTGACCGATACCGTCAGCGCGGCCGTGCACGCGGAGAACCTGCGGGAACACCGCAAGGGCCTGCTGGTCGACATCGTCACCGAATTGAAGGTCGGCAACGACACGGCGTGGCACCAGGTGACGACGTTCCTGCACCAGCAGAAGACCAGCCTGTCCGGTGAGCCCAAGCCCGAACCGCAGAAGCAGCCGAAACTGCCGCCGCCCAACGCGGTTCTGAACATCACCGCGGGCCAGATCCGGAACTACGCGTCGATCGGCGGGGACCACAACCCGATCCATACCAACGCGATCGCCGCGAAGCTGTTCGGCTTCCCCACCGTCATCGCCCACGGAATGTTCAGTGCGGCAGCCGTGCTGGCGAACATCGAGGGACAGCTGCCGGATGCGGTCAAGTACTCGGTGCGGTTCGCCAAGCCCGTGGTGCTGCCGGCCAAGGCGGGGCTCTACGTCGAGCGCGACGCCGACGGCTGGGAGTTGACCCTGCGGAACCTGAAGAAGGGCTACCCGCACCTGTCGGCGACGGTCGCCGGCCTCTGACGCATCGAGCGTGCGTACAGATCGCAATATCGCGCCACATCGTGATCTGTACGCAGGCTCGGCGAAAACTCAGGCGCTCGGTACCGCGTCGCCCGAAGTCTTTCGCAGATCGGCGAATTCGGAGATCGACGCCGAGGTGACCGACGCGACCGGCCGGGCATTGGGCGCCGACGCGTCCGACTTGGACACCATCACCACGTTGTCGATGTAAGGCTGGATCGTCGTGCTGTTCTGCACGGTCGACACGATCACCAACTGGAAACCGAACTTCCGGAACGCCGACAGCGCCTGCTGAGCGAACTGCGGATCCGACTTGGAGAACGCCTCGTCCAGCATCAACTGCGCGAACAGCGGCCGGGTGTCGTTGCTGTCAGGGCTGGCCAGGTTGAAGCTCAGCGCCCCGGCCAGACAGAACGCCATCAACTTCTCCTGCTCACCACCGGAGTTGTCACCGGAGTTGCTGTAGGTCCGGATCACCTCGCCGGTCTCGGCGTCGCGCTCCTCGCAGTACAGTACGAACCGGTTGCGGACGTCGAGCGCGTCGCGGGTCCACTGCCGGTCCTCGGGAGTGTTGCCGGCCAACAACTTTCGCAGTTGCAGAATGTCGGTGTACTGCTCGAACATCGCGGTCTCGTCGCCGAAACTGACCAGTGACACGCGCGCCGAGATGCGCTGGGCCTTCTCGTTGAGTTCGTCGACGGCCGCCAGGTGCCGAGTCCCGGCGTGCAGGGTCAGCCGGGTGCCGCGGTTGAACTCCACCGCGCCCAGACCGGTGTTGACCCGGGCGATCTGCTCGGTGATCCGACGGGCCTCGTTGTCGGCGATCATGTGCAGGTTCAGGATCGCGCCGGGAGCCTGCTCGGTGATCAGGCGCTGCATACGCTCGTAGGCATCGGGCAGCTCACGCTCGTCGATCCGACGGCACAACGCCACGTAGTCGTGCACGCGCTCGTCGAACACGTCGCTGTCATTGGGGATCGCGTCGGGAAACGAGCTGTCGTAAGCGGCCATGATGCCCGCCAACTCGTCATGCGAGCGGTTGCGGTCCGCGCGCAGCCGGTCCCGCTCCCGGCTGATCACACGGATCAGCTCGTTCCGATACGGCTCGGGTTCGAGCAATTCCAGGCTCAGCGCGATGTCGGCGGCGTAACCGTCGATCGTGTCGCGGGCATGTGACGGGAACTCGCTGGATCCGAGCCGCTCGGTCAGAGCCTCGCTCAGCTCCAGCAGCGCTGTCCGCCTGCGGTCCAGCGTGGTCTCCCGCTCGTTGAGCGAGCCGATCTGCTGGATGACCTTCTCGACGCGCTCCCAGCAATCGTCGGCCCGCTGTTGCAGCCGTTCGGCGTCGGGGTTGTCGGAGACCAGTAGATCGTGTTCACCCTGCAACCGTTCCAGCATCTCGTCGACCGAATCGGTGTCGATGTCGCTCCACTGCATGTACTGGTCGCACAGTGCGCGGCAGGCCCGTTCCCGCGACTGCAGCTGGCCGCGGTGCTCGTCGAGCCGCTCACGGGCCGTGCGCGCCACCTGGTAGACGTCCTGTGCGGCGGTCAGATCGTCCTGCAGCGCTTCGACTTTGGCTGCCGTTCCACCCAGGAAGATGTAGTCCGAGGGCCGCAGCCGGGACCGGTCGTCCTTGATCGAGAGCCGCCCGCTGTCCTTGCGCAAGCCCTGATCGGTGACCGCGCGGGACTGCTCGGTGAACTCTCCCGGCCCGTCGACGCACACGTAATCGCCGACGGCGGCGATCACGTTGAGCGCCTCCACGGCACTGTCGTGCGTCGGGTCGGCCAGTTGGAGTTTGGTGGCCAGCGTGCCCGGCGGCGGAGTCCGCAACTGCGAACCATGCTGGACGTGCTGCAGCTGGATCCGGCCGCGCATGTCGTTCTCGTTGACGAAACGCAGCGCCCGTTCCATGTAGGCATCGGGCACCAGCAGACGTAATCCAGCCCCGCGCAACACCTTTTCGACTGCCAGCCGCCACCGCGACTCATCGGGCTTGAGCTCCATCAGCTCGGCCACGTACACCAGATCGCGTTCGGAGATGTCGAGGGCGCGGGCGATGCGGGCCCGCATCTCGTACTCGGTCCGTGGCAGCGGGGAGCCCAGCCGCTGCACGCGTTCCAGTTCGGCTTCCACGCTCTCGCGTGCCTCACGGGCCCGGACTTCCTTGGCCGAGGCCTCCACGTAGGGCTGGTTGCCGGTGAACAGTTCGCGGTGCAGCCGGTCGGCTTCCTCCATCAAAGTCTCACGCAGCGACCAGAATTCCTCACCGTTGTCCGGCGGGGTCAGGCCCAGCGAGGTGACCTTCTCCTCGTAAGTGCTGCGCCGACGCGACACTTCTTCACTGATCCGCTCGGCCTCGGTCAGCCGCTGCTGCAGCGGCACCAGGTCCACTGTCACGGTGTTGATCTGGGCCATCAGCGAGTTGTGCTCGTTCTTGAGCTGACGCTGCTGGGTGCCGAACTCATCGCGCTGGGCGCCGAGCTGGGTGATTTGATCGTCGAGATTGGCGATCTCCGGGCCGGCCTGGGCCAACCGCACATGGTCGACGTAATCGCGGATCATCGCGTTGTCGATGGTGTCGATCACCCCGAACTTGGCCGCCTCGTCGGCGTACCGCGCTTGCACCGCGGCGATGTTGCCGAGGGTGTTGCGCTTGCGCCGAGCCACGTCGAGCAGGCCGCGGGCCTCCACGAGCGGGTTGATCTGCTCGAGCGCCTCCTCGACGCCGCTGAGGCTGGCGGGCTCGTCGAGCATGAACTCACGCACAAATTGCTCAAGGCCGCCAACGCTTTTGAGCGATTTCGCCTTGCCGAGGAGCTGCTGGGCGGCCTCGGAGGCCCGGATGCCGATGCTGGAGTACAGCTGGGCCAGGTACTGGCTCTCGCTGCGGCCGCCGGTCCAGCCGTCGTCGCGGAACACCGCGGCGTCATAGCCGTTGGCCGCCCACCGGTTGCACAGCCCGAAGATGTCGCGGTCGTCGTCGATCAGGTAGTACCGGCTGCCCGGATCCGAGGTCTTCTCGGCGGCAAGCCATTTGAGCACGAGCCCGGTGACCGAGCGCCCGGTGCGGTCGCTGTAAGTGACGGCAACGGCCGACCAGGCCGGGCCGGTTCCGCGCAAGTACATGATCTGGCGGCTGGTGCCCTCGCGCCGCTCACCCCAGGCGCCGCGGACATACTTGTCGACGGTGCGCTTGCCGGTGCCCGAGCCCGCCGCGGTGGTGTCGCCCGAGGCGTTGAAGTTGCGTCGGTGCGACGGCAGGAAGGCCAGCGAAATCGCATCCAGCAGTGAGGATTTACCACTACCCGAGGATCCGGTGATCAAGGTGCCGTGCCGGCTGAACGGGATCGAGTGATACCCGTCGAACACGCCCCAGTTGATGACCTGCAGGCGCGACAGCGAGAACTGGTTGGTCGGTTCAGCCACGGGCGTCCACCTCGTCCTCGAGCCGTACTGAATCGTCGGAATCATCGCCTGCGTCTGACCCGGAGCCATTGGCGGCCCGCTTGAGCTGATCGAACTGCTGCTGCAGTTCGGTGATCATCGAGGCCGTCATGATCGCGTTGACCACCGGGCTGATGGTGAAACTGTCCTCGTCCTCCCGGTTGCGGGCCAGCATGTCGATGTCGGTGAGCCGCTCGATCGCGTTGTCGATCCGCTTGTCGAACGAGGCGGTGTCGCGGTCGGTGTCGTTGTTCACCCCGGCGAACAGCTCATGGATCTCGTCACGGCTGATCAACACGTTCTCGTCGCGCGCCGCGGCCCGCATGAGCTTGGCCAGGTGCAGGGCCAGGATCGAATCGTAGGTGTTGAGCGTCTCTCGACGCAGCAGGCGGCGCCGCCACTGCGACTCGTAGTCGGCCTGCTCGACGTAGGCGATGTCGTGATCGTCCGAAATGCACAGCCGCATATCGAGTTCCGACAGCCGCACGGTGAGCTCGGTGCGGTAGCGCGTCACCCATGACCAGAGCTCGGAGTGGTTGTCCTTGCTGACGTAGCGCCGCGACAGCAGGTGCTGCAGTGCCCAGCAGGCGCGGTCGGGCAATTCACTGACATCACCATCGAAGCGGGGCGCACGGCGCTGGTCAGTCGAGCGTTCGACGGCGTCGATGCTCGGCAGGGCATCGAAGTCGATCGCCACGTCTGGGGCGGGCGGCGTATCCGGGGTGTCGGTCATAGCATGCTCTCGCTGACAGTAGGGATCGGCTCGGTGAAAACCAGTCGGGGGATCTCGATTTCGCGGTCGCCGCCCTCCAGCGACCGGAAGCGCACCCGGACGGTTTCGGCAGCGTCGGCGCTTTGTTGCTTGAGCGCCCAGGACCACAGCACGATCACGTGTCCGAGGTAGGCCGAGTCCAGCATGCCGATCGCGTCGGGCAGCGACAACGGGCCGGCCGCCACCGCGCCGTTGACCAACTCGGCGAGTTCGGCCGCGTCCACCTGCGAGGCCAGCGCCGAGAACGCCGACAGATTCACCTCGCCCTCCGACGGTTCGGCCTGCGACGGCGGAATCGCGTCTCGAATCTTGAACGCCACGGCGCCAATCGAATTGAAGTCCGTCCGGACCAGCGGCACCTCGATACCGATGCGACTGTCGGCGAGCGAGACGCTGAGCAGTTCATGCGCACTGGTCAGTGCATCGTTCAGCTGGCGGGTGACGCCGCGGCTGTGTTCCAGGGTCCCGGAAGCGACGAACCGCTTGATCCGGCGGGCGCAGCGCTGCCTGGTCCGGCCGACCTCGGCCGTCTGGGCAGACACCAGACTGAAGAACCCGGTCATCACCTCGCGCAGGCCCGGGTCGAGGTGCGGGAGCTCACGGGTGACCGCCTCGATGTCGGCCACCAGCGCGGCCCGCTGCTCGGGGTCCTGGATCATCCGGGTGAAGGCCGTGTAGGAGGCGCTCTCGCGGGACGCGAATAGCGACTCGTAGTCGTCGAACAACTGGCGCTGCCGCTCCCGGTACCCGAGATCGGTGTCGGCCGAGGCGTCCAGCAGCCTGGTAGTGATGCGGTTGAGCATGCTGCCGTACTGGCCGATGTCGGAGACGATCTGCTCCATCTGCAGGGCGATGGCGCGGGCCTCGTCCTCGACGTCGATCAGATCCGGTTCGGGCCGCTGCCCCTGCTCCAGGGCATCCAATTCGTCACGCAGCTTGGCGATCTCGGCTTCGATGTCGGCGCGGATGCGCTCTGGATCGTTGCTGACCTGCCCGGCCACCCGTCGCAATCCGGCCGCGATACCGGTGATCGAGCCACCCGTGGCGATGGTGTCCTCGCGGCGCATCCGGCGGGCGAAATCCAGCACGGCCCGCGCCTCGTAGGTGAGGTAACAAACATTGCGCTCGGTGTCGCCGGACTGCTCGGTGACCCGATGCAGCCAACCCTGGCTGGCCCAGTACTTGATCAGAGCCAGGCCCGACTGATCGGTTTCCGACCCGAGGTCGGCCAGGTCACGCTCCAGCCGGACCACGAGGTCGATCTCGGTGAGCTTGGCCCCGCGGTCCAGGTGGCGTTCCATCAGCGTGAGGTAGGTGGCCAGGTTGTTGGTCACCAGCAGCCGCGCCGACCGCGAGTCGGCCACCTCGCGATTGAGCTGGTAGAGCTGGTCCAGCGACGGGCCGCTCATGCCTGCCTCAGGCATGGCCGGGTGCTTCCGTCGCGGTGAACATTCGCACCACTTTAGGCGGCCGCCGCGACAGGTTCCGACGCCAGTTCGGTTTGCTGCTCAGATGCCGTGTGAGGGTTCGCCTGCTCGACGGCGTTGCGGTGCCGATGCCGTGCGCTGCGGTGTGACGACGAACACGTCGTTACTCGCCGGCCGCCCATTCGAGTCGCTCAGCACCGTATCCGCCGGGAGCCCAGCGATAGCCGATGCGGCTACCGTCGGCGAAGACCGGCGGTGCCGCGAAAGACAACTGCCCGAAGATGGATTCGGTCTCCTCGCGGGGCACCTCCAGCTCTCGTCGGTCACCACCGCTCGCCGGTAGATCCAAGAGGAGATGCGCCGTCCGGGCCAGGCTCAGGTGTGCCCAGCCCGCACCGGCGACAGAGCGTCGGGCGAGGAGCGCCAGAGCTGCGGCGGCGACGCCATAGCCGGTGGAATGGTCCAGGGCCTGAACCGGCAGGGCACCGGGCCGCCAGTCGGTGCTTGCATTCGACTGCCCATACAGCCGGGCGATACCGACGGCGGCCTGAACCAATGAATCGAACCCTCGGCGTCGGCCCCACGGTCCTTGGTCACCCCATGCGTCCAAGGTGACGACCACCAGGCTCGGATAGCGCTCTCGTAACGTATGCGGGTCCAACCCGAACTTTTCCAACGCGCCGGGTCGGTAGCCCGTGATCAGGACGTCTGCGTGTCGCAACAGTGCTGTCAGCTTGTCGTGCTGGGCGGGATCGACGAAGTCCGAGGCGGCGCTGCGCTTGCCGAACCCACTGTCGATGTACTGATCGAGCAGTTCTGGGACCGCGGGCGGGTCGATTCGCAACACATCTGCGCCGAGCAGGGCGAGAAACCGGGTGGCGACGGGACCGGCGATCACCCTGGTGAGGTCGAGAATCCGCACGCCGGTAAGGCGGCGGCCGGCGTCCAGGGCGGGCCCGAGGGCCTCGACGAAATCGAACCGTATCCACGGTTGCGTGTCGACAACACAGCCTTCCGGGCTGCGCCGCCAGTCCTGGGGCGATCGGACGGCGACGGCAAGTCCGCCGGCGTCGGTAACCCGTTGCGCGACATCGACCGCTGACAACGACGCGATCACATCGCCCAGGCCTTCCTTGCTGTCGGAGCCGAGGACGTTCGACAAGACTCGGGCGTGGTGAGGATAGTTCGCATGTAACCGCACCCAGCCGTCTCGGGCCGGAAAGTAACCGGACAGCGGCGCGAATCCCTCCGGTCTGCGCCCGTCGATGCGCAGATGATCCAGAGATGCGAAAGCCGCGGCAACCGAACTACTTTCGGTGTGGAATCGCTCTTGAGATCCACATGCCAGTCCCGCGGCGGTGAGCGCCGCCTGAACACTGCCGAGAGCAAGCCCTTCCACATCGAGCAGCCCGCCCCACCAGGAACGTGGACCCGTCACCCGCGCCACGACGGTGTCGTCGATGGGCCCAACGGCGGGCGCAAGCCATCGATACAGCTCTGGGATGCCTGCCGCTCCAGTCTGCATGATTTGCACATTATCGGGAACCGTTTGAAACGATGAGACGGCACCCAACTGGCGGTGGCGTTCCACCCAAAGCGCTTGGCGTGCAATAACTCACACCGGTCCGCAGCGACGCGCTCAGCACAGCTGCTCAGCACGTCCGGCAACTTTCGGTACCGATAGGGATCGACGCCTCAGCAGGCACGCCATAGAGTCATCCGGTGACTCCCGCCAAGGTGCCGCCCGCCGGATTGGTTCGCGCGGTCGAACGCGTCCGCCACCATTTACGTCGTCTGCATCAACGCGCCGTGCCGGCGCCGGCCGCGATGCTGGAGATGATCCTGGGCGCATGGCTCTCGCAGGGCATCACGGTCGTCGCGCAGCTCGGGGTGGCCGACGCGTTGGCCGACGGACCGCTGGGTGCCGAGGAGCTGGCGCGCCGGGTCGGGGCCGACCCTGATGCGCTGAACCGCCTGATGCGCGCCCTGGTCGGCGACGGCATCTTCCGCCGTACCCGGGACGGGCGCTATGCGCTCAACCCGCTGGGTGACACCCTGCGCACAGATGCGCCCGTCTCGATCGCCGGGATGGCGAAATTCGTCGGCTCACCGCAGCACCGGGAGCACTGGAGCCACCTGGGTGACGCGGTCCGCACCGGCGAGGCCGTCATCCCCAAGCTGCGGGGCAAGAGCGCATTCGACTACTTCGCCTCCGTGCCCGAACTGGCGGCAGTTTTCAACGACGCCATGACCAGCGTCTCCGAGCTCGCGATCGCTCCGGTGGCGGCGGCCTACGACTTCAGCCCGTTCGGCACCATCGCCGACATCGGCGGCGGTCACGGCCGGCTGCTCGCCGCGATCCTGCAGGCCACCCCCGCGGCGCAGGGCGTGCTGTACGACCTGGCGCATGTGGTGGACGGCGCTCCGGAGCTGCTCACCAAATACGGAGTGACCGACCGGGTACGGGTGATCCCCGGGTCCTTCTTCGACACCGTTCCCGCCGGCGCCGACGCCTACGTGATGAAGAACATCATTCACGACTGGCCCGACGACGAGGCGCTGGTGATCCTGCGCAATGTGCGCGCGGCCGCGACCCCAGGAACGACGCTGCTGTTGATCGAAGGAGTGATTCCCGACCACGACCGCGAGTTCGTCGCCAAGTGGACCGACATGGAGATGTTGGTCGGTATCGCCGCGAGAGAACGCACCGAGGACGACTACCGAAAGCTGTACCAGGAGGCCGGGTTCCGGCTGACCCGCGTGGTGGACACGGCGTCACCGTTCAGCCTCGTGGAGGGTGTGGCCGTCTAATCCTCTTCCGCACAGGGAGACGTCGCGGACACGTTGAGCCGAAATACGCCCGCCGCAGTGGTTTCGGTCTTGACGGAGACGATGTACCCGCGGCCGTCCTCGTACGCTTTGTCGTTCGGCGGTTCTGGTTCTGGGCGGGTCCACGGGATGGGTGTGAATCCCTGATCGGTCAGGGTGTCGATTCGGGCGAGTGCGGCTGCGACCACGTCGGGAGCCGGGTCGGTGACCACGGCTTTGCGATACACCCGCCATGGCGGCCCGTCGGGCATCATCGCATCGTTTGTTCGGCAACCATGCAGGGCCGCCTGGGCGGGATCGGGATCGACCGGCTTGCCGACGATCATCGAGACATATCCGGCCACGGTGCGGGCCGCCTCGGTGACAGTCAATGAATTCGGTGCTGTCATTGCCTCACCTTCGGTAGTAGGCCGATCGTTCCGGAAGAACCCACACGAGCTCGTGAGGAGCAACAGAATTGCCACGAAAAACGTTGTGATCAGCTTCATTTCACCTGTATCCGTGGCCCCTCGCCGGGATTGTCGGTCACTCGCGGATTGTCCCATGGATGCTGCCGCCGTTCGTAGGATCCGTCGCCATCCCAGGGCAGTTCCGGGATTTTCGGTGCGCCGTACCCGCGTGCCGCGTCCGACGCCTCGGCCTTGAAGTTCCCGTCGTCACCGATATCGATATCCATGTAGTTGGTCTCGATCCCGCGCTCGACATAACCGGTGACCTCGCCGCCGCTGATGACCGCAGCCATGTTGTGGAACGCATCTGAATCCGGATCGTTCCAGTATTCCCCGTGTGCGTTCTGCCCCACGATCACTTCGCCGTGATGGGGCCCTTCACGCCCGTAGTAGCCGGTGTCCAGCCGAGTGACACCGGGAATCTTGTCGGGGTCCGTCGCCGCAGGCAGGCCCCCCAGCGGATTGCCCACCTGCCCGTCGACGGTGTGCGGGATTCCGGGTATCGAGTCGATCCATTGTTGATCGGTGACGTCACGGGGCAGCGACTGAACCGCCCCGATCGGATCTCCCGGCGCGGTCATCGAATAGCGCTGAACGTCCGGATTCGGGTTGGTGTACCCGTCGCTGAGAATGCCGGTGCCGGCCGACGAGGCATGCAGGATGCGATCTGCGCGCAACCCCATCTGCTCGGCGGTTCCGACGATCGCGCCACCGTAGGAATGCCCGATGTAGGTGACCGGTGTACCCGGGGCGTCGGCGCCCACCGCGCGGTCGATCTCATGACCGAACGACACCAGCTTAGGGGCCATCGATGCCGCGTACTTCGGATCCGTCGCGTCGGTCAGCAGGTCTTGAGGGAAGTCGTCGCCCATGTACAGGAACACAGGCGATCCCGATTGATCCGCCAGTTCCACCGCCGCCTTGTGGTTCGAGGCACTGCCGTTCAGGTTGGTGCCCGTGCCGGGAACCACCACACCGACGCCCTTGATCCCTGGCTTGATCTCCCCGACCATCTCGATCATCCGCCCGTTGCCCTCGGTGGAGAATCCGACGAACTTGCGCGGCACCTTCTGCCCACTGCCGGGGGGAAATTCGATCGGGGTGAGCATCGCCTGCAGCTGCTTGACCCGGGCATCGTCGGGTGGCTGCTTACCCAACTCCGCGTCCAGTGCGTTGCGGATATTGATGTTGTTGGCTTCGATCCTGGTATCGAACGGCACACCGTCGGTATTGCCCATCACCTGCGGATCGGCGAGCACCATGGCGTGCAGGGTTTCCGGGCTCAGCCCCGCCAGGAACGCCGCCCGCTCGTCAGGGGTCATCCCGGCCAGCCGGTCGACCAGGGCTTTGGGACTGTTCGGATCGGGCGCCTGGTCGGGATCCGGCGTGCTGAGTGCAGCCGCGGCGTCGCGTACCTGCTGACCGACCTTGTTGTCGGTGGTCTCGAACTGCGCCAGTTGCGCTTTCAGCTGCGCCGATGCTTTCGCCGCCAACGCCCGCAGCACCATCCGGTTCACCGGACTCAACCGGGCGAATACATCGAGGGCGCTTCCGGGACGGATCGATACGGTGCCGTCGTCGGCGACCTGCCATCCCTGCCCCCGAAGTTGCTCGACGGAGCTCAGGATGGCGGCTCGTTGCTGCACCAGCTCGGTGCCGCCGTTGTGCAGGGCGGATTGCAGTTTGGTCAGACTTTCGTGGAGTCGCTGCATGCGCTCCAATGACGCTGTGGCGCCGGCGATCGCGGCGTCGGACGACGTGCCCGTCCAACTGGCACGAAGCTTGTCGATGATCGCCCGCTGCTGATCCATCTGCGCCGACAACGTGGACGCACGGTTACCGATATCGGCGCCGCTCGACACCAACGCCTCAGGATTGGAGCCTTCCACCTGAGAGATCGAGATCGGCATGTCAGCCCGCTGGTTTGACTGAGTTCAGTCGACGCGCGGACTCGTCATCGGCGCGCTGATAGGCGTCGGCTGCGTCGGTCAGTTTCCCGGCATGGGTGCCGACCTCGCTGCCGACGGACTGGACTGCGGCGTCGACGATCGACGAAACCTGACCGCAGGCGGCGCCGCTCTGCAGGCCCGGCATGGCGGACGCTGCCGTACCGAGTACTTCCCCGACGCCGAGGGCGGCGATCACTCGGCTGACGGCAGTTTCACCCGCGGCGGCAGCCCGCAGCTCCGCCGGGGCAACCCTCAGCTCAGACACCACCGTGGGAGCGTAACGCCACTTTCGTGGGTACTTGCGCACCAATTTTGAGAATACGGAGCGTCCGTATCGCTGATCTAGGCCGAGTTGTGCTCTGAGTGCACGCTCGAAGCAACCTCGGAAGGCGTGCCCTTCAGGCCGCGCCAGAACAGGTTGATCATCAACTCGGCGGCCTCGTTGACGTCGGCGTCGCCCGTGCTGACCCGGCTGGCGATCGCCTCACCGGCACCCACCAGTGCCACCGCCATCATCTCGAAGTCGCTGTCGGGCTGAGGATTACGCGTGCCGGTGCTGAGCAGCCGGCCCACCAGATCGATGATCCGGTCGCGGCCCTCGCGGACGGTGTGGGCGAAGGCCTGGGAGCTGGTGGCCTGGGTGTAGAGCACCATCCACGACGCCCGGTTGGCATCGATGTAGGTCAGGAACGCCAGCACGGCGCTGCGCAGCAGGTCCTTGGGGCTCTGGGTGAAGTCGATCTCCCCGCGCACCACATCGACGAAACGCGTCAGCTCGCGGTCCAGGCAGGCGCCGAACAGCTCTTCCTTGGAGCCGTAGTAGAGGTACAGCATCGGCTTCGAGATCTCGGCCTCCGCGGCGATCGCGTCCATCGAGGTCTCGTGATAGCCGTTCACCGAGAAAATCTGCACAGCAGCGTCGAGCATCTGCTGTTCACGCACGGCTCTCGGCAGCCGCTTCGTCCCACCTGCCATCCGAACAGGATAAGCGCCCGGTTCACGGTCAGGGCAGCAGCTCAGTGCGCCGCTGCTCCTCCCACAGCGCCATCCGGGTCCGCGCGGACTCCCCGATCGCATCCATCACCAACGGGATGAGAAGTTCGGTGATCAGAAACCCGGCCGCCATGCTCTGGTACACGGTGCCCACGGTGCTCGACGCGGCCAACACCACCTCGGCCTCCGGTGCCACCGGACAGGCCAGATCGTCGGTGATGAGCAGGACGGTGGCCCCGGCGCGATGTACCCGCTGCGCCAGCTCCGCCGCACTGCGCTGGTAACGGTGGTAGTCGAACAGCACCACCACGTCGCTGCGCGACAGCTCGAGCAGCGCGCCGAGATCTCCTCCGGTGGGGTCGGCGAGCGCCCGCACCCTGGGACGCAACTGCTCGAGATGCGCCGCCAGGTGCAGCGCCAGCAGATGCGAGAAGCGGCCGCCGTGCAGGTACACGGTGCGGCTGGTGTCGGCCAGCAGCGCGACAGCGGCCTCGAGGGCGGATTCGGGAAGCATCGCCAGCGTCCGGGCGGCCTGGTCGCTCTGCGCTTGGGCCTGCTGCAGCAGACGCTCCAAGAGGCCGCCGGCCGGCGGCGCGTCCGGCAACCGGGTGATCGGTCCGCTGGATCGGCTCGACAGCTCGGCACGCAATGTGACCTGCAGATCGGCGAAGCCGTCGTAACCCAGAGACTGCGCGAAACGCAGCACGGTCGGGGGGCTCACCTCGGCCCGCTCGGCGAGCCGGGCCGCACTCGCCAACCCGGCGCTCGGATAGTCGGCGAGCAGTGCCCGGCCCACTCGGCGTTCGGCTTTGCTCAGCGTCGGGAGGGCCGCGGTGGTGCGCGCCTCCACGGTCTGCGCGCCCGACGCCGCTTGTGCAGCTTGTGCGGGTTCTTGGGCCACGATGCTCAATCTGCCATGACCGGCACCGAAGTCATCGACAAGTCGCTCATGGAGATCGCGGTGACGCTTTCCGGCGGCAACGGCTGCCAGTCCAGGTCGCCGAAACCGGTCGAACCGATGACGAGCGTGCCGTCCGCAGGCCTGGCCCACCGCAGAGCGAAGTAGTCCTCAAGATGTTCGGTGGGCAGATCGGCCGCGGTGATTTCCTCGACGTCCTCGTCCGGCAGATAACTGTGCGCGTGGGCATGCACGGCGATCAACTGCCCCTCCCCGAGGATCAGTGCGTTGAGGCTGGCCTCCGGGTACTGCGGTCGCAGTTGCGCCACCGCCCGGCGGACCGCTTCCGCCAGATCCGGTGCGGTGCGACGGTGCTGACGAATGATGCCGAAGTAGCGCTCACTGTCCGTGGTGCCGCGCACCGACGCCGCGATGTCCGGATCCAGCAGCTCGTCCAGCGGGCCGGCGGGTTTGATGGAACCGTTGTGCGCCATGGCAATTCCGTCGGCGACGAACGGGTGCGAGTTCTGCGGCTGCACCGCCAGGCCATTGGTGGCCCAACGCAGGTGGACCACGCTGGCCAGCGCGTCCGGGCCGGACACCGCGGCCGCGAAGGCCGGGTCGTCGAGTGCGCTGCCTGGGGATACCTCGACGCTCGGAGTCTGTCCGGCCTGCTCGATCCGGGCAATGCCCCAACCGTCACCGTGCACCTTGGTCAGTGCCACGAAGTCCTTGAGGACGTGCGCCCCGACCGCGTCGGAGACGGATATCGGCTGTGCTGACACCACACCCAGCAGTCGGCACATGGATTCCGCCCTCCGTCTCGGGACCTTCAAGCCCAAAATCTAACAAATCGATCTTAGATCGACGATATTAAAGATTCTGAAACATTCATGACATAGCGTACGCGGAGAGTCAGCACCTCAGGAGGGACATATGCCGGCAGCCAACACGTCACGCACCGAGGATCTACGCGCACACGGTGTCGAGATCGTGGCTGGATCACTGACCGACCTGGCCGGCGTAACCCGAGCCAAATACGTTCCGCTGCAGCGCCTCTCCGCGTTCGAGAAATCCGGCATGGGCGTGTCACCGTCGTGGAGTGTGTTCTGCGTCGACAGCGGCATCGCCTTCACCCCCGACATCGGCGTGGTGGGCGACCTGCGGATCCGAATCGATCCCGACGATCTGCGCCTGATCGACGACGGCGTGGCCTGGGCACCCGCGAGCCTGCACGACCAGCACGGCAACCCGGCGCCGCTGTGCACCCGGTCCCTGCTGAGCGAGATCGAACGCTCCGCGGCGGATCGCGGACTGACCCCGTTGGCCGGGGCCGAACTGGAGTTCACCCTGCTCTCGGACGACGGCGACCACGCCAGCGCCGAACCCTGGTCGCCATACGGCATGCGGACCTCACTCGACCGCTCCGGATTCCTCGTCGACCTCGCGCTCGCGGCCGAGATGGCCGGACTCGAGATCGAGCAGCTGCACACCGAATACGGGCATGACCAGGTCGAAGTGTCGCTGGCCCCGGCCGCACCGGTGGCCGTCGCCGACAGCGTCATCCTGGCCCGGATCGTGATCGGCCGGGTGGCCGCCCGCCACGGACTGAAGGTCTCGTTCTCCCCGGTCCCGTTCGAAGGTGAGGCCGGCAACGGTGCCCACCTGCACCTGTCCCTGGCCGATGCCGACGGGCCACTGCTGTCCGGCGGCACGGGCCCGCACGGTCTGCGCGACACCGGACAATCCGCCATCGCCGGAGTTCTCGACGGACTGCCGGATCTGCTCGGCGTGTACGCCGGCTCGACGCTCTCGGCGGCCCGTCTCAAACCCGGGAACTGGGCCGGCGCCACCAAATGCTGGGGCTTGGAGAATCGCGAAGCCGCGGTGCGCTTCATCGCCGCGACGCCGGGGAATCCGCACGGCGCCAACGTCGAACTGAAGATCATCGACCCGAGCGCCAACCCGTACCTGGCCGCCGCGGCACTACTCGGCAGTGCGCTGCGCGGGATCGACAAGGCCCTCCCGTTGCCGTCCGAGGTCACCGACGATCCCGCCGCCACCGCCTCGCCACCCCTGCCCACCGACCACCGCGTGGTGCTCGAGACGCTCGAATCCTCCTCGCTGGCGGCGGATCTGCTGACACCGGCCGTCATCCAGGGACTCGTCGCCGTGCGCCGCCACGAGCTCACCACCTACGGCGACCGCCCGCTCGCCGAAACCTGCCAGGCCCTACGCCTGGCCTGGAGTTGCTGACCGCTCATTCCCGAAGGGAGCATCGATGACCACCAGTGCCGCTGCCGACCCCGACCAACTACCCCACCGACGCCTACCGTTCTGGGTCGCGCTGGCGTTGTCGGTCGCGACGGTCGGCCCCACCCTGGCGATGTCCGGGAACGGGCAGGGCCTGATCGGCACGGTGGGCAAGGCCATCCCGCTGGTCTTCCTGATCGGCTTGGTCGGCGTCTCGCTCGTCGGCTACAGCTTCGTCCGGCTCACCCGTCACCTCAACCACGCCGGGTCCGCCTACGCGCTCGTCGGCGGCACCGTGGGTCCACGCACCGGGTTCTTCTCCGGCTTCGCGATGCTCGGCGCCTACGTCGGGTTCTCAATCGGAACCCTTGCGCTGACAGCGGCTTTCACGAATGCGTTCATCGCACAGCTGCAACCGGGCAACGACAACCCCTACCAGGTGCCGTGGCTGGTCATCGTGGTGATCGGCGCGGCCATCTCGTTCGCCCTGGCCGGTCGCGACATCAGGGTGCTGGCCAAGATTCTGCTGGGCATCGAGGGCATCGGCATCGTGGCCATGATCGTGCTGGTGATCGCGATCTTCGCGAAAGGTGGAGCCCCGACAACCGGACTCGACTTCAGCGTGTTCTCCTTCTCCGGCAGTGGTGTCTCGCCTTCGGCCGTCCTCAGCGGTGTGGTCGCGGCGTTCCTGTCCTGGGCCGGGTTCGAGGCCTGCGCGTCGATGGGTGAGGAGACCGACAACCCCGGCCGCAACATCCCCCGGGCACTGGGCGGAACGTTGATCCTCACCGGTGTGCTGTTCGTCGTCGTGATGTTCGCCCAGGTGATCGGCTTCGGCACCGACGAGGCCGGGCTCGGGGCGTTCCAGGGTTCGGGAAACACCTTGGGAGACTTGGGCAGCAGCTACATCGGCCAGTGGTTCTCGCTGCTCATCATCTTCACCGCCACCGTCGCCGCGTTCGGCTGCCACATGGCGACCGCAGCGACCTCGGGCCGCATGCTGTTCGCGTTCGGTCGTGACGGCTTCGGCCCGAAGTCCTTGGCGCACATCCATGAGGCCACCGGCGGACCGCGGCGGGCCACCTGGCTGGTGGTGGGACTGGCTCTGGTGGTGGACGTGATCTGTGGCCTGCTCGACTGGCCGCACATGGGTACCGGCAACGCCGCGATCGACACATACTTCCTGTTCGCGGTGGCCGGCTCGGTCTGCCTGATGGTGTGCTACCTGCTGGTCGAGATCGCCGCCGCCTGGTTCGTCGGGGCACCAAAGTTCGTCGGGGTGCACGGCGGCCACGGCAAGGTGCTCGGACTGGCGTTGCCGCTATTGGGTGCCGTGGTGATCGCCGTGGTGCTGTGGTTCAACGTGAAAGACGCCGAAACCTGGACCGCGGCACCGCTGTTGGGGCTGTACTGGTGCGCCGTCGGTCTGGCGATCGCACTGGCGGCCTCGGGAATCGCCAAGCGCGTAGGTGAATCGCTGACCGCCGAGCTGGCGCTGACCCCACCCGTGGAGGTCCGGTGAACACGCTCTACGCCCGCGATGAAGCCGCCATCGCCGGGATAGAGAAGCTCCGGTTCTTCCCGCTGGAGGTCGTTTCCGGCCACGGCTGCACATTGGTCACACCCGATGGCCGGGAACTGCTCGACCTGTCGGCCACCTGGACGGCTTCTGGTCTCGGACACGGGCATCCCGCGGTCGTCGAGGCGGTCAGCCGGGCTGTGCGCAGCGCGCCGGGTTCCGGCGGCCTGTCGGCGGTGCATCCCGACTCGGTAGGACTGGCCGAGGACCTGCTGGATCTGGTCCCCGGATCGGGTGAGCGCCGGGTCTACCTGGGCCATGCCGGATCCGACGCCAACGACGTCGCGTTGCGCGCCTGCCGGCACGCCACCGGGCGGCGGACGGTGCTGGCGTTCGAGCACAGCTATCACGGTGGCGTTGGCGTCGCGATGGGAGTGTCCGGAGTCCACGTCGACGCCGGCGTCGCACCGGATCCCGACGCAGTTTTCCTGCCGTACCCCAACCCGTTCCGCCCGGCTTCGGGTGATGTCGCCGCCGACGTGGCGGCCTGCCTGAAGCTGGCCGACCATCACCTGGCCACGGGCGCGATCGCGTGTCTGATCGTCGAGCCGATCCTGTCCGACGGCGGCCTCGTGGTCCCGCCGGACGGCTTCCTGGCCGAGCTGCATGCCCTTTGCCGGCGCCACGCGGTGCCGATGATCTGCGACGAGGTCAAGATGGGCCTGGGCCGGCCGGGCACCCTGCACGCGTTCGAGCACGACGGTGTGGTGCCCGACATCGTCACGTTCGGCAAGGTGCTGGGCGGGGGTCTGCCACTGTCGGCAGCGGTCGGCCCGGCCGGCCTGCTCGATAAGCCGGCCGCCTCAGCCCTGCTGACCACCGCGGGCAATCCGATCTGCACCGCGGCCGGCCGGGCTGTGCTGGCCACCATCACGGGCGAACAGCTACCCGAGCGAGCCGCCAAAGTCGGTGCGGTACTGCAGGATGCGCTGCGGGCCGTGGATGCCGAACAAGTGGGTGACGTGCGGGGCCGCGGTCTGGCGATCGGCCTGGAACTCGTCGACCCGGCGACCGGCGAACCCGACTCGCGGCTCGCGGCACAGGTCAGCTATCGGGCCTGGGAACTCGGCGCGGTGGTGTACTACGTCGGCGGCAACGTTCTGGAGATCACCCCGCCGCTCGTGCTGTCCGAGGATGAGGCGCACCGCGCCGCCGAGATCATCGGCGCGGCCATCGCGGACGCCGCCGCAGGGAAGGTCGATGCCGAGGAGGTTGCGCGCTATGCCGGATGGTGACATCACTGGCCCGATGATCGACGTGTTCGACGGGGTCCACAACCTCGTGCCCGACGCGCTCGCCGAGCATCTGCACACGATCCGGTTGATCGACCACCACGTGCACGGAACGTTCCACAAGCCCGTCGACCGGGCCGGCTTCGAAGCCTCGATCAACGAAGGGTCCACCGACCCGATACCGGGCTTCATGACGCAGTTCGACTCACCGCTCGGCCTGTCGATCCGGCGGTGGTGCGCACCGGTTCTCGGCCTGCCCACCCACGCCGACGCCGACACCTACTGGAAGCGCCGTAGCGAACACACACCGGACGCGCTGGCGGCGCTGATGCTGCCGCCGGCCGGGGTCGAACGCTGGATCGTCGACACCGGATTCCAGGGCGATCTCATCACCACCCCGCAACGACTCACCGAACTCAGCGGCCGTCCGTCCTCCGAGATCTTGCGGCTGGAGCAGTTGGCGCAGGACCTCCTCGAGTCCGGCACCAGCCCAGAGGCGTTTCCCGACGCATTCCGGTCCGCGCTGTCAGACGCCGTCGACTCCCGGGACATAGTGGGTACCAAGACGATTGCGGCCTACCGCACGTCGTTCGACATCGACTGGTCCCGCCCCGCCGAGCAGCAGGTGATCGAGCATGCCCGCGACCTGAGCGCCAGGGACTCACAACGGGTCGACAGCCCGGTGCTGATCGCGTTCGGGGTGCACGAGGCCGCCGACCACGGACTGCCCATCCAGGTCCACGTCGGGTTCGGCGACCGTGATCTGGATCTGCACCGCACCGACCCGATGCTGCTGCTGCCGTTGCTGCGCACCATGGCGCCGGTTCCGGTGCTGTTGCTGCACTGCTACCCGTTCCACCGCCAGGCCGGATACCTGGCCCAGGCGTTCGATCACGTGAATTTTGATGTCGGCCTTGCCATCAACTACCTCGGGGCCCGCTCGAACGCGGTGGTCGCCGAGGCGCTGGAGACCGCCCCGTTCGCCAAACAGCTGTACTCCTCGGATGCCTTCGGCCCACCCGAGTTGCACCTGCTGGGTTCGGTGTTGTGGCGCCGCACGATGGGGCTGACGCTGGGCGAGTGGGTGCGGACCGGGGACTGCAGCGAGGCCGACGCGATCCGCATCGTCGACATGATCGGCGTGCACAACGCCGAGCGGGTCTACTCGCTGTGAACCATGACGCCGCACCGCTTTTGGAGGCGCTGCGGGCATTCGTCGAACGCGACCAGGCACCGCTGTACAGTCCCGGCCACAAAGGTGGGCGCACCCTCGATCCCTGGTTTCGCGATCACATCGCGGCCATCGACCTGAACAACCTGCCCGACACCGACACCCTGCACTGCCCCGAAGGGCCGATCCTCGCCGCCGAGCAGCTGATCGCCGACGCCTGGGGCGTCGGGCAGAGCTTCATCCTGGTGCAGGGATCGACCAGCGGGAACATCGCGGTCGCGCTCTCGGCGCTGCGTCCGGGCGAACCCGTGTTGGTTCAGCGCAATGCGCACAAGTCCGTGCTCGCCGGGCTCGTGCAGGTGGGAGCACGCCCGGTCTGGCTCGAGCCCCGCTGGGATCCGCGGTTCGGCATCGCACACGGACTGGATGCCGATCTGGTCGAAAAGTCTTTGGCCGCAAGCCGGGCCAAGGCCCTGTGGGCCCTGCACCCGACGTACTACGGCACCACCGCCGACATCGCGGCGCTGGCCGAGGTGTGCCACCGCGCCGGGGCCCGCCTCCTGGTCGACGGTGCGCACTCCCCGCATTTCGCGTTCCACCCCGAGCTTCCGGTGCCCGCCGAACAGGCCGGCGCGGTGGCCACCGTGCAATCGGTGCACAAGGTCTTGTCGGGGCTGAGCCAGGCTGCCGTCCTGCATGTCGAGCCGGCCGCGCTGGACCCGGTGACAGTGCGGCGGTCGCTGCAGCTCATCCAGACCACGAGCCCGCATTTCGCGATCATGGCTTCGATCGATCTGGCCCGCCGGCAGATGATGACCCAGGGCAGCGAGCTCCTCGATGCCGCGCTGGACCGGGCTCGCCGGGCAGCGGCCAGACTCGAGACCATCACGGGCTTGCGGGTGCTGCGGCCGGCGGATGTCGCCGGAGCCGGCACCGGGTTCCATCAGCTCGACGAGACCAAGTTGCTGATCGGGACGCGTGACCTGGCGGCTGACGCCCGCGACATCGTCGCCCGGCTCAACGAACGGCACGGCGTGCAGCCCGAACTCAGCGGCGCCGGGCACGTGTTGTGCATCAGCACCATCGGCAACACCGACGCCGACATGGATCGGTTGGCTGACGGATTCGCAGAGGTGGCCGCCTGGGCCGGGGCGGCGACCGCGAAACCGGCCCACGACGACACCCTGATCGCCGACCTGCTCGCACATCGCGCCGAGACCGTGCTGACCCCGCGGGAAGCCTTCTTCGCCGAGACCGACACCGTGCCGTTGGCCCGGGCCACCGACCGCGTCGCGGCCGAAGCCATCACGCCCTACCCGCCGGGAATCCCCCTGGTGATGCCCGGCGAACGGCTCACCGCCGACGTCATCACGCTGTTGCGGGCGCTACGCGGGGCCGGCAATCCGATCAGTGCGTCCGATCCGCGCCTAGACGTCGTCACCGTGGTGCGGTAACCACTCTCAGCAGTGCACCCCGCCCTTGGCGTCGATGTTCCGCTGCACCGCGGCATCGACGGCGGCCTGGTTCAGCTGGCCGTCGGCCAGGGCCTTCTCGAGGCCGTCCAGCACCGCGGGCACCTCATCGGTGGTGATCCACAGCGCGTTGTCGGCGCCGGCCTGCAGTGCCTTGAGCACCGCCGCGGCCACCCCGTAGCGCTGGTTGATCGCGGCCATGCTGGACAGGTCGTCGGTGTAGATGACGCCGTTGAAGGCGGGCCCGCCGTAGTTGCCCGAGCGCAGCAGGTCGTATGCCGCGGGGCTGAGGCTGGCCGGATCCGTCCCGGTCAGGCCGGGCACCTCCAGGTGGCCGACCATCACGGCAACCGGGGCCTGAGTGGTCAGGGTGTGGTAGGGCACGAGGTCGTTGTTCTGCAGCTCCGCCAGCGGCGGGGTGGTGACGACGCCTGCGGTGTGCGAGTCGCCCGAGCCATGCCCGTGGCCGGGGAAGTGCTTGAGCACCGGCAGCACCCCGGCCTCGCGCAGGCCGCGGGCGTAGGCGCCGGCGTACTCGGTGACCTTGGCGGGATCGTCGCCGAAGGACCGGTCGCCGATGACGGTGTCGTCGGCGTCCGAGGTGACGTCGACGACGGGCGCGAAGTCGACGGTGATCCCCAGGTCACGCATCTTCTTCCCGCGGTCCAGCGCGATGCCGTACACCTCGTCGACGGACTTGGTCTGCGCCAGCACGCGAGCCGACGGCTGCTCACCGATCAACGAGGCGAGGCGCGACACCCGACCGCCCTCCTCGTCCACGGTGACGGCGAGCGGCAGCGGGCCGGCCGCCGAGATATCCGGCAGGGAGCCGTCGCTGAGCATCGACAGGTCCGTCCAGCTGCCGATCATGATGCCGCCGACGTGCTGTTCGGACACCACGGCACGGGCGTCGGCCGCATCCTTGATGCGGACGGTGAGCAGCTGGGCCAGCTTGTCGCGCGGCGAAAGGGCGGCCAGATCGCACACCGGCGCGGCCGGCATCGGCGCATGGGTGGACAGCGGCTTCGTCTCCGTGGATTGAGACTCTGGTGCCGGGGCGCTCGGGGAGCAGGCCAGCAACAGCCCGGACAACGCTGCGAAAGTTGCGACGAGACGCGGTGAAGCCATGGGCCCCGACCTTAGCCGCTGAATAAGCGGTAATCGATTCTCTGCGTGTCGCGCCAGGTCCACCTCACACGGATTCGGGGTATCGCCGTGCTAGGTTGGCCGGGTGAACCGGTTCGTCATCCCCTCCGCGGCCAGCATTGTCGTCGGCCTGCTGTTGGGGGCGGCAGCCGTCTTCGGTGTGACGCTGATGGTGCAGCAGGACACGAAGCCTCCGCTGCAAGCGGGCGACCCGGCGTCATCGGTGCTCAACCGGGTCGAGTACGGCGACCGGTCCTAGCTTGGCCGTGCCGCTGTCGCGGCGCTGGCTGTGGGTGGTCGCGGCTGCGACACTGCTCCTGACTTTCGCCCAGTCACCCGGAGAGATATCACCCGATACCAAGCTCGACCTGACCGCCAATCCGGCACGCTTCCTGGCGCGGGCGTTCAATCTGTGGAACAGCGATCTGCCGTTCGGGCAGGCGCAGAACCAGGCCTATGGCTACTTGTTTCCGCACGGCGCGTTCTTCCTGGCCGGTGACCTGCTCGGAGTCCCCGGCTGGGTGATCCAGCGGGTGTGGTGGGCCCTGCTGCTGACCGTCGGCTTCTGGGGCGTGTTACGGGTCGCTGAAGCGCTGGGCATCGGCAGCACCAGCTCCCGCGTGCTCGGTGCGCTCGCGTTCACGCTGTCACCGCGCGTGCTGACCACGCTCGGCGCGATCTCTTCGGAGACCTTGCCGGTCATGCTGGCGCCGTGGGTGCTGCTGCCCGTCATCCTGGCGTTCCGCGGGAATCGGAACCTCCGACTCATGGCCGCGCGCTCAGCAGGCGCGGTGGCGCTGATGGGCGCGGTGAACGCGTTCGCCACCCTGACCGGTTGCCTGGCCGCGATCATCTGGTGGGCCTGTCACCGGCCGAATCGGTTGTGGTGGAGGTTCACCGCGTGGTGGTTCGGTTGCACGGCACTGGCCGTCACCTGGTGGATCGTGGCACTGGTCATGCTCGGCCGGATCAGCCCGCCGTTCCTGGACTTCATCGAATCGTCGGGCGTGACCACGCAGTGGATGTCGCTGACGGAGATGCTGCGCGGGACCCATACCTGGACCCCCTTCGTGGCGTCGACCGCCACCGCGGCCACCTCGTTGGTGACGAGTACGGTCGCGGTGCTGGCGACGACGCTGATCGCCGCCGCCGGGCTGGCCGGACTCGCGTTGCGCTCGATGCCCGCGCGGGGCCGGTTGATCACCATGTTGTTGATCGGAGTGGTGCTGCTGGCCCTCGGCTACTCCGGTGGGCTGGGCTCCCCGGTGGGGGTGGCTGTTCAAGACTTCCTGGACGGCGCGGGTACGCCGCTGCGCAACCTGGCCAAGCTAGATCCGGTGTTGCGGCTGCCGCTGGCGCTCGGTCTGGCGCATCTGTTGGGCCGGGTTCCACTGCCGGGCACCGTGCCGAGGCCCGTGTGGCTACGAGCGTTCGCCCGGCCCGAGCGCGACAAGCGGATCGCGGTGGCGATCGTGATCCTCGCCGCCATGGCCGCCGGAACCTCGCTGGCCTGGACCGGCCGCATCGCCCCGGCCGGGACGTTCACCGCGATCCCGCAGTACTGGCACGACACCGCGGACTGGCTCGACGAGCACAACACCGAGCGGGGCCGGGTGCTGGTGGCTCCCGGCGCGCCGTTCGCCACCCAGACGTGGGGTAACAGCCACGACGAGCCGTTGCAGGTGCTCGGTTCCAGCCCGTGGGGCGTGCGGGATTCGATTCCGTTGACCCCGCCGGAGACGATCCGCGCCTTGGACTCGGTGCAGCGGTTGTTCGCGGCCGGACGGCCCTCGGCAGGACTGGCCGACAGCCTTGCCCGCCAAGGCATTTCCTATGTCGTGGTGCGCAACGACCTGGACCCGGACGTGTCCCGGTCGGCCCGCCCCGTGCTGGTGCACCGGTCGATCGAGGGATCACCGGGACTGACGAAGGTGGTGGAGTTCGGCGACGCAGTGGGACCGGGGACGCTCGAAGGCTTCGTCGCGGACAGCGGTCTGCGGCCGCGGTATCCCGCCGTCGAGATCTACCGGGTCGACACGGGCGGAACGAATCCGGCCGCGCCGTATCTCGTCGACGCCGACGCGATGACGCGGGTGGCCGGTGCGCCCGAGGCACTGCTGCGCCTCGACGAACGGCGCCGCCTGGCCGGCCTGCCCCCGCTGGGGCCGATGCTGCTGTCGGCCGACGCCGAGCGGGCCGGCCTGCCGGTGCAACCGCGCGGATCCGCCGGTGTCATCGTCACCGACACCCCCACGGCGCGGGAGGTCGACTACGGCCGTGTCGACGACCATGCCTCGGCGATCCGCAGCCCCGACGACGCCCGGCACACCCACAACCGGGTCCCCGACTATCCGTCCGACGGCGCCGCGCCGGTGTACGGCAAGTGGAACGGCGGACGGGTCTCCGTGTCGAGTTCGGCGGCGGACTCCACGGCACTCCCGAACGTGGCACCGGCTACCGGGCCGGCCGCGGCCATCGACAACGACGGTTCGACGTCGTGGGTGTCCAACGCGCTGCAGGCCGCCGTCGGCCAGTGGCTCCAGGTCGATTTCGATCACCCGGTCACCAATGCCACACTGACCATCACCCCGAGTGCGACCGCCGTCGGCGCGCAGGTGCGCCGCATCGAGGTGGCCACCGCGACCGGCACCAGCAGCCTGCGTTTCGACACCGCGGGCCAACAGTTGACCGTGCCGCTGCCGGTCGGCGAGACCCCGTGGGTGCGGATCACCGCGGTCGCCACCGACGACGGCTCCGCCGGTGTCCAGTTCGGCATCACCGACCTGTCGGTGACCCAGTACGACGCGTCGGGCTTCGCCCACCCCATCAACCTGCGGCACACCGTCGAGGTGCCCGCACCCCCGGCCGATTCCGTTGTCGCTCAATGGGATCTGGGGACCGAACTGCTCGGCCGGTCAGGGTGTGCGGACAGCCCGGTCGGGGTACGGTGCGCGGCGGCGCTGGCGCTGGCCTCCGAGGAGCCCGTCAACCTGAGCCGCACGCTGACCGTGCCGACCGCCACCGATGTCGAGCCGACGGTGTGGATCCGGGCGCGGCAGGGGCCTCAACTGGCCGACCTGGTCGCCCAGCCCTGGACCACCCGCGCGACCGGCGACGCCGACCCGATCGACGTCCTCGGGTCGTCCTACGCCGCCACCGACGGCGACCCGCGGACGTCCTGGACCGCACCGCAACGCGTCGTCCAGTTCAAGGCGCCGCCCACGCTGACGCTGAAATTGCCCGCTCCGACCGAAGTCGGCGCACTCCGGATCGATCCCGGCGCCAACCAACCGCCGGCGCACCCGACGCAGGTGGCGATCGATCTCGGCGACGGTCCACAGATGCACAAGCTGACCGGCGACAGCGAAGTGCAGACGGCGAAGCTCAAACCCCGGGTGACGGACACCATCACGGTGTCGCTGTTGGGGTGGAACGACATCATCGACCGCACCTCGCTCGGCTTCGATCAGCTCAAGCCCCCCGGGTTGGCCGAGCTGACCGTGCTCGATGTCCACGGCAAGCCCATCGCCGCGGCCGACGCCGCCACGAATCGCAAACGGACAGTGTCACTTCCATGCGGACAGGGCCCGATCATCGGTGTGGCCGGCGAGTTCGTCCAGACCTCGGTGCGCACCACGGTGGGCGCCCTGCTCGACGGCGACCCGATTGCGGCCCACCCCTGCCGGACCGGACCGATCGCCCTGCCGGCCGGTCAACAGGAACTACTGGTCAGCCCCGGCGCGGCGTTCATCGTCGACGGCGTCGTCCTGAATACCCCCGTCTCCGACCAACTACGCACGGCGACAACAACTCCCGTAGAAACTCCGGCGTGGTCACCCGACCATCGGCAGGTTCAGGTGCCGGCCGCCGACGACGCCCGGATCCTGGTGGTGCCCGAAAGCGTGAACCCGGGCTGGATCGCTCGCACCGCCGACGGCACCGTGCTCACCCCGGTGAAGATCAACGGTTGGCAGCAGGGCTGGCTGGTCCCGGCCGGCGGCGCCGACACCGTGACGCTGTCGTTCCCCTCGAACCGGCCGTACCGCATCGGGTTGATCGGCGGGCTGGCGTTGCTGCCGGTGCTGGCCCTGCTGGCGCTGTGGCCGGCCCGTCGCCGCAGTCCGGACCTCGCCCCGGTGCGGCCGTGGCAACCGTCCCCGTTGCTCGCCGGGGCGGGCGTCCTCGCGGTGGGCACGGCGATCTCCGGCCTGCCGGGGTTACTGGTCGCCGGTGGCGCGCTCGGGGCGCGCTATCTGCTGCGTGATCGTGACACCTGGTGCGAGAGGTTGACCGTGGGAATGTCGGCGGGCGGGCTGATCCTGGCCGGGGCGACGCTGAGCCAGTTCCCGTGGCGATCGGTCGACGGCTACGTCGGGCACTCGCCGTGGGTGCAGCTGTCCGCACTGTTGTCCGTCGTCTTCGTCGCGGCCTCGACGATCCCGCCTGAACTGGGCTTGAGGCGAAGGAAGCCGACGGATTCGGCGTAGCTGTTGACAACACGGGTATGCGGTACTTACGGTACCGGCACGCGTGGCGCAGTCCCGGAAACACTTTGCTGTGTGGGGGATCGCAGGTGGCGGACCTGGATTGCGCCCGACTGGATGCAGTAACTACGCAGTCAGTTGACGGCTGAGCTGAAACTTAGCTGTGTTCGCGTGGCTGCGCACTTGTCGGTGCGCACAGCGCGCGGTGTCGGCGACGGAGGGGTTCGCCGACACCGCACGCTCGGGGCCTACGCGGTGGCCGCCAGAGCCTTGGCGTCCTCGTCGGCGAACGTGTCCTCCAGGGTCAGCGGCGAGTAGTCGAGGTCGATCTCTTCGAGCGGGCGGCCCCGAGCGCTGCTGATGGTGCCGAACCGGCGCATGCCCTTGTCCGCCGAGTACTGCATGAACTCTTCCTGCACCAGACCAAACGGGATGTCGGGTGCGTAGAGGGCGAAGCCTTCCTCGGTGAGGCGCAGGGCCAGCGGGATCAGCTCGTTCATCCGGCTCTCGAAGACTTCCCAGTTGGCATCGTCGGCGGCGACGTGACGACGACAGGTGAAGGTGCCCCACGCCATGTGGCGGCGCTCGTCGTCCCCGATCCGCCGGACCAGCTCCTGCATCCCCGGCAGGATCCCGCGATCGACGCAAATCTTGTGCCACGCATAGTATCCCGTGAGCGCCAGCATGCCTTCGACGATGTGGTTGTAGGTGACCGACGCCCGGACCTGTGCGGCCGGTGACGGGTCGGTGTACAGCGCGTCGAGCGACGCCGGAAGCTCCTCGTAGAACACCTGCCGATATGCCGGCAGCTCGTCGAAGTAGTTGTGCAGATCGTCGGTGATACCGACGGCGTCGAGCCACATGCGGAACACCTGCGTGTGTTTGGCCTCCTCGAAGGCGAACTGCGTCAGGTACATCTCGTCGCCCAGACGTCCCTCGGACCGCATGGCGCTCATGAACGGCTGGATGTCCTTGGTGACGGCCTCCTCACCGGCGATGAACTCGGCACACAGCCGGGTGGCGTACTCCCGTTCCCGGTCGGTCAGCGCCTCCCAGTCCGCCCGGTCGCGGGAGAAGTCGATATCGGCCGGATTCCAGAACTTCGCATTGCCACCGGCGAACAACCGCAACGGCACACTGTCCCAATTGAGACCGCCCTTTGCCAGAGAGCCGAACTTTGTGTGTGACATGGCAATTGACCTCCTCAGGTCTGGTGGGCTGCTTCGATGGCCGTTGGAGTTCTTGGTACCGCGAAAGCGGCCGCCAACACCGCGACGAGTCTGCGCACGGCCAGTGCCGGCTGCTCGGGACTGGGCTCGTCCAGACCCAGGATGGGATCCATCCCACGCACATACGGCGCCAGTGCCAAGTGCGGAAAGATCATCAACAGCAGCGATATCAACGCGCCGGCGTCGGCGTCGGCCCGCAGGTCGCCGCGGGTCTGGGCCTCCCGCACGAGCGGACGCAGCACCTCGAGATAGTGGCGGTGGATGACGGTCCGGACGCTGACCCGGGCATCGGTGTCCACCTCGAAGCTCGCCGCGGCGTGCAGCGAGCGGTCTTGTGGATGGTCGGCGAAGTAGGCCACCCAGTCGTCGAGCAGATCGGTGAGGAACTCGAAGAACGGGCGGCTCGGGTCCAGCGCGCGGATGCGGTCTTCCATGTACGCCCGCACCCGCTGGCTGCCGATGTCGGCGATGAACGCGTACAGGTCGCGCTTGTCCGCAAAGTACTGGAACAGACTGCCTTTCGCGACGCCCGCCTTACGGGCGATGACGTTCAGGCTGCCCCGGGAGTACCCGTGCGCCCCGAATTCCGCCTCGGCGGCTTCCACCACCGCGGCTCGGCGAGCGGGGTCCAAACGTGCCCAGGTGACCGTCGGCATCTGACTCTCCAGCCTGTATGACCACTGGTCATATTACTGTGATCGCCCTCACAGTCAAGGAGTCTTCACCGCGATCAAGTGGTGCGAGATGGGCTCCCCCTCGACCCAGCGCTCAACCGCCTGCTCGATGACCAGATCGTTGCCGGTCAGGCGAGTGCGGTGCTGGCGCAGGTGCTCGTCCCAGGACCGCACCACGAACGCCTCGACGAACACGCGTTCGCGCTCGACGGCCCGGAACAATCGCCATTGCGTGGCGCCGGTGCGTTGACGGGACCGGCCCAGTACGCCCATGGCAGCGAAGAACTCGGCCTCGTGCTCAGGTTCCACCCGGTACGAGGTCAGCACCAGGACCGGGCCGTCCGGTGGCTCCGGCTCGAACACCAGCGCCGGTTCGGGCCAATGCGCAGACGGAGTCAGATCGAGATCGCCGGTGCGCGCGTGCAATGGCCACCACCACGTCGATACCGCGCAGAACACCAGCAGGCCGGCGCTGATCAGCAGTGCCGTGACCGTGCTCGCGGCACCGGCGACCAGGCCCCACACCAGCGAGCCGATGGCCTGACCACCCATGAACGTCAGCTGATAGACCGACAACCCGCGGGCCCGGACCCACGCCGGCAGGCTCAACTGCATCGACGCGTTGAGCGTGGACAGGGCCAGCAGCCACGAGGTGCCACCGACGACGAGCGCCACGAGCACGATGCCGAAATTGTGGACCAACGCCAGAACCGCAGTGGCTCCGCCGAATCCGAGCGCCGCGACGATCAACAAAGTGTTCAAGCCGAAGGCGTACTGCAGGCGGCCCAGGACGAGCGCGCCGAGCACCGCTCCCACTCCGAGCGCACCCAGCAGCAATCCATAGCCGGACGACGACAACCCCAGCTGCCGCTCGGCGATGACCGCGAGCAGGCCCCACAGTGCACTGCCCGGCGCGATGAACAACACGGCTCGCAGCAGGATTCGCCTGATGATCGGCGACCTTCGGATGAACCGGCCACCGGCGCCGAGCGCGGCCAGCGGCCGTTCCGCGGGCAGTATGTGCTCGGCGGCGGGGCGGCGCCAGAGCAGCAGAACCACCACGATCCCGGCGAAAGAGACCGCGTTGAGCGCGAACACCAGCGTCGGACCCGACAGCGACACCAGCGCCCCGGCAATTGCCGGACCGATCGCCCTGGCCCCGTTCATGCTCATGCTGCCCAGCGCCGCGGCAGCCGGAATCTGTTCGCGGGGAACGAGGTCCGGCTGGATCGCCTGCCAGGCCGGAGCCGTCAGCGCCTGCCCACAACCGATCAGGAACAGCAGGATCAGCAGCACGGTCGGGGTGGCCAACCCGACACCGGTCAGGGTCGCGAGCGCGGCCACCCCGGCCGCCATCGCCCCCTGGGTGGCGAGCAGCAGCCGACGCCGGTCGACCAGATCGGCCAGCACGCCCGACGGCAGGGCCAGCAGCATCACCGGCAGCGTGGTCGCGGTCTGCACCAACGGCACCAGGACCGGGGCGCGCGGATCCCCGACCAGCATCCACTGGGCACCCACCGTCTGCATCCAGGTCCCAAGATTCGAGACGAACTGGGCGATCCACAGCGCCCGGTAGATCGGCGACGCCAACGGCGCCCACGTCGACGTTGCTCGGTCCGCCATCTCACTGATCGTGCCAGTGCCGCTGCGGCATAGTGGGGTCATGGCTGAAGTCCGCAACATTCCCGAAGCGCGCCACTACGAGATCACCGTCGACGGTGAGCATGCCGGCCTCGAAGCCTATGTCGACTCCGGCGACCAGCGAATCTTCTACCACACCGAAATTGACGACAAGTTCGGCGGGCGCGGCCTGGCCGGCGAACTGGTGCAAGCCGCCCTGACCGACGCCCGCGCGGCAGGCAAGCGCATCGTCGCGGTCTGCCCGTACGTGAAGAAGTACGTGCAGAAACACCACGACTTCGACGACCTCCTCGACCCGATCACTCCCGCGGTGCTGGCCGCGGTCGAGGCCGCCAACTAAACCTTGGTGGCGGTCACCAGAAAGCCGGGCATCTGCGCGGGGCCTTCCGGCAGGGCGGCGTGCAGCTGCGCCGGACGGATCTCGTCGACCTGCCAGTACCGCGAAACCTCGTCGCGCAATTGGTCTTCGGTGAACTGGGTGGGTCCGGGCCCGTCGTGCTCGCCGAACGCGCCTGCGCCGAACGCCAGAATGTAGAACCGCGCGCCCGGAGCGGCAGCATGGTGCATCGACTTCAGATAGCCGTCGCGCAGCTCGTCGGGCAGCGCGTGCAGCAGCCCGCTGTCGAAGATCGTGCCGAACCGCCCGTCGTACCCGGTGAGCGTGGAGATGTCGGCGGCCACGAACGTCGCGTTGGCCAGGCCGCGTTCCTCGGCCGCCTTGGCCGCGGCCGCGACGGCCGTCGGGCTCAGGTCGATGCCGACGACGGTATGGCCCCGCGCCGCCAACGCCAGCGCGAGCTCGGCATGGCCGCAGCCGGCATCGAGCACCTCGCCCTGGACCGCGCCTTCTGCGTCGATGATCGCGGCGTATTCCGGTTGCGGCGCGCCGATGCTCCACGCGGGTGCTCCCTCCGCCTGATACGCCTGGTCCCAGTCGATTCGATGGGTCATGTCGTCCATCCCTTCATATAGTTCAAATTTGTACTATATTGACGGTAAGTCGAGATCGCTCATATGACAAGGCGATGCTTCATACTGTTGAAATCTGAACTAGCTGCCGATCGGAGGACCATGGCGCGCCGACTGTCCGCCGGCGAGGCACAAGCATGGCGGCCGTACATCGAGTCGAGCGTGCGGCTGCAAACACTGCTCGACGAGCGGCTTCGGGAGTCGACGGGCCTGACCCTGATCGAGTACCACCTGTTGATGCTGCTGTCCGATGCTCCTGACCACCGGCTGCGGATGAGTGAGATCGCCGAGAAGATGGTGTTCTCGCGCAGCCGCATCACCTACCAGATCACCTCGATGGCCAAGCGCGGCCTGGTGTTGCGCGAGCCCGTGCCCGAAGACGGCCGGGGTTACCGCGCAGTGCTGACCGCGACCGGCGTCGACGTGCTTCGCCGCGCCGTGCCGCTGCACAGCGAATCGGTGCGCGAACTGTTCTTCGACCACATCCACCCGGATGAGCTGGATTGCATCGAGCGGGTGTTCACCCGGTTGGACCGGAGCCTGCAACACGAGCACGGAAAGCAGACGTCATGACCTTCACCCCCGCCGAACTGGCGTACCTGCGCGAGCAACCGATCGGACGGCTGAGCACCGTCGGCCGCGACGGCGATCCGCAAATCCGCCCCGTCGGTGTCCACCTGAGTCCCGACGAGGGCGGCATCGACATCGTCGGCCACGCCCTCGCGTCGACACAGAAGTGGCGCAACGTACTTCGCAACCCGCAGGTGGCGTTCATCGTCGACACGGTGCTCTCGGTCCGGCCGCCGGACGCGCACGGTATCGAGATCCGGGGTACCGCAACGCCATTGCCAGGTGCCGGCACCACCGACGGCGGCCTGTCCGGCGACATCATCCGCATCGTGCCACGCCGCGTCATCAGCTGGGGGCTCGACGGTCCAGGCACCACCGCCCGCGACTGGGCCGAATCCCCACGCGCGGCGGACTGACCCACCTAGCATCGGGCTCGTGCCGACAGTCAACACCGCCCACGGAGCCATCGATACCGCCGACCTCGGCGTCACGCTCATGCACGAGCACGTCTTCATCATGAGCACCGAACTGACCCAGAACTATCCCGAGTCCTGGGGAGACGACGCCAGCCGGGAAGCCGATGCGATCGCGCGGCTCACCGAGCTCAAGTCCCACGGCGTCGACACGATCGTCGACCTCACGGTGATCGGCCTCGGCCGCTACATACCGCGGATCGCCCGGATCGCCGAGGCCACCGACCTCAACATCGTCGTCGCCACCGGCTTCTACACCTACAACGACCTGCCGCTCACCTTCCACTTCAACGGCCCCGCGGTCGGTCTGCCGGAACCGATGACCGAGATGTTCGTCCGCGACATCGAACACGGCATCGCCGACACCGGCATCAAGGCGGCGATTCTCAAGTGCGCCACCGACGAACCCGGCGTCACCCCGGGCGTCGAACGGGTCCTGCGGGCCGTGGCCCAGGCCCACCGGCAGACCGGGGTGCCGATCTCCACCCACACCCATGCGGCCAGCCGGCGCGGCCTCGAGCAGCAGCGCGTCTTCGCCGAAGAGGGTGTTGATCTGTCCCGGGTGATCATCGGGCACTGCGGCGACACCACCGACATCGACTACCTCGAGGAGTTGATCGCCAACGGTTCCTGTATCGGCATGGACCGCTTCGGTGTCGACGTCTTCCTTCCGTTCGAGGAGCGGGTCGCCACCGTTGCGGCCATGTGCGAGCGCGGCCATGCCGAGAAAATGGTGCTCTCGCACGACACCTGGTGCTACTTCGACGCGCTGCCGGGCGAACTGACCGCGCAGGCCCTTCCGAACAGCCACTACCTGCACATCCACAACGACGTGTTACCCGCTTTACGCGAGCGCGGCGTCACCGAGGACCAGATCACCACCATGCTGGTGGACAATCCGCGACGGATCTTCGACCGCAAGGGCGGCTACTGAGATGACCGACGACATCCCGACCATCCCCACCCAGTTCTCGGAATTGGCCGCGGCCGACCCGGACCGGCCCTCGGTGACGTGCCAGGGCGTGACGCTGACCCGGGCCGAACTGGACCGCGCTACCAATCGACTCGCCCGAGCCTACGCCGAACATGGTGTGCGACAAGGTGATTACGTCACAATAAGCCTGCCCAACTCGCTCGAATGGGTGCAGGCAGTGCTGGCCACCTGGAAACTCGGTGCGGTGCCGCAACCCTTGTCGCCCCGGTTGCCGGACGCCGAGTTCGCTGGGATCCTGGCGCTTCGGCCGAGGGCCCTGGTGGTCGGCCGGGATGCCGGTGAAACACCCTGGGTTCCAGCCGGTTTCACCCCGAATGCCGAGTTGTCCGACGCGCCACTACCCGAGGTCGTCGCGCCGACCTGGAAATCGATGGCCTCCGGCGGCAGTACCGGACGGCCGAAACTCATCGAGGCCGGCGGCGACTGCCGGGTGCCTGCCCTGATCGGAGTTCCGCTCGGCGCCGAGCCCGGTGACGTCACGTTGATGTCGGTGCCGATGAGCCACAACACCGGCTTCACCACATTCGCCATCGCCTTGTTGCAAGGTCACCACCTGGTGTTGATGCCGCGCTTCGACCCGGCCGAGTTCCTGCGATTGGTCACCGAACATCGCGTGACGTTCCTGACCACGGTGCCCACCATCATGCAGCGGCTGCTTCCGGTATACCGCGCCGATCCGAAAGCCTTTGACCTGTCCAGCATTCGGCGGTTCTGGCACGTCGGCGCCCCGTGCCCGCCCGCGGTCAAACAGGCCTGGATCGACCTGCTCGGCCCAGAGGCGGTGTGGGAACTGTACGGCGGCACCGAACTACAGGCCCTGACCTTCATCTCCGGCGAGCAGTGGCTGAGACACCCCGGATCGGTCGGGGTGGTGGTGGCCGGTGAAATGAAGGTGCTCGACGACGACGGCGACGAATGCCCGCCGGGTGTGACCGGCGAGATCTACATGCGACCCGGCCCCGGCAGCTCCCCCACCTACCGCTACGTGGGCAGCACGGCCAAGAGCCGCGACGGCTGGGATTCCCTCGGAGATCTCGGGTATTACGTCGACGACGGGGACGAGCGGTTCTTCTATCTCAACGACCGGCGGGTGGACATGTTCACCGTGGGCGGCAAGAACGTGTACCCGGCCGAGATCGAAGCGGCGCTCGCCGAGCATCCCGACGTGCTGTCCTGCCTCGTCGTCGGGGTACCGCACGAAGACCTGGGGCAGGTGCCGTACGCGCTGGTGCAGACGTGCGACGGGTCAGACCTCGACGCCGCGGCGGTGCAGTCCTTCCTGCGCGAGCGCCTGTCCGGCTACAAGGTTCCCGTCGACGTGGAGTTCGTCGAGACCCCGCTGCGTGACGATGCGGGCAAGGCCCGGCGCACCGCGGTGCGTGACGAGGTCATCGCGCGGCTGTCACCGCAGCACGTCGAATAGCCGGAAGATCCACAGCACCTGATAGGCGATGGCCAGTGTCACGAAGGTCAGCTGGTAGCGCTTGTCCGCGACGAACACGGCGATCAGCGAACAGACGACCAGCACCACCTGCTTGATCACATACTCGGTGCCGAGCGCGTGGAAATAGTCCGCCGCCTTGATCCTGGTATCCACCAGGTCGATGAGGAACATGACTGCGAGCAGGCTGTAGAACCACTTTCGTCGTGATTCGAAATAGTCCTGGAACCCGTCGTAATCGTCCATGCGGTCGGGGTAGAGGAGTGAGGCGATCGCAACGTACAGCGTGGCGTAGAGCAGGACGAAGAAGTACATCTCGAATGTCCAGACCTGAATCTTGGACAGCCCGAACTCGTACCACCAGAAGTGAACGATCGCCGACAGCATGAACACCGTCCAGCCGATGTGGACCGAGTAGATCTGGTCACGCTTCGGATGCTGGATGAACCGGGTCATGCCGTTGACCAGACGTGCGAGGCTCAGCCCGAGCACCATCCCGACGATGATGCGGATATGGATGAACACGTCGGCCGCCGAACCAGCCACGGAACCCCACGCTAGTCACCCGCTACCGAAGTGAGTGTCCTTTGCTGCCCGCGTGTTTCATTGACGTCAGCGTGAAATAGGTTCGGGCGCAGGCTCAGGCTCGTCGGTGATGGAGCTGTCCAAAGGAGGCACCGGTTTTTCGTTCCGGTACTCCCAGCGCCGCAACGCCTCCCGGCACGGGGATTCCACCAGCGCGTAGCTGACCGCGGCCAAGGCGAAGCCGAACACCAGCGTCAGCACCAACACCACCAGCATCTGCCCGTTGAACAGGAACTCCCCGATCATCGGGAACACCATGGCCAGCGCCGCCAGGTGCCAGACGAACAGCCCGTAAGACCAGCGGCCCAGCGTGACCATCACCTTGTTGCCCAGGATCGGATGTCCGGTGTCGGGGTGGTCGAGCACGAGCGGAGCCAGCAGCGCTCCCGCGACGATCGCACCCATCGCGGTCTTCAGCGTCACCTGGCCGACCGAACCCGGGCGCAGCCCTTCCAGGCCCGCCAGCGGCGAGGCGGCGATCGCGAACGCCACTGCGGCGATGACGCCCATCAGGACGCGACGCCGGGCCAGCCGGTGTACCCAGCCGAATGGGCTCACCGTGAGTTCAGCGAGCACCATGCCCGCGGCGAACCACGAGAAGAACGCCGGCGGCCAGTTCCAGGGGTTGAGCCCGGTCGTGCCGGAGAACGGGATGCGCACCCACAACAGGCTCAGCGCCGCCAACGCGATGATCACGCCGATGCGGGCCCGCACGGGCAGCCGGCGCGCCAACAACGCCAACAGCGGCAATGCCAGATAGAAACTGACCTCGACCGACAAGCTCCACATCTGCGTCAGCCCCGCGGTCAACGTCAGGGGAACATAGATCTGGGTCAGGGTCAGGTTGGCCAGCCACACCGTCAGATCGGCCTTGGCCTCCGGGAGCAGCAGGATGATCACCACCACGGCGACCACATATCCGGGCATGATGCGCACGACGCGGGAGCGCAGGTAGTGACCGGTGCGGGGGCGAGGACGCAAACCCCGGGCAGCCGCGGCATGACCCCGCCACAGCAGGAACCCCGAGAGCGCGAAGAACACGGCGACCGCGAGGTCGAACCGGCCGAAGAACCGGCCGCTCACTCCGGTGGTGTGCCCGGTCTGGAAGGCCACGTGGGTGAGCACCACTCCCATGGCCGCGCAGGCACGCATGCCTTCGACGGCCGGCAGGAAGCTGCGAGTTCCGCCGACCGGCTCCGAACCCGTTTCCGGCTCCGCTACTCGGGTGGCCACGGCGACCAGTGTGCCGCGCCATGGCAACCCCGCCAAACTGCGGGTTAATGCACCCGCGACGTGCCGACGGAGTAAGTAATGGCCTTAAATAGTGCTGTTAGGGTCGAACGGGTTTGCCTCACGACGAGTTGGCCCACACTGAAGGAGGCCCGGTTTGAACCGCGCAGTTGCGCTGCGTATCGCGGCATGTGGACTGATGGGGCTGGGTGCAGCCCTGCTCATCGCCGCACTGCTGCTGACCACCTACACCAAGGGCAAGATCGCCAAGATCCCGCTCAACCTGGATACCAGCCTGGTCAGCGATGGGACCGCGACCGCTTTCGATCCGGAATCGCTCGTGGCCGAGAAGTTCTCTGTCGACCGCAACGTGCCGGTCGCCCTCCAGCAGCAGGTCAGCGTGGAATCACCGTCCAACGCCGAGGTGGTGACGCTGCAGGTGGGCAGCACGCTGCGGCGCACAGACCGGCAGAAGGACTCCGGCCTGCTGTTGGCGATGGTGGACACCGTCACCATGAACCGCAGCACGGCGCTGGCCGTGTCCAGCGACAACAACCCGGGCGGGGCGCTGCAGAAGCCGCGGGCCATCGAGGACGAGAAGCCGCCGACGAACGTCGCGCTGCCGCACGAGGGCCTGACCTACCGGTTCCCCTTCGACACCGAGAAGAAGACCTACCCGTTCTTCGACCCGATCGCGCAGAAGGCGTTCGACGCGAACTACGACGGGGAAGAAGACGTCAACGGGCTGACCACCTACCGGTTCATCCAGAACGTCGGTTACGACTCGAACGGCAAGCTGGCCGACCCGATCAAGTACTCCTCGCTCTACGAGGACGACGCCGACAGCTCGGTCACCGCCAGCGCGGCGATGTGGGGTGTGCCCGGCGAACCCGATGAGCGGATCACGATGGACCGCTTCTACGCCGCGCAGCGCACCTTCTGGGTCGACCCGGTGTCCGGCACCATCGTCAAGGCGCAGGACCACGGCTACCAGTACTACGCGCGCGACGCGCTCAAGCCCGAGGTGACCTACGTCGACTACAAGGTCACCTACAACGAGGAGACCGTGGAATCCCAGGTCGCGGCCGCTCAGGATGAGCGTGACCGGGTGTCGCTGTGGACCCGGGTGCTGCCGATCACCTTCGCCGCGCTGGGCCTGCTGGCGCTGGTCGGCGGCGCCGTCGTCGGTTCGTTCGCAGTGCGTGCCGAATCCACTCTGATCGATCCGGGACTGGACACCGCCGATCACGGGTTCTTCAACACCCAAGGTTTCCAGGTCCCCGGGGCCGAGGCCAAGACCGAGAAACTGCCGGCACAACGTCCATCCGATCTACCGCCGGACCGATAGACCTGCGTCTGCGTTCTGCCGTGCTGCCTGCCTATGCGCTGGCACTGTCGTTACTGGTAACCGGGCCCCTGCTGGGGCCCGGTTACCTGCTTTTGCGCGACGCCGTCTCCACCCCGCGGTCCTATCTGACCGACGCGGCGCTCGGATTGACCGAGGCCGCACCCCGGGCACTGCCCCAGGATTTCTTCGTCGCGCTGGCCTCCGCCGTCCTCGACGGCGGCGTGGTGGTCAAGGTCTTGCTCGTGGCCGGCCTGTGGCTGGCCGGCTGGGGCGCCGCACGGCTCGCCTCGACCGTGCTGGGATCCGGTTCACCCGGCCAGTTCCTCGCGGCCACTCTGGCCATCTGGAATCCGTATGTGGCCGAACGGTTGCTGCAGGGGCACTGGAGCCTGCTGGTCGGTTACGGCTGCCTGCCCTGGGTGGCGGTGTGTGTGCTGCGGTTGCGGGTCGGCTCGGGGACAGCCTGGGGCCTGCTGTTCTGGATCGCGCTGGCCGGGCTGACGCCGACGGGCCTGATGCTGGCCGCCACGGTGGCGCTGGTGTGCCTGGCGGCTCCCGGTGCCGGATGGGGACGTCTGCGGGTCGGTGCCCTCGCATTGGGGACGGCCGTACTCGCCGCGACGCCGTGGCTGGTGTCCGCAGCGGTCGGTGGCACGGTGTCCTCTCCGGAATCGGCAGCCGGGGTCCACGCCTTCGCCGCCAGGGCCGAACCCGGCCTGGCCACCCTCGGCAGCCTGGCGGGCCTGGCCGGCATCTGGAACGGTGAAGCGGTACCCGGCTCGCGCACAACGCTTTTCGCGGTGGTGGCGACCGCTGCGCTGCTCGGCATCGTGGCACTGGGCCTGCCGGTCGCGGTGCGCAACCGCTCGGCGGTGCCGCTGCTGGTGCTGGCCGCGGTGGCGGTGCTGATCCCGGCGGCGATGGCCACCGGTCCCGGGCTCGCGTTCGTCGATGCGACGATCCGCGCCGTGCCCGGCCTGGGCGTGCTGCGCGACGGGCAGAAATGGGTGGCGCTGGCCATGCCCGGCTATGTGGTGGCCGCCGCTGCCGCTCCGGTGACCCTGGCACGGCTTCGGGTGCCGTTGGCGGCTTCGGCCGCGGTGGGCTGTGCGGCGCTGATCGCAGTGCTGCCCGACTTGGCCTGGGGTGTGGGCAATCAGATGCGTGCGGTGCAGTACCCGGCAGGTTGGACGGCCGCGGCCGCCCACATCAACGCCGATCCCCGACCGGTGGTGGCACTGCCACCGGACAGCATGCGGTTGTTCTACTGGGCCGGTGCCGCACCGGTGCTCGATCCGCTGCCTCGATGGCTGCGCGCCGACGTGCTGTCGACCGGCGATCTGGTGATCGGCGGTCAAGTGGTTCCCGGCGAGGGCAGGCGAGCGCGCGCGGTACAGGATCTGCTGCGCGCAGGCGC
>MSTD01000004.1:0-34065 GCA_001942045.1 Mycolicibacterium porcinum
GGCCAAAAACAACAAACAAAAACCACCAAACACACTATTGAGTTCTCAAACAACACGCCCGAGTTTGTCGCGCAGAAATCCCGCGGCTAAAAGCCGCTGAACTTTACTGCGGGCAGTGAGAATACCCACCGTAATGGGTGTCTCTCTCGGATTTCGTCTTCGCTCTCCGGCGCTTGTCCGTGTCGCTCTGACCTGGAATAAGTTACGTGAGCGCTAACAGCGAGTCAAATCGCCTGGTCGCTCCGACGTTTTCCCAGGTCAGAGCCCGGCCGCCAGGGGGCCTAGGCGCCCCCGCGCTCGACCCCGGCAATGTGCCGCTTGCCACGTCGCAACACGAGCCAACGCTCATGCAGAAAATCCGAATGCTGTGGTATCCACTCGTCACTTTCAATACGAATGTTGTTCACGTACACCCCGCCCTCGGCGACGTTGCGGCGTGCGGCTCCCTTACTTGCCGCCAACCCCGTGCTGACCAACAAATCGACGATCGAGTCCGGGCCGCCCGGCTTCAACTCGGCGACCTGACCATTACTCGCCTCCCGCAGCGCGGCGCCGAGGGTCGATTCGTCCAGGTCAGACAGCTCGGCTCGGCCGAACAACGCCTGACTGGCCAGCTCGACCGCGGTCGTCGCGGCTTCCCCGTGCACCAATGTGGTGAGTTCCCTGGCCAGGCGTTTCTGCGCGGCGCGCTCGTGAGCTCGGTTCTGGGTGGCGTCTTCCAGTTCGGCGATCTCGTCCGACGACAGGAAGGTGAACCAGCGCAGGTAGCCGACGACGTCGGCATCCGCGGTGTTCACGAAGTACTGGTACCAGGCGTACGGGCTGGTCATCTCGGGATCGAGCCACAGGTTGCCGCCGCCGGTCGACTTGCCGAACTTCTTGCCCTCGGAGTCGGTGACCAGCGGAGTTGTCATCGCATGCACGGTGGCGCCCAGCTTCTGGCGCACCAGCCGGGCGCCGGCCACGATGTTGCCCCACTGGTCAGAACCGCCGATCTGCAGCGCGCAGCCGTGCCGCTGGTGCAGCTCCACGAAGTCGTTGGCCTGCAGCAGCATGTAGCTGAACTCGGTGTAGGAGATGCCGTCACCCTCCAGCCGACGCCGGACCGTCTCCCGGTCGAGCATCACGTTGACCGAGAAGTGTTTGCCCAGGTCCCGCAGGAATTCGATCGCTGAGAGCTGCCCGGTCCAGTTCAGGTTGTTCTCGACGATGGCACCGGTCGGGGTGTCGTCGAATTCGACGAATCGTTCCAGCTGGCCGCGGATCCGGTCGGCCCAGTCGGCGACGGTGTCGGCCGTGTTGAGCGTGCGTTCGCCGGTATCGCGCGGGTCGCCGATCATTCCGGTGGCCCCGCCGGCGAGCACGATCGGCCGGTGCCCGGCCTGCTGGAATCGTCGCAGCGTGAGCAGCGGCACCAGGTGCCCGGCGTGCAGACTCGGCGCGGTCGGGTCGAAGCCGGAGTAGACGGTCATGGGTCCCTTGGCCAGGTCATCTGCCAGCGCGTCGCGGTCGGTCGACTGCGCGATCAGCCCGCGCCAGTCCAGCTCATCGAGGATTCCCATCGCTCTAGAAGTCATGCGATCAATCATCGCGTTTCAATCACTGGCACCGGGCGCGGGGGCACGCGGGCTACGCCGATACGCCGAGACCTCTCCCCTGCCGGGCAGCCACAGTCGCCACCTCCGGTCGGCGGCCTTGCTCACGCCGACCCGCGGGCCGTCCACGGACGGAACCTCCTCGCCCAGCTTCAGCCGCACCGGGCTGTCAGCGGCGAAGAGGTCGATTCCGTTGTCCTCCATGGTGATTCCCAAAGCCGAGCAGAGGTTGCCCGGCCCCCGTGCCAGCGCGACCGGCCGGATCGCCGGTCCACGTCGCAGGCCGGCGACGTCGGCGCCGGAACTCACCGCTGCCGCCCGCAGCAGTACCGCACCCGCCACCCCGTCGAATCCGCAGACCACATTCGCGCAGACGTGAATGCCATGGCTGCGATAGGTGTACAGGTATCCGGGCGGGCCGAACATCACGAGATTGCGCCCGCCTGCACCGCGAAAGGAATGCGAGGCGGCGTCGGGCCAGGGTCCGTCGGGCGGACCGCCGTATGCCTCGACCTCGACGATGACGGCGCTGACCCCGCGACCGGTCAGCTCGGCTCCCAATAGTCGGCGGGCCGCGAGCAATGGGTCACCAGTCAACAGCTCGGTGCCGATCTGCAAGCCCACCCGAGCGATTCTGCACTTCGCAACATCCACCGTTGACACCGGCCATAGACGAGCGCAGTATTCATCACATGATGACTTCATCGATCGATGAATTCTCCACAGGATTCCCCACCGGGGCCGCGCCCCCGGTCATCGACATCGCCGGACTGCAGGTCAACCGTGGTGGCCGGCCCGCCATCCGCAACCTCAGCGTGCAGATCACCGGCGGCAGCATCACCGGTCTGCTCGGCCCGTCGGGCTGCGGCAAATCCACCCTGATGCGCAGCATCGTCGGCACCCAGATCGTCGCGGCGGGCACGGTCACGGTGCTCGGACACCCGGCCGGTTCGGCACCACTGCGCCACCGCGTCGGATACGTCACGCAGGATCCGACGATCTACGACGACCTGCGGGTGATCGACAATGTGCGGTACTTCGCCGCGCTGTACGGAACATCAGCAGAGTCGGCTGCCGGCGCCATCCGGTCCGTCGGTCTCGACGATCACCGCACCGCGTACTGCGGCAACCTCTCCGGCGGCCAGCGCACCCGGGTGTCGCTCGCCTGCGCGCTGGTGTCCGAGCCGGAACTTCTGGTGCTCGACGAACCCACCGTCGGTCTGGATCCGGTGCTACGCGTCGACCTGTGGGAACAGTTCAACGAGCTCTCGCGGCGCGGCACCACCCTGCTCGTCTCCAGCCACGTGATGGACGAGGCCGATCACTGCGGCGACCTGCTGCTGATGCGTGACGGCCTACTCCTCGCCCACACCACCCCGGACCAGCTACGGAAGGACACGGAATGCACGTCCCTGGAGGAAGCGTTTCTCACCGTCATCAAGCGCAGCGTCTCGGCCGGGAGCAACCGAGCCGACTGAGCCCGACGGCCTATCTGGCCACCACCGGCCGGATCCTGCGCCAGCTCGCCGCCGACCACCGCAGCGTCGCGATGATCCTGGTGGTGCCCAGCCTGATCATCACGCTGATGTACTTCATGTTCCAGAATGCGCCGCACCCACCGGGCGGACCGACGCCGTTCAACACCGCGTGCCTGATCATGCTCGGCGTCTTCCCACTCATCGTGATGTTCCTGATCACCTCGATCACCATGCAGCGCGAACGCGTGTCGGGAACCCTCGAGCGCATTCTGACCACACCGTTGCGCCGCTTCGACCTGCTGGCCGCCTACGGCACCGCGTTCTCGATCGCCGCGGCGGCCCAGGCCACGCTCGCCTGCATCGTGGCGTTCTGGTTCCTGGGCTTCGACACCGCGGGCAGCCCGATCCTGGTGTTCCTCATCGCGATCATCAACGCCGTGCTGGGCGTGGGTCTGGGGCTGTTGTGCAGCGCATTCGCCCGCACCGAGTTCCAGGCCGTGCAGTTCATGCCGGTGGTGATCGTGCCCCAGCTGCTGTTGTGCGGCATCATCGTGCCGCGCTCCGCGCTGCCCGATTGGCTGCAGTGGATCAGCAATGTACTGCCGGCCAGCTATGCGCTGGAAGCCCTGCAACAGGTCGGCTCCCATTCTGAGCTGACCGCGATTGCGGCCCGCGACATCGCGATCGTGGTGGGATTTGCCGTGCTGGCATTATGTCTGGCCGCGGCAACCCTGCGCCGCCGAACACCCTAGGAAGCCGTGAGTACCGACATCGATTCCGAACGAGCGCGCAAACGGCCCGGCCGCCCCGCCGGGCCGTCGGACAGGCGCGAACGCATCCTGGCCAGCGCGCGAGAGTTGTTCGCCCGCAACGGAATCGACAAGACCTCGATCCGGGCCATCGCGGCCGATGCGGGGGTGGACGCCGCCCTGGTACATCACTACTTCGGGACCAAGACCCAGCTGTTCGCCGCCGCGATCCACATCCCCATCGATCCGATGACGGTGATCGGCCGGCTCAAGGAGGTGCCGGTCGAGCAGATCGGGCACACCCTGCCGTCAATCCTGTTGCCGCTGTGGGATTCCGAGATCGGCAAGGGGTTCGTGGCGACCCTGCGCTCGATCCTCGCCGGCAACGACGTCTCGCTCGTGCGGTCGTTCCTCCAGGAGGTCATCATCGGCGAGATCGGACCCCGGGTGGACAACCCGCCCGGAAGTTCCCGAGTACGCATCCAGTTCGTCGCCTCGCAGCTGGTCGGGGTGGCGATGGCGCGCTACATCCTGGAGTTGGAGCCCTTCGCGACGCTGCCGGCGGATCAGATCGCCGAAACGATCGGACCCACCCTGCAGCGCTACCTCACGGGTGACTTACCCGGACTCCGCTGAACCGGCCAGATCCAGCAGCCGGCGATGCTCGGCGTCGTCCTCGATGGCCACGGCCTCGTCGACGAGCAGCACCGGGATGCCGTCCTCGATCCGGTATGCCCGCCGCAGCCGGGGGTTGTAGAGCCAGTCCTTACCGGCCAGCAGGAGCGGCCCGCGGTCCTGCGGGCACACCAGGATGCTCAGAAGCTTGTCGTCGACCACTACGTGAAGCTAGCCCAGCGGGACCTGGATGCCGGCACTCGGGCCGGGTTGCCCGCCGCCCGGAATGGGAGCGATGCCGGGGTTGACCACGCCCTGCTTCGGAATCTGTGCCTGCGCCTGCGCCTGCAACTTGCGCTGGTACGACAGTGTGCTCTTGAGCGCGTTGATCAGCGGAACCTGGTTGGGCCGCTTGTCGAGGGCCTCGGTGATGGCCTCACGGTTGGCGTTCGACGGCTTGTACCCCTGCTGCCGCAGTTTGAGGATGTCGTGGATCAGCGTCGAGATCTGTCCGCCGCCCTCACCGGTGTCGTAATCCTTGGCGACGATGGACAGGGCTTCGTCAGCAGTCATCTGCGGCGCCGCAGGCGCGTCGGCCGCCGGGGTCGGCTGGGCGGGCGCGACGGGATCGGCGGCTGCCATCGGCGCGCCCGCGCCCACCAGCAGCCCCACAGCGAGCGCACCGCCCGTCACGAACCGACGCCAGCTGTGCACACCCGATCCCGATCCCATCGATCCTCCAGTCGTTCGGCCGTCTGCCGGAGCGTAACAGCGCATTCCCGCCCCGGCACGCCGCCGACATACCGGCTAGTCCGTCTCCGCCTCGTCGTCGGTGGTTGCCGCGACGAGTTCGGCCCGGCTGGCCGCCGTCAATTTCTTGTACGTCCCTGTATCGGCGTCGAAGTACCAGCAGTTACGCCGGCCCGCTTTCGGGATGCCCGCGGCCCGTAACGGACCGATGACCGGGCGGTACGACGCGCCGAGTTCCATGTCGGCGACCACGTGCACCACGTCGGGCGGGTTACCCGCGGCCAGATCGTCCAGGGCGTGGGTGAGATCGGCCGTCGGGACACTGCCGCCCGGCCGCAGCGCCAAGGCCGTCACCGCCAGTTGGCGGCCGCCCGCCTCGACGCCGTAAGTCACCGACATGTCGACTGCGTCCAGGCGGCCGACCGCGTCGTTGACGCTCGTGGCGAACACCGGGCCCCGTTCGGTCCGGATCACCGCGCCACGGTTGTCCACCAGCCAGTAGTCGCCGTCCTCGTCACGGCGGAACAGGAACTCGGTGGAGACCCAGGTGTCAGCCGGCGCGAACACGCCCCGCTTGACCACGGCGGTGGGATCCACGGGACCGCGCGGGTGCGCCAGGAGCACGCCGACCTCGTTTGCCTCGGCCTTGCGGACGAATCCTTGCTCGTCCTCGAGGATAAGGTCGTCGTCGGCGTCGTAGGCGGCGAGTTCGACAGTGCCGCTGCCCGGCAGCGGGCGTCCCTTGCTGCCGATCTTGGCGCCCGAGACGTTGGCCAGCACGGCCTGTCCGTCGGTGGTGGCGAAGAACTCCACCACCTGGGCCGGCTCGAACACGTCGACCACGCGCTTCCACAGCCCGGCAGGCATGCCCGAGCCGATGAACAACCGCACCGGGTGACTGCCGGTGAGGGAGAACGACGGATCGTCGATGACCTCGCGCAGCATGGCCCAGGTGTAGGACACGACCGTGACGCCGTACTGCCGGATCTCCTGCAGGAACCGGTCGGGCTGCAGTCCGCGCGACAGCGCGATGCGCGATCCGCCGACCACCGCGCCGCCCAGGCTGACCAGCAGGCCCGACTGGTGGTGCAGCGGGGTCAGGCAGTAGACCGTATCGCCGCGGCCGAGGTTGGCCGCCGACGCAGTGCCGAACGCCGACAGCGCCCACCGGAAGTTGGTGATCTGACGGGCGACGAGCTCACCGCCGACCTCGCTGAAGGCGACGAAGGCCAGGTCGCGGGCCAGGCCCGGGTTGGGCCGGTACCAGCCGGGCAGCTCAACGACGTCGGGGTCGATCTTCTCCATATCCACAACAGATGCGACGTCTTCGTACTCCTCCAGGTGCAGATCGCGGCTCTCGCCGCCGCCAAGGACCAGGACGCGTGTGCCGAGCGTGCGGGCCACGTCGAGGTGACTCGGATCGGCGATGATCTCGGCCACGCCACCCAGCCGGGCGGCCTCGGCCAGATCGGCCTCGGGCAGCAGCACCGCCACCGCCCCCAACCGGGACAGTGCCGCGATCGCGACGAGTGCGCTTGGCCGGGTGTCCATCAGGACCCCGACCCGGGCGCCCTGCCGCACCCCGACGTCGATCAGGCCGTGCACGACGTTGTTGATCCGGCGGTCCACCGCTTCGTAGGTGTGCACGCGACCGTCGAACAGCAGTGCCTCGCCGTTCGGCGCGCTGCGCGCCTGCTCGCTCATGATCCGGCCGAGCGAGATGCGGGTGTGGTCGTTGACCTGGCCCAGCCGGGCCAGCCTGGGCAGGGTGCGCGCCGTCTCGATGACCAGGGTGCGGGCGTTCTTGTTCGCCGTCACCAGCGCATCGGCGGCCGAGCGCGCCACCCCGAACGCCATCTCGGTGGCCGCCGTCGCGCCGTGGGTCACCCGAGCGGAGAACGACACCCCACCCTCCGGATGATCGGCCGGCTGCGATTCCATCGGGACCACACCATCCGGCATCTGTTCTCCGCCAAGCCATTTCACCCACTGCGCCACCGTCGGCCAGGTCTGGGTGGAGGCCTTTGAGCCCACAACCAACCCGAAATGCCCTGCCCGGATGAGGTATTCGTAGACATCGGCATCGGGAGCGGCGCGCTTGATACCCCGGACCGCGGCGGGCTGACCGATGTCGTCGACCTCGCCGACCACCGCGAGGATCGGGCAGTCGATGTCGGACAGCGTGACAAGGTCACCGTGGACGGAAAAGCCTCCCGTCATCATCCGGTTGTGGGCGATGAACTGCTTGAGCAATTCGGCAATCGCCGGCCCGGACCACGCGATCCAGCCCTCCGAAGACAGGAACCGGCGCTGCTGCTCGCGCGGCAGCAGGGCCTCGCGATCGTGCAGCTGGCGCAGGAACTCGAGGCGCGACTGCGCGGTTTTGATCGGGTCGAGCATCTGAAAGCCGGTGCGGGCCAACCAGCCCGGAATGTCGATGCGGCTGAACACGTGATCGGCCATGAAATCCGCGGCGCCCGCCGCGACACCGGCCGGGAGGTTCATCGGCAACGCGGCCAGGGTGTCCACCGGGGAGCCGAAGGCGATGATGCTGGCCAGATCCTTGGACCGCCGGTAGGCCGCCGCCTGGTAGGCGAACATCCCGCCCTGCGAGTAGCCGGCCAGGTGCACGTCGCGACCGGTGACCTCTTTGACGATGTCGATGGCCTCGGACAGGGCCACCACGTGGTCGGCGAGGTTGCGCTGCATCCCGCCCTCGACCTTGTCCGGGGAGCCGAAGTCGATCACCCACGGGTCGATGCCCGCGGCGTGCAGGATGCCGACCGCGCCGTCGTCACGCGTCACGTCCCACATGTCGGCCGACATCATCATCGGGTGCACCATCAGCACCGGTGGACGCGGATTTTGGGCACCGGGGCGGGCGTCGGGCGGGAAGTACCGCCGCAGCCGGTACATCGGCACGCTCTGGATGATCTGGAAGGGCGATGGGACCGAGCCGGTCTCCAGTCCCCCGTAGCGCAGCACCTCCAAACCGTTCTGTGCGGTCGCCAGCAACCGCTCGACCGGTTTGGTCACTGCCGAGAAATCCACCAGCTTGCTCCCCACATCGCAAATCACCCCGACCCCCGATTGACGAGGTCATCATGGCACAACAGCAACCGATCACCGACTCGATCACCCGGACGCCGACAGCCGCCCCATGCGGTGCCGGTGCCGGAGCCGCCGAACGATAGGGTCGGCGGCGATGGCACACCTGCTCGGGGGCGAAACCCTGCATCTGGAGTACCCCACCGGCGTGGTGTTCGACTCCGTCACCGTCGGCGTCAGCGAAGGCGACCGGATCGGCATCGTCGGCCGCAACGGCGACGGAAAGTCGACGCTGCTGGGCATGCTCACCGGCCGCATCACCCCGCACGCCGGGCGTGTGACGCGGCGCAGCGGGCTGCGGGTGGGGTCCCTGGACCAGACCGACACGCTCGACCCCGATCACACGGTCGGCTGGTCGCTGGTCGGCGATCGCCCCGAACACGAATGGGCCGGCGACGCCCGGATTCGCGATGTGATCGGCGGTCTGGTCGCCGACATCCCGTTCGACGCACCCGTGTCGACGCTGTCCGGTGGTCAGCGCCGCCGCGTACAACTGGCCGCGCTGCTGATCGACGACTGGGACGTCATCGCCCTCGACGAACCGACCAACCACCTCGACATCCAAGGCATCACCTGGCTGGCCGGGCACATCAAGCAGCGGTGGGCGCGCGGCGCCGGCGGCCTGCTGCTGATCACCCACGACCGCTGGTTCCTCGACGAGGTCGCCACCACCACGTGGGAGGTGCACGACCGGATCGTGGAGCCGTTCGAGGGCGGCTACGCGGCCTACGTGTTGCAGCGCGTGGAACGCGACCGGCAGGCCGCCTCCATCGAGGCCAAGCGGCAGAACCTGATGCGCAAGGAGCTGGCCTGGCTGCGCCGCGGCGCACCGGCCCGCACCTCCAAACCCAAGTTCCGGATCGACGCGGCCAACGCCCTGATCTCAGATGTGCCGCCGCTGCGCAACACCGTCGAGTTGTCCCGGCTGGCCACCGCCCGGCTGGGCAAGGACGTCATCGACCTGCTCGACGTGTCGGTGGCCTACCCGGGCTCTGAGCGAGAAGTGTTGCGCGACATCGAATGGCGCATCGGACCGGGCGAGCGCACCGGCATCGTCGGCGCCAACGGTGCCGGTAAGTCCACGTTGCTCGGCCTGATCGCGGGGACCGTGACACCTACCTCGGGTCGGGTCAAACGCGGTAAGACCGTGCGCCTTTCGATCCTCGACCAGCAGTCCAGTGAGCTCGACGCGGTGGCCGGGGACATGGTCCGCGAGGTGATCGGGCGGCTGCAGACCAGCTATCAGATCGACGGCAAGGACCTGACTCCGGCGCAACTGCTGGAGCGGCTGGGCTTCGCGCGCGATCAACTGTCGACGCGGGTCGGCGAGCTGTCGGGCGGGCAGCGCCGCCGCCTGCAGCTCATGCTGGTGGTCCTCTCGGAGCCGAACGTGCTGGTTCTCGACGAGCCCACCAACGATGTGGACACCGACATGCTCACCGCCACCGAGGATCTGCTGGATTCCTGGCCGGGCACGCTGATCGTGGTGTCGCACGACCGGTATCTGCTCGAGCGCGTCACCGATCAGCAGTACGCGATCTTGGACGGCCGGCTGCGGCATCTGCCGGGCGGGGTCGACGAGTACCTGCGGTTGTCCGAACAGCGCGCCTCATCCACGGTATCGTCGACCCCCGCCCGCGCCGAAACCACGCCGGCACAGTCGAAGTCGGGAGCGGAGCTGCGCGCCGTGGAGAAGGAGATCTCCTCCATCGACCGGTCGCTGGCCAAGTTGTCCGACCGGATCTCCGCCAAACACGACGAGCTGGCCGCTCACGACCAGTCCGATCACGTCGGGCTGGGCAAGCTCACCGGTGAGCTGCGCGAGCTGGAGTCTCAGGTGGCCGAGCTGGAAGCGCGCTGGATGGAACTGTCCGAACTGCTGGAGTGAGGCACCCCAGCAGTTCGCGGCGTGCCTAGCGCAACCGGGCCCGCAGCGCGGCCGCCGATTCCCGGACCACGCCGAGCTGCTTGGCGACCTGGACCGGTGCGGTCCCGCCCCGTGCGTTACGCGCGTTCACCGAGCCGTCGACCGTCAACACCTCGCGCACCTGCGCGGTGAGCGCGGGATTGATCGCGGCGAACTCGTCGTCGGTGAGCTCGTCCAGCCCGACGCCGCGTCCCTCTGCGGCCTGCACCGCGGCGCCCGCCGCCTCGTGGGCGACGCGGAACGGAACACCCTGGCTGACCAGCCATTCGGCGATATCGGTGGCCAGCGTGTAGCCGGCCGGGGCCAGCGCGGCCATCCGTTCTTCGTCGAAGGTCAGCGTGCCGACCAGTCCGGCCATCGCGGGCAGCAGCAGCTCCAGCTGGGCCACCGAGTCGAAGACCGGCTCCTTGTCCTCCTGCAGATCCCGGTTGTAGGCCAGCGGCTGCGCCTTGAGCGTGGCCAGCAGGCCGGTGAGGTTGCCGATCAGTCGCCCGGACTTGCCGCGAGCCAACTCGGCGATGTCCGGGTTCTTCTTCTGCGGCATGATCGAGCTGCCGGTCGACCAGGCGTCGTGCAGCGTGACATATCCGAATTCGGTTGTGCTCCACAGGATGATGTCCTCGGCGAGCCGGGACAGGTCCACCCCGATCTGGGCGAAGACGAAGGCCGCTTCGGCGGCGAAATCGCGCGCCGCAGTGGCATCGACGGAATTGTCTGCGGCCGAGGCGAATCCGAGGTCCGCGGCGATCGCGTCGGGATCCAGCCCCAGCGATGAACCGGCCAGGGCGCCCGAACCGTAAGGCGAGACCGCGGTGCGATCGTCGAAATCGGCAAGCCGGTCGACGTTGCGCAACAGCGGGTGCGCGTGCGCCAGCAGATGGTGCGCGAGCAGGATCGGCTGCGCGGCCTGCAGATGGGTCTTGCCCGGCATGATCGCCGTCGGGTGCGCGGCGGCCTGCACGGCCAGCGCGTTGACCACCTCGAGCACGCCGTCGGCAACGCGGCGCACAGCGTCGCGCAGCCACATCCGGAACAGCGTGGCCACCTGGTCGTTACGGGAGCGGCCGGCCCGCAGCCGTCCGCCCAGATCCGGTCCGACCCGGTCGATCAGGCCGCGCTCCAGCGCACCGTGCACGTCCTCGTCGGTGACGAGAGGCTCGAAACTACCGTCGGCAACGTCGGAACCCAGGCTGTCCAGGCCCGCGAGCAACCCGTCACGCTGCTCGTCGGTGAGCAGCCCGGCCCGGTGCAACACCCGGGCGTGGGCCTTGGACGCGGTGATGTCATACGGCGCCAGCACCCAGTCGAAGTGCGTCGACTTGCTCAGCGCGGCAAGGGCAGCCGAGGGACCGTCGGCGAACCGGCCGCCCCACAGCGAGCCCTCGTTGGTGGTTCCGTCGTTGGTGCTCATGTCAGTTACCTTTCGCGAGCAGACGCAAAACTGCCCAAAAACACTCAAAATGGGGCAGTTTTACGTCTGCTCGGCATCAGAGACCCAGGTCGCGCTTGGCGGAGATCTTGGAGCTCAGGCCGTGCAGCTGCACGAAGCCCTTGGCCGCGCTCTGGTCGAAGCTGTCGCCCTCGTCGTAGGTGGCCAGGTTGAAGTCGTACAGCGACTCACCGGAGCGGCGGCCGTTGACGATGATGGCCCCGGCGTGCAGCACCAGCCGGATGTCGCCGGAGACGTGCTGCTGGGTGTGCTCGACGAAGGCCTCCAGCGAGCGCTTCAGCGGGCTGAACCACAGGCCGTCGTAGGTGAGCTCGCCCCATTTCTGGTCCACGCCACGCTTGTACCGGCCGAGCTCGCGCTCCAGCGTCACGTGCTCGAGTTCGGTGTGCGCGGTGATCAGCACCATCGCGCCCGGAGCCTCGTAGATCTCGCGGCTCTTGATGCCCACCAGCCGGTCCTCGACCACGTCCAGCCGGCCCACGCCCTGGGCACCGGCCCGGGTGTTGAGTTCCTGGATGATCTCCAGCACGGACAGCGGGCGACCGTCGATCGCCACCGGCCGGCCCTTGTCGAAGCTGATGATCAGCTCATCGGGGGCGTTGAAGTTGACCGTCGGGTCCTGGGTGTAGTCGTAGACGTCCTTGGTCGGCGCGTTCCACAGGTCCTCGAGGAACCCGGTCTCCACCGCACGGCCCCACACATTCTGGTCGATCGAGAACGGCGACCGCTTGGTGACGTTGATCGGGATGGCGTTCTCCTCGGCGAACGCGATGGCCTTCTCGCGGGTCCAGGCGTAGTCGCGGACCGGCGCGATGACGTCGAGTTCGGGTGCCAGCGAGGCGAATCCGACCTCGAAGCGCACCTGGTCGTTGCCCTTGCCGGTGCAGCCGTGCGCGACGACGGTGCCGCCATGGGCACGCGCTGCGTCCACCAGGTGCTTGACGATCAGGGGCCGGCTGATCGCCGACACCAGCGGGTAGCGGTCCATGTAGAGCGCGTTGGCCTTGATGGTGGGCAGGCAGTATTCGTCGGCGAACTCGTCGCGCGCGTCGACCACGACCGCCTCGACCGCGCCGCAGTCCAGGGCGCGCTGGCGCACGACATCCATGTCCTCGCCGCCCTGGCCGAGATCGATGGCGACGGCGACGACCTCTTTGCCGGTCTCCTTGCCGATCCAGCTGATCGCGACCGAGGTGTCCAGACCTCCGGAGTACGCCAGGATGACGCGTTCGGACATGAGCAATCTCCTTGTTTTGAGCTCTACTTCAAGTTTTCGATGGTGGCGGCAAGTTCGGCCCCGGTCATCGGGTCGCGCGCCACCATCAGGATGGTGTCGTCACCGGCGATGGTGCCGACCACATACGGCAGGGCGGCGCGGTCGATCGCGCTGGCCAGGTAATGCGCGGCCCCAGGCGGGGTGCGCAGCACGGCAAGGTTAGCGCTGGCATCGGTGGACACCAGCAAGTCCCCCAACAAGCGGGTCAACCGTTCGGTGCCGCCGGACACACCCCGCACCGGGCTGCCGTCCTCGGGCACCACATAGACGCCGACGCCGCCGTCGGCGCCGCGCAGTTTCACCGCGCCGAGCTCTTCCAGGTCCCGCGACAGCGTGGCCTGGGTGACCTCGATGCCCTCCTGGCCCAGCAGGGCAGCCAGTTCGGTCTGGCTGCTCACCTGCCGCGACGACAGAAGGGCGATGATGCGGGCCTGGCGGCCGGCGCGGGTCGGGGCGCTCACGTCAGGCTCGCTCCAGCAGCCAGACCAGCATGGCCTTCTGCGCGTGCAACCGGTTCTCGGCCTCGTCGAACACCGCGCTCTGCGGCCCGTCGATCACCTCGTCGGTGATCTCGTGACCGCGGTGCGCCGGAAGGCAGTGCAGCACAATGGCTTCCGGATCGGCCCGCTTGAGCAGGTCGGCGTTGACCTGGAACGGGCGGAACGGCCGGACCCGGTCGAGGCCGTCGTTCTCCTGGCCCATCGACGTCCAGGTGTCGGTGACGAGCACGTCGGCTCCGTCGGCGCCGGCCTGGGCGTCGTCGGTAAGGGTGACACTGGCCCCGGTCTCGGCGGCGCGGCTCTTGGCGGCGTCGACGAAATGCGGGTCCGGTTCGAAACCGGCGGGCGCCGCGATGGTGACGTGAATGCCCGCGGTGACGCCGCCCAGCATCAGCGAGTGGGCCATGTTGTTGGCGCCGTCACCCAGGTACGTCATCCGCAGACCCTTGAGGTCGCCCCGACGCTCGGCCAGCGTCTGCAGGTCGGCCAGCACCTGGCAGGGGTGGAACTCATCGGACAGTGCGTTGACGATCGGGACGGATGCACCACTTGCCATGGCCGTCAGCCGCTCCTGGGCGAAGGTCCGCCACACGATCGCGTCGACGTAGCGGGACAACACCGCGCCGGTGTCCTCGAGCGTCTCCTCGCGGCCCAGCTGGGTGCTGCGGCCGTCGACGACCACGGCATGCCCGCCGAGCTGGGCGATGCCCATCTCGAACGAGAACCGGGTGCGGGTCGAGTTCTTCTCGAAGATCACCGCGACACCGCGCGGGCCCTCCAGCGGGCGCCGCGAGAACGGCGCCTTCTTCAGCTCGGCGGCCAGGGCGAGGACCTCGGCCTGCTCATCGGGCGACAGATCGTCGTCACGCAGGAAATGCCGGATGGTCATGAAGCAGCCTCCACAGCGGTGTCTAGAACGGCGGGCAGAGCGGACAGGAACGTCTCGATCTGCGGTTCGGTGATGATCAGCGGGGGCGCCAGCCGGATCACGTCGGCAGCAGCGGCGTTCACCAGGAAACCGGCGTCGCGGGCGGCGGCCTCGACGGCCTTGGCGCTCGGCGCGGTCAGCACCACGCCCTGCAGCAGGCCCTTACCGCGCACGTGATCGACGAGTGGATGGCCCAGCTCCTCGATGCCGTGGCTCAGGGTCTTGCCGAGCACCCCGGCGCGGGCGATCAGGTCTTCCTGGGCCAGCGCCTTGAGCACCGCCAGGGCGGCCGCGGTGCACACCGGGTTGCCACCGAAGGTGCTGCCGTGCAGGCCCGGGGTGAGCAGATCACCGGCCGCACCGATGGCCAGGCAGGCCCCGATCGGCAGCCCACCGCCCAGCCCCTTGGCCAGGGTCACGATGTCGGGGGTGATGCCGTCGTGCTGATGCGCATAGAACGCGCCGGTGCGCCCGACACCGGTCTGCACCTCGTCGAGGACCAGGAGTGCGCCGTGCTTCGTGGTGATCTCCCGGGCTTTCGCCAGGTAGCCGGCCGGCGGGACGACGACACCGCCCTCCCCCATGATCGGTTCCAGGAACACGGCGGCGGTGTCCGAATCGACCGCGGCGGCAAGGGCTTCGACGTCCCCGTAGGGCACATGGGTGACGTTGCCCGGCAGCGGCTCGAACGGAGCCTGCTTGGTGGGCTGGCCGGTCAGCGCCAGCGAGCCCATGGTGCGGCCGTGGAAGGCGCCTTGGGCGGCAACAACATTGGTCTTGCCGGTGAGCCGAGTGATCTTGAACGCGACCTCGTTGGCCTCGGTGCCCGAGTTGCAGAAGAAGACCCGCGCCTGGGTTCCCAGGTGTCCGACCAGCGCCTCCGCCAGCGCGATGCCGGGCTCAGTGGCGTACAGGTTGGACGTGTGGCCCAGGGTGTTGAGCTGCGTGGTGACGGCGTCGATGACCGCGGGGTGGCGGTGGCCGAGCAGGTTGACCGCGATCCCGCCGAGCAGGTCGAGGTACTGCTTGCCGTCGGTGTCGGTGACCACGGCGCCGTCGCCGCTGGCCAGGGCCACCGGCGGGGTGCCGTAGTTGTTCATCATCACCGCTTCCCAGCGGTCTTGGAGGGTCACGGTTTTACCACCTTGGTTCCGGTTCCTTCATCGGTGAAAAGCTCGACCAGCACACAGTGTTCGACGCGGCCATCGATGACGTGTGCGCTCGGCACCCCGCCGGCGACGGCCCGCAGGCAGGCCTCGATCTTGGGCACCATGCCCGATTCGAGCTTGGGCAGCAGCTGGGTCAATGCGGCCGTGTCGATCTCGCTGACCAGCGAGGAGCGGTCGGGCCAATCGGTGTAGAGCCCTTCGACATCGGTGAGCATGACCAGCTTCTCGGCGCCCAGCGCCTCGGCGAGGGCTGCCGCCGCGGTGTCGGCGTTGATGTTGTGCACCACGCCATCGGCATCGGGGCCGATGGTCGACACCACCGGAATTCGGCCCGCCGCAATGAGATCCAGCAGGGAGTCGGCGTTGACGTGTTCGACGTCGCCGACCAGTCCGATGTCGGTGGCCACCCCGTCGACGGTGACGCTGCGCCGCACCGCGGTGAACAGATGCGCATCCTCACCGGTGAGGCCGACCGCGTACGGGCCGTGGGCGTTGATCAGGTTCACCAGTTCCCGGCCCACCTGACCGAACAGCACCATGCGCGCCACGTCGAGCACCTCGGGGGTGGTGACCCGGAAGCCCCCCTTGAAATCGCCTGGGATTCCGAGCCTCTTGAGCATCGCGCTGATCTGCGGCCCACCGCCGTGCACCACCACGGGATGGATGCCGCAGTTGCGCAGGAACACCATGTCGGCGGCGAAGGCGGCCTTGAGGGTGTCGTCGGTCATGGCGTTGCCGCCGTACTTGACGACGACGATCTTGTCGTGCAGTTGCTTGAGCCACGGCAGCGCCGAGGCGAGCACCTGGGCCTTGACGCCGCGCTCGATGGCCTGGCTCATGAGCTGTAGGCCGAGTTCTCTTCGACGTAGGCGTGCGACAGATCGGTGGTCCTGATGGAAGCGCTGCCGCTTCCCACGCCCAGGTCCACCACCACGACGATGTCCTCGCCGGACAGGTCGACCTCGCGGGCACCCGACGCACCGGCGCCGTCGATGCACACCGGAGAACCGTTGAACGACACGCTGATCCGTTCCGGGTCGAGCTTCACGGGAGCCATGCCGACCGCGGCCAGCACCCGGCCCCAGTTCGGGTCGGAGCCGAACAACGCGGTCTTGACCAGGCTGTCGCGGGCGATGACGCGGGCCGCGACCAACGCGTCGTCCTCGGTCTCGGCGCCGGTCACGGTGATGACGACCCGCTTGGTGACGCCCTCGGCGTCGGCCTGCAGCTGCGCGCACAGGTCGTCGCAGACCCGCAGCACCGCCTCGTTCAGATCGTCCTGGCTCGGGGCGATCTCGCTGGCGCCGGAGGCGAGCAGCAGCACGGTGTCGTTGGTCGAACAGCTGCCGTCGACGTCGAGCCGGTCGAAGGTCAGGGCCGCGGCGCGTTTCAGCGCGATGTCCAGTGCGGCCGCATCGGCGACGGCGTCGGTGGTCAGCACCACCAGCATGGTGGCCAGTGACGGCGCCAGCATGCCTGCACCCTTGGCCATGCCGCCGAGGGTCCAGTTCTCCCCCGACTCCACCGAATGGTGCAGGGCAACCTGTTTCGGCACGGTGTCGGTGGTCATGATGGCCCGCGCGGCGTCGTCTCCGCCGGTCAGGCCGCCGGCGATCTCGTGCACGATCTCGGTGACGCCGGCCAGCACCTTGTCCATCGGCAACCGGTCACCGATCAGGCCCGTCGAGCACACCGCGACCTCGATGGCCCCGGTCTCGGTCCCCCAGTCGCTCAAGGCGGTGGCCACCGCCTCGGCGGTGGCGTGGGTGTCCTGGAAACCCAGCGGGCCGGTGCAGGCGTTGGCGCCACCCGAGTTCAGGACCACCGCGCGCAACCGGCCGGTGGTGAGCACCTGCTGTGACCACTGCACCGGGGCGGCCTTGATCTTGTTGCGGGTGAACACGCCCGCCGCGGCGTAATCCGGACCCTCGTTGAACACCAGCGCCAGGTCCGGCGCGCCGGATGCCTTGATACCGGCGGCGATTCCCGCGGCCCGGAAGCCGGCCGGGGCGGTGACGCCCTGGGTGCGGACCAGCTTGGCTGTCTGTGCCACTTCAGTCACGGTGCCACTCCCACGATCGAAAGTCCTTCGGTTTCCGGCCAGCCCAGCGCCAGGTTCATCGACTGCACCGCGGCGCCGCCGGTTCCCTTGGTGAGATTGTCGATGGCAGCGATGGCCACCAGTGTCTTCGCCTGTTCGTCGACCGCGACCGCGAGCTGCGCGGCATTGCTGCCGATCACCGAACCGGTCTTGGGCAGCTGCCCCTCGGGCAGCAGGTGGATGAACGGCTCTGCACCGTAAGCCTTTTCGTACGCGGATCGGATCTCGTCCGCGGATGCCTCGGTGCGGGCGGTGCAGGTGGCCAGGATGCCGCGGGCCGTCGGGATCAGCACCGGGGTGAACGAGACGGTGACGTCCTTGTCAGTCACCGACCGCAGGCCCTGGGCGATCTCCGGCGTGTGCCGGTGCTTGCCTGCGATGTTGTAGGCGCGGGCCGAACCGATCACCTCGGAGCCCAGCAGGTCGACCTTGGCGGACTTGCCCGCCCCCGAGGTGCCGCTGACGGCGACGACGGTGACGGCCGGTTCGATGAGGTCGGCGGCCACGGCAGGCAGCAGTGCCAGCAGCGCGGCTGTCGGATAGCAGCCCGGGACGGCGACGCGCTTGGTGCCCTTGAGCCGGTCCCGGGCACCGGGCAGTTCCGGCAACCCGTAGGGCCAGCTGCCGGCGTGCGCCGAACCGTAGAACTTCTCCCAATCGGCGGCGTCGGTCAGCCGGAAATCGGCGCCGCAGTCGATGATCAGGGTGTCGGGACCGAGTTGTTCGGCCAGCGCCGCGGAATGACCGTGCGGCAGCCCCAGGAACACCACGTCATGGCCGGCCAACACCTCGGCATCGGTGGGTTCCAGCACGCGCGAGGCCAGCGGCAACAGGTGCGGATGATGCTCGGCGATCGTCGTCCCGGCACTGGAGGCCGCAGTCAATGCCCCGATGGTCAGCCGGCCGTCAGCGTAGGCCGGGTGCCCGAGGAGCAACCGCAGGATCTCTCCGCCGGCGTAGCCGCTGGCCCCGGCCACCGCTATCGAAGTCATGCAGCGATTCTGCATCGTTATGCATTCAGATGCAAATTCATTAATAGGCTGGCCGCCGAGCGTGGCGGCTGTGCACGCAAACCAGCAAAAATGCGTGCACAAGCATCACGTTGGCGGCGGGAACCTACCCGCGCAGGACCGCGCCGACGCGCTCACCGGCCACCGTGACAGCGGCGTCCCGGGCAGCGCTGGCCTCGTCCTCGGTCAGGGTGCGATCGGCAGCCCGGAACCGCAGCGCCAGGGTCAGGGACTTGCGGCCCTCCCCGATCTGCGGACCGGTGTAGACGTCGAACAACCGGACGTCCTCCAGCAGTTCACCGGCCCCGTCGCGGACGGCATCGACGACGGCAGCCGCGGCCACCTCATCACCGACCACGACGCTGATGTCCTGGAACACCGCCGGGAACGGCGACACCTTCGGCGCGGCCAGCGTCTCGACGATCGGTACGGCGTCGAGATCGAGTTCGACCGCGCAGGTGCCCTTGGGCAGGCCGGTCCGCTCGATCACCGCCGGGTGCAACTGTCCGGCGTAGCCGACGACCGTGTCGCCGACGAGCACCTCGGCGCAGCGGCCCGGATGCCACGGCAGTTCCTGGGCCGCCCGCAGGGTGAACTCCACCCCGGCCGCGCGGCCGATCACCCGAACAGCCTCGAATGCGTCGGCGGCCTCCACCGGACGTCCCTGGCCCCACGGGCCGGCGGGCTCGCGCAGTCCGGCCAGCACCGCCGCCACGTGCTGTGGCTGGTTCGGCAGTGAGGCATCCAGCCCGGCGATCTCCTCGTCAGTGGGCCTGCGGTCGTTGGGGATGCGCTCGACGGCACGGGTCTCCGCGGTCGGATGCACCACCTGTTGAATCGCGAACAGCGCCACATCGGCGGTACCGCGGGATACGTTGCGGCCCAACGCCTCCAGCAGACCGGGCAGCAACGTGGTGGCCAGCTGCGGCCGGTCGGCCTCCAGCGGATTGAGCACCGTGGTGGTGCTGCGACGCGGGTCGTCGGCGTCCAGTCCCCAGGCATCGAACACCCCGGCAGGCAGGAACGGTGTCGGCAGGATTTCCACGAATCCGGCCAGCGCCAAGGACTTTCCGATGGCCCGGCGCCGCTTCTGCACCGCACTCAGGCCACGGCCGGCCGGCGCCGTCGGCAACACCGACGGGATGGACTCCAACCCCTCCAGTCGCAGCACTTCCTCGACGAGATCAGCGCGCTGGCGCAGGTCGGGCCGCCAGCTCGGCGGGGTGACGGTGAGCGGGTCGGATCCGGTGACCGTCGCACCGATCTGGGTGAGCCGCCGCGCCGTCGTACCCGCGGCGTACTCCACGCCCGCAGTGCGGTCGGGCAGGTCGGTCGGGATCTCGATGGCCAGCTGCGACCAGTCGGTGCGGCCGTCCGCACGCCAGTCGGTGAGCCTCGGTTCCACGGTGCCACCGGCGATGTCAGCCAGCAGGGTCGCGCAACGGTCCAGGGCCGCAACCGAAATCGCGGGGTCGACCGAACGCTCATAACGGCGGCCGGCCTCACTGGCCAGGTGCAGGCGGCGCTGGGTGCGGGACACCGCGGCCGGGTCCCACACCGCCGCTTCCAGCAGCACGTCGGTGGTCGAGTCGCGTACCTCGGTGGTGCCCGCGCCCATCACACCGCCGATGGCGGCGGTCGCGACGTCGTCGACGATCAGTACGTCGGCCGAGTTCAAGGTGCGCTCGACATCGTCGAGCGTGACGACCTTTTCCCCGTCCCGGGCGAACCGCACCGCGAAGCCGCCGGTGATCAGGCTGCTGTCGTGGGCGTGCATCGGGTGGCCGATTTCGAGCATGACGTAGTTGGTCACGTCGACGGCCGGCGAGATGGCGCGGATCCCGCTGAGCAGCAGCCTGCGCTGCAGCCACCACGGTGACACGGCGGTGGGGTCGATGCCGGTGACGGGGCGTAACCCGAAGCGCTGCACGCCGGTTCCGGGCTCCACGGTCAGCGGCCAGGCCTCGCCCTCGGCGGGCAGCGGCGCCACGTCGGCGAGATCGACGAAGTCCAGATCGTGCGCGCAAGCGATCTCGCGGGCCAGGCCGCGCACCGACAGGCAGTAACCACGATCCGGCGTGATCGCCAGGTGGAACACCACGTCGTCGAGACCAAGTACCTCGGCGGCTGGGGTGCCCGGTTCAGCGGTGCCTTCGGGCAGCACGAGGATGCCTGCCTGATCGACACCCAGGTTCATCTCGGAGGCCGAGCAGATCATGCCGTCGGACACCCGGCCGTAGGTCTTGCGGGTGGCGATTTTGAAATCACCGGGCAGCACGGTTCCGGGCAGGGCGACCACGACCAGGTCGCCGACCGCGAAATTCGTCGCGCCGCACACGATGTCGCGCGGCGCGCCGTCGACATTCTGGACGCCGACATCGACCTTGCAGGCCCGGATCGGCTTCTTGAACTCGGTGAGTTCTTCGATCTCGACGACCCGGCCGACGGTCAGCGCACCGCTCACCGGGCCGGTCGGGATGATCTCCTCGACCTCATGGCCGATCCGGATGAACGTCTCTTCGAGTTCCTCGACCGACGGATCCCAGTCCGGGGCCCCCGCGCGGACAGCCTCACGCAGCCAACTGAACGGAATCCGCATCAGGCACCGACCCCGAACGGCAGCGAGAACCGGACGTCGCCCTCGACCATGTCGCGCATGTCAGGAATTCCGTTGCGGAACTGCAGGGTTCGCTCCAATCCCATACCGAAGGCAAATCCGGAGTAGACGTCGGGGTCGATCCCGCAGGCGCGCAGCACATTCGGGTTGACCATGCCGCAGCCGCCCCATTCGACCCAACCGGGGCCGCCCTTCTTGCCGGGGAACCAGATGTCCACCTCGGCCGACGGTTCGGTGAACGGGAAGAAGTGCGGCCGGAACCGGGTGCGTCCCTCTGGCCCGAACTGGGCCCGCGCGAACGCATCCAGCGTGCCGCGCAGGTGCGCCATGGTCAGGCCCTTGTCCACCGCCAGGCCCTCGACCTGGTGGAACACCGGCGTGTGGGTGGAATCGAGTTCGTCGGTGCGGAACGTCCGGCCGATCGAGACGATGTACACCGGCAGCTCGCGCTCCAGCAGGGCCCGGATCTGCACCGGCGAGGTGTGGGTACGCAGCACCTGCCGCGAGCCGTCGGGCGCGATCTGGAAGGTGTCCTGCTCGCTGCGGGCCGGGTGATCCGGCGGGAAGTTGAGCGCGTCGAAGTTGAACTGCTCGGTCTCGACCTCGGGTCCCTCGGCCAGTTCCCAGCCCATCGCCACGAAGGTGTCGGCGACGTTCTCGGCCAGGATCGTGATCGGGTGCCGGGCACCGACCGGCTGCCGCGTCGAGGGCAGCGTCACGTCGATGCGTTCGGCGACCAACACCGCGGCGTCGCGCTCGGCGCGCAGCGCGGCCAGGCGCTCGTCATACGCGCGCTGGGCCTCGCCGCGGGCGCCGTTGACGCGTTTGCCGGCATCGGCGCGGTCCGCCTTGGGCAGCGTCGCCAACGCCTGGCGGGCCAGGGCGATCGGGGCACGATCGCCGAGGTGCTCGGTCTTGGCGCGCGCGAGCGCGTCGAGGTCACCGGCCAGCTCGAAGGCATGCCGGGCCGCGCTGACGGCTTTGGTCAGGGCTTCTTCTGAGAGATCACTGGGCTGCTCAGCCACCCGGCGATCATAGGCGATCGGCCCATCACACCTCGAACGCGTTTGCCCTCAGGAAGTCGGCAGCTGCCCGGACGTTTTCACCCGGTACATCACCAGATCATCGGGCACGCCCTCGGGCTTGGTCGAGAACATCTGACGCCGTTGACGTTTGACGCTGACCCCGAGCTCGGCGAGCCGATTCTCGGGGACGCCCTCGAGCGTGGTGTGCGACACCACGATCCCGCCGCTGTTGGCCCGGTCCATCACCCGGGCGGCGATGTTGACGTCGACGCCGAGCCAGTCCGACCCGATGCGCTGCGGGCGGCCGGTGTGGATACCGACGCGCATGCGCGGGGCGTAGCCGTCCACGTCGATGCCCTTCACCCCGTCGAGCGCCACGAGCATCGCGCCCAGGGCGGTGGCCGGGTCGGAGAACACCGCCATCATGCCGTCGCCCATCCGCTTGACGATGTGCCCGCCGGCTTCCAGCACCGGGGGCTCGATCACCTGCGCCACGCGGCGCAGCAGACGCAGCGTGGCGTCGTCGCCGGAGCGCAACGACCATGAGGAGAACCCGACCAGATCGGTGAACACCAGCGTCACCTCGGGGTTGGCCGGGGTTCCCGAGACACGTTCGGTCAGGGCCTGCCACACCTGCAACGCCCCCAGGCTCACCTCGCGCGAGGCGGCGTCGCGGTCCAACAGCCGGTCGGCGACGCGCGCGGCCGCCCGGGGACCGCCCTCACCCGATACCGAGAGCCGGTCACCGAAGTCCGGGTCCCCGGGCAGTGACCGGCGCATCCGCCGGACCAGATCGACGACGGCTGGGCTGCGGTTGGCGTTCTGCAGCCACCCCAGCGGGCCCGGCAAACCGGGTGTCCGCACTGGGCGCTGTTGCGGCGCCTGCTCGACATCCCCGACACGGCCGGACGGGTCATCGAACGGCTCGCCATCCACAGCGCAAGACTAAGTGGCGCGCGGACCGGGCGGCAATGACGCCACGAGCGGGTTTGCCCGCATTCCCCGGGCGCTCCCCCGGCGCAGGCAAATCTGGCTGGTCACAGCGCTGTGGCGCGACGGTAGCCGCGCAATAACAGTGCGCGACGACGCGCCGCGACGTCATAGACAACATGCGTTGTCAATACTATGGTTGGCCTCAGCTGTGATCCATGTCATGACGAGTCAACGAGGACGCGATGACCACACGAGCCACCACCGCAGCCGAGTACGACCCACTCGGCCCGGATTCGCTGACCTGGAAGTACTTCGGTGACCTGCGCACCGGAATGCTGGGCGTCTGGATCGGTGCGATTCAGAACATGTATCCGGAACTCGGCGCCGGCGTCGAGGAGCACTCGATCCTGCTGCGCGAGCCGCTACAGCGGGTGGCCCGCTCGGTGTACCCGATCATGGGCGTGGTCTATGACGGCGATCGCGCGGCCGACACCGGCGCCCAGATCAAGGGCTTCCACACCACGATCAAAGGTGTCGACAGTCAGGGGCGGCGCTACCACGCGCTGAACCCCGAGACGTTCTACTGGGCGCACGCAACGTTCTTCATGCTGATCATCAAGACGGCGGAGTACTTCTGCGGCGGCCTCACCGAAGCCGAGAAGCAACAGCTGTTCGACGAACACGTGCAGTGGTACCGCATGTACGGCATGAGCATGCGGCCGGTGCCCAAGAGCTGGGAGGAGTTTCAGGAGTACTGGGACGCCAAATGTCGCGACGAGCTCGAGATCAACCGGGCCACCCTCGACATCTTCACCATCCGGATCCCCAAGCCGTGGTTCGTGCTGATGCCCACACCGGTCTGGGACCAACTGTTCAAACCTCTTGTCGGAGCGCAGCGCTGGATCGCCGCCGGCCTGTTCGACCCGGCGGTGCGGGAGAAGGCCGGGATGCGGTGGACACCCGGCGACGAGGTGCTGCTGCGGATCTTCGGCAAGGCGGTCGAATTGGCGTTCATCGCCGTGCCCGACGAGATCAGGCTGCACCCGCGCGCCTTGTCGGCGTACCGCCGCGCGGCCGGCAAGCTCCCGGCCGACGGCCCACTGGTGGAAGCACCGAGCTTCATGGCCCCACCCCGCGACCGCTGGGGACTGCCGATGCACTACGTGCCGCGCCACAAGACCCTGCTGGACCGGGCCGGGGCGCTGGTGCACACCACGTTCTCACTGCCGGCGCTGCGACGGCCGGCCCGGCGCCCCGCAGCCTGACTTTTGACACCTGTCTAAGCTGTCGGAATGCTTGATTGGTCTGACGTCGACATCGCTGTCCGGGACGCTGTCCGTGAGTTCGTGGACAAGGAGATCCGGCCCCACCTCGACGAGCTCGAGAGCGGCGACATGGAGCCGTATCCCATCGTGCGAAAGTTGTTCGCCACGTTCGGGATCGACACGATGGCCAAGGAATCGCTGGACAAGCGGCTGGAGAAGCTGCGCAACGGTGACGCCAAGCCGTCCGGGGCCCGCGGCGGGATGTTCGGCGGCAGCAGCTCGCCAGGCATGGGGTTCGTCCTGATCAGCGAACTGTGCCGGGTGTCGATGGGCCTGGTCACCGGACTGGGCGTCAGCCTCGGTCTGACCGTGTCGACCATTCAGAGCCGCGGCACGCTGGCCCAGCAGGAACGCTGGCTGCCCGGTCTGGTGACCTACGAGAAGATCGGCGCGTGGGCGATCACCGAACCCGATTCGGGTTCGGATGCGTTCGGCGGCATGAAGTCCTATGTCACCCGTGACGGGGACGATTACATCCTCAACGGCCAGAAGACCTTCATCACCAATGGCCCCGACGCCGACGTCGTGGTGGTCTACGCCAAGCTCGACGAAGGGGACGGCGCGGACAAGCGCAACCGCAAGGTCCTGACCTTCGTGCTCGACCGCGGTATGGAGGGCTTCGTCCAGTCGAAGCCGTTCCGCAAGATGGGCATCCACTCGTCGCGCACCGGCGAGCTGTTCTTCAACAACGTCCGGCTCGGACGCGATCGGCTGCTCGGCGAGACCGAAGGTTCCGATACCGCGGACGGGGTCGACGAGGGGCGGGCCAGCGCACGGTCCAACTTCTCGGCCGAACGCATCGGCGTGGCCGCGATGGCGCTCGGCGTGATCGAAGAATGCCTGCGGTTGAGCGTCGACTACGCCAAGAACCGCACTCTGTGGGGCCAGGAGATCGGCCAGTTCCAGCTGATCCAGCTCAAGCTGGCCAACATGGAAGTGGCCCGGATGAACGTGCGCAACATGCTGTTCCGCGTCATCGAATCCGCCGAGAAGGGCGTGCCGATCTCGCTGGCCGAAGCGTCGGCCATCAAGTGGTACTGCTCGCAGGCGGCCACCGACGTGGCAATGGAAGCGGTCCAGCTGTTCGGCGGCAACGGCTACATGACCGAGTACCGGGTCGAACAGCTGGCCCGCGACGCCAAGTCACTGATGATCTACGCCGGCAGCAACGAGGTGCAGATCACCCACGTGGCGCGGGGACTGCTGAGCTAGCCGCCCGGGCTAGCTGACGACGGCCAGGGCGTCGATCTCGACCAGCATGACCTCGTGCGGGAGGTCGACGAATACCGTTGTCCGGCAGGGCAGCTGGTCGGATTTGACGTTCTCGGCGATGAACTCGCCATAGACCTCGTTCATCGCCGAGAAATCCTCACGCTTGGTGAGGTAGACCCGGAACATCAGGACATCGTCGACACCGGCGCCGCCGGCGGCCAGAATCGCCTTGACGTTCTCCAGCGTGCGACGGGTCTGCACCTTGACGTCGCCCTCACCGATGTAGGTGTTGGTGGCGGGGTCCATCGGCCCCTGCCCCGACACCTGGAGCATCCCGCCCTTACGGATGCCCTGGCTGAAGGTATGTGCCGGTGCTGGTGCGTCATCGGTGCGGATGACCTGGGAATCGGACACGGTGGGAATCTCCTCTGCTTTCGGTGTTTTCGATGATTTCCGGTCGGATTACACAGCGGGCCGGTAACCGCATTCGGCCGAGATGCGTTCACCCACCGCCTGCAGTGGCGGCAGAAGGTCGAGGACCTGGTCGAAGGGCAGCACCACGTCGGGCACCGACACCGAGACCGCCGCGACGACACGGCCGTTCGCGCCGCGGATCGGAACACCCACGCAGTTGATCGACGGTTCGTTCTCTTCGCGGTCCTGGGCCCAGCCCTGCGCCCGCACGGTCTCGATCTCGCGTAGGTACGCCTCGGGCGTGGTGATGGTGTTCGCGGCGCGCCGGGTGAAGTCCATGGCGGCGACGATCGGGCGCAGCTCGGCGTCGGGCAGGTCGGCGAGGATCACCTTGGCAACCGCGGTCGAATTCAAGTTGGCGGTCAGGCCGATTCGCGAGTACATGCGGATCTGGTCATGGGATTCGAGCTTGTCGATGTAGACGATGTCGCCGCCTTCCATCGCGGCGAGATGCGTGGTGCGGCCGTATTTGCGGTTGAACTCGACGAGGTGCCGCGAGGCGATCTGACGGATCTCCCGCTGATCGGTGCCGTGTGCGGCGAGTTCGAAGATCCGTGATCCGAGGTGATAGCGGTTGTTGTTGTCGCGGAACGTGAACCGCTCGTCGGACAGGGTGCGCAACAGCCTCATCACGGTGGTCTTGTGCACATCCGTGGCGGCGGCGAGCTCGTCCAGACTGGCCGGGCCCTTGCCCAACTGAATCAACAGTTGCAGTGCCCGTCCGACGCTTTGGCTCAACGCCGGCTCCCGCACACGGTGAACCCGGCCTCGCTCACCGCAGTGGCAGCCCACTCCCCATCCGTGCAGTCGAGCAGATGCTCAATCGCCGCCTCGGGTGGCGGGGGCGCGGAATCCGCCACGACGGTCAGGGTGACGGCGGCACCGATGTGTCCGCGCCGCAGGCACGATTCCGGATCCTCACCGAGCACGACGCCGCTGAGGTAGCCGGCGGCGAAGGCATCGCCCGCGCCCACCGGCTCCACGACCTCGACGCGCAGCGCCGGAACGGCGATCACATCGCCGGTCCGGTCGATCGCCAGCGCCTGCTCCGCGCCGTCCTTGATGACCAGGGTCTGCGGGTTCGGCAGGATGCGACGCAGCGCCACCGGATCGTCGGTCCCGGCGACACGGAGTGCCTCGTCGGCGCCCACCAGAACGACGTCGGCCAGGTTGGCCAGGGCCACCACCTCCGCGGGATCGCCGTCGGGCCAGAGCTGTTCGCGCCAGTTCACATCGAAGCTCAACAGCCCGCTGATGCCCGGCCGGTCGGTGAGCAACCGGCGCATCATGGCGCGGCAGCTGTCCGACAGGGCCGGGGTGATGCCGCTGCAGTGCACGACCGACGCGCGCCCGAATGCCGACGCGACCGCGGGCGAGTCCAGGAATCCGGGCGTCATCGCCGACGCCGCCGAGCCGGCCCGGTGGTATTTGCTGACGCTGCGCGGCTCCCCCGTCTCGTCAGGTGCGGTGTCTTTCGAGTAGTGCCCGGTGGGCCGGGTCGAGTCGATCTCGACGGCCGAGATGTCGACGCCGCGCGCCGTCAGTTCCGATCTGATCAGGTCGCCGTAACTGTCATCGCCGAGCCGGCCGATGAAGGAGGCGGGGATGCCCCAGGAGACGAGTCCGGCCGCGACGTTGGCTTCCGCGCCGGCCAGGTGCAATTCAGCTTGAGCACCGGCCAGGTGCAGTTCAGTTTCCCCACCGGCCAGGACCAGGGGTTCCCCGACGCAGGCAACTCCGCCGACGGAGTCTGTGGGCATTTCGGGTACTCCTGTCCTTCGGGGTCGAACGTTGACGCGGTGTTGGATGCCATGTTAGACATGTCACATCGCAAATTGCAACTCTGATTGCAGTATGCGCAACGTAGCAGCTCACGCCGTTTTGGCGCTTCCTCACGCGCCGGAATCACATGGAGGACACGATCGGCATGACGACGCGAGGCGAGCCCACGCTGGAAAGTCGGGCGTGGGACACACTGCGCGCCGAGCGCCTGTCCGAACTGGACAAGGCGCTTCCTGCCGCGGCCGACGGCCTCACCTCCGCGGAGTTCCTCGCCACCCGGCCCCGGCTCTCGTCCTTCATCACACCGGTGATGACGCTGGACGATTCGGCGATCGAGGACAACGTGGCCGCCATGGCGGCGTGGTGCACAGCCCACGGGGTGGAGCTGGCTCCACACGGGAAGACCACCATGTCCCCGGTGCTGTGGGACCGCCAATTGCGCAGCGGGGCATGGGGTATCACGCTGGCCACGCCCAGTCAGGTCCGCGTCGCGGTGAGTTTCGGCGTGCGACGGATCCAGCTGGCCAACACCCTGGTCGACCCGGCCGCCCTGCGATGGCTGGCCCAAGAGATGACTTCCCGGCCCGACCTCGAGGTGCTCAGCTGGGCGGACTCGACGGCCACCGTGGACGCGATGGCCGCGGCCCTCGCCGAAACCCCGGTGCCACGGCCGATTCCGGTGCTCGTCGAGCTGGGTGCGTCCGGCGGACGGACCGGTGCCCGGTCAGTCGAAGAGGCGGCAATCGTGGCCGCGCGGATCGCGGGCACCGACACGTTGCGCCTGGCCGGTGTTTCGGGCTACGAGGGGTCGCTGGCGCACGATGCGTCGGACGCCTCACTGGCCCGGGTCAGGCACTACCTGGAGGAAATGGCTCGCCTGCATCGGACCATCGAAGCCGACGGCCTCTACCCCACCGATGCCGATGTCTACGTAACCGCCGGTGGCAGCGCCTATTTCGATCTGGTGGCCGATGTGCTGGCTCCCCTGGCCGGTGGCGGCACACACGTCGTCGTCCGCGCGGGGGCCTACATCATCCATGACGACGGGTTCTATACCGGGATCACGCCGTTCGGTCGTGGCGGCGAACCGTACCGGCTGCGCTCGGCGATGCACACCTGGGCGCGGGTGGTGTCACGCCCCGAGCCCGGGCTGGCACTGCTGGACGCCGGCAAGCGCGATGTCCCGTTCGACGAGGGGCTGCCCACGCCGCAACTGGTCGCCGCGCAACTCGGTGGGCCGGCCCGTCCCCTCACGGGCGCCGAGATCGTGGCCGTCAATGATCAGCACGCGTTCCTGACCCTTCCGCCCGACTCCGACATCCGCGTGGGTGACGTGGTGCGCCTTGGCCTTTCGCACCCGTGCACCGCCTTCGACAAGTGGCGATGGATCCCGGTGGTCGCGCAGCAGGAAGCCGATCCCGTCGTCGTCGACCTGATCCGCACCTACTTCTGAGCCGGATCTGTCATGCGCACGTTGATCCGCTCCGCCACCGTCGTCGACGGCACCGAGTCTGCCCGGTACGACGCCGATGTGTTGATCGATGACGACCGCATCGCCGCCGTCATCACCGAACCCGCGGATTCGCCGACCGCCGACCGCGTGATCGACGCCTCCGGCCTGGTGCTCGCGCCCGGATTCATCGACATGCATGCGCATTCGGATCTGCAGATCCTGCTCAACCCGGTGCACCCGTCGCGTATCACCCAGGGCGTCACCACCGAAGTACTCGGCCAGGACGGGCTGTCGTACGCACCGGTGACCTCCGAGGTGCTCGCCGTCGTCCGCCGCAAGATCGCCGGCTGGAACACCGATCCCAGCGACTTCGACTTCGACTGGCGATCCGTCGCCGAGTACCTGGACCGCCTGGACCGCGGAATCGCCACCAACGTCGCGTATCTCGTCCCACACGGTGTGGTGCGCGCCCTGGTCGTCGGCTGGGACGACATCCCAGCCACCGCCGAGCAGATCGCCGAGATGCAGGCCATCGTGGCTCAGGCCATGGCCGAGGGAGCGGTCGGCTTGTCCGCCGGATTGACCTACACGCCAGGGATGTACGCCGACAACGACGAACTTCTTGCCCTGTGCCGCACGGTGGCGTCCTACGGCGGCTACTTCTCCCCACACCATCGGTCCTACGGTGCCGGTGCCATGGAGGCGTATGCCGAGATGGTCGACCTCTCCGCCAGATCGGGCTGTGCACTGCACCTGGCCCATGCCACGCTCAACTTCGGTCCGAACAAGGGACGGGCACCCGAACTCCTGGCCCTGCTCGACGCGGCGACCGCCGCCGGTGCCGACATCAGCCTCGACACCTACCCGTATCTGCCCGGAGCCACCACACTTTCGGCGATCCTGCCGAGCTGGGCGTCCGCCGGAAGCACCGAAGAGACGATGGCGCGGCTGACCGACCCCGACGCACTGGCCCGGATCCGCCACCATCTGGAAGTCAGCGGCTCCGACGGCTGCCACGGCGTGATCGCCGAGTGGGACACCATCGAGGTCAGCGGAGTCACCCACCCGGAACTGGATCACTACGTGGGCCGCACGATCGCGCAGATCGCCGCGGCCGAGCACCGCGACGCGTTTGACGTGTGCATCGACATCCTGCTGCGCGACGAGCTGGGTAGCGGCATCCTGCAGCATGTCGGGCACGAGGAGAACGTGCAGGCGATCATGCGGCACCCTCGGCACACCGGAGGCAGCGACGGGCTGCTGGTCGGATCGAAGCCACATCCGCGCGGTTGGGGAACGTTCGCACGGTACCTGGGCCACTACTGCCGCGAGCTCGGCCTGTTCTCGCTCGAGGAATGCGTCGGCCATCTCAGCGGACGGGCGGCCACCCGGCTGCGACTCACCGACCGCGGATTCATCCGCCCCGGATTCGCCGCCGATCTGGTGCTGTTCGACCCGGAAACCGTCGCCGATACCGCCACCTACGACCAACCCCGCACGGCGGCAACCGGATTCACCCATGTCCTGGTGCGCGGACAGTTCGCCCTCGACGACGGCGAGCTCACCGGGGTGACGGCAGGACGGTCGCTGCGACGCGGCCCTGATGGAGGTGTGCGATGACAGCGCTCGACGTGTTGCGGCAGGACCGGGTACTCAGCGTGGTCCGCGCCGAGACCATTCCCGATGCGGCGGATCTGTGCCACGCGATCGCGGCGGGCGGAATCCGCACGGTCGAGCTGACCTTCACCACTCCCGGGGTGCTGGACCATCTCCGGTCCTGCGCCGATTCGGTGTCTGCCGCCGGGATCATGCTGGGCGTCGGCACGGTGATGACGGCCGACCAGGCCCGCGCCGCGATCGACGCCGGCGCCAGGTTCCTGGTCACCCCCGGGCTGCGTGCCGAGGTCGCCGCGGTGGCGACCGCCCAGTTGGTGCCGGTGTTTCTCGGCGCCCTGACGCCCACCGAAGTGGCCCAGGCCGTCGACCTCGGATCCGCCGCGGTGAAGATCTTCCCGGCGAGCAGCATGGGGCCCAAATACCTGTCGGACCTCCACGGGCCGTATCCCGACGTCGAGTTGCTGCCGTCCGGCGGAATCAACGAGGGCAATGCGCAGTCCTACCTCGACGCCGGCGCCCTCGCGGTGTGCGCCGGCACCGGTGTGGTGCCACCGGCCCATGTCGCTTCCGGAGACTGGAACGAGATCACCAGCCGGGCAAGCAATTTCGTCGCAGCTCTCTCTCGCTGAGCCCACTCCCCCACATCCCAGATCCTCATCCACGCCCAGGAGGATTCATGACCTCGTTCGTGCACTGGCTGCAACACGACACGTCCGGCCTGTTGACTTTGGCCGCCGTGTCCATCGCGGTGCTGCTGTTGTTGATCATCAAGCTCAAGATCGAACCGTTCATCGCCCTGATCGTGGTCAGCATCGCGGTGGCACTGATCGCCGGGATTCCCGTCTCCGACCTGGTCGGCACGCCGGCCAAGGCGTCGGATTCCCTGTTGGAGAAGGGGTTCGGCGGGATCCTCGGCCACATCACGGTGATCATCGGGCTCGGCACGGTCCTCGGGGCGATGCTCGAACGCTCCGGCGGTGCCGACGCGCTGACCACCCGGTTACTGAACCTGTTCGGCCCCAAGGGCGCTCCACTGGCGATGGGCCTGACCGGCGTCGTCCTCGGCATCCCGATCTTCTTCGACATCGGCATCTTCATCCTGGCTCCGCTGGTCTATGTGGCAGCCAAGCGCGGCGGCAGATCGCTGGTGATGTACGCGATGCCGATGTTGGCCGGCCTGTCGATGACGCACGCGTTCCTGCCGCCCCATCCCGGTCCGGTCGCGGCCGCGGGCCTGCTGCACGTCAGCCTGGGGTGGATCATCATCATGGGGTTGGCCTGCGGTATCCCGGCCTGGTTCGTCTCCGGTGTGGTGTGGGGCTCGTGGATCGGCAAGCGGGTACACGTCGAGGTGCCCGACGAGTTCATCCCCGAGGAGGACGAGGCCGATACCGCCAATCCCCCGTCGATCGGGTTGATCGCCTTCATCATCCTGGCCCCGATGGCGCTCATCCTGGCCGCCACCATCGCCGACGTCATGCTCGGCGGCGGCCGGCTGCTGTCGATCCTGACCCTGGTCGGAACCCCGGCCGTCGCGTTGACCATCGCGGTGCTGCTCGCGCTGTACCTGTTGGGTATCCGCCGGGGCATCACCGCCACCGAACTCGGCAAGATCAGCGCGGCCTCACTGCGTCCAGTCGGCATGATCCTGCTGGTGGTCGGAGCCGGCGCGTTCTTCGGTGCGGTGTTGCGTGCCACCGGAATCGGCACGGCACTGGCAGATTCCATGACTGCCATCGGCCTGCCGGTGATCCTGTCGGCCTACCTGATCAGCTGCGCGCTGCGGATCGCGCAGGGCTCGGCGACCGTGGCGATCGTGACGACGGCAGGCATCATCGAGACGTCCATCGGGGCCGGCAACTACAGCCCGGCGCAGATCGCCCTCATCGTGGTCGCGGTGTCCGCCGGCTCCATCGTCGCCAGCCACGTCAACGACGGTGGGTTCTGGATCGTGTCAAGGTATTTCAACATGTCGGTGAAGGACACCCTCAAGACCTGGACCGTGCTGGAGACCATCCTGTCGGTGGTCGGGTTCGCCATGGCCGGCCTGCTCTGGCTAGTGGTCTGATCTCGCCTGCTACCGAATCATCTCGCGACCGGGGTGTGCGGCCCGCCATCCGGCCATCGCGGCATCCCAGTCAGCACCGTCGAGCGCGGTGAGCGCAGCCGGGAACAGTCCGTCCTCTTCTTTCGCGATGTGGACATAGAGCTCTTCGATCTCCGCGCGAAGCCGCTTCTGATCGTCGGGATCGGCCAGGTCGACCACCTCGAGAAAGGCCGCCAGGTCACGGTGTTCGGCCACCAGCGGGTCGATGTGCTCGGCGTACAGCTCGTCGTCGTGCATCACCGCGAACAGCCCGTTCTCCTCACCCTGCCAGTGCGATCGCAACTCCTCGAACATCGCCGCAACCAGCTGGCGGGCCGCGTCCAGCTCACCGCGGTCCAGGGCACGCACCGCTTCGCGGCCGTGGTCGACGGCCCGCTCATGCTCGGCGATGTAATCCCGCAGTAGCGGCATGTCCCGGCATCCGCAGTATTGGCACACGGTGCACCTCCCCACAGCATCGTGTCACATCGACGCCGGTGGCCACTCGTGATACACGAATCGCGAAAAACCGTGCGATAAGTGGCCATTCGGCGTTCGGCGCTACGCACTAGCCGACGCGGTGGGCGCGGGCGCTCTGATAGAGGCAGATCGACGCCGCCGAGGCGATGTTGAGGCTCTCGGAGTGGCCGGGCATCGGAATGTGCACCCGACGGTCGGCGGCCACGGCCAATTCGGTTGGCAGGCCGTGAGCTTCGGGGCCGAACAGCCAGGCGGTGGGCGGCGCCAGATCCACATCATCCAGGCTGACCTCGCCGTCGATCGTGGTGGCCAGGACCTGTAGGCCGGCCGCCTGCAACCGGGCGACGATCGAGGCCTCACCGGGCTCGTCGATCACCGGCAGCGAGAAGATGCTGCCTGCCGACG
>MSTD01000004.1:34075-109506 GCA_001942045.1 Mycolicibacterium porcinum
CACTTGCTGTTGTAGGGGTCGACGCTGTGGCCGGCCAGCACCACCGCGTCGGCACCCATGGCGTCGGCGGCGCGGATCAACGTGCCGGCGTTACCCGGCTCCGAGATCTGCACGGGCACCGCGATCAACCGGGGGGCGGCGGACAGGACGTCGTCAAGCGACACTTCCGGCAGCCGGCACACGGCCACCAGGCCGACCGGGGTCACGGTGTCGGACAAGGCTTTCGCCGCACGTTCGGTGACCAGCTGCACCGGCGCGGCGCCCAGCAGTGCGCCGAACCGGTCCAGTGCGGCCTCGGTCGCGAACACCTCCGAAACGAGTCCGCGCCGCAACGCTGCCTCGACGAGGTTGGGCCCCTCGGCGAGGAAACGTGCGGCGCGGCGGCGCCCGACGTGGCGCTGCAGTTTGACCGCAGCCACCACCCGGGCAGAACGCTCGGTGAGCGTCAGGCGGCTTCTCCGGAAGGCGCGTTGACGTCCTCCGGCAGGGCGGCCTTGGCGACCTCGACCAGCGCGGTGAACGCGGCGGCATCGCTCACGGCGATCTCGGCCAGGTTCTTGCGGTCGACCTCGACGCCTGCGGCCTTGAGGCCCTGGATCAGGCGGTTGTAGGTGATGTCGTTGGCGCGGGCCGCGGCGTTGATACGCGAGATCCACAGCTTGCGGAACTCACCCTTGCGGGCACGACGGTCCCGGTAGGCGTAGGTAAGCGAGTGGAGCTGCTGCTCCTTGGCCTTGCGGTAGAGCCGCGACCGCTGACCGCGGTAGCCCTTCGAGGCCTTGAGGACTGTGCGCCGCTTCTTCTGGGCGTTGAGTGCGCGCTTCACGCGTGCCATGGGATGTTCCTATTCTCGTTCGGTACAGGGAGCGGCAGTACTAGCCGTTGAGCAACTTGTTGACACGCTTGGTGTCGTTGGCTGCGACCACGGTGCGGCCGTCAAGCCGGCGGGTGCGCTTGGTGGCCTTGTGCTCCAGCAGGTGGCGGCGGCCGGCCTTCTGGCGCACGATCTTGCCGGTCCCGGTCTTGCGGAAGCGCTTCGATGCTCCGCTGTGGGTCTTCGCCTTGGGCATGAATCCTCAGTTCTGTGTTGAAAACTAGCTCTGCGTAACGTCTGGTTCTTCTGATGCGGCCTGCTGCCCACCCGGGCGCTCGGCCTGCTCCGCCGCCTTGGCGCGAGTCTTCGCGCCGCGGTGCGGTGCCAGCACCATCGTCATGTTGCGGCCGTCCTGCTTGGCTGACGTCTCGACGAAGCCGTACTCGGCCACATCTGCGCCCAACCGCTGCAACAACCGGTACCCGAGTTCGGGCCGGGACTGCTCACGACCGCGGAACATGATGGTCACCTTGACCTTGGATCCGGCTTCGAGGAAGCGGACCACATGGCCCTTCTTCGTCTCGTAGTCGTGATCGTCGATCTTGGGACGCAGCTTCTGTTCCTTGACGACGGTCTGCTGCTGGTTTTTGCGAGACTCGCGCTCCTTGAGTGCCGTCTCGTACTTGAACTTGCCGTAGTCCATGATCTTGCAGACCGGCGGTCTGGCATTGGGAGCTACTTCGACAAGGTCGAGATCGGCATCCGCGGCGACGCGGAGGGCGTCTTCGATGCGCACAATGCCTACCTGCTCGCCACCTGGTCCGATCAGGCGGACTTCTGGTACACGAATGCGCTCGTTGACGCGGGTCTCAGTGCTGATGGGGCCTCCTATGTTGGGTCTGCTGAGGAGACCCGCCCACCTGCACATCTGCCCCGAAGAACAGAAAAGCCCTGCTCAAAGCAGGGCCCAATGCCGACCGATCACGGCTTCCGCCGCCTGTACCTCCAATGGTGGAGCACAGAACCGGTGCCCGAGGACACCGGCGACCGGACCGTTGTACCTTGTGGCCAACGGTGGGAGTGGGACTCCACTTGCTGTCCCTGACATGAGCCGGGACGGTCGCGCATGACAGTCTAGCAGGCATGACCGATCCGACTGAAACGCCCGACGACGCGACGCCGCAGGTGCGCGAGCTTGCCGACATTCCCGCCGTGGAAGTGATCACCCGGGCGGCAGTCATGTTGATGAGCGCCGCAGCCGAGAAGATCGGGCTTTCTGCCGAAGACCCCGACGATAGCCCGCACCGGGATCTCGACGAAGCCCGCCGGATCATCACCGCGCTGGCCGGCCTCGTGACGGCGTCGGCGGAATACCTGGGACCCCACGCGGGCCCGGTGCGCGACGGCCTCAAGAGCCTGCAGTTGGCGTTCCGCGAAGCCAGCGCGCATCCGGACGAGCCCGGAAAAGGCCCGGGAGAGAAGTACACCGGCCCGGTCTGGTAATCACCTGGACGGTGTCTGTGCGCGTGGTGGGCCCAATTGACGGGTTGACCGCCTATTCTCCGGGCGTATGACCGTCATCAGCCGCGGCACCGGGGTCCAGCCCGCGTCGAGGTTCTCCTGGGTTCCCGCCGCAGCCGGCTGGATCGTCGGGATCATCGCCACCCTGTCGCTGATCGCCAGCGTGTCCCCGGCGGTGCGCTGGTTGATCCAGGTGCCACGAGAGTTCGTCAACGACTACATCTTCAACTTCCCCGACACCAGCTTCGCCTGGGCCTTCGTGCTGGCGCTGCTGGCCGCCGCGCTGGCCGCGCGCAAGCGCATCGCCTGGTGGATCCTGGTGCTGTACATGGTGGGCGCCATCGGCTGGAACCTCGGCGATCTCGCCACCGGCGGTGACCCGCTGGCCGAGGATGTCGGCGAAGTCATCGGCTTGGCGTTCCATGTGGTGGCCATCGTCTGCCTGGTGTTGGCCCGCAACCAGTTCTGGGCCAAGGTGCGCCGCGGGGCCCTGCTCAAATCCGCTGTCGTCCTGGTGGCGGGCATGGCCATCGGCATCCTGGCCGCGTGGGTCCTGCTGGAACTGTTCCCCGGCACCCTGGCCCCGGAATGGCGGCTGCTGTACGCGGTCAACCGGGTGAGCGGGTTCGCGACCGTCCCGACCGAGGTCTTCGAGGGCTATTCCCATCCCTTCCTCAACGCCATCTTCGGCCTGTTCGGCGCTCTGGCGCTGATGGCCGCCGCGATCGTGCTGTTCCAGTCGCAACGGGCCTCGAATGCGCTGACCGGCGAGGACGAATCGGCGATCCGCGGGCTGCTGGAGGTCTACGGAAAGAACGATTCGCTGGGGTATTTCGCCACCCGCCGCGACAAGTCGGTGGTGTTCGCCCCCAACGGGCGGGCCGCGATCGCCTACCGCGTCGAGGTCGGCGTGTGTCTGGCCGGTGGCGATCCGGTCGGTGATCCGAAGGCCTGGCCGCAGGCGATCGCGGCCTGGCTGCAGTTGTGCCAGACCTACGGCTGGGGGCCGGGCGTGATGGGCGCCAGCTCAGCGGCCGCCGAGGCGTTCCGGGCGGCCGGGCTCAACGCCCTGCAACTCGGCGACGAGGCGATCCTGTATCCGGACCGCTTCCGGTTGTCCGGGCCCGACATGCGCGCGGTACGACAGGCGGTGACCCGGGCCCGGCGCGCCGGGACCTCGGTACGGATGCGACGGCACCGGGAGCTGGACGAGGCCGAAATGGCCGAGGTGATCCGACGCGCCGACGCCTGGCGCGACACCGAGACCGAACGGGGATTCTCGATGGCGCTGGGCCGCCTCGGTGATCCGGCCGATGGTGACTGCTTGCTCGTCGAGGCGGTGCAGCAGCGCCCGGGCGATTCCGAACCCGAGGTGGTCGCGTTGCTGTCGCTGGTGCCGTGGGGTACCAACGGCGTCTCGCTCGATGTCATGCGCCGCTCCCCGCAATCCCCCAACGGCACCATCGAGCTGATGGTCAGCGAACTGTGCATGCAGTCCGAAGGCATTGGGGTCAGCCGCATTTCACTGAACTTCGCGATGTTCCGGTCGGCGTTCCAGCAGGGGGCACAGCTGGGGGCCGGTCCGGTGGCCCGGCTGTGGCGGGCCCTGCTGGTGTTCTTCTCCCGCTGGTGGCAGCTGGAAACGCTGTACCGGTCGAACATGAAGTACCAGCCCGAGTGGGTACCTCGCTATGCCTGCTACGAGGACGCCCGGCTGATCCCGCGGGTCGGGGTGGCCTCGGTGATCGCCGAGGGATTCCTGGTCCTGCCCTTCTCCCGGCGGAACAAGCAGCACACTGGTGAACACGTCGCGGCGCCGGCAGATCTGGTGGGGTCGGGCCGGCTGCACCACGACGGCAGCGCGCCGGATCTCAACGAGCTGCGCGACGACGTGGCAGACGACGATCAACCACGCCTGCCCGAGCAGGTCCGGGTCCGGATGGCCAAGCTGCGCCAGTTGCAGGAGGACGGTGTCGATGCCTACCCCGTGGGGCAGGCACCGAGCCACACTGTCGCGGCCGCACTGGAATCCGCCGACGGTGAGACCGTCAGTGTGGCCGGGCGGATCCTGCGGATCCGGGACTACGGCGGCGTGCTGTTCGCCCAACTCCGCGATTGGTCCGGCGAGGTTCAGCTGTTGCTCGACAACGCGCGTCTGACCCAGGCCGGCACTGCGGACTTCACCGCCACCATCGACCTCGGCGATCTGATCGAGGTCACCGGTTCGATGGGACACAGCCGCAACGGCACCCACTCGCTGCTGGTCGACAGTTGGCGACTGATCGGCAAATGCCTGCGCCCACTGCCCGACAAATGGAAGGGCTTGACCGATCAGGAGGCCCGGGTGCGGGCCCGCTACGTGGACCTCGCCGTCAACACCGAGGCACGGGACCTGATCAGGGCCCGCAGCGGCGCGCTGCACGCCATCCGGGAAACGCTGTACGCCAGGGGTTTCCTCGAGGTGGAGACCCCGATCCTGCAACAGATCCACGGCGGCGCCAATGCCCGGCCGTTCCTGACCCACATCAACGCCTACGACCTCGACCTGTATCTGCGGATCGCGCCCGAGCTTTATCTCAAGCGGCTGTGCGTCGGTGGCGTCGAGCGGGTCTTCGAACTGGGCCGTGCGTTCCGCAACGAAGGCGTGGACTTCAGTCACAACCCGGAGTTCACCCTGTTGGAGGCCTACCAGGCCCATGCCGACTACAACGTCTGGATCGACGGCTGCCGCGAGCTGATCCAGAACGCCGCCCAGGCCGCCAACGGTGCCCAGGTCTTCCAGCGGCCACGCGCCGACGGTGTCCTCGAGCCGGTCGACATCTCGGGTCAGTGGGCGGTCAAGACCGTGCACGACGCGGTCTCCGAGGCTCTCGGCGAGCACGTCACCGTCGAGACGGATCTGGCGACGCTGCGCCGGCTGTGCGATGCGGCACACATCCCGTACCTGACCCACTGGGACGCCGGGGCCGTGGTGCTGGAGATGTACGAGCACCTCGTCGAGGACCGCACCGAGGAGCCCACGTTCTACAAGGACTTCCCGACCTCGGTCTCGCCGCTGACCCGGCCGCATCGCAGCCTCCCCGGGGTAGCCGAACGTTGGGACCTGGTGGCCTGGGGTGTCGAACTGGGCACCGCCTACAGCGAACTCACCGACCCCGTCGAACAGCGCCGTCGGCTGCAGGAACAGTCTTTGCTGGCGTCGGGGGGTGACCCCGAGGCGATGGAGCTCGACGAAGACTTCCTGCAGGCCATGGAATACGCGATGCCACCGACCGGCGGGCTCGGCATGGGAGTGGACCGGGTGGTCATGCTGATAACCGGCCGTAGCATCCGCGAAACACTGCCGTTTCCCCTGGCCAAACCTCGTTAGCAGGTGGCTCACAGCCGATCCCAAGAATCGGCGACCACGATACGGGTGTGACGTTCACCCACCACCTGTCCTTGATGCACGGCTGGGTTCCGACCAGTGTCCAGGTCATCACCGCCGTGGTGCTGATCGCCGCGATCGGCTGGCGCACCCGCCGCTGGGCGCTCATCTGGCTGCCGTTGGCAGCCGCGGTAGGTGGCATTCTGGTCGCCGGCACCAACTGGTACATCGAGTCCGAGGGGCTGGCCGGCAACCCCGCACCGCGGTCGCTGTGGGTGTGGATCGCGCTGACCGGAGTGGCGGTGGTGGTGCTGCTCGCCGGGTGGCGCGGCAGCCGGTGGTGGCGGCGCGGCACCGCGGTGATGGCAGTGCCGCTGACCCTGCTGTGCACCGCGCTGGCACTGAACCTGTGGGTGGGCTATTTCCCTTGGGTGCAGACGGCCTGGAACCAGTTGACGGCCGGCCCGCTACCGGACCAGACCGATCAGGTCACGGTGACCGCGATGCAGCGCCAGGGCACCATCCCGGCGAAGGGCAGCGTCGTTCCGGTCGACATTCCCAACACCGCTTCGGGTTTCCGGCATCGCGGTGAGTACGTGTACCTGCCGCCGGCGTGGTTCGCCTCCAACCCCGCGCCGCAGTTGCCGACGGTGATGATGATCGGCGGCGAGTTCAACACCCCCGCCGACTGGATGCGGGCCGGCAACGTGATCAAGACGCTGGACGACTTCGCCGCCGCGCACCACGGGTACGCACCGGTGCTGGTGTTCGTCGACCCGGGCGGCACGTTCAACAACGACACCGAGTGTGTCAACGGCAAGCGCGGGAACTCAGCCGATCACCTCACCAAAGATGTTGTGCCCTATATGAACACCCATTACGGCGTCAGGCCGGCCGCAGCCAACTGGGGCATCGTCGGCTGGTCGATGGGCGGCACCTGCGCGGTGGACCTGGCCGTCATGCACCCTGAGTTGTTCAGTGCGTTCGTCGACATCGCCGGAGACATGGGCCCGAACTCGGGCACCAAGGCGCAGACCATCGACCGGCTGTTCGGTGGCAACGCCGCGGCCTGGGACGCCTTCGACCCGAGCACTGTGATCAACAAGCACGGCCAGTACGACCAGACCGCCGGCTGGTTCGACGTCAACGACACGTCGACGCCGGGCAAGCCCGCAAGCCGCGCCAACGATCAGGCCAAGGCGGCGAACGCGCTGTGCGCCCTCGGGTCGAAACACGGCATCGCGTGCGCGGTGGTGACCCATCAGGGCACTCACGACTGGCCGTTCGCCAGCCATGCGTTCACCGCCGCCCTGCCGTGGCTGGCCGGGGTCCTCGACACCCCGCAGGTGCCGGCGATCGGACTGCCCCAGTCATCGCCCTCGGCGGCCTACATCCAGACCGCTGCCAAATAGCGGTCAGTAGTCGGAATCGGCTGCGCGGATCTCGGCGAGGAACGCGTCGGATCCGAGGCTCGCCAACCGGGCCCGGGCGAACGCCCGCACCCGGTCGCGGTCGGCTGCGGACTCGTCGACGCCCGCGGCCCCGACCCGCACCGAGGTGCGTGACCAGTCGAGGTTCCAGGCCCGGGTTTCGGTAAGCGGCTGCCCATCCGGATCGCGCAGCGGCAGGACGGCGCGGCCCGAGCCGTCGAGCACACCCGAGCCGTCGCAGCCGCCGGCGCGCAGTTCCACACCGATGCCTGCCGCGGAATCCCGGCCCGTGAGCGCCACCCGCACCACCGCCCCGTCGGGGGTCACCGTCCACTCGACGGTGTCCTCGGCGGCGTCGAAGACTCCGGGCGGTACCGCCGACCAGTCGACGGTCGCCACCCCGCGGGCGATCACGCCGGTTTGGCCCGGTCCGTCGCCCGCCCCGGCGGCCAGTGCGTAGTCCGCACGCCGAGCCGCGGCGGTGGTGATGTCCGGCCACTCGAGCCCGATCTCAGCGGCCAGCTCCCGACATTGCCCGACCAGCTCCGCAACCCGCGGATCACCTTGACCGGCAAGGAAATTCAGCACCTCACGATGCGGTGCGAGCAGACCCTCCACGTCGGAATCCAGGGTGTCCTCGGTGAAAAAGTCTTCGGCCGCTACGGTCAGCAGCGCGAGCTCGGCGTCGAGCACCGGAGGTTCCAGCGCCGCGATGCCGTCCCGGTCGCTGGCCGGCCACCACCGGCGCAGCCAGTGTCCGATCGCCAAGCGCCGCAACGCGTCCACCGAACCGGGCAGGACATCCACCCCGGGCAGATCGAGTCCTTGCCCCGGTTCCCGGTGGCGCAGCGCGTCCAGGACCGCGACGTGACCGGGCTCGCCGAGCACGCGCCACAACCAATCCGCGCGCTCGGGGTCGGTGAAGGTGATGGCGGGTGGTTCGCCGGCGGCCCCATCGACCACCCACGACAGCACGGCACCGCTCACCTCGAGAACCGCGACCAAGGGCACCCGCTCATTCAGCGGGCCCGTGCTCCACAGGCCGGCATCAGCACCGAGTATCACTGCGCCACCTGCTCTTCCAGCATCGCCTTGATCCGCTGCCGATGGTCGAGGCTGACCGATCTGGCCACCCCTTCCAGCAGGGACCTCAGGTCGTCGATGTCCGCGCACGATTCCTGCCACACGTCGCGCCCGTGCAGCCGGGCCCACAGCCGGCTCAGATAGGGCCGGGCGAACGCGGCCAGATCGTCGATGACCTGCTGCTGCCGTGGGTGCACCGCGGCACCTGCCGCCAGATAGCGACGGGCATGCAGCACGTAGGCCTCCTTGGCCAGCCGGGCCTGAATGCGAGACGACAGTTGGTGGCGGCCCGATGCCGATGCGTCGAGCGGATGCAGGTCGGTCGCCACCTCGATACCGGTGAGCAGCGCGGCCTGTTTGTCCTCGGCGAGCAGCCCCCACGGGGCACAGGCCCGGTCCACTTCCTCGGCGCACAGCAGCGGGAGATCGGGCAGCTCATCACGGTCCAGGGCCCGGCGCAGGGTCGCCCGCACCCGGTCCACCACGCTGCGGTCCAGCGGCCGGTCCCCCTCGGCCGGCCCGCTGACCGGCGGAGGCTGTTGCGGCAGAACTGAACTCAGCCCGATGTCGACGAGCGACCAGGGCAGGCTCACGTCGGCGTGGCGCGCCCGGGCACCCAGGTTGTAGGGCGTGGCATCGGCCACCAACGCCGACCACACCCGCTGCCGGGCCGCCTCGCCCCGGTGGCTGTCGGCCGGGCCGAGCACGGTGGCCAACCCCGCGAAGAACGGGCCGGTGATGGCGTCGGAGGCGACGACGTCATGCCAGCTGCGTTCGAGTTGGCGATGCAAGCGGTCGACGACCTGCGGCTCGGCCACATAGCTGTTGAGTGCCTCGATCGCCGTGCGGTCGCGACCCTCGTGAAGCTCGGCCAGCACCTCGGCCGCCACCTGCGCACGGTCGGAGGCCGGGGCGCCCCGGGTCACCGCGAGTTCGAAACACGCCGGGAAATACAGCTCCTGGGCGTTGCCGGTGGTGATCCGCAGCCGCCGACGCTGCTGTTTGAGCTCGGCGAACCAGGCCGCGGCCGCACGCAGATGCGGCCCGCTGCGCACCATCTGCTCGTGCAGTTCGGCCGCCACGTCGGGCGCCAGCACCGGTGCCGAGAACTGGGTGTTGCTGCGCAGCCTGAGCACCAGCGGGTCGATGATCCGTTTGACGGTCCGGCGCAGCGGCCCGCCGTCGTCACCGCTGAACACCTCGACACCCGGGCCGAGTGCGCGCCACGCCCGATCGATCACGGCGCGGCGCGGCTGTGCCGAATTCGCGCCCGACGTGGGGCCGGCCTGCGCCCCAGCTGTATCGGACCCGATGCTCACCGGCACCAGGATAGAGCCGAAGTTGGGTTCGGTAGCGCTCCCCCGGCCGGACCCTTGGCGTCATGACCGACGCCGCGTTCCTCACCGTGCTGTGCCTGCTGGGCACCGGCGCCGTACTCGCCGCCACGCGCCGCGGCCGGTGTGCCCGCCCGACCGACGAGGCCGACGAGCGTCTGGTCACCCTGAGCGAACTGGTGGCCGAGTTCGATCACATGCTGGTCCGCAAGGGGTTGCTGACCGGGGCGCAGGTTGCGCTGATCCGGACCGGAACCCGGTCACGCGGGATCGTCACCGGGATGCGGACCACCGGGGCGATCCGCGAGGACTACCGCGAGGTCGAACTCGATCTGATGGTCAGCCGGCACGGCGGTGGCCAGTTCCCGGTGCGCCAGCGCGCGATGATCCCGGCCACGTCCCTGGCGAAGGTGTCACCCGGCAACGTGATCGACACCTACTACCGGCCGGGTGACGAGAGCACCGTGGCGGTGTGCGTGGCCCCGGCCTGATTCAGCGGGCGCCGTCGACGGTGAAGGTGGCCAGCGCGGCCCAGTAGAGCGGGCTGGCCGTGGTGTCGCCATCGCGCCAGCCGCGCATCGTGGCGCGTTGCCAACGGTTCACCGCCAGGCCCGCGTCGTCGTCGCGATGCGCCAGATCGACCCCGACGATGGTATCGGCCATCGGATCGGCCGCGGGTGCACCGCCGAACTGCCGGAAGCCCGCGGTCGTCGGCAGCGACCACAGCGTTGCGGTGACCAGTTGCGCACCGCCCAGAATCATCGCCGCCACCAATCCGGCCGCCTCGTCGAACCGGTAGTCGCCGCCGGATGCGCACGCCAGCAACGCCACTCGGGGCGGGATCGGCAGGCGCGCCGCGATCAGCGCCCCGGCCGTCAGTGGCCGGCCTTCGGCCAGGTGCAGCGCCGCCCGATCGGCATGTCCGGCGACGCCGTCCGCGGCACTGGCATGCCCCACGTAGACCAGCCGGCTCGGATCCTGCGCACACGCGTCGGCCAACCAACGCCGGTCGGTGTCGGTGCGACGGAACAGCTCGACCGCCTCGTCCACCTTCGGTAGGACCGGTCCGCCGGCCACCAGATCACCGAAATGTTCTGCCAGCGGTGTCTGGGGCGACGGCCGGCCCAACACCGAGCCCAGGGCCGAATCAGGCCGCTGCCCTGGAATCCGCGGATCCAGCACGAGCACCGGCGGGCCGCCGCGGCGGTCCTCCCAACGGGCGGGGTGGCGTGGCGCGTGAACGATGTTGGGCGGCACGGCCATCAGCACGTCCACCAACTCCATCAGCCGGAACGCGTCCAGTCCGGGCATCGCCAGTTGCCCCCAGGGCACCCGGCCCAACCGCGGGCTCGGCGTCACGAAAAGGACCGGCCGGACATCGGCGACGCAGTCAGCCAGCAATTGCCAGCCGTCGATCCCGATCAGGTGCGAGCCCAGCAACCGGGCCAGCTCCAGTTCGGCCTCCGCGGTGGCGAACGCACCTGTGGTCATGGCCCGTTCGATCGCGTCGGCCGGCGTTTCGGTACCGATCGGATCAGGCAGCGCGGGATTGAGGAGCGCCTCCACCGCCTGCAGGTGCGGTTCCTCGATCACCCAGGTGACCGAACGCTCCGGCTCCCCCACCACCCGCAGGCTCACATAGGTGGCGATGCCGACGTCGGCGAACCGCAGTACGAGAGTGTCGCTCATGGCCACGTCGTCCAGTCCGCGCCAGGGGCGGTGACGTCCTGGCCGTACCGCTGCAGCGCCAACTCCCGGTAGTGACTCATGATCGGCCCCGAAACCGGATCCATCCGCAGTGGAGGCAAGGGTCCGAGTCGCGTCAGCGCACCTTCGCCGCCGACCGGCTCGGCGGCCGCTGCCACGGCGAGTTGTGGTGCGAGTTCGGCTTCGACCGGAACCATCGCCGTGGCGGTTCCGGTCCAATCCTCGGCCAGACCTGGATCGGCCGCCGGATCGGTACTGAAAGTTCCTCGTGCACTGTGGTATTCGACCAATTCGCAAGTCAGCTCGGTATTGTCCGATTCCCAGGCCACGGCGAACGCCCCGGCCAGCAAGGGAGCCGACACCCCACTGGCCCACCGGGCCCTGGCCCCGGCATCGGTGATCGTGTACCGCACCGAATCGACCGCCAGCGCAGCGGGGACCTTCAGCTCGATGGCACGGTCGAGCTTCACCATCGCACGGCGATACTCCGGCGTGCCCGGGGCGCAGTCGACCACGCCGAGCCCGGCGGCATGCCGGGCCTCGACCTCGTTCCAGTCCTGACCCGGTTCACCGACGCCGTCGAAACCCATCTCCACGAGTGCATCAGCCCGCCAGATGTTGCCGAGGTGCGCGTCGAGTCTGGCGTACTGGAGCCAGCTGTGCCGCGGCGACGCGTCCAGATATTCGCGGGCCTGCTCCACCATGCGCACCGCTTCGTCGAAGGCACCCCGGAAGATGGCGATCCAGCTGCGCTGCAACAGGATCCGGTGAATGTGCAGTGGCTTGCCGAGCTCACGCCAATGTCGTTCGGCGTGTTCCCAGCATTCATCGGCTTCCTTCAACCGACCGAGCCCCAACCGGATCAGTCCGAAATACAACCAGCTGCGGGACACGTCGTGAGCCCGGGCATGCTCGGCGATCACCGGGTAGGCCGCGGTGATCAAGTCCTGAGTCTCCGCATAGCGACCGGCCGACCAGGCCAACGCGCCACGCTCGAGCTGGGCACGGGCGGTGGCGAGCTTCCAGTCGCGGGCCTCCGCCCGGGCACCCGCCCGGCGCAACCAAGGCTCGGCCTCATCGAGACGACCGGACTCGATGCAGAACCGGCCGTAGCCCAGGGCTCCCGCTACGAAAAGGTAGTCGGATTCGATGTCGTCGGCGCCGGGCGCGGCGTCCTGCAGGGCGTCGAGCACCTCGGCCCACACCGGCACCGACGCGGCATACAGGTCGTCGTCGCACAGACCGCTCGCGATCAGAATCCGGCTGTAGCAGATCAGGTTACGGTGTTCGGGCACCAAATCGTCGAAATCCCCTGGGGTTTCGACCAGCGCGGCCAGGTGCGCCGCGGCACCGTCGTGATCACCGCGGGCCGCGGCGAGTCCGGCGTCGAGAAACTCGACGCGGCGGGTGTATCGGCAGATCATGCGATCGATGTCGCGGTCGGACATGGTGGCCTCGACGGCCAGGTCGGGGCGTTGTCCGGAACGGATCGCGACGTAGATCGCCAGACAGTCACGGATGCGGGAAATGCTTTCCACCACACCCTCATACGCGGTGCGCACCAGATAGATCTCACCCAGTTGGGCGAACACCTCGAGGGCATAGTCGTCGCGGTCGGCCTGCTCGACCAGTGGCAGCAATGACACCAGCAGGTCGCGGGCGGGACCCTCCTCGGCAGCCAGCGCCAGGTGACGAGCGCGGTCGAGATCGCCGGCGATGGTCACCTCTGCACCATATAAAAGCGGCGGGCGTGCCCGGCACATGGTCTGCCGGGCACGCCCGCCTTGTCGGGGGATCAGCTGCAGGACACCGTGATGGTGAACGGCTTGTTGATCATCCCGGCCATCGGGTTCTTCATGTCGGCGCCCGACGCTTCGCCGGTGATCGTGTAGGTGTCCCCGTCGACCTTGACCTCGGCCGACCCGACCTTGACCCCCATCGCCTCGCTGACCGCGAGTGCGCTGCCGTCGTAGACCAGGCCGAGCGACTCGACCTTCGGCGTGGCCTCGTCGGTCATCACCACGCCGAGGCCCTGCTGGCCGCCTATCGCGGCGCTGCCCACGTTGATCTTGCCGCCCTGCTTGACGCAGGTGACCGAGTTCAGGTCCAGGCCCGCCAGATCGGCTCCGTCGACCTTCACCTGGGCGTTGCTGCCTGAGCTGACCTTGGTGTCGGATGCCTTGGTGTCGGATGCCGAAGCGGTCGGCTTGTCGGCGGGCTTGTCGTCCGAGCAGCCCACCAGCACCACACCGGTCGCGAGCAGTCCCATGGCGCCTGCGATCACTCGATTCATGGTCATTGCGTCTTCCCCTTCGTTCCGCGTTGCCCCGATGGCTCCGTCGTGCGCCCAGTCAATGCCGGGCCAAGGGCTACCGATCCCAAGAAATGTCGGTTCCCGCAGGTAACGTGGGTTTCGTGACCAAGGACCCAGAGCAACCGGATCAGCCAGAGGAATCCGCCGGTGCCGTGGAGGGCGAGATCGTTCCCGCCCCTCCGTCCACTGGCTCGGCGGCCGCGCCCGTCGAGGTGCCCGACACCGGCTACACCCCCGCGGGGGTGCCGACGTTCGACGCGGTCCGGGAGAAGATCGAAACCCGGTACGGCACCGCGCTGGGGGCGGCCGAGCTGGCCGCCGAGACACCCGAGGGCCGCTCCGTCGAGGAGCAGTACGAGAAGCGCCAGCAGGCCGCGGCCGAGCGCTTGCAGCAGATCCGTGAGTCCATGCACAAGGACGACACCTGATCCGTGCGCACGTTCACTGTTGCCGAGCGCCGGGCCCGGCTGGCCCGCCGCCATTTCCTGAGCCGGCCGGCGTCCTCCGTCGCCGGCACCACGGGCGCCTTCGTCGGCCTGCACGCCACCGATCCCTCGACCCCGTACTTGTCGCTGTTTGCGCGGCTACCCGGCTTCGCCGTCGACGATCTCGACGACGAGCTGTACCGGCGGCGCTCGCTGCTCAAACACCTCGCGATGCGCCGCACGCTGTGGATCGTCCGCACCGAGGACCTGCCACTGGTGCAGGCCGGGGCCAGTGACCGGGTGGCCGGCAACGAGCAGCGCAAGCTCGTCGGCGATGTGGAGAAGGCCGGTATAGCCGCCGACGGCGCCCGATGGCTGGACACGGCCTGTCAGGCGGTCCTGGCCCATCTACGCAAGCACGGACCGACCCCCGCGGCCCAGCTACGCACTGCACTGCCCGAACTCGCCGGGAGTTTCGACCCGGCGCCGGGAAAGCGCTGGGGTGGTGAGACTCCGCTTTCCCCAAGGGTTTTGACGGTGCTCGGGGTACGTGGCGAGATCGTCCGCGGACCAAACGACAGCGGTTGGACCAACTCACGGCACCGGTGGGCGGTCACCTCCGAATGGCTCGGAACATCGGTGCCGACCGCTGAGCCGGACCATGCCCGCGCCGAGCTGGTGCGCACCTGGCTGCGGACGTTCGGCCCGGCCACCGTCACCGACATCAAATGGTGGTTCGGCAACACCCTGACCTGGGCCCGCCACGCCCTGCGCGATATCGACGCCGTCGAGGTGGACCTGGACGGCACCCCCGGTTACGTCCTGCCCGACGACCTCGACGTCGAACCGGACGCCGAGCCGTGGGCGGCTCTGCTCCCGGGTCTGGACGTCACCACGATGGGGTGGTTCGACCGCGATTGGTACCTCGGCGATCATCGCCCGGAGGTGTTCGACACCAACGGCAACGGCGGACCGACGGCCTGGTGGAATGGCCGGATCGTGGGCGGCTGGGGCCAGGACGCTGAGGGCCGTGTCCAGCTTCATCTGCTGGAGGAGGTCGGCCGCGACGGCACCCGTGCGCTGCAGCAGCGCGCGGACGCTCTCACCGACTGGCTCGCCGGAGCCCGCGCCAATCCACGGTTCCCGTCGCCGCTGTCCAAGAGCAAGAGGTAGTGCCGAAACGACGGTTCTTGACGACAAATCAGGCGGATCCCATCAGAAACCGTAGCCTCGGCGAGACGCTGCACCCTAAGCGCTGACCTTGCGGCGCTTAGGTTTCGGCGTGGGAACCTCGACCAGTTCGGCGAGGAACTGGCCGGTGTAGCTGTCCGGGTTGGCTGCCACATCCTCGGGAGTGCCCTGAGCGACGACCGTGCCTCCCCCGGCGCCACCCTCCGGACCCATGTCCACGATCCAGTCCGACGTCTTGATCACGTCGTGGTTGTGCTCGATGACGATCACCGTATTGCCTTTGTCGACAAGGCCGTTGATCACCTTCAGCAACTTGCGGATGTCCTCGAAATGCAGGCCCGTGGTGGGCTCGTCGAGGATGTAGACGGTACGTCCGGTGGAACGCTTCTGCAGTTCGGCGGCCAGCTTGACGCGTTGCGCCTCACCGCCGGACAGTGTCGGTGCCGGCTGGCCCAACCGCACATAGCCCAGGCCGACGTCGACGAGGGTCTTGAGGTAGCGGTGGATCGAGCTAATCGGCTCGAAGAACTCGGCGGCCTCCTCGATCGACAGATCCAGCACCTCGGCGATGGTCTTGCCCTTGTAGTGCACCTCAAGGGTTTCCCGGTTGTACCGGGCGCCCTGGCACACCTCGCACGGCACATAGACGTCGGGCAGGAAGTTCATCTCGATCTTGATGGTGCCGTCACCGGAGCAGGCCTCACACCGGCCGCCCTTGACGTTGAACGAGAACCGGCCCGGCTGATAGCCGCGGACCTTGGCCTCGGTGGTGGCGGCGAACAGGGACCGGATCTTGTCGAACACCCCGGTGTAGGTAGCCGGATTGGACCGCGGTGTGCGGCCGATGGGCGACTGGTCGACACGCACCAGCTTGTCCAGCTGATCGAGCCCGTTGACGCGGGTGTGCCTGCCCGGCACCTGACGGGCGCCGTTGAGCTTGTTGGCCATCACCGAGGCCAGGATGTCGTTGACCAACGTCGACTTGCCCGAGCCGGACACCCCGGTGACCGAGGTGAGCACCCCGAGCGGGAAGGCGACGTCGATCTCCTTGAGGTTGTTCTCCCGTGCGCCCACCACGGTGACCTGCCGACGCTTGTCGGTGGGCCGCCGGATGGCCGGGACCTCGATGCTTTCCTTGCCGGAAAGGTAAGCGCCGGTGATGGATTCGGGGTTGGTCAGCAGATCCTGATAGGTGCCGCTGTGCACGATCCGGCCACCGTGCTCACCGGCCGCCGGGCCGATGTCGACGACCCAGTCGGCATGGGCGATGGTGTCCAGGTCGTGTTCGACGACGATCAGCGTGTTGCCGAGGTCGCGCAACCGCACGAGGGTGTCGATCAGCCTGCGGTTGTCGCGCTGGTGCAGGCCGATGGACGGCTCGTCGAGGACGTAGAGCACACCGACCAGCCCGGAGCCGATCTGGGTGGCCAGCCGGATGCGTTGCGCCTCACCACCGGACAGCGTCGCGGCTGCCCGCGACAACGACAGGTAGTCCAACCCGACGTCGAGCAGGAACCCGAGCCGCGACTGGATCTCCTTGAGCACCTGCCCGGCGATCGCCTGCTCGCGCGGCCCCAACGTCAGTGCGTTCAAGAACTCGGCACAGTCGGCGATGGACAGCTCGGCCACCTGGGCGATGGACTTCGCGCCGAACTCCCCCGCGGCCATCGTCACCGCGAGGATCTCCGGCTTGAGCCGCGTCCCATTGCACTCCGGGCACGGAATGTCGCGCATGAAGCCCTCGTAGCGTTCCTTCATCTGCTCCGAGTCGGTCTGCTCCATCCGGCGCTGCAGGAACGCCATCACGCCCTCGAAGTCGGCGTAGTAGGAGCGAGTGCGGCCGTACCGGTTCTTGTACCGGACGTGGACCTGGTGATCAGAGCCTTCCAGGATCGCCTTGCGCGCCTTGGCGGGAAGCTTCTTCCACGGGGTGTCGATGTCGAAGCCGAGTTGATCGCCCAGCCCGGACAGCATTCGGGTGAAGTACTCGGCGCTCTGCCCGACGGCCCACGGCGCGATGGCGCCCCCGGCCAGGGTCAGCTCCGGGTCGGGCACGACCAGTTCGGGGTCGACCTCTTTCCGGATGCCCAGACCGGTGCACTCCGGGCAGGCGCCGTAGGGCGAGTTGAACGAGAACGACCGGGGTTCAAGATCATCCACGGCCAGCGGGTGGCCGTTGGGGCAGGCCAGCTTCTCGGAGAAGCGTTGCTCACGGTGCGGATGGTCGTCCTCGCGGTCGACGAACTCCAGCACCACGATGCCGTCGGCCAGGTTCAGCGCGGTCTCCACCGAATCGGTGAGCCGCTGCTTGGAGCTGGCCTTGACCGTCAGGCGGTCGACGACCACCTCGATGTCGTGCTTCTCCTGCTTCTTGAGCTTCGGCGGGTCGGTCAGTGAGTGCACCACGCCGTCCACCCGGACGCGACTGTAGCCCTGGGTGTTGAGCTTCTCGAACAGGTCGACGAACTCGCCCTTGCGGGTGCGGACCACCGGCGCCAGCACCTGGAAGCGCAGGCCCTCGTCCATGGCCAGCACCTGGTCCACGATCTGCTGCGGAGTCTGGCGGGCAATCCGCTCACCACACACCGGGCAGTGCGGGGTGCCCGCGCGGGCGTAGAGCAGGCGCAGGTAGTCGTACACCTCGGTGATGGTGCCCACGGTCGACCGCGGGTTGCGGTTGGTCGACTTCTGGTCGATCGACACCGCAGGCGACAAACCCTCGATGAAGTCGACATCGGGTTTGTCCATCTGTCCCAGGAACTGCCGGGCGTACGCCGACAACGACTCGACGTAGCGGCGCTGCCCCTCGGCGAAGATGGTGTCGAAGGCCAGCGAGGATTTGCCGGACCCGGACAGCCCGGTGAACACGATCAGCGCATCACGCGGCAGATCGAGGTCGACACCTCGCAGATTGTGCTCACGCGCACCCTTCACGATCAGGCGGTCAGCCACGCGTTTCCTTTCCCACGACAGACTTCACGCCCATGCTATGTGCGACCACCGACAAGCCCGATACGGTGGCGCTATGACCAGTCCCCACATCGCGGTTGACGACACGTACACCGGTCACCAGGAACCCGGAACCGCTGCCAGGCGCACCCTCCCGAACGCCTCGATCATCAAGGTGTCGGTCGGGCCCATGGACAACAACGCCTACCTGGTGACCTGCGATTCCACCGGTGAGACCCTGCTCATCGACGCCGCGAACGACGCCGAGGTGCTGCTGGACGTGATCAAACAGCAGGCACCCAAGCTGTCCCTGATCGTCACCAGCCACCAGCACTTCGACCACTGGCAGGCGCTGAAGTCTGTGGCAGAGGTCACCGGGGCACCCACCGCGGCGCACTCCCTCGACGCCGAGCCGTTGCCGGTCACCCCCGACCGGATCCTCGCCGATGGCGACACCATCACGATCGGCGACCTGACGTTCGACGTGATCCATCTCCAGGGCCACACCGAGGGATCGGTGGCCCTGGCCCTCAAGTCACCCGACGGCGTCACGCACCTGTTCACCGGCGACTGCCTGTTTCCCGGTGGCGTCGGCAAGACCTGGCAGCCCGGAGACTTCGAGCGACTCCTGGGCGATGTGAGCACCAAGGTGTTCGACGTCTACGACGACAGCACCGTCGTGTACCCCGGCCACGGAGACGACACCACGCTCGGCACCGAACGTCCCCACCTCGGGGAGTGGCGCGAGCGCGGTTGGTAGTCGGTCAGCCCGTACGGGCGGCTCAGCTGGTGTGGACGATGAGCACGTCGGTCTTGGACCGGCGAGCCACGTTCGCGGGCACCGAGCCCAGCAGACGACCGGCGATGGTGCTCAGGCCGACGTTGCCGACCACCAGCAGATCCGCCGAGACATCCTCGGCCAGCTCGACGAGCGCATCGACAGGGGCGCCGACGACCGGCCGCTCCTCGATGTCGGTGGCGCCGGCGGCCTTCGCCCGGTCGGTGGCTTCCCGCAGGATGGCGTAGATCGGCGCATTGCCGGCCATCTTGTAGCCCTCGTCCTTGAGCACGTCGGCGGCACGCTGGTCTTCGCTCTGCGGGAAGTACGCGGTTGCCACGATCAGCTTGGCATTCGAGCCGGCGGCAATCTGACCGGCGCGGTCGACTGCACGCAACGACGAATCAGATCCGTCCGTGCCGACCACCACGGTTCGATACGCGCTCATCAATACCCTCCCACTGTCAGTTGCAACGCCACCCGAGACAGTAACCCGTCACCGCTGACCAGGGGTGCGAATCACGACACCCACACGGACAACCGGCAACTGGACCCCATGAACAGGCCCCGAACGGCGATTCGGCACTGATGTTAACCCTCGGAACCGCAAAATCGGTGCTGACCGTGACGTAGTCGACGCCGACCGAAACAGGGTTGCCGTCAGGACGATTCGCCGCCCGTAGTGATCCAGCTCATCTACCTGCGAGAGTCGGCAATCACGCTGTCGGAGAGAGCGAGTCGGGTGGCTCAGGTTAACCTTTGCCATCGGTTGAGGGGGTGACACCGTCGCTGACGTGGATCTATCGCTGAATGACCGTGCCGATGGCACGGACCGCGGGGTCGGTCGAGAAGTCCGATTCGACGCTCTGGCGGTGGCCGCATTCGCCGTTGTGCTGTGCGCTTTGGGGGCCGCGCGGCCTTCGCTGTGGTTCGACGAGGCCGCCACCATATCGGCGGCCACCCGCTCGGTTTCCCAGCTGTGGGAGCTGATCGGCCACATCGACGCGGTACACGGCCTCTACTACCTCGGCATGCACGGATGGTTCGCCGTGTTCCCGGCAACCGAGTTCTGGTCCCGCCTCTCCAGCTGCCTGGCGGTCGGTGGCGCCGCGGCCGGAGTGGCGGTACTCGGCCGCCAGTTCTGCAATCGGACGGTGTCGGTCTGTGCCGCAGTTCTTTTCGCAATACTCCCCAGGATCACCTGGGCCGGCATCGAGGCCCGGTCCTATTCGTGGTCGACGCTGGTCGCGGTGTGGCTCACGGTACTGCTCGTCTCGGCGATCCTGCGCGATCACGCCGCGCGGTGGGCGGCATACGGTGCACTGCTGGTGTTTTCGACGGTGCTGAACATCTTCGTGGTGCTGATGGTGGTTCCGCACGCAGTGGCCGTATTCCTTCTCAGCGAGGATCGTCGCATCCGGACCAGGTGGGCGACGGTCACCGCGGTAGCCGTGGCGGTCGTGATCCCGTTCGTGTTGTGGTGCCGTTCGCAGAGCTTTCAGGTCGGCTGGATCTCACCGCCGGGCCTGCACACGGTCACCGAAGTCGTCCTGGAGCAGTACTTCGACCACAGCGTGGCCTTCGCACTCCTGGCGGCCGCAACGCTGAGCGCACCACTGCTCGTCCGCCGGCTGCGGCCCACCGACGCGAGCACGCGACGACTGGTGATCGTGGCCGCGGTGTGGGTGGTGGCACCGACTGCGGTGCTCGTGACGTATTCGGCAGTCGCCCAACCGCTTTACTACCCGCGTTACCTCTGTTTCACCACACCCGCGATGGCGCTGCTACTCGCCGTGTGTGTGGTGGCCCTGGCTCGCAGCCGTGAATGGATCACCGCGGCGTTGGCGGTCTTCGCGTTGGCCGCAACACCGAACTACATCACCGTGCAACGCGGCCCATATGCCAAGGAGGGCATGGATTTCAGCCAGGTGGCCGACGTCATCACGGCGCAGTCCTCCCCCGGAGACTGCGTGATCTTCGACAACACCACCACGTGGAAGCCGGGACCCATCCGACCCATCACCGCCGCCCGCCCCGCCGCGTACGCCCACCTGGTCGACCCCGGCCGTGGGGCCCGGGCCTGGCAACGAAATCGGTTGTGGGATGCGCACCTCGGGATCTGGGGTGTCGCCGACGAGGTGCGCCGATGCACGGTGCTGTGGACCGTGTCCGAACGCGACCCCGCGGTGCCGAGTCGCCAGAGCGGACAAGGCCTACCGCCCGGCCCCCGACTGGACCGCGCTCCCGCCTATCAGGTGCCCGAAAGCATGGGCTTTCACATCGTCGAACGCTGGCAGTTCAACTTCGCCCAGGTGGTGAAGTCCACCCGGTGAGTCAGCCGCGGCGGCGACCGAAGTACATCTCCTGGGTCGTCGAGCACACGAGCTGCCCGGCCCGGTTGTAGAGGGTGGCGTTGGCCAGTCCGCGCCCGTTGATGCCGCTGGGTGAAACCTGGTCGGACAACACCCAATCCGTCAGGTCGGCGGGGCGATGGAACCAGATCGCGAGGTCGATCAACGCCGAGAATGTGGTCACGTGGGTGCCGCGCCGCATCGACAGGGTGGCATCCAGCAGCGAGGTACCCGAAAAGTACGTCAGCAGACAGCTGTTGACGATCGGATCGTCGGCGACTGGTTCGGCCGGGCGCCACCACATCCGGGTGTGCTCCGGCGGTTCCGGCAGATCGATCGCCAGTCGTGGCGGCGGGTCGATGTAGCGCCGTTCGATCCACTGCGGGCGCACCCAGAACCCGCCGGCCTCGTCGGCGAACGCCTGCAGCTGCTCCTCGACCGGCGGCAGGGTCTCGGGATCGGGCACGTCCGGTCGGCGCTGCTGGTAATCCGCGGCGTCCATGGGAACGCTGAACGAGACGAGCGCTTCCAGCAACACCTCGTCGCCCTGGCGGCCGATAACCCGGCGCGTGGACAGCGAGCCACCGTCACGCAGGTTACTCACCTCCATATGCACCGGATACCGGGCATCGCCGGCCCGGAGCAGGTAAGCGTGCAGGCTGTGCGGCAACCGCCCGGGGACGGTGCGGCTGGCGGCCATCAGGGCCTGGGCGGCGATGTGGCCGCCCACGATGTGATGGCTGGGATTGTCCCGCTGCTCGGCGACGAACATGCCGTCACCCGACTCCGTCAGGTCGAGCGTGGACAGGACGTCGGCAAGGGGCAGCATGGGCACCGCAGTATTATTCGATGCAGCCCCCGCCCGTCAGTGGGCGGGGGCTCTCATCCGAGCGAGTGACGGGACTCGAACCCGTGTAAACGGCTTTGCAGGCCGGTGCCTAACCACTCAGCCACACCCGCATCACGAGTTACAGTGCCAGGCACTCCGGCGCCCGCCCATAGTTTCGATCGCAATGATCACTAACTAACCGTCACAATCCCCCACCGGCCTGCCGACCACCGGTCCGCCCTGTGGCCATCCGGCCGGCGAGTCCTCCCACGGTTCCTGCCGTCCGTACGGGGTGAGGTCGAGGAACGGGTAGCCCACCGCGGTGTGGTCGAGACCGCGGGCGAAGGCCGAATAGGTGTGGAAGACCTCGTCGCCGCGGCGCAGGAAGACGCTGGCTCCGGGCCAGTCACCCCGGAGGTCGTCGTCACTGAAACCGTCGGCGCGGAGCTCATCGGCGGACTTGTAGTTGTATTCGATCGGTGCACGGGCCGGGTCGAGTGTCACGTGGTAGTCGTAGGTGAAGTCACCGTCGCGCGACGAGTACCACGGGAACGTCCAACCGTGCGCGTCCCGGTAGGCCGCGATGCTGGCGTACGGGGCCCGGGATACACAGGCGAACGTGACGTCCTTGCCGTGCAACAACTCTCGGTCCTGTTGGGTGAAGGTCAGGTCGGCCGCGGCCGTGCAGCTCGGACAGCCCTGGTCGATCGCGTCGATCCACATGAAGTGGTGGATGTAGAGCTGGCTGCGTCCTTCGAACAGGTCGATCAACCGCACTTCACCGTTCGGTCCCTCGAACGTGTAGTCCTTCTCCACCTTCACCATCGGCAGCCGGCGTCGTTGGGCGTTGACCTCGTCGCGCAGGTGGGTCACCTCGCGTTCGGCGGCCAGCAGTTTCTTGCGCGCCTCGAGCCACTCGTCCCGGGTCACGACATCTGGGTAGGCATTGAGCGTCAGCGGCATCGAATCACTCCTTGAATTGGTCCTATACGAGTGAGACTCACACCGCCGCTGAAACTCATCGCGCACGAGTGTGCGCAGTGCTAGCGACCCCGGCGACCCGCTCGGAATGAGGCCACCGCTCCGAGCGCGGCGAGCACCGCGAACACGGCGAACAGCCAGCACGCCGCGGCCGCATCGCCGGTATCGCGAAGGTTGACGACGACGCCGGCCATACCCGCGCCGAACGCGCCGCAGATCAGTTGCACGGTGTTGATGGCGGCCGCCGCGGCTGGCCCCTCAGCCGGATCGTCGACGCTGCTCATCGCCCAAGCGGAGAGGTGGGGCCAGGCGATGCCGATCCCGGCGCCGGTAACCGCGAGCGCCACCGCCCACATCACCACCTGCCACGGCGCCATCCCGTCCCGGATCAACACCGCCCCTAAGGCCAGCCCGGCCGCCATCACGAGCGGCGCGAGCGCCACCGTGCGCACGATCGTCCGCCGGTTCTGCAGGGAGGCGCTGACGATCTCCCCCGCGGTCCAGCCGACCGACAACACCGCGGCGAAGAACCCGGCCATCACCGGTGTCAGGTGTGCCAGCCGTTGACCGAACAGCGGCACGTACATGTCGACCATGGTGGCGGCCATCAGCACGCCCAGGCTCAGGTAGATCCACTTGAGCGGACCCGCGCCGAAGGTGCTGGGCGGCAATACCGAAGCCCGGGCGCGACGGTCGATGAACACGAATCCGGCCACGAGTACCGCTCCGACGCCGAGCAGTGCGGCGGTGGCCCGCCAATCGTGCGGGATGCCGGCCACGCTGACCGCCATGGCCGCCGTGCCCAGCACCGCCAGTGACCGCACCGGAATGCCCGGGGCCGGAGTCGATGTCGCGCCTTTGCGGCCGGGCAGCGCAACCGGCACCAGCGCGGCCATCGCGCCGGTCAGCACCACCAGCACACCGAAGGCCCACCGCCAGTGCCCGAACTGTGCGAACAGCCCGCCCGACGCCGGGCCGATCACTGTGCCGACGCCCCACATGGCCGATACCAGCGCAGAAGCCTTGGTCCACAACCTATTCGGAAGCGCGGTGTTGATCACGGCGTACCCCAGGCCGGCCAGCAGCCCGCCGGCGAAACCCTGCACGGTGCGCCCGGCGAGCAGGACCTCCATGTTCGGGGCCAGCGCGCAGCCGAGGCTCCCCGCGCCGAATACCGTGAGCCCCAACAGATATGCCTGTCGCGGCCCCAATCGCATGAGCATCGAGTGAACCGTGGTGGCCGCGATCACCGAAGCGACCAGGTACACCGTCGTCACCCAGGCGTAGAACCGCTGGCCGCCGATGTCGGCCACCGCATCGGGAAGCAGGCTGATGGTCAGGAACTCATTGGTGGCGTACAACAGCACGCCACCGGCCAGCACGGTGGAGGCGCCCAGATGCCGGCCACCCAGCAATTGCCGCCAGGTCCCGGTATCGGGCGTCACGGTATCGGTCACGTCGACGACGCTAGAAGCTGAACCGCTGTTGAGGTCAACACCGGCTTACTTCAGGCCGGCCGCGTCCATCCCGCGCAACTCCTTCTTCAGATCCTGGATCTCGTCGCGGATGCGTGCCGCCAGCTCGAACTGCAGATCGCGGGCCGCGGCCATCATCTGCTCGGTCAGATCCTTGATGAGATCCGCCAATTCGGCGCGCGGCATGTTCGTGGTGTCGCGGCCCTCGACGATGCCGGCACTGACCGCACGCCCCGGCTCGCCCTGAGCGCGCCTGCCGCGCGACGCGTTGCGCCCCGACCCGCCGACCTCGACCGATTCGGTGTCGTCGGCCTCGCGATACACCTGGTCGAGAATGTCGGCGATCTTCTTGCGCAGCGGCTGCGGGTCGATGCCGTTGGCCTCGTTGTAGGCGATCTGCTTGGCCCGGCGACGTTCGGTCTCGTCGATGGCCTCACGCATCGAATCGGTGATCTTGTCGGCGTACATGTGCACTTCACCGGAGACGTTGCGGGCCGCGCGCCCGATGGTCTGGATCAGGCTGCGCGTCGAGCGCAGGAAGCCCTCCTTGTCGGCGTCGAGGATCGCGACCAGCGACACCTCCGGAAGGTCCAGACCCTCACGCAACAGGTTGATACCGACCAGCACGTCGTATTCGCCGAGGCGCAGCTGCCGCAGCAACTCGACCCGTCGCAGCGTGTCGACCTCCGAATGCAGGTACCGCACCTTGATACCGAGTTCGAGCAGATAGTCGGTGAGGTCCTCGGCCATCTTCTTGGTCAGCGTCGTCACCAACACGCGCTCGTCGCGCTCGGTGCGGGCCCGGATCTCGCCGATCAGATCGTCGATCTGGCCCTTCGTCGGCTTGACCACCACCTTCGGATCGACCAGACCGGTCGGGCGAATGACCTGTTCGACGAACTCGCCGCCGGCCTGACTGATCTCGTAGGCGCCCGGGGTTGCCGACAGATACACCGTCTGCCCGATCCGGTCGGCGAACTCCTCCCAGGTCAGCGGCCGGTTGTCGACGGCCGAGGGCAGCCGGAAGCCGAAATCCACCAAGTTGCGCTTGCGGGACATGTCGCCCTCGTACATGCCGCCGATCTGGGGCACCGTGACGTGGGATTCGTCGATGACGAGCAGGAAATCCTCGGGGAAATAGTCCAGCAGCGTCGCGGGCGCCGAACCGGCCGGCCGGCCGTCGATGTGGCGCGAGTAGTTCTCGATGCCCGAGCAGAAGCCGACTTGCTTCATCATCTCGACGTCGTAGTTGGTGCGCATCCGAAGCCGCTGGGCCTCCAGCAGTTTGCCCTGCCCCTCGAGCTCGGCGAGCCGCGCCTCCAACTCCTGCTCGATGGTGGAGATCGCGTGCGCCATCCGCTCCGGGCCTGCCACATAGTGGGTGGCCGGGAAGATCCGCAACGAGTCGACCTGGCGGACGATGTCGCCGGTCAGCGGGTGCAGGTAGTACAGCGCCTCGATCTCGTCACCGAAGAACTCGATGCGCACCGCGAGCTCCTCGTAGGACGGGATGATCTCGACGGTGTCCCCGCGCACCCGGAACGTGCCGCGGGTGAACGCCATGTCGTTGCGGTTGTACTGCACGTCCACCAGCAGCCGCAGCAGCCCGTCGCGCGGCACCTCCTGGCCGACCTCCAGCTCCACCGAGCGGTCCAGGTAGGACTGCGGGGTGCCGAGGCCGTAGATGCACGACACCGAGGCCACCACGACCACGTCGCGCCGGGACAGCAGGCTGGAGGTCGCCGAGTGCCGCAACCGCTCGACATCGTCGTTGATCGAGCTGTCCTTCTCGATGTAGGTGTCGGTCTGGGCGATGTACGCCTCGGGCTGGTAGTAGTCGTAGTACGAGACGAAGTACTCAACGGCGTTGTGCGGCAACATCTCCCGCAACTCGTTGGCCAACTGGGCGGCCAGCGTCTTGTTCGGCGCCATCACCAGGGTGGGCCGCTGCAGCCGTTCGATCAGCCACGCGGTGGTGGCCGACTTGCCGGTACCGGTGGCGCCGAGCAGGACCACGTCACGCTCGCCGGCCTTGATCCGGCGTTCCAGCTCGTCGATGGCGGCCGGCTGGTCACCGGCCGGGTCGTACTCACTGACCACCTCGAACCGGGCGCCGGTCCGCACCAGGCCGGCTACGGCATCGGCAGCCGGTCGGTACTCCGAATGCGCGAGCACAGGATGTTCGGTCGCGAAGGCCATGCTCACCAGCCTAGAACTGCGGACCGACAACTTCCGCCTGCGTTCGCTGCGCGCGTAGGCTTGGCCCATCCACCCGCCCAAGCACGAGACATTCGACCTGGTGGCCCGCACGAACACCGACCCAAAAGGCATCGTGCGGGCCGTCGACGTCTACACCGTCGAGCCCTGGGGCCTCTACATGGCCCGGCCGACGCCCGGCCGGGCCCAGTTCCACTACCTGGAGTCTTGGCTGCTGCCGTCCCTCGGGCTGCGGGCCAGCGTGTTCCATTTCAACCCCGGGCACGAGCGGGACCAGGACTTCTACCTCGACATCGGCAGCTACACCGCGGGTCCGACCGCCTGGCATTCCGAGGACCACTACCTGGACCTGGTGATCCGCACCGGACGCGGCGTCGAACTGTGCGACGTCGACGAGCTGCTCACCGCGGTGCGGCACGGTCTGCTCAGCCCGGAGGTCGGCGAGCAGGCGGTGCAAACCGCGGCAGGCGCGATCGAGGGCCTGGCGAGCTGCGGCTATCAGCTTGATCAATGGTTGTCCGGCAACGGAATGGCCCTCACGTGGAGAGACGCGTAAGGTCGGGATTCATGAGTTCAGCTAAGTACGCCTGGGGAGTCCTCCCCGCGCTGGCAGGACTGCTCTCCGGCGCACTGTTGATTCCCGCTGCGGCACACGCCGACCCCGAGGCACCGCCTCAGGTCGAGCCGCTGCCCGACCAGCAGCTCCACAACGTCACCTACCGTGCACGGATCGACGGCGTGTCGCGCAACGCGACCATCGCCTACAAGATCGACGACCAGAACATCAACACCGCCGACCCGTCGATGCTGCCGGGCCGGATCTTCGAAGCCACCGGTGTGGTGTCGAATCCGCAGACCGCCGGCATGGCAGTGCGCATCGATTGGCCGTACTCGGCGAACCTGCACTGCGAGATTCTGGTGGACGACCAGATCGTCGCCCAGGCCGACACCTTCGTCGGCCCCCGGCTCACCCGGCCGAAGGACGATCCGAACTACGGCAGCCTGCCCTGCGGCGCACCGTTGAACAACTCGGTGCCGGCCACCATCCCCGACACCGTTCCGCCCGCAACGGATGCCGCGCCGCCGGCGCCCGTCGATTCCGCGGTCCCGGCACCCGTCGAACCCGCGCCGCCGGTCGCCTAGGCTCAGCGCTTCAGCCAGGACTCGACCGTGTGCCGGGTGTCGTTGATGTGGGCCGCCATCTGCGCGGCGGCCAACTCGGGATCACGGTTCTCGATCGCTTCGAGGATCGCCTCGTGGTAGTCGTTGGCGTTGGGTTCCAGACGTCCGAAGATCGCTCCGACCGGTAGCCACATCCGCCGGCGGGCGTCGGCCACCGCCTCCAGCAGCCGGTCATTCTGCGAAGCCTGGGCGATGCCGAGGTGAAACGCCGAGTCCAGTGTCTGGAAGTCGGTGGTGTGCCGGGCCGACGGCTCGTCCATCCCGACCTGCAGTGCGGACTCCATGCCTTTGAGCAACTTGCGCAGCTCGGTCACATCGGTGGCCCGGCGGCGTTCGGCAGCCAGCCGGGTGGCTCCGGTCTCGACGATGACGCGGTAGTCGAACGCGTCGCGGACCTCACGTTTGTTGCGGCGCAGCTCCCGGCGCATCTCGGCCGGGTCGTACTGCGGCGCCTGGACGGTGAACCCACCGCCGCGGCCCCGCCGCACCGTGATCAGGCCCTCCTTCTCGAGGACGGCCACGGCCGCGCGCACCGTCGTGCGCGAGACGTCGAGCATGTCCGAGAGCTCGCGTTCGGTGGGCAGCCGATCACCGGGCCGGAACTGACCGAGTTCCAACGCGCGCCGCATCTGGTCCACGACCAGTTCGTGGGCCGCGATCTGACGAACCGGAACCAACGCCGTTTTGGCTGGTGACAATGCGCCCCCCTTCGGACGCTTCGAACGCTACCGCACGGCGTGCGAGCGGCCCAGACATCTGACCGCTGGACGGTCAGATACGAAACCCGGTGCGGCTCAGAGCTCTAGGGCTGCCAATCGGTCGCTTCCGCCCACTTCTGGGCGCGCTGGTAGGCATCCAGGAACCACGGCTCCTTGGCCATGACGTAGTCCGGTGTGGCCATCGCGGCCCGCTTGGCGGCCAGATAATCGGCCTGCACGCCCGGGTTGGCCCGCAGCCAGTCGACGAACATCAGCGCGAACCGCTGATTGGGCCGGCCGTCCACCCTGACGTGCACGTTGGTCGGCCGGCCCGGGTCCGCCGAGGCGTGGAAACGCTTGTGCCACAACGCCGGATCGTCGTCATGCGGAGTGTCGGTGGTGATCTCCGGCACCACCGGATAACCGGCCGTCAACAACGCATCGGCGAGTTCGTCGGCGACCGCCAGGGACGCGACGGTCACCTGCACGTCGATGACGTCCTTGGCATCCATGCCGGGCACGGCGGTCGAACCGATGTGGTCGATGCGCACCGCGCGATGTCCGCACGCGGTGTTCAGCCGGGCCAGGATCCGTCGGGCCTGATCCGGCCACGTCGGGTCATACGGCACCACGACGGGTTCACGGTGGGCCGGCTGCCGGATCTGCAGGTTGTGCGCGAACGGCAGAATCCGCTCATGCCAGAGGGCCCGGGCCTGTTCCACGACAGCGCCGGGACTGCCCGAATTGTCCAGCCACACATCGGCGACGGCGCGGCGCTGCTCCTCGGTAGCCTGCGCGGCAATCCGGGCCCGAGCGTCCTCCTCGGTGAATCCGCGGTACTCGATGAGCCGCTTGACGCGGATTTCCGGGTCGGCGTTGACCACGATGACCAACGGGAACATCGGCGCCATCTGAGATTCCACCAACAGCGGGATGTCCTCGACGATCACCGCATCGTCGTGGGCCGCCGCGATGAGCTCCGACCGCCGGTGCGCCACCAGCGGATGCACGATGCCGTTCAAGGTGGCGCGCTTCTCGTCATCGCTGAAGGCGACGGCGGCCAGTGCGGGCCGGTTCAGCGCCCCCTCGGGCAGCAGGATCCCGTCGCCGAACGCCTCGACCAGCTTCGCCAGCCCCTCGGTTCCGGGTTCGACCACCTCACGTGCGATGACGTCGCCGTCGACGACGATGGCGCCGAGATCGCTGAATGTGGCCGACACTGTTGACTTCCCGGCGCCGATACCGCCGGTTAACCCGATGCGAAGCACGCCCCACAGTCTGACAGGCCCCCGGAACGACGAACGCCCCGACCCAAAGGGCCGGGGCGTTCGTTGCCGTACTACTTAGGCGTTGCCTGCGAGCTTCTCCCGCAGAGCGGCGAGCTGTGCGTCGCTGGCCAGCGTGCCACCGGTGGATTCCTCCGACCGCGAGGATCCGTTGGACACCGGACGGGCAGCTTCCTCGGCCTCGGCCGCGGCGAACTTCTCCATCTGGGCGGTGTGCATCTTGTGCCGGCGCTCGGCCTCGGCGTAGCGAGCCTCCCACTCCTCCCGCTGCTTGTCGAAGCCTTCGAGCCATTCGTTGGTCTCGGCGTCGAAGCCCTCGGGGAAGATGTAGTTGCCCTGCTCGTCGTAGCTGTCGGCCATGCCGTACTTCGACGGGTCGAACTCTTCGGTGTAGTCCTCGTTGGCCTGCTTGAGGCTCAGCGAGATCCGGCGACGCTCCAGGTCGATGTCGATGACCTTGACCATCGCGTCGTCGCCGACCTGAACCACCTGGTCCGGGACCTCGACGTGGCGCTCGGACAGCTCCGAGATGTGCACCAGGCCCTCGATGCCCTCCTCGACGCGGACGAACGCGCCGAACGGCACCAGCTTGGTGACCTTGCCCGGCACGATCTGGCCGATCGCGTGGGTGCGGGCGAAGTGACGCCACGGATCTTCCTGAGTCGCCTTGAGTGACAGCGAAACCCGCTCGCGATCCATGTCGACGTCGAGCACCTCGACGGTGACCTCGTCGCCCACCTGAACCACCTCGGACGGGTGATCGATGTGCTTCCAGGACAGCTCGGAGACGTGCACCAGGCCGTCGACACCGCCGAGATCGACGAAGGCGCCGAAGTTGACGATCGAGGAGACGACACCCTTGCGGATGGCGCCCTTCTGCAGCTGGTTGAGGAACTCGCTGCGCACCTCGGACTGGGTCTGCTCCAGCCAGGCGCGGCGGCTCAGCACCACGTTGTTGCGGTTCTTGTCCAGCTCGATGATCTTGGCCTCGATCTCCTTGCCGATGTACGGCTGCAGATCGCGGACACGACGCATCTCGACCAGGGAGGCGGGCAGGAAGCCGCGCAGGCCGATGTCGAGGATCAGGCCGCCCTTGACGACCTCGATGACGGTGCCCTTGACGGCCTCGTCCTTCTCCTTGAGCTCCTCGATGGTGCCCCAGGCACGCTCGTACTGTGCGCGCTTCTTGGACAGGATCAGGCGGCCTTCTTTGTCCTCCTTGGTGAGAACGAGGGCCTCGACCTCATCGCCCACGGAAACGACCTCGTTGGGGTCGACGTCGTGCTTGATGGAAAGTTCGCGCGAAGGAATGACACCTTCGGTCTTGTAGCCGATGTCGAGCAGGACCTCATCGCGGTCCACCTTGACGATGGTCCCTTCGACGATGTCGCCATCGTTGAAGTATTTGATGGTCTTGTCGATGGCGGCGAGGAAATCCTCCGCGGAGCCGATGTCGTTGACGGCTACTTGCGGGGACGTGACGGAGGGACTTGGCATGTGGTGGGTTGCTCCGGACAGGTTTAATCGTAGGGACAGTTGTATTGCTTTTATTGCGGTAGTGCCGATCCATGACGCGTCGAGCTGCGTACACAGATACGTAACGAGGGTACTCGACCAGGCACACGCAGGACAAACCGCCCCCTTAGCGGGGGTGGCCCGGGCTTGCCCGGCCGTCGTCGGATTTTGTGCCCGGAATCGAGCGCGCCCGCGGCTACGCTCTGCAGGTGGCGTACTACCCGACCCCCGGACCGACCCATCGGCAGTGGTTTCCGGTCACCGCTCCATTGCCCAGGCCGGTTCGCAAGGTCGGCGCTCCGCTGGCCGCGATCATCGCCTGCGGCGTCGTCATCGGCGCGCTGGTACTGCTGTTCACCGCGCTCAACCCGGCCGGCGCGATCATCGGCTTCACGCTGTCCAGCCTGGTGATGACCGGGGCCGTGTTCGCCTACCTGTGGCTGGACCGGTGGGAACCGGAACCGCCCCGGCTGCTGCTGCTCGCCTTCGGCTGGGGTGCCGCGGTCGCCATTGTGCTGTCCCTGATCCTGAGCCTGTTCACCGATGCGCTGCTGGCACCCGGTGTCGACTCGGCTGAATCGGCCCGCAACTTCGCCTCGGTAGCGATCCGGGCACCATTCATCGAAGAGGCCGCCAAAGGCCTGTTCCTGCTGATCATGATGACCGGGCGGCGCCGTAACGAGCTCAACTCGCTGACCGACTGCCTGGTGTACGCCGGCCTGGTCGGCATCGGTTTCGCCTGGCTGGAAGACATCATGTACATCTCCAGCGCCGACTCACTGGCCGGATCGCTCGTCACGGCCGCGATGCGACTCATCATGGCCCCGTTCGCCCACTCGCTGTTCACCACCATGACCGCCATCGGGGTGTACTTCGCGCTGCAACGGCGCAGCGCCGGCGCCAAGGTGCTGTGCATCCTGGCCGGATATCTCGGCGCGGTGTTCATGCACGGGCTGTGGAACGGTTCGTCGCTGGTGGGCGCCGGGACCTACTTCATCGTGTACGTGGTCTGGATGGTGCCGATCTTCATCATCATGATCGTGGTCGCGGTCACCAGCCGCCGCCGCGAGCAGCGCGTGGTGGCCACCAAACTGCCGGGCATGGTCGCCGCCGGATTGATCACCCCCAACGAGGCCACCTGGCTCGGGTCGTTGAAGACCCGCCACGCGGCGATCAAGCAGGCCACGCTCGCCGGCGGGCGCCCCGCGGGCAAGGCCGTCGCGGCGTTCGCCGCCGCCGTCGTCGAGCTGGCCTTCGTCCGCGACCGTATCGACCGCGGGTTCGGCGATGCCCAGGTATACGCGTTGCAGCAGGAAGAGGTGTACTCCGTGACCGCCGCTCGGTCGGCCGCCCCGATCCTGCACTGGATGGCCAACTATCAGGCCCCTGTGCGTTACTGACATCCATGCTCGCCCACATTGTCGACGTGCTACCGGCGTTCCTGGCCGCGTCGGTGATCCTGGCCGCGCTGCCCGGGCCGGCGACCGCGCTGTTCCTGCACCGCTCGGTGCGGGACGGCAGGACGGCGGGGCTCGCGGCGGTGGTCGGCAACGAGATCGGCATCTGCGGCTGGACGCTGGCCGGCGGCGGCGGACTCTCAATCCTGCTGACGGCCAACCACTGGCTGTCACTCGCGCTGCACATCGTCGGGGCCGCGATCCTGGTCTGGCTCGGTGTCAGTGCCTGGCGCAGCGCGAAGCACCCTGCCGACATGGACGTCGCACTGCCGCCACGCGGCCGCACCCCGGCAGCGGCGTTCCGCGCGGCCCTGCTGTCCATCGCCGCCAACCCGAAGGCGGCGGCCTTCGGCATCGTCGTGCTCCCTCAGTTTCTGCCCACCACCGGCCCGGTGCTGCCGACTCTGCTGGTGCTCGCCGCCATTCAGCTGGTGGTTGACACCGCGTGGTGCGTCGGTGTCGTCGTGGCCGCCGACCGGGCCCGAAACATCCTCAACCGCAGTCACATCCGTCGCCGGATCGAACGCGTCATGGGAGCCGCGCTGGTGGCGCTGGGAGTCGGACTGGGCGCCGACGCCCGCTAGTCGACGGCTGCGCTCAGCGCGGGGCGGCGTCTGAGCAACTGCCAGATCACCAGCCCGGCCTGCAGGCCGAATGCCACCGAGATCATCGAGATCAGGGTGGCCGGCAGCGCGGAGTCTCCCTCTGCACCGAACAGCTCGGTGATGCCGATCAGGCCCATCGATCCAGGAACCAGAAGCCAGAAGCCGGGCAGGATCAGCGTGATCGCCGGAGGCGCCGTCTGACGTCGCGAGATCACCAGGGCCGCCACCGTCAGCACCAGGCCGCCGCAGAACCCGCTGGCATAACTGCCGAGAGTGAGGTCTCCGACGAACTGGGCAAGGTAGGCGGCATAGGTGATCACCAGCAGCCACGGCAGAAAGCTCCGCGGCGGCGCCAAGAACAGCATCACTCCGATCGAGTACACCGCGACACCCAGCCACGGCGCCCACGGACCGATCCGGTTCACCGCCGCCGCGCTGAGGTGGTCTTCGTTCATCCGCAGCAGCTGCGCCGCGATCAGAATGCCGAACGCCAGCTGGATCAGCTGGATGAACCCGGCGATCAGTCGACTCGACCCCGAGATGACGTCACGGGAGGTCAGCTCGATCACCGACAGCGTGATCGCCGCCCCTGGCAGAAACATCGCCAACGGAGGTATCAGGGCGCGCAAGCCGACGTGGTCGAGACCCAGATGCTGCGCGCCGACGACACAGATCGCCGTGACCACGAACGCGCTGACCACCGGAGTCAGGGCCGCCAAGCCGTCCATCCGCTGCCCAGCCGTCCAGAACACACCGACCAGCAGGCCGAGCGCCAACGCCGTCAGCGTGTTCAACCAGGTCGGCTCCAGCACCAGCGCCAGACCCGCACTCTGGATCCCGTAACCGAGGATCGTCACCCAGGCCGGGTAGGGCGCCGGCCGCTCGAGAATCTCATCGAGGAGTGCCTCGCCCGCGGCCGGGGTGACCCGCGCGGACCGCGCCGCGGAGACCAACCGGGCCAGCGGAAACACCTGGTCGAACCGCAAAGGCTTCGCGACGTGGGCGGTCTCGACGATCGCACCGCCCGCGTCTCCGGCCCCGACCACCTGCACGTGGTTGGGCAATGCCACGACGTCGGTGGTGACGCCGTAGTTGCTCGAGCTGCGTTCCAACATCTCGCGGACCAGCGTCACCGGATAGTTCGATGCACTCATCGCGGCACCGACCCGGGCCACGAAGCGGATCTGCTGTTCGGTCATGGCGAGCTCAGTGCGCCGCGGCATCCCAGCTGGGGCCGTACCCCACCGAAACCTCCAGCGGCACGTCCAGCGGGTAAGCGTTGCCCATGTGCTCGCGGACCAGCGCCTCCAGGGTGTCCCGCTCCCCGTCGGCCACCTCGAACAACAGCTCGTCGTGGACCTGCAGGAGCATCCGTGACTTCAGCCCGGCGTCCTTGATCGCCGCGTCGACGTTGATCATCGCGACCTTGATGATGTCGGCAGCGCTGCCCTGGATCGGTGCGTTGAGGGCGGCCCGCTCGGCCGCCTCACGCACGTTGCGGTTGCTGCTGTCGAGTTCCGGCAGGTAGCGACGACGACCCAGCACCGTCGAGGTGAACCCGTCCTTGCGGGCCTGGTCGACCACGTCGCGCAGGTAATCACGCACCCCGCCGAACCGGTCGAAGTACTGCTCCATCTGCACCTTGGCCTCTTCGGTGGAGATCTTGAGCTGGCTGGCCAACCCGTAGGCACTCAGCCCGTACGCCAAGCCGTACGACATCGCCTTGACCCGGCGGCGCAACTCCGGGGTCACCTCGTCGATCGGCACCGAGAACGCCCGCGACGCCACGAACGAGTGCAGGTCCTCACCGGTGTTGAACGCCTCGATCAGGCCCTCGTCCCGGGACAGGTGCGCCATGATCCGCATCTCGATCTGGCTGTAGTCCGCGGTCATCAGTTCGGTGTAACCCTTACCGACCACGAATGCGTCGCGGATGCGTCGACCCGCCTCGGTGCGGATCGGGATGTTCTGCAAATTGGGCTCGGTGGAGGACAACCGCCCGGTCGCCGCGATGGTCTGGTTGAACGTGGTGTGAATCCGCCCGTCGGAGGCCACCGCGTTGAGCAGGCCGTCGACGGTGACCTTGAGCCGGGTCGCATCGCGGTGGGCCAGCAGGTGCTGCAGGAACGGGTGCCCGGTCTTGTCGAACAGGGACTGCAGCGCATCCGCGTCGGTGGTGTAACCCGTCTTGGTGCGTTTGGTCTTCGGCATCTCGAGTTCGTCGAAGAGCACCACCTGCAGCTGCTTCGGCGACCCGAGGTTGATCTGCTTGCCGATCACCGCGTAAGCGGCTTCGGCGGCGTCGCGGATCTGGTCGGCGAACTCGCTCTGCAGCTCCTGCAGCTTGTCCAGGTCGACGGCGATGCCGATGGACTCCATCTGGGCCAGCGCCCGCTGCACTGGCAGCTCCATGCGGCCCAGCAGTGAGGACGAGTCGATCCGGGCCAGTTCCTCGTCCAGCGCATCGGCGAGGTCCAGCACCGCGCAGGCCCGCAGGATCAGTGTCTGCACCGCCTGCTCGTCGACGCCATCCGAATCGTCCAGAAGCGAAAGCTGTTGCTGCTCAGGTGTTTCGGCGCGCAGTTCGCGGCGCAGGTAGCGCACCGCCAGGTCGTCGAGAGCAAAGCTGCGCTGCCCCGGCCGTACCAGGTAGGCGGCCAGCGCGGTGTCAGAGGTGACGCCGCGTAGCGTCCAGCCCCGGCCGGCCAGATCGTGCATCGCCAGCTTCGCCTCGTGCAGCGCCTTCGGCGGGCCGGGATCTCCCAGCCAGCGCGCCAGCGCCTCCTCGTCCTCGGGGGTCAGGGTGGCGGTGTCGATGTAGCGGCCGTCGCCGTCGGCCGCCACGATGGCCAGCGCGGTGGCGTCGGCGTCAAAGGCCAGGTGCGTGCCGACCACAGCCAGGCCGAATCGGTTGCCCAGGCTGTGCTCGGCCAGCCACGCCGCGAGCTCTCCTGGCTCCAGCGCTCGGCCACGGACGTCGAACCCGTGCTCGACTTCAGGCTCGGAGGCGACCAGCGTCTCGAACAGCCGGTCCCGCAGGACGCGGAATTCCAGGTCGTCGAACAGCCGGTGGATCTGATCGCGGTTCCAGGGCTGCATCCGCAGCGTGTCCGGTGTCTGGGCGAGGGGTACGTCGCGCACCAGATCGGTCAGCTCACGGTTCAGCACGACGCTGGACAGGTTGGCCCGCAGCGAGTCCCCCACCTTGCCCTTGACCTTCTCGACGTTGTCGACCAGCGACTGCAGCGAGCCGTACTCGACGATCCACTTGGTCGCCGTCTTCTCGCCGACCCCGGGAATGCCGGGCAGGTTGTCACTCGGGTCGCCCCGCAGGGCCGCGAAATCCGGGTATTGCGCCGGCGTCAGCCCGTACTTCTCCACCACCGCGTCCGGGGTGAACCGGGTCAGCTCGCTGACCCCCTTGCGCGGGTAGAGCACGGTGATGTTGTCGGTGACCAACTGCAGCGAGTCACGGTCGCCGGTGACCACCAGCACCCGATAGCCCTCCTGCTCGGCTTGGGTGGCCAGCGTGGCGATGATGTCGTCGGCCTCGAAGCCCGGCTCGGCCAGCGCAGTGATACCCAGCGCGCCGAGCACCTCCTTGGTGATGTCGATCTGCCCGCGGAACTCGTCGGGCGTGGCGGACCGGCCTTCCTTGTACTCCGGGTATTTGTCCTTGCGGAAGGTTTGACGCGACACGTCGAACGCGGCCGCCACGTGGCTGGGCTGTTCGTCCCGCAGCAGGTTGATCAACATCGAGGTGAACCCGTAGACCGCGTTGGTGGTCAGCCCGCCCTGAGTCTTGAAATTCTCGGCAGGTAGCGCGTAAAACGCCCGAAAAGCCAGCGAATTGCCGTCGAGAAGCATCAATGTGGGTTTGTCGTCGGCGGTCGGGTTCGGCGCGTTCTTCGTCTCGGTCTTCGCGGGGCTCACGGCCCTCACTCTATGCGGGGCCACCGACGCGCAGACGACGACGAGCCATCTCGATCAAGACCTTGGCGGCCGGGCTCATCGGCCCCTGCACCCGCCACGCGAACACCAGCCGGCCGCGCAACTCGGGTGTGATGGGCAGCGGGTGCAGCGCCGGGCGGGTAACGGCCACGGATTCCGGCAACACCGCGACGCCGAGCCCGCGCTCGGCGAGCTCGGCCAGTGCGTTCGGCGTACTCGCCTCGAACGCGACGCGCACCGCCACCCCGGACTCGCGGCAGGCCCGGTCGAACTGGTGGCGGATCCCGGCGCCGCTCGGCAGGGCGATGACCGGATGGTCCACCAGATCACGCAGCGAAACCCGGTGTCGCCGACGCCAGAGATGGTCGCCCGCCACCGCGGCGACGATGCGCTGATCGGTGACCACCTCGGCGGCCAACCCGGCCGGCAGTTCGGCGCCCACCGACACGATGGCCACATCGAGGCGTCCCGATTCCAGACCGTCCAGCAATGCGTCGGACTCGTCGGTGGTCAGCGTGATGTCGACCAGCGGGTGCGCGGCGTGGAACTGGGCCAGCAGATCCGGCATGTCGAAGTCGTGGGCCGTCACGGTGCCCACCACCACCGATCCCCGTACCAGCGCACCGAGTTCGTCGACCGCGGTGCGGGCCGCGGTGACCGCTGACAGCGCCGCCCGCGCGTGCGGCAGCACCGCCGCACCGGCAGCGGTCAGCCGGACCGCCCGGCGGCTGCGATCGAACAGCTCCTGGCCGAGTTCGCGTTCCAGCTGGCGGATCTGAGCGCTGACCGCCGGTTGCGCGACGTGGACGCGTTCGGCGGCACGGGTGAAGTTGGCTTCCTCGGCCACCGCGACGAAGTACTCGAGCTGCCGCAGTTCCATAAGTAATCACAATAGTTTGTGGATTGATCATGTATTGGACTTATTGTTTGATGCTGTCCAGGCTGGAGTCATGTCCACACACCCGATCGTCATCGCCGGAGCCGGAATCGGCGGCCTGACCGCCGCACTCGCCCTGCACGCCAGGGGCTTTCAGGTCACAGTCTTGGAGAGCGCCCGCGAACTGCGGGCCCTCGGTGTGGGTATCAACCTGTTGCCGCACGCGGTACGCGAGCTGTCCGAACTCGGCCTGGGCGACGCCCTGCTCGCGATCTCCGCAACTCCTGCCGTGATCGATTTCTACCGCTCCGACGGCACCCTGTTGTTCCGCGAGCCCCGCGGGATAGAAGGCGGATACGGCTATCCGCAGTGCTCGGTGCATCGCGGACGGCTGCAGATGCTGTTGCTCGAGGCGATCCGAACCCGGCTGGGCCCCGACGCGGTGCGCACCGGCGCCGCCGTGACCGGTTTCGAGGAATCCGACCACCGGGTGCGCGTGAACACGGGGGTCGGCGAGTTCACCGCCGCGGTGTTCGTCGGCGCCGACGGCGTGCACTCCGAGGTGCGCCGGCAGCTGCACCCCGGTCCCGATCCACTGGTGTGGTCCGGCGTACGGATGTTCCGGGGCGCCAGCCATATTCGGCCGTTCCTCGACGGCCGCACCATGGCCATCGTCAAAGGTGACGACGGGGTCGAGCTGGTCACCTACCCCATCGGCGGCGATCAGGTGAACTGGGTGCTGCAGGTCACCGAGACCGCGCCCGGTCCGCTCCCGGGGGACGCGAACTGGAACACCGAGGTCGAGCCCGCGTCGGTGGCGGCCCGCATGTCGAACTGGCACCTGGACTGGTTGGACCCGGCCGAGCTGGTCCGCCGATCCGAGGTGGTGTTCGAGTATCCGATGGTCGACCGGGAGCCGTTGTCCCGCTGGGGTACTCGACGCGTCACACTGCTGGGTGACGCCGCACATCCGATGTATCCCGTCGGCGCCAACGGCGGTTCACAGGCCATCCTCGACGGCCGCGCCCTCGCCGACGAGCTCGCCGCAGGCCGAGGCGTCGCCGGTTACGAATCCCGCCGGATCCCCGAGACCACGGCCGTGGTGCATGCCAATCGCGAGATGCACGCCGGCAATCCCGACGAGCTGGCCCGCGTCACCGCCGAGTATCGGCGAAACACTCTTGCCGACAGGAGTTCCCGATGACAACCTTCGTACTGGTGCCCGGCGCCTGCCACGGCGGCTGGTGCTTCGACGACCTCGCCGCCGCGCTGCGCGCCGACGGACACCGGGTGCTGGCGCCGACGCTGACCGGGGTGGCCGAGCGGGCCCACCTGGCCCATGCCGGAGTCAACCTGGACACCCACATCACCGATGTGATGGCCGAGATGCGGGCCCGGCAGGTGACCGACACCGTCCTGGTCGGCCACAGTTACGGGGGCATGGTGATCACCGCGGTCGCGGATCGGATGCCGCAGCAGGTGGATTCGCTGGTGTACCTGGATGCGTTCGTGCCGGGCGACGGCGATTCCTGTTGGACCTTGACCAACGACGAGCAACGCGAGTGGTACATCGGTGTCGATTCCACGGGCTACGGCGTGCCGCCACTGCCGTTCTTCGACGCACGCGCGACGGCACATCCGCTGGCGTCGCTGCTGCAGCCGGTGCGGCTCGGCACCACACCGCCGGATATCCGTCGAACGTTCGTCTACGCGCAGCGCTGGCCGACCGAATCACCCTTCGCGCCCACCTACGAGCGACTGCGGACAGACCCGGCATGGACGACGCATTCGCTCGACGGGGCGCATAACCTCATGCGCGACAACCACGATGACCTGGTCCGGATTCTGCGCGACGCCGCCGGGTAACGGATCGACGCCACGGTGGTCGCGCTAACCTTCCATCGTGCCGCCGTCACCTCCGATCGTGATCGGGCAGGTGACGTCGCTGACCGGCTCGAATTACATGGGTCTGGAGAACCGGGACGGAGCCGAGCTCGCGGTACAGCAGCTCAACGACGCGGGCGGTGTCCTCGGTCGCCGCGTGGAGCTGGCGGTCGAGGACGACGAGAGTCTCCCCCGGGGTGCGGTGGCCGCCTACCACCGGTTGGCCGACCGCGGTGTCGCTGCCGTCGTCGGAACATCGTTCTCCAACGCGAGTTTGGCGGTCCTGCCGCACACCGATGAACGCCGGGTGGTGTACGTATCGACCGGAGCCGCGCACACCCAGGTCGATCCCGTCCGTCCGTATGTGTTCATGTCACCGCCGACGGGGCATCTGGTCGCCGCCCAGCTTCTCAGATACTGCCGGGATCACGGCCTGACCAGAATCGCGGTCACCTTCGATTCCGACAGCGTGTTCAACCGCGAGGCATGGGCGACGCAGGAAGCCATGTTGGGCCGATTCGGCATCGAAGCAGCCACCGTCGTGTCGGTCAAGGTCGACACCGAGAATTTCGGACCCGCTGTCGCCGAGGTCGCCGAGAGCGGCGCGCAGGCCTTGATGGCATGGGTCACCGGTCCACCCGCGACCGGATTGGCGCTGGCCTTCCGGTCAGCCGGCCTGAGCATTCCGATGGTCGCGGGGCTCGGCGCCGCGAGCCCCAGCTTCGTGACCGAAGTCGGCCCGGGCGCCGACGGCATCGTCGTGGCGACATCATTGGTGAGTGTGGTGTCGGATCTGCCGCCGTCAGCGACCCGTACTGTCATCGCCGCACTCACCGAACCGTTCGAGATCCGGCACGGCGCACCACCCTCTCAGTTCGCGGTGGACGGATACACCGCCGCGAAGCTGATTGCCACAGCCGTCGAAGCGGCCGGCGATGACGCGCCGCAGGCAGTCCAGCAGGCCATGGACTCACTGACATGCCTCACGCCGGAAGGCGAATACCACTTCTCCCCCACTGACCATTCCGGGCTCGATGCGAATGACGTGGCGATCGCGGTCATTCGAGACGGCCGGTTTCGACTGACACCGTGGTCTCGCGACGAGCTGCTCCGACACTTGAAATAGCGGTTGACGTCTCCCCTGCTTGGCACAGTTGGTCGCGGACGACTTCGGGCCGGGTGCTGATCGCGCCGAGGTAGCCGTCGGGCCGGACCAGCACGTAGGAGCCGACGGGCACGTCGTAATCGGCATTGGCCCCGAGGCTCAGCCGTGGTACCCCGAAATCGACTGGATCGGAGCCGAATTGCAGCACAGTCCAGTGCGGGCCGCGGAACACGTCGAACAGCCTGCGGCCGTCCGGCAGCACACCGTCGGGGGCCCGGTCTCCGGCGCGCAGCGCACCGGCCGGATCGGTGTCGACGGCGAGCGGCCCGCCGCGGTAGTTGACGTCCAACTGGTGGATGGCCGCCGGTGCCGGCCCTGTCGCACCGAACCCCTGGCGGTGCAGCAGACCGCTGAGCTGCAGTACGTCGGCGGCGACGGGCAGACGTTCGGCCTCGTAGCTGTCCAGCAGTTCGGCAGGCGCACCGGACAACACCGCGGCGAGTTTCCAGCCGAGGTTGTAGGCATCCTGCACCCCGGTGTTGACGCCCTGTCCCCCAGCCGGTGAATGCACGTGGGCCGCGTCCCCGGCCAGGATCACTCGCCCCATCCGGAAGCGTTGTGCCATCAGCAGGTTCACTCGATACAGGGAGACCCAGCGCAGGTGCGACAGCGTCACGTCCCGGCGGCCCGACCGGTGTTCGAGCAGCGCCTGCATGCCGTCGAGGGTCAGCGCGGGAACCTCGTCGCCCGGCGCCATCGTCACCACCAATTGGTAGTGCTCACTGCCCGGTAAGTTCCACAGCGAGAACCGGGTGGACTGGTCGCCGTCACGGGTCAGCAAGTGGCAACACCGGCCCCGAGGCCGGAGGCCCGCACGTCGCCCACGATGATGCGTTCCTCGGTGAGGGCACCGCCCAGGAAGTCGACACCGGACGCCTTGCGGACCGTGCTACGGCCGCCGTCGGCGCCGACCAGGTAATCGGCGTCGATAGGTCCTCGGCTCGTGTGCACCGTGACGCTGTCGCCGTCTTGCGTGAAACCTGTTACCTCGGTATCGAATTCGATGTCCCCACCGAGTTCGGCGAATCGCGCCGCCAGGATCTTGTCGGTGCGCCACTGCGGGATCAGCCAGGTGTCCGGGTACGGCACCGCCGGGCTGGGCTCCAGCTCCGGCAGTCCCAGCAGGTCATAGATCCGCTTCTGCCACACCACGTCTGTGCCGCGGTACAGCCGCATGGGCGGAAAGGCCTCACCGGCGGCCCGCACGGCACCGATCACGCCGAGGTCGTCGAAGACCTCCAGGGTGCGCGGTTGCAGCCCCTTACCGCGCGAGCCGGGGAACAGCGTCGCCGCCTTGTCCAGCACCCGGCAGGGCACGCCGCGGCGAGCCAGCTCGATGGCGAGAGTAAGCCCGGTCGGTCCGGCGCCGGCGATCACGACGGTCATCGGCCGCCACCTCCGAGCAGCACCAGCAGCACGTCGTCGACCAGCCGCGCACTGAACGCCGCGTCGACTGGCAGGTCCAGGTGCATCTGGCGCAGGATCATCGCCTCGGCCACGTCGTGGATGAGCTCGACGTCGGTGTCGGCCGCGATGTCACCCCGGTCGATGGCCCGATGCAGCGCGGCGTGGAACGGCGAGAGCTCTTCTTTGGCGAGGTGTTCGCGGATGGCCTCCGCCAGCTGTGCGTCGTGGCGCATCAGCGTCGCGAGCTCTGCGGTCACCCGGGTCAGCGGGTCGGCCACCTCGTCGGCGATCACGTCCATCACCGCGAGCAGGTCGCTGCGCAGCTGCCCGGTATCGGGCACGGCTGCGTTGCGGGCGGTGTCCGCGGCGTCCAGCGTGGCGCGCACGAGCTGGGCCTTGTTCGGCCACCGGCGGTAGATCGTGGCCTTGCTGGCGCCGGCCCGTGCGGCCACGGCATCAATGGTCAGCGCTGGATATCCGCGTTCCACCAGCAGCTCGGTCGTGGCGGCCAGCACCGCCTGCTCGCGCTCCATACCTCGAACCATGCACGAAGAGTACGAAACAGTTTCGTACTCTTCAAACGAATATCTTGGCCCTCGGGACAAAACTGCAACACGTTTCAGTTCTGCGGTCTGGATCGTTTAGGCTGGCCGCGTGCCAGCAGCATCTTCGCAACCCGCGATCGACGGATGGTTCGCCACCGACGACGCCGGTGCCACCCACCTGATCGGCGGCAAGTGCACCCAGTGCGCCACCTACGTGTTCCCGCCGCGCGAGAACAACTGCCCCAACCCGGCCTGCGACAGCGACACCCTTGACCTGGTTCCGCTGTCCCGCCGCGGAAAGGTGTGGAGCTACACCGAGAACCGGTACCTCCCGCCGTCGCCGTACCCCAAGACCGACCCGTTCGAGCCGTTCGCGATCGCCGCGGTCGAGCTGGCCGACGAAGGTCTGATCGTGCTCGGCAAGGTCGTCGAAGGCACCCTCGCGGCCGACCTCAAGGTCGGTATGGAGATGGAGCTGACCACCATGACGCTCTACACCGACGACGAGGGCGTCGAGCGCACCACCCACGCCTGGAGGATCCCGTCATGAGTGCACCCGAACCGCTCTACATCCTCGGCGCGGGCATGCACCCGTGGGGCAAGTGGGGACGCGACTTCACCGAGTACGGCGTCGTCGCCGCGCGGGCCGCCCTGGCCGAGGCCGGCCTCAACGCGCAGCAGATCCAGTTCATCGCCGGTGCCGACACCATCCGCAACGGCTACCCGGGCTTCATCGCCGGGTCGACGTTCGCCCAGAAGCTCGGCTGGAACGGCGTGCCGGTGTCGTCTTCGTACGCGGCCTGCGCGTCGGGCTCGCAGGCACTGCAGAGCGCCCGCGCCCAGATCCTGGCCGGATTCTGCGATGTCGCCCTGGTGATCGGCGCCGACACGACGCCCAAGGGTGCGTTCGCGCCCGTCGGCGGCGAGCGTAAGAACGATCCGGACTGGCAGCGCTTCCACCTGCTCGGCGCGATGAACCCGGTGTACTTCGCCCTGCTGGCCCGGCGCCGGATGGATCTCTATGGCGCCACCGCCGAGGACTTCGCCCAGGTGAAGGTGAAGAACTCCCGCCACGGCCTGCAGAACCCGAATGCGCGCTACCGCAAGGAATCCGCGATCGAGGACGTTCTGGCCAGCCCGGTGGTCTCCGACCCGCTGCGCCAGCTCGACATCTGCGCCACCTCCGACGGCGCGGCCGCGCTGATCGTGGCGAGCGCGGACTTCGCCCGCAAGCACCTCGGCTCACTGGAGGGCGTGCCGTCGGTGCGCGCCATCTCGACCGTGACCCCGCGCTACCCGCAGCACCTGCCCGAATTGCCGGACATCGCAACGGATTCCACCGCCGTCGTGCCCGCGCCGGAGCGGGTGTTCAAGGACCAGATTCTCGACGCGGCCTACGCCGAGGCCGGCATCGGCCCCGAGGACGTCAGCCTGGCCGAGGTCTACGACCTGTCCACCGCGCTCGAGCTGGACTGGTACGAGCACCTGGGCCTGTGCGCCAAGGGTGAAGGCGAGCAGCTGCTGCGTTCGGGCGCGACCACCATCGGCGGCCGGGTCCCGGTCAACCCGTCCGGCGGTCTGGCCTGCTTCGGCGAGGCCATCCCGGCCCAGGCCATCGCGCAGGTGTGCGAGTTGACCTGGCAGCTCAAAGGCCAGGCCACCGGCAGGCAGGTCGAGGGCGCGAAGGTCGGCGTCACCGCCAACCAGGGCCTGTTCGGCCACGGTTCCTCGGTGATCGTCGCCCGGTGATCCCCGTTGCCGCGCGAGCGTGCGTGTCTGCTCCGCGACACGCCGCCGCGCGGCAGCATTTTGCGCACACTCGCGTCACGATGGCGGCGTGAGCGAAACCGTCGCCGTCCGCGTCAAACCCGGCAGCCGCAAAGGCCCGCTGGTCGAGGTCGCCGACGACGGTGAGCTCACCATCTATGTGCAGGAGCGCGCTGTCGACGGCAAGGCCAATGACGCCGTCACCAAACTGCTGGCCCAGCATCTGGGCGTGCCGCGCAGCCGCGTGGAGTTGATCTCCGGAGCGACTGCGCGGCTCAAGCGTTTTCGCATCACCTGATCGCCGGCGAGCGTGCACAGACCGCTGCTCAAAGGCGGCGTGTCGGCCGACAGACGCGCACGCTCGTGGTGCAAAGGGGCCTGCGTCAGCCCAGGTTGCGGTTCCACTCCAGCCAGCCGATGCCGGTGCGCCCGTCGGCGGTGCGTACCTTCGCCCAGGCCCGGGGGAACTGACTGACGCGCCCGGCACCGTCGTCTCCCGGAGCCACCAGCAGCACCGGCGCATGGCCCTGGATGTCGACGGTCGCCTCGATGTCGCCAGGTTGCAGCGTGAGCGTGGTCGACACCGGCAGATCGTCGTCGCCGACCGCGTATTGGGCTGTCACCGCCTGTAATTCGACGAGCGGTTCGCCTTCGCGCTGCGAATAGCCGATGCCGATCGGCGGCATCCCGGGAATCCGGATGTCCACGGCGTGCAGGCGGGTGCCGTCGTCGAGATGGATGGCGCTCCAGACCCAGTTCATCGCCCACCAGTCCCGCACACCCCACGAGTGGTCGCGCTGGCCCGCAACGGCCTCGACGGTGTGGGTCTGGTCGCCGATGATCACCGTCCCCGACACCGTGCACGGGATCTCGTAGCGCGGCGTGATCCGGTACTGGTACGGAATTCCCGCGGTATGCCAGGTCAGGTCCAGCGTCACCGAAACGGCCCCTCCCGCCTCGCCACGCAGCAAGGCCGACGGATCGTCGAATGACTGGCCGGTACCCGTGGCGGTCAGGCGGTACGCCTCCAGCGGCTCGTCCGGGTGCAGGTTCAGCTCGACCCCCTCCCCCTTGACCGACGACGGCTCGGCCGGCGGCGCGTGAAAGTCGTTGAGCGCCACGGTCGGCATCCCCGGACCGCAGAACAGCACATTGATCCACGCGGTGTCCTGGTTGGGGATCAAGCCAAGCCGGATCCAGCCGCCCAAACCCGCCTCAGCATCGACGAAGTCGAAGTACCAGCTCTCGTTCCACAGTTCTTCGTCAGTGGGAGTGTGCGCGAACTCGTCCTCGATATCGGGCACCAGCGGTTCCGGGATCGCCGGTGGCGCAAGCACATCCAGCGCATTCGTGTCCAGGACGTGGCTGCAGTGCCGGTCGAGCATCGTCATGAACATCTGGTCGCCGCGTTCGGTGCGCTCCACCAACATCGAGGAGATGATCGCCATCATGACGCCGAAGAAGCTCTGCCGGCGTACCCCCTCACGCACCTGGCCGAGTGTCAACGCCGTGTCCGGTCCGAGGGCCTGGTGATACGCACTCAGTAACTCGTCGTAGTGGGCTCGGCGCTGCTCGACAGGCAGAGCGCAGCCGATGAAGTAGGCGACGTCGGTGAACGCCGGCCCCCGGGTGACGGTCTGCCAGTCGACCACGGTCAGTGCCCGGTCCGCGCCCGGACCGCCGAACAGCATGTTGTCGAGTCGATAGTCGCCGTGCACGAGCCCGTGTGGCCGCTGGGGCGCGCCTTCGTCGGCGAGGTAGGCATCAAAGCTCTCGACGAGACGCTCGCACACCTGCCGCTGCTCCGGCGTGATCAGCTCCGCGTAGCGGTCGACGAACGCTGCGTAGAGGCCGCTGATGAGAGCCTGGTTGACCGGCGCCTCCCGGTTGAGCCATTCGGCTCGGTCCAAAGCCTCGGCGCCCGCCTTCGATCCGTGGATGCGCCCCAGCTCGGTGAGCGCCACGGCAGCCTGTTCGGCTGTGGCGCCGCGGATCTCGTCACCCACCACCGCCGGAACGGCATCGCCCAGCAGCAGGTCGAATGCACCGGTCTGCGTGTCGATCGCGGCGTGGTAGCACGGCGCCACCGGCCCGGGAGCCAGGGCGGGCGCGATATCGGTGTAGAACCGCACCTCACGCTCGTAGAGTCCCAGCGCCAGCCCGGTCTGACGGCTGTTGGGATCGGTGGCCGCCACCTTCAGCACCACCGATGCCGGCCCCTCGGAGTCCGACGTGTAGCTCAGCGAAACGCGGTAGCACTCGCTCATCTGGCCGGTTCCGATCCGCTCGAAACTGAATCCACTGACCGGGCCGGAGCCCAGCGCGGCCGTCAGCCACTCGCAGGTCAGATCGTCGGGACGGTCGAGCACGGCAGTCTGAGTCGGTTGCACACAGGCAACCTAGCAGTGTTCTGCATCACATATGACAGGTGTCAACTAATGGTGTGCCGCCTTGGCGTGACCGTGGGCGCAGGCGTCCGGCGGGGTGGGTGCCACGTCGAGCGCCGGATTGCGGTCGAAGAACCCGAACGGCTTGAGCCAGAACGACACCACGTCCACCGGCATCACCGGCCAGTCCTCCGGACGGGTGATGTGGTGGATGCCGAACACGTACCAGAGCACCACGTCGGTGTTGTCGATCGACCGGTCAGCCTTGGTCCACTCGCCCAACCCGCTGTCGGTCACCGACTGGTTGACGAACTCCCCCGCCGGCCAGCGTTCGTCGGGCCGGTTCGGCGTCACCCACAGCGTATGGGTGATGACGTTGGCCCGTTGCACCACCGGCGAGGACGGATCGAACATCGCCGGGATCGCCCCGGTGGGCACCAGCTTGTAGGACGGGTGCGTACCCAGGCCGTTGACGACGTTGGTGTTGACCACCTTCCACGCCCGCTGGGTGGCGAAGCTGACATCCTGCTTGCCCTCCTGCTCGGTCCGCAACGCCTGGTTGTGCACCACCAGTGACAGGCCGTACGGGTTGTCCGGGCTGACCGGTTCGGCGTACGACTCGGTCATGTAGACCGTGTTGTCGGTGCCGTCGATGTCGAGGTCCAATCGGGCGATCAGGAAATGCTGATGGAACGGCGCATAGGTGCGCTCGTCGACCAGGGCGCCGTTCTTCGGCGTCGGGCCGACCGGGAACGGCGTGGTGACCATGATCCCCGTGGCGCGGACCTCGCACTCGATGTTGCCGTCCTGATACAACCGCCAGTAGACCAGGTACTCGTAATTGGCCACCGTGACGTGGAATGACAGTGTGAGCCTGCGCATCCGGCGCACCTCGGCACCGGCGTCGTGGTCGACGTGCTTCCACAACACCGCGTTGTCTTCTTCGTGGATGCAGATCGCGTTGGTGATCGTGTACGGCTCACCCTTACTGTCGTGCAGAACCGCGTCCAGATATCGGATCTCGCCGAGGCAGTCGCAGCCGAGCTCCAGCGAGGTCGTCATGAATCCCAGACCCCACTCGCCGATGTCGAACGCCGTCCGACGGTAGTGATCGACCGACGAGTCCCGATACGGCACCACCATCTCGGCGAACGACATCCGTTGTGCCACTGAGCGGTTCACGTCACCGTCGCGGTACTGCACGGTGTGCAGCGTCATCCCCTCGCGGTGGTTGAAGCCGACCCGCAACGACCAGTTCTGCCACTGCAGCAGGTTGCCGTCCAAGGTGAACGACGGACCATCGGGCTGGGTGATGTTGAGCGGCTTGAGGGGCTCCCGGCGCGAGGCCGACCGGATCCGCTCCGGGATGTGGTGCGGCACGTATTCGCCCATGACATCGGGTTTTTCGTTGCTACCGTCATCCTCGACCCGCAGCACCTCCATGCTGTTGACGTCGATCACGCAGTGCAGACCGCTGACCGGGTGGGCGTACGGATTGGCGCCGGCGGCCTGCTTGTACCAGGTGTCCGACCACCCGATCCGGCGGTCGCGGTACTCGGGCGGCGCGACCGCGTCACCGTAGGTCCAGGTGTCCATGAACACGTTGTCGAGATCCGTGATGCCGCGTTTGGCGAGCGCGGCGATCACGTCGGGATGCCGGCGCAGCACCTCGTCGCATTCGACGAACTCGTCGACGGTGAAGTTGGCCTGAACGCCCGGGACGTGGTCGAACTTCTCGACCCGGTCGTCGGTCAGCGACACCACCCCCTTGTAGGTGGCGTTGGCCGATCGATCCAGACAGATGACGGCCGCGCGCCGGGCCGGGGTCGCTCCGCCGCCGTCGAAGTCGGCCAGTTCGGCCTTGGACGGCTCGGCGAGTTCCACCGAGGCGACCCGCCAACCCTCCCCGACTCCGTGCTCACGCCGCAATATCGCTGCCACCGCGCGAAACTCGTCGGCGGACAGCGGATCCAGGGGATAGTCCACACCGAATACGCAACCACACCGCGGCGATCCCCTGCAGCAAATCGACCAGAGTGACGGCGACGAAATCAGCTCTCGGCGAGCGTGAACCCTTCCCAGGCCCGCCGCCGCACCGCCCGCGGGTCGTATTCGACGCGTGGCCTGCGGTCGAACACGAACACCGCCCGGTCGTCGGTGTCGTAGGCGGGCCAGCCCGGTCCCGGTTCACCGGTCCGGGTGAACTCCCGCCAGCGTCTCTGCACATCCCGGCTGACCCGCCGGGCCGACGTGCGGTCACCGACCGCGGTCAGCAGCGCGCCGTATGTCGTGTGGTAGCTGTCGAACACCGCCAGCAGCTCCATCGCGTGCGTCGCCCCCAGCCCTGCCCAGTGCAGGGTCCGCGGCGCGTAGTCGTAGCGGTACACATACGTGGGTGCGTGCCGGCTGTGCGCCTCGGCGATCTGCCAGGTGGCTGAGGCGAACGCGAAGTCGCCTCCGAGCCGCACGCAGGCCGCGCTGCTCGGATAGTCCGGGTAGGCCGCGACGATCCGACGCCGCTCCTCGGGATCGGTACGGGCGAACAGCTTTTCGATCATCGGCTCGTTGGTCGGCAGCAACTGGAGGAACCGGGTGAACAGCCGTCCCTCGTCGGCGTTGTTACCGACGATCAACGGAACCCGGTGCGCACGGCCCTCGGCCATCGCCGTGACCGGATCGATCGGTAGGTAGTCGGTGCCGTACGTCGGGCCGACCGGGAACGCGCCCGGCATATCCGTCTGGCCGCGCTGGATGATGGTTTCCAGGGCCCGCCCCAGCTCGGCCGGCCGCGCGGACATCAGCGCCGCGGCGGCCGATTCCCCATCGGGACTGACCAATTCGGCGAGCTGGTCGGCGATACGGGCGGCGGCTTGCGCGGAGCTGACCATCCCGCTGGCCGGACTCTCCGAGATCACCCGGGCGAACAGGCCCTCGGCGTCGGGCACCGCGAGCAGAGTGGCGACCGCGTGCGCGCCCGCGCTCTCGCCGAAGATCGTCACGTTGTCGGGATCTCCGCCGAACACCGCGATGTTGTCGCGTACCCAGCGCAGCGCCAACACCAGATCGCGCAAGAACAGGTTGTCATCGATCGGATGTTCCGGTGTCGACAACGACGACAACTCGACGCACCCGAGCATGCCGAGCCGGTAGTTGACGGAGACGAACACACACCCGCGACGGGCCAGGGCGGCGCCGTCGTAGATGGGGGTGGCCGAGCTGCCCAGGATGTAGCCGCCGCCGTGCACGAAGAACATCACCGGCAGCGGGCCTTCGGACTCGTCGGGGTTCTCCGGCGCCACCACGTTGAGGGTCAGGCAGTCCTCACTCATCGGTTGGTGCTTGCCCACCCCGACGATCGTGTAGCGACGTTGCTGAGGCGCGCAGTAACCGAACCCGTGGCAGTAGCGCACACCAGGCCACGGCTCGGCCGGTTCGGGTGCGCGCAGCCGCAGCCGACCGACCGGCGGCTTGGCGTAAGGGATGGAGCGCCAACGGTGTACGCCATCCCGTGTGAAGCCCTCCACGATGCCGGTACTGATATTTGCCCGGACAGTCCGCTCGTGCATGTATCGACCGTATCGAACTCGACGGGTGTCGACGGACAGGCGGTGGGCCTGACACGCGCCCGCTAGCCTTGCGGGTATGCGCACCGTTGTGACTGTTGGGGCTGCTGTGCTTTCGGCGGCTCTGGTGGCGGCCTGCTCGTCGGGAGGGGGGCACGAGTCGCAGCCGACCTCGCAGCCCCGGATGTCGATGCCGGCCGGCGCCCCACACACCAAGACCACCACGCCCACCACGACAACCTCGCCGATGCCCACCACGGCACCGGCCGCCGGGACCCCGATGAACCGGGTGATCAAGTGGGTGGAGGCAGGCACGCCGGTCGATGCGTCCGGCTTCCACACCGCGACGCGCGACGGGCAATCCACCAGCCTCGGCGAGGACATCGCGTTCGTCGCGCCGTCGGGCACCGCTCGCTGCGCGACCGACAAGAACGTCAACGGCCAACTCGCGTGCCTGATCAAGGCCGACGATCTGCCGTCGAAGCCGGCCGACGTCGAGGGTCAGTGGATCCCCGGCTGGGTGGACTTCACCGGAGAAACGGTCGATATCGGCTCGCTGCACGGTGATCCGGGCCGGTTCGGCTACGGTGACGGCGCACAACTGCCCGAAGGCAAGTCGCTGTCGTTCGGCGACTACCGGTGCCGTGCCGATGCCACCTCTCTGGTGTGCGTCAACTACGCGCACCAGTCGGCAGTGCTGTTGAACTCCTCCGGCGTCGAACCCCTGGGATGTCTCAAGCCGGTCCCGCCGCCGGTCGGTGTCGGGCGTCAGCTGGGCTGTGCGCCCGACTAACGCCAGCCGTCGGCCGCCTTGGCCGCCTCCATCAGCGCATCGCACAGCTGCCGCAGTTCGTCGGCCCCCGCGCCCTCGTCGACCGCGATGGCAACATCCTCGGCCGCGCACCTGACCTGGTACACCCGGTCCGATAACTGAGCCGCCTCGTCGGCGCTGAGCACCACCGAGTCCGGGGCCAGCGAAGTGCCCTTGACCATGGCACGCTGTTCATAGGCCCGCTGCCGGCAGGATTGCCGGCAGTATTGGCGGCGCCGGCCCATCTGCGCGTCGGCCACCTCACGCCCGCACCACCGACACGGCTGAGGACGGTCGCGTCTGCGGATGCCGGTCGCCATGGCTCACGACTGTAGACTGCCGGGGGCCTCGACCCGCGTATCATCAATGGTCGAGTCGGGAACTTGGCAACGCCGAGCAGCGTTGATACATCCGGACAAAAACGCCGAATAAGGAGTGTTGACGATGGCTGATCGCGTCCTGAGAGGCAGTCGCCTCGGAGCCGTGAGCTACGAGACCGACCGCAACCATGACCTTGCGCCGCGTCAGGTGGCCCGCTACCGCACCGAGAACGGTGAGGAGTTCGACGTCCCGTTCGCCGACGACGCCGAGATCCCCGGCACCTGGCTGTGCCGTAACGGGCTCGAGGGCACCCTGATCGAGGGTGACGTGCCGGAGCCCAAGAAGGTCAAGCCGCCGCGCACCCACTGGGACATGCTGCTGGAGCGTCGCTCCGTCGAGGAGCTCGAGGAACTGCTCAAGGAGCGTCTCGACCTCATCAAATCCAAGCGCCGCGGTAGCTGAACAGCGCAAAGAAAAACCGCGATGTGCCCCGGTGGGCATATCGCGGTTTTTTCGTGGCCGGCTAGCGGACCACGCCCCTGGCCCGGTCCAGACGTCCGCGGATCCCCCACTCGGCGACCTTGAACATCGCCTCGCGGATGTTGGAACCACTCATCTTGGAGACCCCCAGCTCGCGTTCGGTGAACGTGATGGGCACCTCGACGACCTTGAACCCGTTGTTGATCGCACGCCAGGTCAGGTCGATCTGGAAGCAGTAGCCCTTCGAATCGACCGCAGACAGATCGATCTTCTCCAGCACCTCGCGCCGGTAGGCGCGATATCCCGCGGTGATGTCGTGGATGCCGACGCCCAGCAGGAGCCGGGAGTAGGTGTTGGCGGTCTTCGAGAGCACCAGCCGCCGGACCGGCCAATTGCGCACCGTGCCGCCGGAGACGTATCGCGAGCCGATGGCCAGGTCCGCCCCGGCGTCAACCGCGTCGAGCAGCCGGTTCAGCTCCTCGGGTGCGTGGCTGCCGTCGGCGTCCATCTCGACCAGGACCGAGTAGCCGCGCCCGAGCCCCCAGGCGAACCCGGCCAGATACGCCGCGCCGAGGCCGGCTTTGCTGGTCCGGTGCATCACGTGGACGCGATCCGGGTCGGCCAGGGCCAGCTCATCGGCCAACTGGCCGGTGCCGTCGGGACTGCCGTCGTCGACCACAAGGATGTGCACCTCGGGGCTGGCATGGTGCACGCGCCCGACGATCAGCGGCAGGTTCTCCCGCTCGTTGTAGGTGGGAATGATCACCAGGGTGCGCTGACTCGGGCGTTCACCGTCCTGGCGAGGGCTGGATTCCCCCTGCCGCTGCGCTCCGTCACCAGGGACTGTCATGTGGCTCCTTCATCGTCGCGGGCCTTCGCCGGTGCGACGCCTCAACATTCTTTGCACGAACCCTCCATTGTGCAGTATTGCGGCCAGCAACGCCCCAAATCCAATCGTGACCAGCACCACCTGCAGGGCGGGCCCCCACTCGGTGGCCGGCGTCACATCTGACTTCAGCCGGATCTGCATGTCCAGATAGGCAGGCTGGAAGAAGTCCGTGCGGGCCAGTTCACGCCCGTCCGGGGCGATCACCGCACTGATGCCGGTGGTTCCGGCGACGACGAGGTAACGGTCGTGCTCGACGGCCCGCAGTTTGCCGAACGCCAGCTGCTGCGCGCTCATGTTCTCGTCGAACGTGGCGTTGTTGGTCGGCACCGTCAGCACCTGGGCGCCGCTGAGCACCGACTCCCGCGCGGCCCGGTCGAAGATCACTTCCCAGCAGGTGGTCACCCCGATCGGTACACCGGCGGCGTGTACGACGCCGTTGCCCTCACCCGGTACGAAGTAGCCGGCCCGGTCCGCGTACGACGACAGGTGCTTGAAGAAGCTGCGCCACGGCAGGTACTCGCCGAACGGCTGCACGATCTTCTTGTCGTGGCGCTCCCCCGGCCCGTGCTCGGGATCCCAGACGATCACGGTGTTGGTGGCCACCGGATTGTCCGCGGTGTAGCCGTCGGCCTTGGTGACGGTGCCGACCAGGATCGGGGCCCCGATGGCATCGGCGGCCGCGGTGATCTGGGCGGCGGCGTCGGCGTTGGCCAGCGGATCGATATCCGAGGCGTTCTCGGGCCAGACCACGAACATGGGCTGCGGCGCCCGGCCGGCGCGGACGTCGTCGGCCAGCTGCTGCGTCTGCTTCACATGGTTGTCGAGTACGGCGCGGCGCTGGGCGTTGAATTCCAGGCCGAGCCTGGGCACGTTGCCCTGCACGGCCGCCACGGTGACCGTCTGTTCGTCGCCCGCGCCGGTACCGGAATGACGGACCTGCGGCCACAGCAGTGCCGTGGCCAGCAGCACCACGGTGATACTCAGGCCGGGAAGCATGACCGCCGGCGCCGGGAAGCCCGGCTTGTGACCGTGATGCCACCACTGCACGATCTCCAGGATCAGCAGCGTCACGCTGAAGCCGACCAGGGCCACCGCGAACGACACCAACGGCGCGCCACCCAACCGCGCGAGGGCCAGCAGCGGTCCATTGGTCTGCCCGAATCCCAGGACGCCCCACGGGAATCCACCGAAAGGCACGGTCGATTTGAGCCATTCCTGGGTGACCCACAGCGCGGCGAACCACAGCGGCCATCCGGGCAACCGCCTGACGAGAACCGCGGCCAGGCCGAAGACCCCGCAGAACAGCGCTTCCATGGCGGCCAGCGCCAGCCACGGCACCGCCCCGACCAAACCGCTGATCCACGGCAGCAACGGGATATAGAACCCCAGGCCGAACAGGAACCCGTAGCCGAATCCACCCGCGAGTGTGGTGGAGCGCCGGGTCAGCACCCAGCCGATCGATGCCAGTCCCACGAATGCCGCCCACCACCAGCCGGTCGGCGGATAGCTCAGGCACAACGCGAGCCCGCCGCCGACCGACGCGCTCAACGGCGCCCACCGCATCGCCGCGGCCCGGCCGAACCGCGTTGCCCACGCCGCGACCACAGACCACCGATCCGGTGTGCCTGCCGCCGTCAGCCGATACTCGTGCTCCTCAGGCTCCTCGTCGGGATCGATGTCTGCCACCGGATCGCCGGTGGCGTCCTCGTCCAGTTCCTCGAAGGACCCGTCATCGAGCGCGTCGAGCTCGGCGAGCTCGTCTTCCTCGACGGCCGGGATCACGTCGGTGACCTCGTTGGGACGGGGCCGTTCGGGTCTGCGCCGGGGACGGTCAGTGCCCATGGATGACGACACCCCGGTGAACGGTCTGACGGCAACGCGGCAGCTCCGCATCGGCGGCCAACCGCGGCAGTGCAGGCACTCGCGAGCGCGGATCGGTGGACCATCGCTGGACGGCGTTGGCCGGCGCGCTGACCTCCAGGTCGTCGGCGTCCCACACCGCGTAGCTGGCCGGGGCCCCGGGGGTGAGCGTTCCGGTGACGCCGTCGCGCACCCCACCGGCGCGCCAGCCACCACGGGTGGCGGCAGCGAATGAGGCTCGAGCCGAAATGGCGCTGCCCGCGCTCTGGTGCGAGACCGCGGCACGCACGGTTTGCCAGGGATTCATGCTGGTGACCGGGGTGTCGGAGCCGAAGGCGAGGGGCACGCCTTCGGATGCTAACAGCGCGAACGGGTTGAGCCGGTGAACTCGATCAAGCCCGAGACGCTGGGCATACATGCCGTCATCCCCGCCCCACAGGGCATCGAAGTTGGGCTGCATGCTGGCTATCACACCCCAGGTCCCCAGTCGGGCGGCCTGTTCGGGATCGACCATCTCCAGATGCTCAAGCCGGTGGCCACAGCGCGCCACCGCCGGGCCGCCCAATTGCTGTGCGGCCGCGGCGAATCCGTCGACGACAGCGGCGACCGCAGCGTCGCCGATCACGTGGAACCCGGCCGGGATGCCAGCCTCGGTGCAGGCCTGCACATGCCTGGTGATGACGTCGACATCGAGGTAGCAGTTGCCGCAGGTGTCGGGAGCGTCGTGATATGGCGCATGTAGCCACGCGGTGCGCGAACCCAGGGCGCCGTCGACGAACAGGTCCCCGGCCAGGCCACGGGCGCCGGTCTCGGCGATCAGGTGACGGGCATGCTCGGCATCCGTGGCCGGCTCACCCCAGTACCCGACGACCTCCACGCCGTGCTCCAGCGCGCGCAGTTCCTGCCAGTCGAGCAGGCCGCCGATCTGCGGGCCGGCGCACTCGTGTACCGCGGCGATGCCCATCGCGGCGGCGTGATCGAGTGCCGCGACGCGGGCGGCATGCCGTTGCTGCGGGGTCAGCTGCTCCCGCGCGGTCGCGCGGACCAGGTGATGCGCGTCGGCGCTCAGTGGGCGCTGCGGGTCGAATCCGGCGGCTTCGGCGAGAGCAGGCACCAGCCGGCGCAGCGCGGTGGTCGCGGCGGCCGAATGGACGTCCACCCGAGCCAGATAGGCCGGCCGGTCCCCCAGCACCGCGTCGAGATCGTCCGTGCTCGGACCGGTGCGCTCGGGCCAACTCGACTCGTCCCAGCCGTGTCCCCAGACGGGACCCTCCGGATGCCGGCGCGCGTACTCGTCCACCAGGCGCAGACAGTGTTGCAGCGAGGTGGCCCCACGTAGGTCCAGCCCGTCCAGATTGAGTCCGGTGGCGGTCAGGTGAACGTGGCTGTCGACGAATGCGGGTGCGACGAATCCACCCTCCAGGTCGACGACCTCGGCATCGGGAAACTGCGCGCGGCCGATGTCGTCGGTACCCAGCCACGCCACCACCCCGTCGCGGACGGCGAATGCGGTCGCGTCGGGGTAGCTGGGGCTGTGGATGCGCCCGTTGATCAGAAGTGTGGTCAAGCTCTTCGGGTGGCGGTTAGGCCTTGGGAGGCAGGCGGTACGGATCGACGTCATTGACGTCGATTACTTCGCCGTCAATGTAGTCGCCGGCCCCCTGCCGATAACCGGCGGTCCCGGTGGTCGCGCCGTAGCCGGCCGGCGCCGCGACGATGATCGGCATCCGCCGGGCAACCAGCCCGGTGAGCAGCGGACCGGCGGCCGCACGGGTGGGCGGCAGCAGCAACAACGCCCCGAGAACCGAACTGGCCAAGCCGGGAATCACCACCAGCACGGTGCCCAGCGCCACGAGCACGCTGTCGGACACCGCGCCCTGGGGGTTGGACATCCCACCGGACAATCCCGCGCGCAGGCGGCGGATCTGCCGGTTGAGCTGTGAACCCGCCAGCATCAGCCCGATCACGAACGAGGCCAGGAGCAACAGCACGGTGTAGCCGAACCCGATGGTCGCCACCAGGGCGACCATCACCGCCATCTCGACGAGGAGATAGATCAGAAACAGCCGCTTTGCCATGGTTGCTCAACGTGTGACGGGCCGGCGAGGTTCCGGCTCGCCGTGGATGGATATTTCGCAGTGCCGTTCACGGCTGTGCGGTCCACGCCGTCGTCTCGGTGACCGACACCACCGCACCATCGTGGATCACGATCCGATCGGCGGGTGCATTCGCGAGCACGTCGAGCAGCCCGGTTCCCCGTACCGCCAACAACTCGGCACGCGCACCCACCCGCGGGCCGGCAGGCGGGAGACCCAGAACCCGGCGGGCGTCGTCGGTCACCATCGCTATCGCCACCCGAGGATCGACATGGCCCGCGATGACGGACAGCGCCGCCGTTTCCAGCGCGTCACTGCGGCCGAGCGGATTGAACGGATCACGGACATTGTCGGCCCCCGCCGCCACCGGCACGCCTGCCGCCCGTAGCGGCCCGATGGCGGTGAGGCCCCGCGGGGTCGCCACGGGATGATCGCGTCCCTGCAGATACAGGTTGGTGATCGGGTTGGCCACGACGCCGATTCCGGCGTCGGCGATCTGCGGCAGGAGTTCGTCGAGCTCGGCGCGCGTCATCGTGCCCAGGCGGGTGCAGTGACTCGCGGTGCGAACCCGGTCCGCCGGCCACTCGCGCGCCCGCCGCGCATACGCCGCGATCGTGTGGTGGTCGCCCACCAGGAATTCATCGGTATGCAGATCGGTGCCGACTCCGCGCTCTTCGGCGACACCGAGCAGCCGCGCGAGCTCGGCGTGAGAATCGGTGGCGCTGTGCGGCGAACCACCGACCAGGTCGGCACCCGCATCGAGGGCGCCATGTAGTAACTCGACGCCCGAATACTCTTTGAGCAGCGCGACGATCTCGATGTCGATCAATCCGCTCAGCTCCTGCCGTACCGCAGCGACGGCGCGCACGGCACGTAGCGGGTCGCCGCTGGGCAGAACGTCGACATGGGTACGTACCGCCGTGGTGCCGTTGCGGATCAGGGCCAGGGCAGCCGCCGATGCGCGTTGACGAAACGAGTCCTCGTCGAAGCCTGAAGACCCCTCGCGCCAGGTGGCGATGGCTCCGTGGAGGTCAGTCAGCCTCGGCTGCAACGCATCCCAGGACAGGGCCTTGTCGAGATGAGCGTGCGGCTCGGCCGGCGCGGTCATCAGCACGTACCCGCGAAGATCAAGTGTGTCACCCGGCCACGGTCCACTGGCGGACATCGCGGCAGGCGCCACACGGCGGACCACTCCGTGACCGGCAGCGCGGTCGATCTCCACGTCGACCACCGAACCGTCGACCAGTGTCGCACCGACCAGCCGCGATACCTGTTGTGGCAATACCTTTTTCACCCCATCGAGCACCGTTGTCATGAGCGGCACGTCCGGACATGGAGTCCGGCCACGTGGGCGGTGGCGGCCGCGCACGCCCCGGAGGCGTCACCGGCCTCGATGGCGGCGACGATCCGGTCGTGCTCGGTCACCGCCAACCGCCGGTTCAGTTCGGTGGTCCACATGTCGGACCGGTAGAGATGGGCCTGGCCGTCGAGACGGGCCAACGCATCACAGAGTGCGTGATTCCCCGAGGTTTCCCTGATCAGGGTGTGGAACTGAAGATCCAGCGACGCATCACGGTGCTGGTCAGCGGGCTCCTCCAGCAGGTCACGCTGTATCTGCACCATCTTGCGGAGCTGTTCGACGGTGGCGCGGTCGGCGTTCAGGGTGGCGCTGTGCGCGGCCAGGCCGTCGAGCACCTCACGGACCTGGAACACCGCCTTGATCCCCTCGGCATCGAGTTTGGCAACCCGCGCACCGGCATTGCGGGTGTGCGTCGCCAGCCCTTCGTAGATCAGCTGCTGGACGGCTTCCCGCACCGGCGTCCGGGAGACGTTGAGCTGAGCGGCGAGTGCTGGGACGCTGAGCGGACACCCCGGTGCCAGCTCGCCGCTGAAGATCATCTCCTGCAGCGCATCATGAACCGAGTCGTTGAGCAGACCGCGCTCCGACGTCATCACGAGACGTCCCCCCTTCGCGCGGCGACGGCCACCCGGGCCGCCTCACGCAACGTGGCGCGCGGCGCCACTCCGGTTCGCAACCCTGCCACCTTCATCGCGATGTTGTCGGCCACCGTGATCGGCTCGTACCCGACCTCCCCCGGTGCCAAGGTGCCGGGGAGTGCTTCCAACACCGCATCGTGATTGCCGTCGAAGAAGAAAGCCGCCGAGCGCCGTCGCTGGATCCTGCCGTTGCGCACCGGCGGGTCGACCCGGTGGATCGTGGACATCCAACGGTCGTTGGTCCATCGCGCCATGGCGTCACCGAGGTTGATCAGCAGAGCTCCGTCGGCCGGTTGGACATCGTGCCACGACCCGTCTTGTGCCAGCACCTGCAGACCGGGAACCTGGTCCGCCCACAGGATGGTCAGGATCCCGAAGTCCGAGTGCGCGCCCATGCCGGTGAGTTCGCCGGCGATCTCGGAATCCCCTTCTGGCAGCGCGAAGTTGTTCATCTTCAGCACCTCGATCGAATGATCGATCATGGGCTCGAAGTAGCCCGGCAACAACTCGAGGGCGTCGGTGACCACTCTCATCATCGTTCGCGCCAGCACCTGCACCTGAGCGAAGTACTCCTGCACACGCGGCCGGAAATCCGGGACGCCGTCGGGCCAGTTGTTGTCCGCATAGCTGCTGTGCGGCAGCTCCAGACCGGGGAACGATCCGGCTTCGGAACCGACGGTGAACGCCTCGTAGAAGTCGTTCATGCGGTTGGCGGACGGAATGCCCAGACTCATGCTCAGCGATTCCGACTTCGGCGGCGAGTACCCACGATTGAGGCCGGCATCACGACGGTGACGCTTCTTGATGTCCAGTGGCTGCTCGAAGAAACTGTCAAGGGCACGACCAAGGTCGTCGATCACCCAATCCTCGATGCCGTGACCGACGATCTGCATGAAACCCGGGTTGCGGCAGGCGGCGTCGAATTCGCGGGCCACTCGGGCGCACCGCGTGTCCGACCGGGCTTCGCCACCGCGGACGTACGCGCCGATGTCGATCACCGGAACCGTAAAAGCCTCAGAACTCATTCAAAACCTTTCAACGGGAGCGACCAAAGTGAGGGAACTAGGCGCCCTGGCCGGATTCGTGCCAGCTGCCCACCGCGAGTCGGGCGATCGCGCGCATCGCGCCGAAAACGACGACTCCGAACAGAGACGCGATGACGATTGCGGCGATGAGGTCATCGGATTGGAGGCGCCCACGATAGACGTCGAGTAGTGTTCCGATTCCTGGTTGACCTTTGGCGAAGAACATGTCGCCGATGATGGCGCCGACCACCACGAGACCGGCGGCGGTGGTGATGCCGGTCAGGATGGTCGGAAGCGCCGCCCGCAGTTCCAGTTTCACCAGCCGCTCCCATCGGGATGCGCGCGACAGGGTGAAGAGCTCATGCAGGCTCCGGTTCACCGAGCGGATGCCGAAATGCGTGTTGGTGATGATGGGGAACACCGCGATCAACACGCAGACCAGGGTGCGCGCAGCCATGCCGTAACCGAACCACAGCCCGATCAACGGAACGATGGCCAAGATCGGAATCACCTGGACCACCACGGCATACGGGTAGACGATGCGTTCGATCCACCGCGCTTGGCTCATCAGCACCCCGGTCCCGACACCGACCACAACGGAGACCAGGAACCCGACCAGCGTCACCTGGGCGGTCACCGAAAGCGCCGACAGCATCGGCTGCAGATGCGTCCAGTCGAGCAGTGAGCCACGCAGCACGTCCAGTGGTGGCGGGAGCAGGAACCGGCGCTGGGGCGGCAACACCCAGTAGCTGACAACCGACCAGGCCAGCAGTCCCACGGCCAGCGACAACAGCGGGTAGCCGAGGGCCGCCACCAACTTTCTGATGCGCCAACCGGTTCGGCGATCGGGCGACGCTGTGGCCGAGTTCGTGACCGCTCTCGACCGTGTGGATGCGGCGACGCCTACGACCGTGCGGATCGCGGTCATGATCCCTGCCCGTGCAGGAGGGCTGAGATCTTCGCGGCGTGTTCGGTGAACTCATTCGTGAACCGCAACTCGGGATCTCGGGGATACGGAAATTCGATGTCGACGATGCCGGCGATCCGCCCGGGCCGGGGTGTCATCACGACGACGCGATCGGCCAGGTACACGGCCTCGGACACCGAGTGCGTGACGAACATTGCGGTAAAGCCGCGTTGGGCATACAACCGCTGCAGTTCGACCTGCATGTCCAGCCGAGTCATCTCGTCGAGCGCACCGAACGGCTCGTCGAGCAGCATCACCTCCGGCGACAGTGTGAGGGCGCGGGCCAGCGAGACCCGCATCTTCATGCCGCCCGAGAGTGCATTCGGCAGCTGGTCGGCGAACCGATCCAGCCCGACCGCGGAAATCGATTCGGCGGCACGGCGTTTGGTGGTGGCCCGGCCCGTACCATTGAGCTCGGCGCACAACTCGACATTGGCCCGCACCGTGCGCCACGGCAACAACGTCGGTTCCTGGAAGATGAATCCCACCGAGTCGGTGTCCAGCGCCACCGCACCGGTGGTCGGACGGTCCAGACCGGCCGCCATCCGGAGCAGGGTTGACTTTCCACATCCGGACGGCCCGACCACGGCGACGAACGCCCCGCGTTCGATCCCGAGGTCGACGTGGTCGATGGCGACCGTGCCGGTCGGAAACGACTTGGCGACGTCAGCGAACATGATGCGCAGGTCACTGGTCAGCCGCCGCGCGTCCGCATCGCGCAACGGGTCCGCGAGGGTATCTGTCATTTTCACCTTCCGAACTTCTCCGCCAGGTACATGCAACCGGTGTGTTGATGCCGCCACCAGCTTCGATGACATGCATGTCAAATGAGTTGCACTGTGTTACGTCCAGGTAAGAACCAGCGCGAAATACCCTCGATTCCAACCTTTTTCAGGGGATTTACGATGCGATCCAGGTCAGTAACGTGACCGTAACGGGAGGAGAGACTGCATGTAATCAGGAATTGGGAGCGTGGCCGAACCCCGCCCCTTCCAGCTAGGAGAACCGTGCGAAAGTCGTTCGCCCGCCGCCTCGGCTCGACTGCCCTTGCGTTTGCGGTCCTATGTTTTCCCGCTTGTGCCTACGGATCCCACGAAGCCGCCGAGTCCACGTCGCTCGAACCCGCGGCCGATGCGCAGAACCTCGCCGATGTGTGTCCGGCCGACATCGGCATTCAGCTGCAATGGCAGCCGCAGTCCGACATGGGCGCCGTCTTCGAAATGCTCGGTCCTGGATACCGAGTCGACACGAACTCGAAGTCCGTCACCGGGCCGCTCGTGGCCGGCGGCAAGGACACCGGGGTGGATCTGACCCTGAAATCGGGCGGCCCCGCCATCGGATTCCAGTCGGTGACCTCGCAGCTCTACGTGGACGATTCCGCCATGCTCGGGATCGTGCACGGAGATCAGTTGATCGCGGCGGCCGCCGAGCAACCGGTCGTCGGCGTCACGCCACTGCTCAAGTACAGCCCCTCGATTCTCATGTGGGACCCGCACAGCTACCCGACCTGGAAGTCCGTCGCGGACATCGGAAAGTCTGACGCCACAGTGGTGGTCGCCAAGGATCAGATCTTCCCGCAATGGATGGTGAAAAAGGGCTTGCTCAAGCCGTCCCAGATCGACACCAATTACGACGGGGCACCATCGCGGTTCGTCAGCGATCCGACCATCACCCAACAGGGCTTCGCCAACTCCGAACCGTTCACCTACGAGAACGACACACCGGCGTGGAACAAGCCGGTCGCCTACGGGCTCATCAAAGACGCGGGCTACGACATCTATGCCTCCAACATCGTCGTCCGCGCCGACAAGCTGCAGGAGATGTCGCCGTGCCTGGCGAAACTGGTCCCGATCATCCAGCAATCCGGGGTCGACTACGCCGGCTCACCCGACCGGGTCAACGCCACCATCGTCGACGTCATCACACAGGACCCCACCTACTCGCCCTACAGCAGGGCCGAAGCCGACTACAGCGCCAGGTTGCTGGTCGACAAGGGACTGTTGGCCAACGAGGACAACGGATCCTTCGGCGTCTATGACCAGGCCCGGATCCAGCGAAACCTGGATGATCTGCGTCCCGTCCTGGCTGACACCGGTAACCGGGTGCCCGCGTCGACGACGGCACAACAACTGTTCACCAACCAGTTCACCGATCCGGCCATCGCCCTCCCCTGACCACCCCGACCCGAACGAGAGTTGACGACATGACCTACAACATGACCGAACTACAGCGCGAGAGCCGCATGGGGGCACTGGGCACGGAACGCGAGCGCGAGGTCTGCCGAATCTCACTGGCCGACCTCGACACCCGTCGGTCGCAGGTTGCTGACGAATTATGGTCGGCGGCAACGGATATGGGATTCTTTCAACTGGTCGACCACGGCATCGACCTCGCGGAGGTGCGCCGGGCGTTCGAGTTCGCCGAGGCATTCTTCGCGCTGCCCGATGAGGTGAAGGCGCGCAGACCGAAACGGTTCAATTCCGGGTGGGAAAGCCTGACCCAGGTGCGTCCGTCGGTGGGCACACCGGACCAGAAAGAGTCTTATCAAGTCACCCTGTCCGACATGGAAGGGCTGTGGCCGACGGCAGACGAACTGGCCGGGTTCGCCGAAACCATACGTGCTTTCGAGCAACACTGTTGGGCGTTGGCGATGGAAGTGCTCTCCTTGTTCGCCGACAAGCTGGGCTTCGAACGTGACTTCTTCACCCGCGCCCATGATCCGTCCGCACCGACATACCAGAGCACGCTGCGGTTGCTGCACTACTTTGCCGTCCCGCAGGAAGCGGACCTGAGCGGTGTGTGGCGGGCCGGCGCCCACACCGACTTCGACTGCCTCACCCTGCTGTTTCAGCGTGCCGGGCAAGGTGGGCTGCAGGTGTGCCCCGGTAAGGAGACCGATACCCAGCAGTGGACCTCGATCGAGCCGACCGATGACACCATCACCTGCAACATCGGGGACATGCTGATGCGGTGGAGCGACGACCTGCTGCCCTCGAACTTCCACCGGGTGCGCAGCCCGGGGCCTACCGAGTTCCGCGGCTCTCGCTACAGCATCGCGTTCTTCGCACAGGCGAACAGCGAGGTGGTGATCGCCGGGCCGGCCGGAAAGTACCCGCCGATCACCGCGAAAGACTATCTACAGCAACGCATCAACGCGAACTTCGGCCAGTAGTCGCCGGAGACGACGACGTGACGGTCCATGTCAGCACACATGTTCTCGACGCGGTCACCGGCCGCCCGGCCGCCGGGGTGCCGGTGCGGCTCACCACCGCCGAGGGCTCGGTCCTGGCCGAAACCCGCACCGACGACCAGGGCCGGGTGACGAACCTCTACATCGGCGATCTCGGCGGCGTGTGTCATCTACGCCTCGACACCGCGGCGTATTTCACCGCGTGCGGCACGACGGGTTTCTACCCCGAGGTGGTGATCAGCTTCCACGTCGACGACCCCGACGACAACTACCACGTACCCCTGCTGCTTTCGCCCCATGCCTATTCGACGTATCGAGGAAGTTGAAAATGTCAGCGATCATTCTTGGCAAGAATCAATACGGCAAGGCCGAGAACCGGGTGGTCCGCATCTACCGGGACACGCCGCGGCACGAGATTCGTGACGTCACGGTATCCACCTGCCTACGCGGTGATTTCAGTGCGGCTCACCTCACCGGGAACCAGGCCGACGTGCTCCCCACCGACACCCAGAAGCAGACAGCCTACGCATACGCCAAGGAGAAGGGGCTGCTGGCGATCGAAGATTACGGGCTCGATCTGGCCCGTCATTTCGTCGACGAAATCGCACCCGTGCGGGCCGCGCGGATCGAGATCGACGAATATGCCTGGACGCGGGTGAATGTCGGTGGTGAAGAGCACAACCACACCTGGGTCCGCGCCGGGCAAGAGGTGCGAACTGCTGCGGTCACGGTGGACGAGGACGGAGAATGGGTGGTCGGCGGCCTGAAGGAGCTGGTGATCCTGAAATCGACCGGCTCGGCGTTCGCCGGATTCCTCACCGACGCCTACACCGTTCTGGAACCCGCACATGATCGTGTGATGGCGACGTCCTTGACGGCGCAATGGCGGTTCACCACAACAACAGTCGCCTGGGACGAGATCTATGAGGGTGTCAAGGCGCTCATGATGGAGACGTTCGCCGTCGTACCGTCACGTGCGCTGCAGCAGACTCTCTACGAGATGGGCAAGGCTGTGCTGAAAAACTACCCGATGCTCGCCGAGATACGGCTGTCAGCACCCAACAAGCACCATTTCGCCTACGACCTCACGCGGTTCGGGCTGGAGAACAACAATGAAGTCTTCCATGCCGACGACCGCCCGTACGGGCTGATCCAAGCCACCGTCACCCGCGACGATGCGCCTGCCGCCGGCTCCGCGTGGGATGCCCAGCAGGGGTGGCTGGGCTAGGCGCCGGTCACAGCAGGCGCGCGAGCCGCAACCGGTTGATCTTGGCCAACTCGTCGCGCATCACCGTGCGCTCGGTTTCCGCGTCGTTCGACAGCCGCCCGGTGAGAATGCCCAGCAAGTCCTCCGCCGACCGCCCGCTGGCGCACACCAGGTACACGTAGCCGAACTTCTCCTCGTAGGCCCGGTTTTTCGCGGCGAGTTCGGCCCGGAGTGCGGCACCGGCGGTGGCCATGCCGGCCTGCTCCCGCACCGCGGACGGGTTGTCCGGGCGGTCCCCGATGCGTGGGTGGCCGTCGAGGGCGGCGTCGATCTCGACGTCGGGCAACGTCGCCACCACCTGGTCCGCCTGGTCGAGCAACTCGTCGAGGTCGGCGAACGGCCCGCGAGCCTGCAGTTGATGGCTCCAGGCCGGTGATGAGCACACCGACGACAACAGCTGCAGCTGCTGTCGCCGGTCGAGTCGGTTGAACTCTTCGATCGATCCCGCCATCGGCGCTAGGACGCCCGCAGTTCCAGCCCGACGTTCTTCTCCATGCCGCCGCGCAGTTTGGAGAAGAAGTTGAAGACTTTGCCGATCAACCCGTAACGCCTGCCGATGCCGTCGTAGATCTCGCCGTTGTGCGACGGGTCGAGGACGGCGGCGGTGGCCTCGACGGCCTCGCTCTTGGGGTTGCCTCGCATGTCGCACACCGCGACGGTGACTCTCGGGGTGTTGCGGATCCGCTTGACCTTCCACGAGTCCGCCTCGGTGATCACCAAAAGGCGATCACCGTCAGGCACCGCCCAGATCGGGGTCGGCTTGGGCCGCCCGTCCTTGGTGAAGGTGGTGAGCAGAACGTAGTTGGCCTTGGCGACATCGGCGAAGGTGGGAGCCATGACGCCCAATCTAGGCCAACACGCCCGCGACCGTTGACTCTGCGTACCGGGAGGAAAACTGCGAGAACGGTGAGCCCTGGCCGCAGCGTCGACGCTGTCAGCCCTCGAGCTCGCCCTCGGTTTCCAGCAGGACCTGGCGCAGTCCGTCCAGGGTGGCCGGCTCGGGCTCGGCCCACATCCCGCGGCCCGCGGCCTCCAGCAGCCGTTCGGCCATGCCGTGCAACGCCCACGGATTGGATTCGGACATGAACTTGCGGTTCTCGTCGTCGAGCACGTATTCAGCCGAAAGCCGTTCGTACATCCAGTCCGCCATCACGTGTGCGGTGGCGTCGTAGCCGAAGAGATAGTCGACGGTGGCGGCCATCTCGAACGCGCCCTTGTAGCCGTGCCTGCGCATCGCGGTGATCCAGCGCGGGTTGACCACCCTGGCCCGGAACACCCGATTGGTCTCCTCCGACAGCGTGCGGGTGCGCACCGCGTCGGGGCGGGTGTTGTCGCCGATGTAGGCCGCCGGCGCCTGGCCGGTCAGCGCGCGCACGGTGGCGACCATCCCTCCGTGGTACTGGAAGTAATCGTCGGAGTCGGCGATGTCGTGTTCGCGGGTATCGGTGTTCTTGGCCGCCACCGCGATTCGCCGGTAGGCCCGGTTCATGTCATCGGCCGCGGGTGCACCGTCGAGTCCGCGGCCGTAGGCGAATCCACCCCAGGCGGTGTACACCTCGGCCAGGTCGGCGTCGTCACGCCAGTTGCGGCTGTCGATCAACTGCAGCAGGCCCGCTCCGTAAGTCCCCGGCTTGGAACCGAAAATCCTCGTGGTGGCCCGCCGTTGATCGCCATGTTCGGCGAGGTCGACCTGGGCGTGGGCGCGCACGTAGTTGTCCTCGGCCGATTCGTCGAGGCCCGCCACGAGTGCCACCGCGTCGTCGAGCATGGTGACCACGTGCGGGAACGCGTCCCGGAAAAACCCGGAGATACGCACCGTCACGTCGATGCGGGGCCGGCCGAGTTCAGCCAGGTCGATCGGCTCCAGGTTGACCACGCGGCGCGAGGCGTCATCCCAGACCGGCCGCACGCCGAGCAGGGCGAGCACCTCGGCGATGTCGTCGCCTGCGGTACGCATGGCCGAGGTGCCCCATACGGACAGGCCGACCGACTGTGGCCAGCGGCCGTAATCGGTGCGGTAGCGGTCCAGCAGTGAATCGGCCATCGCCACACCGGTTTCCCAGGCCAGCCGGGATGGAACTGCCTTGGGGTCCACCGAATAGAAGTTGCGTCCGGTGGGCAGCACGTTGACCAGGCCGCGCAACGGCGATCCGGACGGCCCCGAGGCGATAAAGCCGCCGGCCAGCGCGCGAAGCACCTGATCGATCTCGCATTCCGTTCCGGCCAGCCGAGGCACCACCTCGGTGGCGGCGAACCGCAGGATGCGGGCCACCTCAGGGTTCTCGGTGATGCGGTCCACAGCCCCTGTGTCCCAACTGAATTCCTGCAGAGCGGCCACCAGTTCGCGGGCACCGGCCTCGGCGGCGTCGACGGCCGCGCGATCATCACTGCCGTCTTCGGTAAGGCCCAGGGCCTGACGCAGCCCGGGCACGGTCTGCTCACCGCCGAACAGCTGCCGGGCCCGCAGGATGGCCAGCACCAGGTCGAGTTCGCCTTCCCCCGTGGGCTTCTGCCCCAAGATGTGCAGGCCGTCGCGAATCTGAACATCCTTGATCTCACACAGCCAGCCGTCGACGTGCAGCAGCATGTCGTCGAAGGAATCCTCGTCGGGGCGGTCCTCCAGGCCCAGGTCGTGGTCCATCTTGGCGGCCCGCATCAGCGTCCAGATCTGCTGGCGGATCGCCGGCAGCTTGCCCGGGTCCAGCGCCGAGACGGTGGAGTGCTCGTCGAGCAGCTGCTCGAGTTTGGCGATGTCCCCGTAGGTTTCGGCGCGCGCCATCGGTGGGATGAGGTGGTCGATCAGGGTGGCGTGGGCCCGGCGCTTGGCCTGGGTGCCCTCCCCCGGATCGTTGACCAGGAACGGGTAGATCAGCGGCAGATCGCCGAGCGCCGCGTCGGTGCCGCAGGCCGCGCTCATGCCGAGCGTCTTGCCCGGCAGCCATTCCAGGTTGCCGTGCTTGCCCAGGTGCACCACGGCGTCGGCCTTGAACGAACCGGCGAACGACGAGTCCAGCCAGCGGTAGGCGGCCAGGTAGTGGTGGCTGGGCGGTAGGTCAGGGTCGTGGTAGATCGCCACGGGGTTCTCGCCGAAGCCGCGCGGCGGCTGCACGATCAGCACCACGTTGCCGGCCCGGATGGCCGCGATGACGATCTCACCGTCGGGATCACGGCTGCGGTCGACGAACAGCTCACCCGGCGGCGGGCCCCAGTGTTCGACGACGGCCTCGGCGAGTTCGGCGGGAAGCGTGGCGAACCAGGCGCGGTAATCCTTGGCCGGGACCCGAATCGGGTTGGCGGCCAGTGCCTCGTCGGTGAGCCAGTCCGGATCCTGCCCGCCCTTCTCGATCAGCGAGTGGATCAGGGCGTCACCGTCACCCGAGTCGACGCCCGGGATGTCACCGATGTCGTAACCGGCGTCGCGCATGGCGCGTAGCAGCGCGACCGCGCTGGCCGGGGTGTCCAGGCCGACGGCGTTGCCGATGCGGGCATGCTTGGTGGGATAGGCCGAAAAGACCACGGCCACCCGCTTTTCCGCGGCCGGGATGGCGCGCAACCGGGCGTGCCGCACGGCCAGGCCGGCCACCCGCGCGCAACGCTCGGGGTCGGCCACGTAGGAGATCAACCCTTCGGAGTCGATCTCCTTGAAGGAGAACGGCACTGTGATGATTCGGCCGTCGAATTCGGGCACCGCGACCTGGGTGGCCACGTCCAGCGGCGACATCCCATCGTCGTTGTTGGACCATTGATCCCGCGAACTCGTCAGGCACAGCCCCTGCAGGATCGGAATATCCAGGGCCGCAAGGTGAGCGACGTTCCAGGAGTCGTCGTTGCCTCCGGCACCGACCGTCGCCGGAGTGGCACCGCCGGCCGCGAGCACGGTGGTGACGAGCGCATCGGCGGTACCGAGCAGCTCGAGGAGGTCGGGTTCGGCGGTGCGCAGGGAAGCGCAGAACACCGGCAGGGCCTTACCGCCGGCCTGTTCGACCGCGTCACACAGCGCCTCGACATAGGCGGTGTTCCCGGCCAGCTGCTGGGCGCGGTAGTAGAGCACCGCGACGGTCGGGCTATCTGCGCCGGACACCGCGGCGGTTCGATCCAGGACACCCCAGGTCGGAGTCGTCACCGGGGCGGCGAAACCGAACCCGGTCATCAGCAGCGTGTCGGACAAGAAGGAATGCAGGTTAGCCAGATTCTCCAGACCGCCCTGAGCCAGGTAGATGTGGGTTTGCAGGGCGGCGCCCTGCGGGGCGGTCGAATGCCCCATCAGTTCGGCGTCGGGCGATTGCTCGCCGCTGACCACCACCGTCGGCAGGCCGCTGGCCACCACGGTGTCGATGCCGTCCTGCCAGGCTCGGTAGCCGCCGAGGATCCGGATCACGGCGATGTCGGCGCCGTCGAGCAGTTCCTCGAGTTCGCCGGTGACCAGCCGCGACGGGTTGGCCCAGCGGTACCGGGCGCCGCTGGCGCGGGCGGTGATCAAGTCGGTGTCCGAGGTCGACAGCAGCAGGACGGTGGGAGCTAGCACCCCCCATTCGTACCGCACCGGCTACCCGCTCAGGGCAGCCGGTGCGGCACAGCTAGTCAGGGGTCAGGGCTGGTTCTCGCCGAAGCGGGCGTGCCACGACTGCCGATACGGCGGGCCGGCCGCAACAACGAGCACCAGGACAACTGCGGCGAATGCACCGAAGGCAAGCATGGATCGCTCCTCTCGTGTATCTGGCTTCGATCCCGATACCAGCGGTCTCGGGTACTTGACCGACGCTACGGGCCGTCGCGGCGAAAATCCCCTATTTGTAAGGGAGCGAACAGCATTCCGAATCGGTGGCGCAGGTCACATTCGATACTTCCCAGTCCATCTCGCCTGGTCGACGAATGGGTGCACCACCAGCACGTACAGCACGGCCACCGCGAGCGGAACCAGCAACGGCAGCCAGCGCACCGAGACCGGCACCAGCGCCGCGGCCAGCACGGCCACGCTGAACCCGACCGCGGCAATCATGCTCGGCCCGGTCGTCGTGACCACTCCCGGGATATCCGCGGCATGCCGGATGACCAGATAGGCGGTCGCCGAGAGGCCTGCCAGCGCGGCGTACGCCGGTGCCGGATCACTGAACGTCAGCCCGGCCGCGGCAGCCAACACCGCGACGCCGGCGGCCGGCCTGAAGTACAGCCCGGCCAGCACCCCGCCCGCGGTCAGGGCCGCGGCCACCAACGCCGGGCCCTCGGCCGGTATCGCCACGGCCGCGGCCATCAGGAACCCGAAGACCGTCGAGATACTGCGTGGGGCCGGTTGCGCGGACATGTCACGACCGCCGTCGGTCGTGTCGCTGCCGGTCGGGAACCAGGCGCATCGCATCGGCCAAGGCGCCGTCACCCGCCCAGTGCACAACGTCGATGCCGATGGTGCTCATGTCCCGGTACATCGCCGAGCGCTGCAGCGCCCACATCCGGCCGGTCAGGGGATCCAGGTCGTCCTCGAACGGTGCGCCGTCGAGGACGTCGACCGCGACCACGGTGTGCCGGCGCTTGCACAGTTCGATGAGCGCCAGCGCGAACTCGGTACTCAGCAGGGTGGAGAACGCCACGACGATGGCACCCGGCGGCACGGCCGCCCGCGGAGCCAGGGTTCCGGTGAGTGTCTCGAATCCGTCGCCGGAGCCCAGCACGGCATCGAGCACACGGTAGAACTGCCGCCTGCCGATATCGACGCCGAGCCAGCGGGGCCGGTTCCCGCCCAACGCCACGATCCCCGCGCGATCACCGTTGCGCAGCGCGGTCTGCACCACCTGCGCCGCGCCCCGCGCGATGCGTTCGGTGGCCTGGGTGGCCGGTCCGGGCGCCTGATCGTGGGTGTCGATCAGCACCACGACGTCGGCACCGCGGTCCGTCAGCCGTTCGGTGACGTGCAACCGGCCACGACGGGCACTGACCGGCCAATTCACGGTGCGCAGCTGATCTCCCGGCACGTAGGGCCGCACATCTGCATACTCGACGCCGGGCCCGGTGTGCCGCGTCAAGTGGGCGCCGAGCCGGTCCGGCAACTCGGTGCGGGGTATGCCCGTCGACTGCGGCGCGGCCCGGGGAAACACGTAGATCTCCGCGGAGTCGACGGTGCCGACACCGGCCAGCAGACCGCCCGGGGCGGTCGCCTCGACGGTGGCCCGCACCGGATAACGACCCCAGCGGGGCGCGCTCCCCACCACCGTCCGGCGATCGCGCATAGCCTCGGCGGCCACCGTCAGCTCCATCCCCGCCGTTGGTGCGACCATGAGCGCAGCGGACGCCCCGGTCACCGCTATCGAGACCTGCACCGGCTCGGACTCGAAACACCGCACCACAGCGGGCCGTCCGTTCACCTGAATTCTGGCTATCGGCCGTTGCCACCACACCGAGCACAGCACCCCGATCATCGGTGCCGCGAAAATCATTAGTTGCCAACGAGATCCGATGACAGCGACCGACAATGCGCCGGCCACCACGGTGATCAGAGCCTTGGCCAGCGGCGTGGCCCGCCACCGGAGCGGCACGTCGACGGTAGTGGTATCGGACATCGGATCAGCCCGGCTCCTGGCCCGCGCGGGGCACCGGCAGCCGGCGCAGCAGTTCGGCCATCACATCCGAACCGTGGATGCTGCGCACCCACATCTCCGGACGCAGGCTGATCCGGTGCGACATGGCAGCGACGGCAAGGGTTTTGACGTCCTCGGGGATCACATAGTCTCGGCCGAGCAACAGTGACCGGGCGCGGGCCAGCTGGACCAGATCCAACTCGGCGCGCGGACTGGCACCCACCGCGACCTGCGGGTGATGCCGGGTGGCGGCCGCCAGCGCGACGACGTAATGCAGCACGTCGTCGTGAACGGTGACCTGCTCCACCGCCTCGCGCATCTCGAGAAACTGTGGCCCGTCGATGATCTGGCGCACGGTCGGCTCGGCCGAACCGCGGTCCAGACGACGTCGCAGCATCCGCAGTTCGTCCGCTTCGGTGAGGTACTTGAGTTCCAGCCGCACAGCGAACCGGTCGAGTTGGGCCTCTGGCAGCGGATAGGTGCCCTCGTACTCGATCGGATTGTCGGTCGCCAACACGATGAACGGGGCCGGCAACCGGTGGGTGTGGCCGTCGATGCTCACCTGCCCCTCGGCCATCGCCTCCAACAACGCGGCCTGGGTCTTGGGCGGCGTGCGGTTGATCTCGTCAGCCAGCAGCAGATTGGTGAAGATCGGACCGGGCCGGAATTCGAAACTGCCCGACTGCATGTCGTACACCGTGGAGCCCAGCAGGTCGGCCGGCAACAGGTCGGGGGTGAACTGCACCCGGGTGAATTTCAGCCCGAGTGCCGCGGCGAACGACCGGGCGATCAACGTCTTGCCCAGCCCCGGCAGGTCCTCGATCAGGACGTGCCCCCGGGCCAACAACGTGGTGAGGATGAGGGTGAGGGCGCCCCGCTTACCGACCACCACCCGCTCGATCTCGTCGAGCACGCTCTGCGCGGTGGTCGCCGCCGACGACAGCGCGGACACTCCGGTCATAACCGCTCCAATCGTCGCAGGATCTCATCGAGCACGTCCCGCCCCGGTCCGGGTTGCTCGGCCGCCGCACCCGTACCGATGACGTTGTCGGGATCCACCCACTGCCACAGCTCGGGTCCGAACAGCATCGTGCCCGTCGCGACGAACGCTGCGGGATCGGCCGCCTGCCGGTGCCCGGTGGCCGCGGCGAATTCCCGGGCCAGTCGCGGCCGTAGATGCCGATCCCACTGCAAGCGGGTGGTTTCCGCCCGCTGGATCAGCGAGTCGGTCTGAGATCTCCACTGCTCCAACAGTTCAGCGGCATCGTCGGAAGCGTTTGCGGACACCTCGGAGGTTCCGTCGTCGCGCAACGCCCAGCGCAGGCTGAACATCAGCACCGCCACCGCCGCCCCGGCGCCCCAAGCCACCCCGCGCCGGTCGGGCATCGACGCCGTCACCACCTCGACCAGAACCACCACCAGCAGCAGCCCGGCGATGACGGTTCTCTTCATGCCAGGCTCCGCAGTTCGGCCAGCACTCGGTGCAACGCCTGGACGGCGGCTTCGCGGTGAGCCTCGTTCATCACGTGCGGGCTGAACCTGGCCTCGGTGAACAACTCTACGAGTTCGGTTGCGCTGTCTACAGATAACGCGTGGTGCTGCACGGCACGGGCGAGTACCTCCGACGGCGTATCCGAGACCAGCGGCACGGCCCCGGGGGCGTGCGCCAGCCCACGTTCCATCGCGAGGTAGCAGGCGATGATCGCAGCGCGTGGATCGCGGCTGAGGTCCCCGATCTCGGCCAGACCCAGTTCGGTTGCCCGAGCCAGCCTTTCGGGGCCGCGTGGCACTTGCCGTGGCGTCGTCCGGATTCCGTCCTGCGACGGCGTCGGGGACTGACCGGCCCGACGAGCCTGCCGGACGACGGCGAACGCCACGACCAGAAGAACGGTGAGCGTCGTCGCGGCGAGGTAGCCGAAGGCGCTGGGTGCAGACCCGGTGGGATCCGGGGGCCGGATGGGCGGCGCCCCCGGCGGCGGCGTGGGAGCCGGTGTCGCGGACGGTTCGGGAAGCGGCGGCAGCGGTGTCGCGGTCAGCCGGGCGATCAGGATGAGGATCAGCAGCCAGGCCACCGTCGCAGCAACCGCGAGCAGGGCCCAGCGCCAGCGCAGCCGAACCCGCAGGCCGCGAAGTTCCAGCCGGCCGATGCCGTCGGCCGCACCGGGTTCGGGCGACGCGCGCGGCGCCGTGATGACCGCGAAGGCGAACACGGCCAGCCCGACCGTCAGCAGGGCGACGAAGGCGATGAAACTGCCGGGCGAATCGGACCGGGCCGGAGGTGACGCGTGCGCCCCGCCGGGCAGGTAACCCCGCACGGCAATCACAGCGAGCACCAGGAGCACCAGCACCGTGGCCACGCGTTCCGTCTTCTTGTCGACACCGGGCATCGCCTGCACAATCGTCGCACGAATTCAGGCCGCGGCCAGGAAGTTCCTAGAATGGACGCCGATATGACCAGGACCCGTGACCAGGACGCCTGCCCCGGCGCACTGACCGTGCACCAGGCCGCCGACGGTGCCCTGGTCCGGATCAGGCTCCCCGGCGGGATGATCACGTCGGCCCAACTGACCGCACTGGCCCAGGTGGCCGAGCAGTTCGGCTCTCCGGCAATGGAACTGACGTCTCGCGGCAACATCCAGATCCGGGCCGTGACCGACACCGACGCGGCCGCCACGGCGCTGACAGCAGCGGGACTGCTGCCGTCACCGACCCATGAGCGGGCCCGCAACATCGTCGCCTCGCCACTGTCCGGACGTTTGGGCGGCGTCGCCGACGTCCGCCCCCTGGTCGTCGACCTCGACCGTGCGATCCAGGCCGATCCGGCGCTGGCCGGCTTGCCCGGCAGGTTCTGGTTCAGCCTGGATGCCGGCCGCGGCGACGTGTCCGTGATCGACTCCGACACC
>MSTD01000004.1:109516-222867 GCA_001942045.1 Mycolicibacterium porcinum
CGGGATCGACGCCGACACCGGGGTGCATGCCAACGACGACGGCACGTTCGCGCTCCTGCTGGCCGGCCGCGACACCGGGGTACGGCTGGATGCCGCCGACGTGGTGGCGACCTTGATCGAGGTGGCCGGGAAGTTCGTCCAGATCCGCGGAAATGCCTGGCGGATAACTGAACTCGACGACCATGCGCCTCTGCTGGCTGGCCTGACCGTCGGCGCCCAGGGCGGCGCCACCTGGCCGCCGACGGTGACACCGCCGGTGGGCTGGATCGAGCAACGCGACGGCGACATCGCGCTGGGCGCCGCGGTGCCGCTGGGCGTCCTGCAGGCCCGCGTCGCCCAGTTCCTGGCCGCCGTAGAGACCCCGCTGGTGATCACTCCGTGGCGCTCGGTCCTGGTGTGCGACGTTCCCGAGGGCGTCGCCGACACGGCGCTGCGGGTGCTGGCTCCGCTGGGACTGGTGTTCGACGAGAACTCGCCGTGGCTGCGGGTCAGCGCCTGCACCGGCAGCCCCGGGTGCGCCAAGTCCGCCGCGGATGTGCGGGCCGACGCGGCGGAGGCGGTAAACACCCCCACCGATACCGATGTCCACCGCCACTTCGTGGGCTGCGATCGGGCCTGTGGCAGCCCGCCCGCCGGGGACGTGCTGGTGGCCACCGAGGACGGATACCGGCTGCGTATCACGCCCCCGTAGGGTATGCGGGTGCTCGACTACATCCGTGACGCCGCTGAGATCTACCGGCAGTCGTTCGCGACGATCCGCGCCGAGGCGAACCTGTCGCGTTTCCCCGACGATGTGTCGCGGGTGGTGGTCCGGCTGATCCACACCTGCGGTCAGGTCGACGTCGCCGATCATGTCTCCTACACCGACGACGTCGTGACCAGGGCTCATGCCGCGCTGGCCGCGGGTGCCCCGGTCCTGTGCGACTCGTCGATGGTCGCGGCCGGAATCACGCGCTCGCGGCTGCCCGCCGACAACGAGGTCGTCTCGCTGGTGGCCGATCCGCGTGCCCCTGAGATGGCCGCGAAGCTGGGCTTCACCCGCTCGGCGGCCGCGGTCGATCTGTGGGCCGACCGCCTCGGCGGCGCGGTAGTCGCGATCGGCAATGCGCCGACAGCCCTATTCCGGCTGCTGGAACTGCTCGACGAGGGTGCGCCCGTGCCGGCCGCGGTGTTGGGCGGACCGGTCGGATTCGTCGGGTCGGCGCAGTCCAAGCAGGAACTGATCGAGCGCCCGCGAGGCATGTCCTATCTGGTGGTGACCGGCCGGCGCGGTGGCAGCGCCATGGCCGCGGCTGCCGTCAATTCGATTGCGAGTGAGCACGAGTGAGTACAACGGCGTCAGAACGTCAAACCCGGGGCACCCTGTACGGCGTCGGGCTGGGCCCGGGCGATCCGGAGCTCGTCACCGTCAAGGCGGCTCGACTGATCAGCGCGGCGGACGTGGTGGCCTATCACAGCGCCAAGCACGGGCACAGCATCGCCAGGGGCATCGCCGCGCCGTACCTGCGCGAAGGCCAGCTCGAAGAACACCTCGTCTATCCGGTCACCACCGAGACCACCGACCACCCCGGTGGGTACGTCGGCGCAATGGAGGATTTCTACGCCGCGGCCGCCGAGCGCATCGCCGCGCACCTGGAGGCCGGTCGCGACGTGGCCCTGCTGGCCGAGGGCGACCCGCTGTTCTACAGCTCCTACATGCACATGCACACCCGGCTCACCGAGCGGTTCGACGCCGTCATCGTTCCCGGCGTCACCTCGGTGAGCGCGGCCTCGGCCGCCACCGGCACCCCGCTGGTGCAGGGCGACGACGTACTGACGATCCTGCCCGGCACCCTGCCCACCGCCGAACTGGAGCGCCGCCTGGCCGACACCGACGCGGCCGTCGTGCTCAAGCTAGGCCGGTCCTACACCCGGGTCCGGGAAGCCCTCGAATCGACGGGACGGCTGGACGAGGCGTACTACGTCGAGCGGGCCAGCACGGACCGGCAGCGGGTCTCACCGGCTCGAGAGGTCGGCACCGAGGGCTCGGACATCAAAGTGCCGTACTTCTCGCTGGCGATGGTTCCCGGCCGATCACGGTCCACCTCACCGCAGGGCAGCGTGGTCGTCGTCGGCCTCGGGCCGGGCGACTCGGACTGGATGACCCCGCAGACCCGCCGCGAGCTGGCCGCGGCCACCGACCTGATCGGCTACGGCCCCTACCTCGATCGCGTCGGGGCCCGCGCCGGGCAGCACCACCATCCCAGCGACAACACCGACGAGCCGGCCCGCGCACAGCTGGCCTGCAAGCTGGCGCAGGAAGGCCGGACGGTCGCCGTGGTGTCCTCCGGCGATCCGGGGGTGTTCGCGATGGCCACCGCGGTACTCGAAGAGGCCAAGCAGTGGCCCGGCGTCGAGGTCCGGGTGATTCCCGCGATGACGGCGGCCCAGGCGGTCGCGAGCCGGGTCGGCGCCCCGCTCGGCCACGACTACGCGGTGATCTCGTTGTCGGACCGGCTCAAGCCATGGGAGGTGATCGTCGAACGGCTCCGCGCGGCAGCCAAGGCCGACCTGGCACTGGCGATCTACAACCCGGCATCGAAGACCCGCACCTGGCAGGTGGGCGCGATGCGCGACCTGCTGTTGGAGTACCGGGATCCGAGCACCCCGGTGGTCGTCGCGCGGGCCGTCTCCGGTGCGGAACCCGGCCCGGGCGAGCGGGTCTCCGTGGTGCGCCTGGCCGATCTGGATCCGGCGCAGGTGGATATGCGCACGATGTTGATCATCGGCTCGTCGCAGACGCAGTGGTACACCGGTTCCGCGGCCGGCGACACCACCGAGGATCGGGTGTTCACCCCGCGCCAGTACCCAGGCTGACCCGACCCGGCTGACTCGCGTCGAGATTCATTGACAGCTGTCAGACTGGCCGATAGTGTCCGGCGTCACACCCGTCGAAATCGGAGGGCCGGCCAGTATGCCTACGGCACCACAGGGCGCACCCACACGGTCACCGGTCGACCGACGCCAACCCCAACGCAGCGATCAGCGGCGCACCGCGATCCTGGCGGCGCTCAACGAGCACCTGCAGCAGACCGGGTTCGACGCGCTGAACATCGCTGAGGTGGCGCGTCAGGCCGGGGTCGGCCGGTCGGCGTTCTATTTCTATTTCGAGAACAAGGCGGCTGCCGTCGCCGCGCTGGTCGAGCCCATGTACGAGGCGTTGTTCGCGGCCAACAACATCCTGGCCGACGTTTCCCGGCCACCCCGTGAACGCGTCCACGACACCATCGAAGCGGTGCTGAAGACCGCTGAGGATCATCGCTACCTGGTGCAGGCCATGTTGGAGGCGCGCGGGTCCAGCGGGGCCGTGCGCGATCTGTGGGACCAGGCCCGCGAGTCGTTCGTCCCCACCGTCTCGACGGTGATCACCGCAGAGCGCGCCGCAGGCCGCGCGCCCGACGGCGTCGACGCGGCCGTACTCGCGGGCCTGCTCATGGAATTCAACGATCGACTGATCGAGCGGTTCATCCTTGGTGGGCCGCTGTCGCGACGACAACTACTGGAAGGCGCAGAGGCGATGTGGATGGGCTCGATCTACGGGACAGTGCAGTGACCGCGGCGGGCTCGCTCCCCAAATCGATTCCGAGCACGCCTGCCGAGGTGACCGCCGGATGGTTATCGAAAATCCTTGGTGCCGAGGTGGATTCGGTCCGGACCGCACCGATCGGCACGGGCCAGACGGGCGCCACCTACCGGGTCTCGGTCACCTACCACGACGAGACCGGGCTGCCGGCGACGTTCGCGGTCAAGCTGCCGTCGCAGGACGAGACGGTGCGGGACCGCGTCACGATCGGCTACCGCTCGGAGCACGCCTTCTACACCAAGGTCGCCGACCACGTACACATCCCGGTCCCCCGCTGCCACCACTGTGAGATCGCCGGTGACGGTGCCGATTTCGTCCTGCTCCTGGCGGACATGGCACCCGCCGAGCAAGGCGACCAGATCGCCGGGTGCACCGCCGCCGAGGCCACTTTGGCGGTGCTGGCACTCGCCGACCTGCACGGGCCGACCTGGGCCGACCCACAGTGGGCGAACTTCCCCGGCATTGCGATGCCCAAGCCGGAACCCGACTCCGCCAAGGGATTTGGCGACGTCGCCAAGATGGCCGCCGACATCACCCTGGACAAGATCGGCGCACGCCTGAGCGCCGAGGACCAGGACACCATGCGTGCGGCGATGTCGGTGGTGACGCCCTGGCTGCTGACCGAGCCCGACCGGTTCGCGATCCTGCACGGTGACTACCGCCTGGACAACATGCTGTTCGACCCTGACCGGACCCGGATCACCGTGGTGGACTGGCAGACGCTCGGCTCGGGCCTGCCCGCCCGTGACCTGTCGTACTTCACCGCGACCAGCCTGGACCCGGCCGTTCGAGCCGCCGCCGAAGCCGAACTGGTCACGGCTTACCACGATCGGCTGCTGTCCCACGGCGTCACCGGCTACGACCGCGAAACCTGTTGGCAAGATTACCGTTTGGGCATGCTTCAGGCGCCGCTGATCACCGTCCTCGGCACCGCGTTCGCCAGTTCGACCGAGCGCGGCGACGACATGATGGTGACGATGGCACAGCGCGGTTGTCAGGCGATCCGCGAACTCGGCACACTAGACCTGATCAACGCCTGACGCGAACCCAGCCTGCCGCCTCGTCGACCGTGGTCACCGTGTGTACCCCGGGCGGCAGCGGCGGACGGTCCACCATGACCACCGGCACACCCGCCGCCTCGGCGGCCCGCAGTTTGGGCTCGGTCATCGCGCCGCCACTGTTCTTGGTCACCAACGCATCGATGCGGTGCTCACGCAGCAGCGCCAGTTCCCCGTCGTAGTCATACGGACCGCGGGATAGCAGCAGGTCGTGATCGGCGGGCAGGGTGTCAGGGTCCGGCGGGGTGACGGCGCGGATGAGGAACCAGGCGTCGACGTCCTTGAACGCCCGCGTGCCGGAACGTCCCGTGGTGAGGAAGACCCGCGAATACCCGTTGGCCGTCACGGTTTCGGCGGCTTCGGTGTCCGATCCCACCACGATCGCCGAGCCGGGGGCCCAGGCCGGCCGGGCCAGAATCAGGTACGGCAGGCCGAGTTCGGCGCACACCTGCGCCGCGTGTGCGGTGATGGTGGCGGCGAAGGGATGGGTGGCATCCACGACCGCGTCGACGCGCTCGGCGACCAGCCACTGTCTCATCCCGTCCACCCCGCCGAACCCGCCGATGCGTACCGGGCCGACCGGAAGCGCCGGGTCGGGTACCCGCCCGGCCAGCGAGCTGATCACCTCGACCTCGGGATGCAGGGCGGCGGCCAGGGCCCGGGCCTCACCGGTGCCGCCGAGCAGCAGGACCTTCATCAGTGGGTGGCTCCGCGACGCCGCCCGGACGAATACAGGTAGCTGTCGGAGAATCCTTCGGCGGCAAGGACATCGCCGACGACGATCACCGCAGTTTTGGTCACCGCGGCGGCATGCATCTTCTCGGCGATGTCGGCGAGTGTTCCGCGCAGCACAATCTCCTGCGGCCAGCTGGCGAAGGCCACCACAGCACAAGGAGTTTCAGGGCGGTAACCACCGTCGAGGAGTTGCGGGACGATGTTGTCGATCTGTGCTGCGGCCAGGTGCAGCACCAGCGTCGCCCCCGGTGCCGACAGCGTGCGCAGGTCCTCACCCTCGGGCATCGCCGTGGAAAGGGTGGCCACCCGGGACAGGGTGACAGTCTGGGCGACGCCGGGGACGGTGAGCTCGCGTCCCAGCGCCGCGGCGACCGCGGCGAATGCCGGTACTCCGGGCACGATCTCGTAGCCGATGCCCAGCTCGTCGAGGCGGCGGCACTGCTCGGCCAGCGCACTGTAGATCGACGGATCGCCGGAATGTAGGCGGGCCACGTCGATTCCCGCTTTGTCCGCGGCCGCCAACTCATCGATGATCTGGTCCAGGTTCAACGGCCCGGTGTCGATGACCTTGGCATCGGGCGGGCACAACGCCAACAGGTCGTCGGGCATGATCGACCCGGCGTACAGGCACACCGGGCAGTTGCCGAGCAGCTTCGCGCCGCGCACGGTGATGAGGTCGGCAGCGCCAGGGCCGGCCCCGATGAAGTACACCGTCATGGCTTGACCACCGCCCACTGCGTGACCGGCAGTGCCGGACGCCAGCCGGTGAAGCCGCCGATCGCGCCGCCCTGGTAGTGCTGATACCGCCGCACCTCGCCGCCTTCCTTCGAATACCATTGCGCCACAACTGCTTCTGATTCCAGCGTGACCGCGTTGACCACCAGCCGACCACTTGACGGCAGCCGGTCGAAGCAGGCCTGCAGCACGCCGGGTTGCGTGACCCCGCCGCCGACGAAAATCACGTCAGGGTCGGGCGCACCGTCGAGTGACTCGGGCGCACCGCCGCGGACGTCCACCCGAACCCCGAAAGCCGTGACATTGCTCAAGATCCGGTCACGTCGCTGCTCGTCACGTTCGAATGCGACCGCCGCGCAACCCGGTGCGCTGCGCGACCATTCGATCGCGATACTGCCCGACCCCGAGCCGATGTCCCACAACAGTTCCCCGGGCCGCGGCCCCAGCGTCGCCAGCGTGACCGCCCGGATGGACTGCTTGGTCAGCTGCCCGTCGTGGGCGAATTCGTCGTCGGGCAGCGCCTGGGCCCGGCGTTCGTCCGGCAGGTACGCCACCGCGATCACATTGAGGTCGTCGACCCCGGCTGGCGGTGTCGTCGCCCAGTCCCGCGCGGTGCCGTCGTGGCGGCGCTCCCCCGGTCCGCCCAGCTGCTCCAGCACGGTCAGTTCAGAGTCACCCCGCCCGGATTCGCTCAGCAACCGGGCCAGCGTCGCCGGGGTCTGCGCGTCGCGGGACAGCACGATCGCGCGGCCACCCCGGCGCACCGCGGTGTGCGGCGCCGCGGTGACCAGGCTGATCACCTCGGTGTCGGGCACCGTCCAGCCCATTCGGGCGCACGCCAGCGTCACACTCGACACGTGCGGCAGCACCCGCACCCGGTGCGCCCCGAACAGCCGGATCAGCGTCGCACCGACGCCGTGCAGCAGCGGATCCCCGCTGGCCACCACGTGCACATCCGCGTCGCCGAAAAGCGTGGGCAGGGCAGGCAACATCGGCGACGGCCATTCGCGACGGTCCCGCGTCACGCTGTCGTCGAGCAGGTCCAACTGCCGCGGCGAGCCGTACACGACGGTGGCGCGCGCCAACTCGTCACGGGAGGTGCCCGACAGCCCGGCCATCCCGTCGGCCCCGATGCCGACCACGGTGATCATCTGCTGTCTGTTCTTCGCGCGAGCGCTCATCATCGCGGCATCTTTCGCCAGATCGGCCTCGGCACGAACCGCGTCACGAAGATCGTCGGCCGGATCACCCACGGCACCCACACCGCTGTCTTGCCCTTGCGGAGCGCGTTGGCTGTGGCATCGGCCACCTGGTCGGGCGTGCTGGAGAACGGCGCCGGCTCCATGCCTTCGGTCATCCGGCCGATGACGAATCCCGGCCGCACGATCAGCAGCTGCACCCCGGTTCCGTGCAGCGCGTCGGTCAGGCCGCTGGCGAACGCGTCGAGGCCGGCTTTGGCCGAACCGTAGACGTAGTTGGCGCGGCGGGCGCGGGCACCGGCGATCGAGGAGAACACCACCAGCCGACCCCGGTCCCTGGCGCGCATGCGCTGGGCGAGCACGGTCAGCAAGCCGACCTGGGCCACGTAGTCGGTGTGCACGACGGCCACGGCGTGTGCCGGGTCGGCCTCGGCCCGGTCCTGGTCCCCCAGCACCCCGAACGCCAGCACGGCGGTGTCGATCGGCCCGTGGCCGGTTTCGATCGCCTCGATCACCCTGGTGTGGCCGGTGACGTCGTCGGCGTCGAATTCGACGGTGTGCACCGCCGCGGCCCCGGCCGCCGTCACGGCCGCGACCTGCTCGTCGAGCTGATCGGCGCGGCGGGCGGCCAGCACCACGGTCGCGCCGGCCGCGAGCCGGACCGCGAGTTCGACACCGATCTCGCTGCGGCCCCCGAAAATCACCACGACACGGCGATCCGTGCCAGCCGTGTCATCCATGGCAGCGATTATGTCCTGCGCTAGCGTGGACCCCGATGGCTACATCTCGTGGCAAGGCAACCACCAAGCTCACCAGCGAGGCGCTGGCGTTCCTCACCGAACGCCACCTGGCCATGCTCACCACGCTGCGCTCGGACAACTCCCCGCACGTCGTGGCCGTGGGTTTCACCTTCGATCCCAAGACGCACATCGCTCGGGTCATCACCAACGGCGGCTCGCAGAAAGCGGTGAACGCGCACGAGCGCGGCATTGCCGTGCTCAGCCAAGTCGACGGAGCGCGCTGGCTGTCGCTGGAAGGCAAGTCCACGGTTAGCAGCGAGCCGGACGCGGTCCGCGATGCCGAGTTGCGGTACGCCCAGCGCTACCGCACCCCGCGGGTGAACCCCCGTCGCGTGGTGATCGAGGTACGGATCGAGCGCGTACTGGGGTCCTCCGAGCTGCTGGACCGCGGCGAGAGCTAGTTCACCGGCACGACCACGAGATCGTGCGGCTGGTTGTTGACCGACTCCGCGCCGTCCGCGGTGACGATCACGATGTCCTCGATGCGCGCGCCCCACTGCCCCGGGAAATACACGCCGGGCTCCACGCTGAACGCCATCCCGACCTCCAGCGGCAGATCGTTGCCCGCCACGATGTAGGGCTCCTCGTGCACCGACAGCCCGATGCCGTGCCCGGTGCGGTGGACGAACGCCTCGGCCAGTCCCTCGGCGGCCAGGAGGTCGCGGGCGGCCGCGTCGATCTGTTCGGCGGTCGCCCCGGGTCGCACGGCCGCGACGGCCGCCTGCTGGGCGCGCTGCAGCACCGCGTAGCGACGCGCCACCTCGGGATCCGGCTCACCGATGCTGTAGGTGCGGGTCGAGTCGGAGTTGTAGCCGGGCTCGTACGGGCCACCGATGTCGACGACGACGATGTCTCCCGCGCTCAGCTCGCGATCCGAGCATTCGTGGTGCGGGTCGGCGCCGTTGGGGCCGGAGCCGACGATGACGAAGGCCACCTCCGAATGCCCCTCGGCGACAATGGCTTCAGCGATATCGGCGGCCACGTCGGCCTCGGTGCGGCCGGGAACCAGGAATTCGGGAACCCGGGCGTGCACGCGGTCGATCGCCGCGCCGGCCTTGCGCAGCGCATCGATCTCGGCGGGGTCCTTGATCATCCTCAGCCGCCGCAGCACATCGGTGGCCAACACCGGAACCACGCCGAGCAGGTCGGCGAGCGGCAGCAGGTGCAGTGCGGGCATCGAATCGGTGACTGCGGTCTTGGCGCCGGCGCCACCGAGCGCATCCGCCACCATCTGGTACGGGTTCTCGCCGTCCACCCAATCGCGTACCGTCACACCGAGTTCGGTGACCGCCGACTCGCGCAGCGCGGCCAGCTCCAGGCGCGGCACCACGATGGTCGGGTCTCCCGTGGCAGGCAACACCAGCGCCGTCAACCGCTCGAAGGTCTGCGCACGCGAGCCGACCAGGTACCGCAGGTCATAGCCGGGTGTGATGACCAGACCGGCCAGGCCGGCATCGGCCGCAGCTGCTGCGGCCGCGGAAAGCCGGTGGGCGTACACATCGGTGCTGAATCGGCTGATGCTCATGGCATCGAGGCTATACGCAATGCTCAGTTGGGGACGGGAAGGTCCTTGCACAGCGGCTGATAGTCGTCGTAGTCAATCTTGGGTGACACCCAGTCGTTCCACTCGTCAAGAGTCATGTTCCGGGTCAGCTTGGCGCACAACGTCTCTGGCGATGCGTCAGCCGGCCACAGTCGTACCGTGTCATCAGTGCTGGCGGATGCCAACTGTCTGCCGTCTGGGCTGAACGCTATCTGGGTGACGCTGTCGGTGTGCCCCTTGAACGACCCACCAACCGCGTCACCGGTGTCGGCGTCCCACAGTCTGACCATATGATCCTCACTGGCCGTGGCGAGGTAATCCCCGTTCGGGCTGAACTCCACGTCGGACACGGAGCCGGTGTGGCGGAGAGGCCCACCGACTTCCACACCCGTATGGGGATTCCACAGCCGCACCATGTTGTCCATGCTCACCGACACCAACCGGTCGCCATCGGGACTGAACGCGACGTCCATTACCGGATAGTTGCCGCCCCTTATCGGTTTCCCAACAGCGTGGCCGTCATTTCCGTCCCACAACTGCACGGTGCCGTCCGAGGTGTATGTCGCCAGCAGGTCTCCGTCCGGGCTGAACGTCATGTCCGTCAGCTTCGCGACGTGGATGGGCGGCGCGGCTACCGACTGTCCGGTGGCGGCATCCCACAAATGCACCGTGTCGTCCGCACTCTTGGCCGCGACGCGATCACCGTCAGGGCTGATGCTGACCCGGGTCACCGTGTCGCCGAGACCCGCTAGTGGCTCTCCGATCGGCTGGCCTGTGCCAGGTTCCCACAATCGCACCGTGTTGGCCCCGCTGTCGGAGACCAAGCGATCCCCGTCCGCACTGAATCCCACGTTGAAAACCGGTTCTGCGTGCTCGAGCGGCTGACCCACCGGTTGACCAGTGTTGGCGTCCCACAATCGCACCGTACGATCGGCACTCGCCGACGCAAGCCTCTTACCGTCGGGACTGAACGCCACGTTGCGCACAACGTCACCGTGGCGCATCAGACCACCGATCGGTCGCCCGGTGTCCGAGTCCCACAGGCCCACAACGTCGTCGTCGCCCGCGGTGGCGAAGTGGCGACTATCGGGGCTGAACACCGCTCTGGACACACCCTGGCCATGCCGGATCGGAGTCCCAACCGGCTGACCCGTCGCCGCATCCCACAGCCGAGCCGCGCCGTCACTGCTGAGCGTCACCAACCGCCGACCATCGGGGCTATACAGGACATCAATCACATCGGCGGCATGGGCCAACGGCGCATCCACGTCGGCGTCCCACACACGAACTGTGCCGTCCCAACTCGATGACGCGAGTTGCTTCCCGTCCGGACTGAACATCACACTGCTGACTCCGCCGATGTGTCCGACGAGGGGATCTCCGACTTGTTTGCCCGTCGTCACGTCCCACACCCTGACCGTGTTGTCCAGTCCTCCCGATGCCAACCGCATCCCATCCGGACTGAACGCAACGGCATTCACAGCGCCCGTATGACCGAGGTACGGATGCCCGATCTCCTCACCGGTGCCGACATCCCACAGCCGCACGGCCTGATCCCAGCCGGCAGACGCCAACCTGCGACCGTCCGGGCTGAATGCCACCCACATCACAGCAGAGCCATTAGTGGTGTGGAGTTTTCGGATCGGTTGGAGCGAGTGCGCATCCCACAGCTCGATACTGCCGGCCACGCCGCCCGTGGCCAACAGGCGTCCGTCCGGACTGAACGCCGCAGCCATCATAAGGGTGGGCTGGTCGGCGACCAGCCTTCCGATCTGCTGTCCGGTGTCGACATTCCACAATCGCACCGTGTCGTCGAGGCCGGTCGTCACGAGGCGCTTCCCGTCCGGACTGAACGCCACGCTCAACACGTGGTCGGTATGCCCGGTGAGTGGACTGCCGACCGGCTTACCGGTCCCGGCGTTCCACAACCGGACGGTGCCGTCATCGCTGGCCGAAGCGATGAGTCGTCCGTCCGGGCTGAAAGCCACACACTGCGGAAGGTCCGAGTGGCCTTCGACAGGTTCCCAGATCGGTTGTCCGGTATGTGCATCCCAAAGTCGCACCATCTTGTCGTCACCCACCGAGGTGATGCGATTCCCGTCCGGGCTGTAGGCCAAGCTGTTGACGGCACTATCGGTAGCGATGATCTTGAGGGTGGTATCGCGTTGCCTCACCGCTGTGTAGAGCGAACCGTCCTCCGACGGAAGGAGCGCCCGGGCGGCCAGAATTTCCTCGAACGCTTTTGTGTCGCTGTCGGATTCGTCGCCGCTCAGGATGCCCTGCGCCTCGGCGATGAGCTTCTGCGCGGTCGCTGCCCGCAGGTTGTCCGTGGCCCGCCGTTGCGCCGTGTACGCCCAGATGCCGAGGCCGGCCGCCACCACCGTGGCCACCGCCGCGACAGCCAACAGTGCCACCAGGACCCGGGCGCGCTTCTTCGCCTTCTCGAGTTCGGCCGCTTGCCGTTTCTTCTCGGCCTCGAGTTCTGCCGTGCGCGCCAACTCCCGGTGTTCCCGCACGACGTCGGTGAGCACATCGTGTGTCAGCTCGATCCATTGAGCCCCGTAACGGTCTTCGTCGAGCCGGAGTAGCCGCGACTGGATGAGCTGTTCGAGTTCGTCGTCGGTGAGGTACTTCGGCACTGCATCCTCACGGATGTAGCGGTCGCGGAACCCGGTTTCGGTAATGAGCTCGGATTCGATGAACCGTGCCACCCGCGGCTTCATGCCCTGTACGCACGACAGGTAGTAGTTCGCGAGAGTGTGTTCCTTGGCCTCCTCCACCAGCGCTTCATCGAAACGAGGAAGGCCCCGGCGCTTACGCATCTCGTTGAGCTCGCGGCAGAACAGACTCAGGAGTGCCGGCTCGACACCGGAACGTTCCAGTTCACCATTCGGCGAGTCGATTTCCCCACCTTGCGATTTGCGACCGGGGTGAAGATCCTTGCCCGCAACGATACTGACGACCCGGCTCGCCAGTTCGATCGTGATCAGGTGCGCCGCCGGTTCATGCACGGCCTCCAGCGCCTGACTCGCCGGCAGACGATGCAACCGCACACGTGACCGGCTCAGCGCGGGAATCAATGCACACCATTCGTCCAGGGCCGCCAGATAGTCCTCGCGCAGGCTGATCAGGAGTTTGAAATTCCTTGCACGCAAGTCGAATTGGTCTGCCACAGAATCGTCTTGGTGGATTCGCGAGGCCAGACTGGCCGGAATGCGATTCTCGGCGAGATCACCAAGTTCTTCACGGAATTCGTCCACCAACTCGGGAACTCGTTCCCCAAGGGTGAACACCTCTTCGAACTGGTCGATCACCAACACCGGCGTCAGAAGCTGATTCTTTGAGCTCCAGATCTCTAAACCCTTGCGATGCAGATATTCCCACAACAGTTCACCATCCGACGGCAGCATGGCATCCGGTGCCTCATCACGAATCGCGTTGCGTACCGCCTGATGCAACTGCTGCGAAAGGGCGCCCACTCCATGCTTGAGTTCCAAACGCACATAGATCGGCAGGAAGTTGCGCTCGCGCAGCTCGGGGAACAGGCCGGCACGCAGCAGCGAGGTCTTGCCCAGGCCGGAGCTCCCGTTCAGCACCGTGACCGGAGTATCGAGCACGTGAGCGAGCAGAGTACGCGTATCGTCGGTGCGGCCGAAGAAGAACGCGTGGGCACTTTCTTCGAACGACGCGAGCCCCGGCCAGGGGTTTTCGCTGTCGAGCTGCGGCGCGGTCTCCGTGAGAATCATGCGGCATCATTGGTGGGGCGGCGCATGTCACGGATGGCGAGATTCAAAGCCGCGAGCAGATCCGCATCGGGCTCACCGCCGGGAGCGTGGCCAATGTGTAAGTGGCCGAATGCATCCCGCATGCGTGGATAGCCACTGATACCACCCGCGCGGTCATCATCGATCACAACGGGAACTATGAAGCTACGGCCCGGTATGCGGCGGGATCGCTGGAGCGCTTCGTACCACTCATTGAAGACGTAACCCTCTTCGACCCGTTCGGTGTTCGCAGAGATGATCGGGACGAACAACTTAACGGTGCGGCGAATGGCCGAAAGAATCTCGGAGTGCCAGTCGTCGCCGGCGAGCAACTCCCCCTCGTCCAGCCAGACGTCCCCGCCGATGTCCTTGATCGCGTCACGCAGCCGGCGCGCCTCAGCCACATCCTCACGCATGTAACTGATGAAGATGGATGGCACGCCCGATGCCGGGCGGCGCGTGACCGGCTGCGGCACTTGCAGTCTCGGCCCGGATTCCTGTTCCCAGCGACGTCTCAGCTCGGCGGTGAACTCCGTAGGCGATACGTCGAGCTGCTGTACTTGCGTACTACGGCAGTACGTTTTGAAGAAGTCGGACAACGATGGCTCGTACTGCGACGAGCACCCGGCGAAGAAGAACTGCTTCTGCTCGATCGACAGCCGGTCGTTGGTCGACATCCGCAGCAGGAATCTACCTACCCAATCAGGTATTTCGCAGCCGATGAACAACAACGCGCAGTCTTTTACCTGATGGTTGAGCCAACCGGGAAGGCTGGCGGTATCACTCAGCAGCGCATGCATCCACTCCAGCCGATCCTCTTCGTGGATCGCATATTGCGGAGTGGCGGCGACCCGCCCGAACAGGTTCAGGACGACGGTTTCGGACGCCGCCGGTTCTTCCGCGTTGTGCGAGTGCTCGTTTGTGGACTGGACTGGGGAGAACGCGATCTCGCGCGCCATCGGCCGCCCCTGGAACCGGACGTCGTTGACCGCCTTGGCCAACAAGCGGTCCGGCGTCGTCGCGACAAACAGCCGAAAGTCGTCGATGGCCGCCAAGTTTCGAAATGGTTCGCCCGGCTCGGGATCCAGCCTCGCGATGATCTTGTTGATATCCCGGTACAGTCGGTCGCCCTCGATCTGGCCGCGCGTGCGCAGGAATGCGGCCACTGCCTCGCCCATGGTGATCGGGCCGGCAGGCACGGCCAGTTGGTGCTTCTCGACGAGTTGCTGGCCGATCAGCGTGTTCAGGGTCTGTTCGCCGTCACCGACGACATTGAGTTCAGGCCCGACAACCGGCACCAGCCGCTGCTCGCGGATATGCGAGAGAAGATCGTCCCAAAAATCTTCATCGTCCACATCGTCATCGTGTTCCCACCAGATGTGGCGCGATAGAGTAGTCGGCTACTCGAATTGCCGACCCGTCCCGGTTCGCACGACCACACCGGTCTACTACTGTCGCTGGAATGTTGCGCGATATCCGCGATCTCACCGACGATCCCGAGGCGTATGCCGCCGAGCTGCGTCGGCGCTGGGGCGGCCTGCTGAGTTACCGCTACCTCGGTCGTTCGTATTCTTCGATGGACCTGGGCCCCGTCGACGACACGGTGACGTTGCGCCGCGACATGCGCAACCCGGCGGGCGGAGTGCTGCTCGCCGTGCTGGGGATCTCCTCACCCGACAGTGGCGGCGTGAGCGATCTCGAGGCCGTGCCCAACCCCGTCATCCACTCCTGCCAGGTGCTGGACCCGGCGCGCGATGTGAAGCGCATCAGGGTCGACACCGAGGTCCTCAAACAAGGCAGGCAGCTGGCCTACAGCCGTTCGGTGATCGTCGACGCCGACAGACCGGAGCGGGTCATCGCACTCACGGAGGGGCAGGGCATCTCGATCGGCACGCCGCCGGAAGGCCTGGAGAAGATGCCGGTCGACCCGATCGACGTCGTCGACGGTCCGGATCTGCCGCCGCTGTGGCAGGTGTTCGGCGGCCGGAAGAGATCCGACGGACATTGGGCACTGCCCGAGCTGGCCGTCGAGGTGGCCTCTCCGGACGCCGCCCTCCACATCGGCCCGCAGTTCGTGCTCCTGGAAGCCGCCGCCTCCGAAAGGGCAGCAGAAGCGGCAAATAGCGATGAACTGCAAGGTCTTTCGTCGCATGTGATGTTCCTGGCGCGCGGCAAGGCCGGACCATTCCGGGTCGACACGGAGGTGCTGCCCGGTGCGGGCGGCACGATCGCGGTGCGGGCCACCTTGTACGACGAGGGTGCCGGCGGCAAAGCCGTCACCGCCGCCTCATACGTCTTCGGGAGGACCCAGTGAGTGACCCGATTCTGCTTCTCGACGGTGCCAGCATGTGGTTCCGCTCCTACTTCGGTGTGCCGTCGTCGATCAAGGCACCCGACGGTCGCCCGGTGAACGCGGTGCGCGGGTTCCTGGACTCGATCGCCACACTGGTCACGCGGGAGCGGCCACGCCGGCTGGTGGTGTGCCGCGACGACGACTGGCGGCCGCAGTGGCGGGTCGATCTCGTGCCGTCGTACAAGGCTCACCGGGTCGAAGAACCCAGGCCTGACGGAATTCCTGACGTCGAAGAGGTTCCGGACGATCTCACACCGCAGGTCGACATGATCATGGAGTTGCTCGACGCATTCGGCATCGTGACGGCCGGGGCGCCCGGGTTCGAGGCCGACGACGTGCTCGGCACGCTGGCCACGCGCGAACAGCACGATCCGGTCGTGGTGGTCAGCGGGGACCGTGACCTGCTGCAGCTGGTGCGCGATGAGCCGGCTCCCGCTGTCCGCGTGCTCTACATCGGCCGCGGCCTGGCCAAGGCAACGAAGTTCGGCCCGGAGGAGGTCGCCGAGGTGTACGGAGTGCCCATCGACCGGGCCGGGCCGGCCTACGCGGAGCTGGCCCTACTGCGCGGCGACCCATCCGACGGACTGCCCGGGGTCGCCGGGATCGGCGAGAAGACCGCCGCGGCGCTGCTGGCCCGGCACGGCTCGTTACAGGGCATCCTGGCGGCCGCCGAGGACCCGAAATCGTCACTGTCCAAAGCACATCGGGCCAAGTTGCTGGCCGCCGCCGACTACATGGCCGCAGCCGAACCCGTTGTCCGGGTGGCTACGGATGCCCCGGTGACACTTTCCGCCGGAACCGATGAACTTCCGCTGGCCGCCAACGACCCGGCGCGAGTCGCCGACCTTGCCGCGGCCTACGGAGTGACCTCGTCGATCAGCCGGTTGCAGACGGCACTCGACCGACTGCCCGGCTGATCCGGCCATCGATCGACGATCGCCGCTTCCTACGTCAGGGTCGCTCGCGACGCGGCGAAGCGACCCTGACGTGGATATCGGCGGGAATTACTTGGGTCGGCCGACCTCGTAGGTGCCCTTGTCGTCCTTGAACGTCACCGTCACCTTGCGCTTGGTGCCGTCGATGGTGACCTCGCAGTCGAAGGTCGAGTCCTTCTTGACCGTCGGGTTCTCACCGTCATTGCACTTGACGCCGGTGACCTTGGTGGCGCCGTAGCCGTTGGTCTTGTCGGTGAGGATCTGCTCGACGCCGCTCTGAGCCTTGTTGATGTCGAGCTTGGTCGTCACGGCCCATCCCGGCAGCCAGAACGCCGTCACCGCGAGGATGACCAGCAACAGCGCCACGAGCCCGCCGACGATGCCACCGATGGCCGCCAGCGAACGCTTGGACCCCTGCTCGGCGCCGGGCACACCGTACTGCCCGAACTGTCCGGGAGCGCCGTACTGGCCCGGCTGCCCGTATTGACCCGGCTGACCGAACTGTGGCGGCTGACCGGGCTGCCCGTACTGAGGCTGCTGACCAGGCTGCCCGTACTGAGGCTGCTGCCCGTAACCCGGCACCTGCCCGTACTGGGGCGGCTGGCCGCCCGGGTAGGCCGGCTGGGTGTACTGGTCAGCGCCCGGGTACTGCGGCTGTTGGGGCTGTTGCGCCTGCGAGTAATCCGGCTGCGGCACGCCTTGCGCAGGCGGCTGGTACGACGGGTACTGCTGCGGCGTGTATGCCGGCGGCTGCCAGGCCGGGGCCTGCGCCGTGGCGTCATCGGAACCGGGTGTCGGCGGCTGCCATGCCTCTGCGCCCGAAGGCTGCTCCCCCCCGGGCTCAGGCTGCTGACCGGGCCACTGCTGTCCCTGGTCAGATCCCTGCGGTCCGCTCATGGTTCTCCTTGATCCTGTTCGGTATCGCCTGCCACACCTTACCCCGCATCAACAGCGACAACACCGCGCCGAACATCCTTCACGGCGCGTTTCGCGGTGTTGCGCAGCGCAGGAGTGGGTGCGGCATTGCGTACCTGGTCGAGCAGATCGAGCACCTGGCGGCACCACCGAACGAAATCGCCCGCCGACAGCGCCGCACCTGAACCTCCGGCGTCGGAGGCCGCGAGCGCCGCGCCCAGATCACCGGTGGTGGCCCAGCGGTAGACGGCGGTGACGAAACCCTCGTCGGGTTCGCGACTCGGGGCCAGTCGGTGCCGCTGCTCGTCGCCACGGAGATCCGTCGACACTCGCCGGGTCTGGGCCAGTGCGCGGCGCAGGCCCGCGGTGGGAATATCGACGCCCAACACCCCGCCCGCAGTGTCCCCCCGCGATTCGAACAGCACAGCCGAGAGCACACCGGCCAGCTCCGCGGGCTGCAAACCGTCCCACAGCCCGGCGCGTAGGCATTCGGCCACCAGCAGATCGCTCTCGCTGTAGATCCGGGCCAGCAATCGGCCGGCATCGGTGACACGTGGTTCACCCGAATGGGCCTCGATGAAGCCGCGTTCGCTGAGCAGCGCCACGATCCGGTCGAAGGTGCGTGCCAGCGAATTCGTCGCGGCGTTCACCTTCTGCTGAATCTGGGCGTTGTCGCGCTCAATGCGCAGATAGCGTTCGGCGATGCGGGCCTGGGCCTCGCGCTCAGGTAGTTGATGCGCCGGGTGGTGGCGCAGTTGGTCGCGCAGGCCGGCCAGTTCGGGATCGACATCGCGTTCGGGGGCCGCGGCGCCACGGCCGGCGCGCTTCGACGGCACCGACAGATCGGCGGCCGCCGACCGCAACGCCGACGCCAGGTCCCGGCGCACGCGGGGCTGCCGGTGTTCGACCCGCTTGGGCAGTGTCATCGTGCCCAGCGGCGCCGAGGCACCCGAGTAGTCGGCCGACGAAATCCGTCCCGCCCAACGGTGTTCGGTGAGCACCAGGGGTCGTGGGTCGTCGCTGTCACGTTCGGCGGGCTCGAGCACAACCGCCAGCCCGCCGCGGCGACCGTGGGTGATGGTGATGATGTCGCCGCGGCGCAGGCCGGCCAGGGCGTCGGTGGCGGCCCTGCGCCGCTGCAGTCGCGATGCCCTCGACTGGGCGCGTTCGCGTTCACCGATCTTGGACCGCAACCGGACGTAGTCAAGGATCGGCGCATCTTCACCACCGAGTTCGGCCGCCAGCTCGCGCATCATCCGCTCGCCGCGCGCGATCCCACGCACCAGTCCGACCACCGACCGGTCGGCCTGATACTGGGCGAAGGAGCGCTCCAGCAGCTTGTGGGCCTGTTCGGGCCCCATCTGCTGCACCAGGTTGATGGTCATGTTGTAGCTCGGCGCGAACGAGCTGCGCAGCGGGAAGGTCCGGGTCGAGGCCAGTCCGGCGACCTCGGCCGGTTCGGCGTTGCTGTCGTCGGGCCGCCACAACACCACGGCATGACCTTCGACGTCGATGCCCCGGCGCCCCGCGCGCCCGGTCAGCTGGGTGTACTCCCCCGGTGTCAACGGGACGTGCTGTTCGCCGTTGAACTTCACCAGCCGCTCGAGCACGACGGTCCGAGCCGGCATGTTGATGCCCAGGGCCAGGGTCTCGGTGGCGAACACCGCCTTGACCAGACCCGCGGTGAACAGCTCCTCCACGGTGTGCCGGAACACCGGCAGCATGCCGGCATGGTGGGCGGCCAGCCCACGCAGCAGGCCCTCGCGCCACTGGTGGTAGTCGAGGACGATGAGGTCGGATTCGGCCAGGTCGGCACAGCGGCGGTCGACGATCTCCGCGATCCGGGAGCGCTCCTCGTCGGTGGTCAGCCGCAGCGGTGCCCGCAGGCACTGTTGCACCGCCGCGTCGCATCCGGCGCGCGAGAAGACGAAGGTGATGGCGGGCAGCAGCCCGGCGGCATCCAGCGTGGCGATCACGTCGGGCCGGCTGGGCGGCCGGTACAGCTGCGGGCGGCCGCCCGCTCCCCGTCCACGCCCGCGTCCGCGTGGTTGCCAATCGGCCAGCCGGTCGGCTTCGCGCCGATGGCTGATGTGGCGCAACAGTTCCGGGTCCACGAGCGCACTGTTGGTGCCCTCGAATAGATCGAACAGCCGCCTGCCCACCAACATGTGCTGCGACAGCGGCACCGGCCGGTGCTCGTCGACGACGACGGTGGTGTCGCCGCGTACGGTCTGGATCCAGCCGCCGAACTCCTCGGCATTGCTGACCGTCGCCGACAGGCTGACCAGGAGCACATCCTCGGGCAGGTGCAGGATCACCTCCTCCCACACCGCACCGCGCATGCGGTCGGCCAGGAAGTGCACCTCGTCCATGACGACATAGGAAAGCCCCTGCAGCGCAGGAGAATTCGCGTACAGCATGTTACGCAGTACTTCGGTGGTCATCACCACGATGTCGGCATCACCGTTGATGGACTGGTCGCCGGTGAGCAACCCGATCTTGCCCGCGCCGTAGCGCGCCACCAGATCGTTGTGCTTCTGGTTGCTCAGCGCCTTGATCGGTGTGGTGTAGAAGCACTTACCGCCCGCCGCCAGCGCCAGGTGCACCGCGAACTCGCCGACCACCGTCTTGCCGGCGCCGGTCGGTGCGCACACCAGGACGCCGTGGCCGTTTTCCAGGGCACGGCAGGAACGCAGCTGAAAATCGTCGAGGGCGAAGGGATATTCGGCGGTGAACTTGCTCAGCTCACCGCCGGGTTGGTCATCGGCCTCAGGTGGCATCGTCATCGATGTCGATCCGCGACGGCCTCAAATCCGGCTCGGTCACCGGTTCGGGCCGCTCGATCGGTTCCACCGTCGGGATCGGCGAGGCCTCGTCCTCGGGCACCTCGAGTGCCTCGCGCCGGGCCTTGCGCTTGTCGTTGACCCGCGCCACCTGGATGGCGAACTCCAGCAGCAGGCTCAGCGCGCAGGCCAGGGCCAGCATGGTGAACGGGTCAGAGCCCGGTGTGGCGAACGCCGCGAACACGAAAAGGCCGAAGATCAGTCCGCGGCGCCAGGCCTTGAGCCGCTCGTAGCTGAGCATGCCGACCAGGTTGAGCATGATGATCAGCAGGGGGAACTCGAAACTGATGCCGAACACCAGCAGCAGGTTGATCAGGAACCCGAAGTACTGCTCGCCCGACAGCGCGGTGACCTGCACGTCGCTGCCGACGGTGAGCAGGAAGCCCAGAGCGGTGGCCAGCACCACGTAGGCCAGGATCGCGCCGGTGATGAACAGCACGGCGCCGATGCCGACGAACGCCATCGCGAAACGGCGTTCCTTCTTGTACAGACCCGGCGTGATGAACGCCCACAGCTGGTAGAGCCACACCGGGCAGGCCAGCACCAGCCCGGCGGCCAGCGCCACCTTGAGACGCAGCATGAACTGGTCGAACGGACCGGTGGCCAACAGCCGGCACTCGCCGTCGGGTGCGATGGTCGCCCGCGCCGACGCTGGCAGCGAACAGTACGGCCCGCGCAGCCATTCCCCCAGGCTGTGCAGGCCGAAAAAGCCGTTGGTGTACCAGAGGAAGCCGAAGATCGTCGTCAGCAGAACAGCGAGCACGCTGATCAGCAGACGGTTCCGCAGCTCGTGCAGGTGGTCGACCAACGACATCGTGCCGTCGGGGTTGACCCGCGAGCGGCGGCGGCGGGGATCGAGCTTCTTGATGAATCCGGAGGTCACGGGCGTGTTCTAGAGGCCTGGTCGTAGACGCGACACGTCATCGCGGGCGATGTCCGCGATCGGGTGCCGGACCGGTCAGGCCGTGTGGCGGTCCGGGGACTGCTCGGGCGCCGGAGCCTCGACCCGCTCGGAGGCAATCGGCTTGGCCGGCGGGGCCTCCGCCGGAGAAGCAGAGTCCGACTGCATCTCCTTGATCTCAGACTTGAAGATCCGCATCGACTTACCGAGCGACCGCGCGGCGTCCGGCAGCTTCTTGGCGCCGAAAAGCAGCACGAACACCGCGATGACAATGATCCAGTGCCAGGGTTGTAGACCACCCAATTTGGTTACCTCCAGACGTCCGTGCTGAGTCTACCCGCGTGAGTCGTCGGCGTCGTAGACCCGCAGGGCCTCCGCAGCCGCGTCCCGCACCCGTTGTGCCAACGATTCCGGGGCGAGCACCGTGACCGCCGAGCCGAACCCGAGTACGAACCTGGCCATCCACTCGTCGGAGGCATAGGTCATCGCCGCCTCGCAGGCACCGTCGGGCAATTCCCTGACCACCCGCAACGGGTAGTAGTCGAACACCCACGCCGCAGTCGCGTCGACCAACAGCGTGGCCGACGGAAGGGCCGGATCCGCATCGAACAGCGACGTGTCGGGGCCGGCCTGCACGGCCGGTGGCGGCGGCGCCGATGCCTCGTCGAGCACCTGCGCGTCGACGATGCGGTCGAAGCGGAACAGTCGCACCGCCTCCGCGGTGCGACACCACGCCTCGAGATAGCTGTTGTCACCGACCAGTGCCACGCGAATCGGATCGACGGTGCGCCGGCTCAACGAATCCCGTGACGCCGAGTAGTACTCGAGCTTCACGGCCCGGCCGTCGCGCACCGCGGCCCGCACCGCGGCGGCCGCGACGCTTTCGGTCTGCGCGGGCTCGTCGACCGCCGCCAGCTTGCTGCCTGCCGCAGATTCGATCTTGGCGATCGCGCTGCGCGCGGCTTCCGGATCGACCATGCCGGGCACGTCGACCAAGGCCCGCAGCGCCACCAGGATGCCGGTCGCTTCGGTAGACGTCAGCCGCAGCGGGCGGTCCACACCGGCGCTGAACGTGACTTCGACTGTGTCGCCCTCGAAATCGAAGTCGATGAGATCGCCGGGGCTGTACCCGGGCAGGCCGCACATCCACAACTGCCGCAAGTCATCGTCGAGCTGCTTGCGGGTGACACCGAGCGCCCCGGCCGCCTCGGCTCGCGTGACCTTCGGGTTGGCCTGGAAGTACGGCACCATGTTCAGCATCCGGACCAGCCGGGTCGATACCTGGCTCATTGTGCGCCCGCCTGCGCTCGCAACCGCGCCAACACGTCCTCGCGCAGCGACTCTGGCGCGAGCGCCACCGCGTCGGCTCCGTAACTCGCGATCTCCCTGGCCAATCTGTCGTATCCCCCCACGTCGACGGTGATCTCTTCGCCGGCGCGACCGGAGAGCGTACGCGGCTGGGTCGCGATGGCCTGTCGCCGCAGGGCGGTGGCCCGCCCGTCGGCGACCCACACCCGGGCCTGCTCCCCCGTCGGCGACTCGGCGACGACTCGCTGCACGACCTCACGCAGGTTGACACCCTCGGGCTTCTGCACGGCACCGGCGTCGCCGATGGCCGCGACCGTCTCGCCGAGACGGGACAGCCGGAACGTGCGGGTGTCGTCGCGGAGCCGGTCATGCCCGACGAGGTACCAGCGCCCCCGGTGCGTGACCACTCCCCACGGTTCGACGGTGCGGGTGGTGTACGGATCGCTGCGCGAATACCGGTGTTCGAACTGCACCACGCGGCCGGTGTCGATGGCCGACAACAGGGTTCCCAGCACCTTCTCCGAACCCCGGATGCCGGGCAGTACAGCCGTGGTGGCGATCGCGACGGCCGGGTCGCCGCCTTCGACGTCGACCCCCGCGGCCCGCAACTTCAGCACCGCACCCTGGGTCGCGGTGATCAACTCCGGGGACTGCCACAGCTGCGTGGCCACCGCTACCGCCGCGGCCTCGTCCGTGGTCAACTCAACAGCCGGAAGCGCATACGCCTCCCGGTTGATCCGATACCCCTCGGTGGGATCGAACTTCGACACCCGGCCGGTCTCCAGCGGGATTCCCAGATCGCGCAATTCGTTCTTGTCGCGCTCGAACATTCGCGAGAACGCCTCGTCACTGGAGCTGTCGTCGTAGCCCTGGACGATCTTGCGGATCTTTTCTGCCGGGAGAAAACGATCGGTGGACAGCAGGGCGATGACAAGGTTCATCAACCGCTCGACTTTGGATACCGCCACGAGAGGAAAGCCTAGAGCTCACATGCTGGCGATCAGGCGCTTGACTCGCTCATCGACCGACCGGAACGGATCCTTGCAGAGCACGGTGCGCTGGGCCTGGTCGTTCAGCTTGAGGTGCACCCAGTCCACTGTGAAGTCCCGGCCCGCTTCCTGTGCAGCACTGATGAACTCGCCGCGCAGCTTGGCCCGGGTGGTCTGCGGCGGTGTGTTGACCGCAGCGTCGATCTCCTCGTCGGTGGTGATCCTGGCGGCCAGGCCTTTGCGCTGCAGCAGATCGAACACGCCGCGACCGCGCTTGATGTCGTGGTAGGCGAGATCGAGCTGGCTGATCTTCGGGTCGGACAGCTCCATGTTGTAGCGGTCCTGGTAGCGCTGGAACAGCTTGCGCTTGATCACCCAGTCGATCTCGGTGTCGACCTTGGCGAAGTCCTGACTCTCGACCGCGTCCAGTTGGCGGCCCCACAGGTCGACCACCTGCTCGATCTGGGTGCTGGGCTCGCGGGTCTGCAGGTACTCCACGGCCCGGCTGTAGTACTCGCGCTGGATGTCGAGGGCGCTGGCCTGCCGCCCGCCGGCCAGCCGCACCGGACGCCGCCCGGTGAGATCGTGGCTGACCTCGCGGATGGCGCGGATCGGGTTGTCTAGGGAGAAGTCCCGGAACGGCACACCGGCCTCGATCATCTCCAGCACTAGCGACGCGGTGCCCACCTTGAGCATCGTGGTGGCCTCGCACATGTTGGAGTCACCGACGATGACGTGTAGGCGGCGGTATTTCTCGGCGTCGGCGTGCGGCTCGTCGCGGGTGTTGATGATCGGGCGCGAGCGCGTCGTAGCACTGGAGACGCCCTCCCAGATGTGCTCGGCACGCTGGCTCAGGCAGTAGGTGGCGGCCTTCGGTGTCTGCAGCACCTTGCCGGCGCCGCAGATGAGCTGGCGGGTGACCAGGAACGGCAGCAGCACGTCGGAGATCCGGGAGAACTCACCGGCCCGCACGATCAGGTAGTTCTCGTGGCACCCGTAGGAGTTGCCCGCCGAGTCGGTGTTGTTCTTGAACAGGTAGATGTCGCCGCCGATGCCCTCATCGGCCAGCCGCTGTTCGGCATCGATCAGCAGATCCTCCAGGACGCGCTCGCCGGCGCGGTCGTGGGTGACCAGCTGGGTCAGGTTGTCGCATTCGGCGGTCGCGTACTCGGGGTGGCTACCCACGTCGAGATACAACCGGGCTCCGTTACGGAGGAAGACGTTGGAACTGCGGCCCCACGACACCACCCGCCGGAACAGATAGCGGGCGACCTCGTCGGGGCTGAGCCGGCGATGGCCATGGAAGGTGCAGGTCACACCGAATTCCGTCTCGATTCCCATGATTCGTCGCTGCACGCTAACGAGCTTACGGGGTGGGTAACGGTAACGGTGGGCAAGCTCGCGCTGCGGTGCGGCAAAATCTCAAAGTGAGCCGTCGGGCAACCCGAGGATGCGTTCGATCGCCTGCCGATAGGCGCCGACGACACGTTGCGTATGGGGTCCGCTGACGTCGATCCGGGATGAGCCGTCCCGCTCGGTCGCGGCGGCGAAGGCATCGGCGAGCACGCCGTCCAGGCCGGCGATGAACATCGCGGCCTCGTGCGGGAACACGACGTCGAACACGCCTTCGTCGCATCCCTGCCGGATGACGGATTCGAGCATGGGCACCGACGTGCGCATGGATTCCTTGGCCAGTTTCTGCCGGAACAGCGCGTTCTCGTCGCGCCACAGGTGCATGAGGGTTGCCACGGTCTCCGGGTTGTCGGCCTTCCAGGCGGCCGACGCGTCGAAGTAGGCGTGGAGCTTGGCGACAGCGTCAAGGCCGCCGTCGGCGACCACCGCCCGCAACGGCCGCGACGCACTTTCGGCCATGGCGTCGACGATTCCCTCCAGCAGCGCCTGCTTCGAGCCGAAGTAGTGATAGAGCGCGCCCTTGGACAGCTGCACCTTGGCGAGCACATCCTCGATGGTCATCCGCTCGTAGCCCTTGTCGCGAATGAGCTCCACGGCGGCGTCGAGGATCTCGCGACGCCGGGCGGCGTACTCCTCTGGTTTGACCCGACGGGCCACGGCCACCTCCCATTGACGTCTGCTTCGGTCTGAGCCTAGTCTAAAAATAGACCGTCCGTCGGTTTATTGATCGGAGCCGCGATGCCACAAGCCACCCCCGAAGCCCGGCGCCGCACCCGGGCGTTCGCCCGCGTCCTGGGCCCGTTCGTCGCGATCGCGACGGCGATCATCGCGATTCGCCTGCCCGACCTCACCGGGTTGCTCGGCGGCCTGTTCGACAATGCGGTCCTGCCCTGGATCCTCGGTGCGGCGATGCTGATGATGGGCCTGGTCGTGATCGCCTTCCACCAGTACTGGTACAGCCTGACGGCATCCCTCATCTCGCTGTTCGGCTGGTTCGTGGCGCTGCGCGGAGCGGCGATGATGGCGATCCCGTCAGCGATCGATTCCGGGGCCAACGCGGCGATCACCAGTCCGGGCCTACTGCTGGCGGCCCGCATCTTCTTCCTGCTGCTGACCGTGATGGGCGTGTGGTTCACCTACGTCGGCTGGCGACACGAGCGCACGCCGGACGACAGCGCGGTCACCGCCTGAGCCGCGCGGTCAGCCGCGCGCCAGGATCGCCAGCAGCAGTTCGGCCCGCACCCGGGCCACCCCGAGGTCGCAACCCAACAGCGTCTCGGCGAGCTCGATCCGCTTGCGCATCGTGTGCCGATGCACTCCGATGGCGGCTGCGGCGGCCTCCCACTGGCCGTTGGCCTCGAGGAACGCCCGCAGCGCCGCCATCAGGCCGGATCCGTGCTGCGCATCGTGATCGGCCACCGGAGTCAGCACCGCCGCCCCGAGCGCCACCAGCACCTCGCGGCTGGGTCCTGAGGACAACAGTGCGCTGCCCGCCAATGCCGCGAATTCCAAGGGGTAACAACCACGTTCGGCCACCGAGGCGGCCAGCCGGGCATCCTCGACAGCTTGCGTCAACCGCGCCAACGGCTGCGTCCCGCTGAGCCCGCTGCGGCTGGACTTGCGCACTGAACGATCCAGGCCGCCCAGCAGACCGGCCGCGCCGTCAACGGTCTCGTTCCCCGGCAGCAACACCGTCAGCCGGTGGTCGGCACCGTGCACGAACACCGGATGCCCTGCCGCCTCCAGCTCTTTCACCACCGCTGTACCCGCGCGACGGCGGTGGCTCGCCGACGTCACCTCGGCGTCGAACTCGACGACCAGCACGCGGATCCGGCCGTGGGCGTCGGTGGCCGGCACCAGCTGTGCGTACACCGGATCCAGGTCGAGCTCGCCGGTCAGCAAGAGCCCCAACGCTTGTTCGTTGAGCAGTCGCTGCACCTCCTGCAACCGGGCCGGCTTCTCGAAGTCCAAGGCCAACAGCGATGTAGCGTGCCCGAACAGCACCTGGTCGACGGGACTGAGTGCGGCCGGGCTGACCACCGCCAACACGCCGTGCGAGCGGCCACCGACCCGGATGTCCTGCTGGGCCACCGTGGTGCCGTCGGACAGCACCCGAACCCCTGACGCGGCACCCGGTTCGATCGAATCGCGCACCAGGTTCACCGTCGTGACGCTCAGGTTGCCCGGGTGCGATGCGATCACCGTCCCGGTCGGATCGAGCACCACCACAGCGGCCTTCAGCGCGCGGCCGAGTTCAGCCGCGACACCGCGCGGTCCGTCGCTCACCACCGCCCGGGTGATCCTCGGCTGCGCCCGCGAAGCGCGCAGCACGGCGTCGTACTCGAGCGCGGCGATACGCGAACTGACCCGCTGCACCACTGCCGCGAACGGCGTCCGCAGCGGCACCTCGATCAGTGGGAGCCCGAGTTCCTCAGCGGCTGCAACGAGTTCATCCGGCACCGCGTCAAAGGTCAGGCCGGTCCCGAATCCGACTGCAGAGACACCACTTTCGGCGAGGAGCTGCAGATAACGTTTCCGACCGCGGCCGCTCGCCGGCAGGCTGATGCCGGTGGTCAGGACCAACTCGGCACCGGAGAGCCATTCGGCCGGATTGGCCAGTTCAGTGGTCAGCACCAGGTTCACCTCGCGCTCGACACCTGCCGAGCCAGCGAGTAGACGCAGATGCAGGTCCGACTGCTCGATCACCCACCGCACCGGGACGGCCATCCACAGAAATGTACAGAATGTCGAAAAACTGCACAGAGAATCTCCATACTGTCGGGTGATCTGCGCTGTGTTCCGCGACACACTTGGCCGCCGGAGACCTGACGAGAACTCACAAGAGACGGATGGCGCAGAACCAGTCGATGAACACACCACGAATCGCCGTCGCCTACCTGGCCACACCGGGCGGTGATGACGCCGTCGCGGTCGGGGAACAGATCGCCCGCACGCTGGGCGCCGGCCTCGACCTGTGCATGGTGCTGCCCAGCGACCGCTCGGCGATCGCCCCCACCCCGGGCGATGTGCTGCACCGGGAAGCCGACGGCTGGCTGGCCGCGGCCGCGGCCGGGGTGCGTAACGACGTACCGGTGACCACCCACTTGAGCTACGACGAGTCCAGCACCATGGGCCTGATCGCGGCGGCTGAGAGCCTGGGCGCCGACGCGCTCGTGGTCGGCGGGGCCGGCGGCGGGTTGGCCGGTCCCCTGTCCCTCGGCTCGGTGGTCAACGATCTGGTGCATGCCGCCCCGATACCGGTGGTGATCGCACCGCGCGGAGCCCGCCTGCAGCGCAGCGAGCGAATACGCGAAGTCACCTGCGCCATCGGCACCCGGCCCGGAGCCACCCTGCTGCTCGACACCGCGCTGCGGTTCTGCCGGGCCACCGAGACTCCGCTGCGCCTGGTGTCGCTGGTGGCCGTGGACGATGCCCGCCGGTTGGACGCCGCGCAGCAGCATGCACAGCGCGCCCTCGACGAGGCGAAAGAGTTTCTGCCAGATGATGTTCCTGTCACGTCACGGGTGGCCACCGGTCCGACCGTCGAGGAGGCGGTCAACAAACTGGGCTGGCATGACGGCGACATGATCATGGTCGGTTCGAGTCGACTGGCTCAGCCTCGCCGCTTGTTCCTCGGGTCAACTGCGGCCAAGATGCTGCGTGTTCTGCAAGTCCCGATGTTTGTGGTTCCCAACGACGAAGGGGCAGAACATGACTGATCAGCTGGTCGGCACCGAGCTGGAGCGGGCCGAACGCGAAGAGGGCCTGGTCGCCAAGGGCCTGGCGGCCGGCCGCATCGGCACCTTCACGGGCGCCATCCTCGGCATCTCGACGGTGGCGCCCGGCTACACGCTGACCGCCAGCATCGGGTTGATCGTGGCCGCCGTCGGCCTCAAGATGCCCGCCATTCTGATCGCGGGCTTCATCCCGATGTTCCTGACCGCCTACGCCTATCGCGAACTCAACTCGCGGGCGCCCGACTGCGGTGCGTCGTTCACGTGGTCCACCAAGGCATTCGGGCCGTACGTCGGCTGGATGTGCGGGTGGGGCATGGTGATCGCCACCATCATCGTGCTGTCCAACCTGGCCTCGATCGGTGTTCTGTTCGGCTACGAGTTCCTGGGCAAGGTGCTGCACAACGACACCCTCGCCATGCTCCCGGCCGAAAACGTCACGGTCAACATCGTTTCCACGGTCGCACTGCTCGCCATCGCCACCTACATCTCCTGCCGCGGCATCACCACCAGCGAGAAGGTGCAGTACGTGCTGGTCGGTTTTCAGATGATCGTCCTCGTCACGTTCGCGGTGGTCGCCATCGTGCGCTCCGGCGGCACCGAAGGGCATTTGAGTTTCGACATCCAATGGTTCGACCCGTTCACCGGACTCACGATGAGCGCCTTCGTCATCGGGCTGATCGGCTCGATCTTCGCGTTCTGGGGCTGGGACACCTGTCTGACGCTGGGTGAGGAGAGCAAGGATCCCACCAAGGTGCCCGGTCGGGCCGGATTGCTGTGCGTGCTGTCGATCCTGCTGACCTACCTGCTGGTGGCGGTCGCGGTGATGATGTACGCCGGGATCGGCGACACCGGGCTGGGCCTCGGCAACGAGGAGATCGCGGAGAACGTCTTCGGGGCGCTGGCCTATCCGGTGCTGGGCGACTGGGGCGGGCCGTTACTGCTGCTGGCCGTGTTCGCCTCCTCGATCGCCAGCCTGCAGACCACGGTCCTGCCGGCGGCTCGCACCATGCTGGCGATGGGGGCCTACGGCGCCTTCCCCAAGCGGTTCGCCAGCGTCAATCCCCGATCGCTGTCACCGGTGTTCAGCACCGTGGTCGCCGGTGTGGTCACCGCAGGCTTCTACACCATCGTGACGCTGCTTTCCGAGCGGACCCTGCTGGATACCATTGCCGCCCTTGGCATCATGATCTGCTGGTACTACGGCATCACCGCGTTCGCCTGCGTGTGGTTCTTCCGCAAGGAACTGTTCCTCAGCCCGCGCAACGTCATCTACAAGCTGGTGTTCCCAGCGGTCGGCGGTGTCATGCTGCTGTCGGTGTTCGTCAAGTCGGTGCTGGTGAGCATGGACCCGGAAGCCAGTGGCAGCGGCGCGTCGATCGGCGGCATCGGGCTGGTGTTCTATCTCGGATTCGGCATCCTGCTGCTCGGCGCCGTCCTGATGTTCGTGCTGCGGTTCGTCCAGCCGGCGTTCTTCCGGGGCGAGACCCTGACCATGGACACGCCGCCAATCCCCTGACCCGGGTGGTTTGTGCACGATTTTCCGCTCCTGCCGCGGAGAATCGTGCACAAATCGCAGCTGATGGAACCGAATCGGCGGCGCGAACGTCCGATTCAGTGTGCTCGATGACTACCTTCGCGATCACGATGGCGTGATCACCCGGGCACAAGCCCGGTCCGCCGGAATCAGCGACGACTCCATCAGCCGTCGGGTTCGTTCGGGGCACTGGCGGCGTTGCGCGCCCGGCGTGTTCTTCGTCGACGATCGTCCGTTCACCGATGCGGCGCGGGTGCGCAGCGCGGTGTGGTCGTACGGGCCGGCCGCCACCGCCAGCGGACTGGCCGCCGCATGGTGGCATGGCGTCACGCGTTTCCCGCCAGAATGCGTCGAGGTCACTGTGCCCAACGTGCGTAATCACCGCAAGCGCGACGGGATCCGGGTCCGACGCCGTGACCTGCTCAGCGACGACATTGTCGAACTCAACGGACTCCGCGTCACCGCCCTTCCGCTTTCGGTCATCGAAGCCGCGGCCCGTCGCCGAGGTGGCGCCACGTTGATGGATGGGGCGTTACAGCGGCACGTCGAGCTCGAAAACGACCGGGAGCGGCAGAACATCGTCTCGTTGCACGGATATCAGGTCTTGCGGTTCACCTGGCTCGATTTGACTGAATATCCCGATCGGGTGCTCACCGAGATACGGAACGCCTTGCGGCTCCGGCGTTCTGCGTGAGTTTTGTGCACGATCTTCCGCGGCAGGCGCAGAAAATCGTGCACAAATCGCTAGACAGAATGGCGTACCGATCGCGGTGAGGCTCACCAGAATGTCTATGGCTGTCGACGGCGCCGTGGCCGAGACTCACCGTGTGGAAAACCCTTCTGCCCGTGTGTCTTTTGCCGTCGATGAAGCCGGCACCCGCGCCGAGGTGCAGTGGCCGGGAAAACCGCCGCTCCTGGCCGAGGTGTGCGCCATGTTCGAGCACTTCGGCTTGCGTGTCGCCTCCTATCAGCTCACCGGCACCGGACACCACTACGAATTCGGCAGCCTGGCCCTGCCGAAAACCACCCTCGATCTGATCGCGCGGGCTTTCGAAGCCGCGGCCGCCGGACGGTGGCAGGTGGATCGCTACGCCGCACTCATCCCGTCGGCCGGAATCGATTGGCGCCGGGCAGTGCTGATCCGCGCGGCCGGCCGATTCATCCGGCAGACCCGGCTGGGCTTCTCGGCCGACTACATCATCGATTCGTTGGTCGCCGCACCGGATTTCGTCAACGCATTGCTGACGCTGTTCGACGCGCGCTTCGATCCTGACAACACCGGCGACACCGACGCCGACCAGGCCGACCGTGACGTGGCGGCCCTGGTAGACGCCACGACCTCACTCGACGATGAGCGCATCCGGACCGCGCTGCACAGCTTCGTCCGGGCGACCTTGCGTACCAACTGGTTCCAGTTCGGACCGGATGGGCAAGCCAAGGATTACCTGTCGTTCAAGATCGACTCGGCCGGGCTGGCGAACCCCGGCCCGGTGGTCCCGTATCGCGAAATCTTCGTGTGTTCGGACACCGTGGAGGGCATCCACCTGCGCAGCGGGGCGATCGCTCGAGGAGGGCTGCGCTGGTCGAACCGACCCGAGGACTTCCGCACCGAGGTGCTCGGCCTGATGAAGACGCAGGCCGTCAAGAACGCCCCCATCGTGCCGAGCGGCGCCAAGGGCGCGTTCGTGTTGCGCAACGCCGACGTCGCCCCCGCCGACGGCTACCGCGCCTTCATCCGGGGCATGCTCGACATCACCGACAACATCGTCGATGGCGAAGTCCGGCATCCGGACCGGACGGTGTGCCCCGACGGCGCCGACGCCTACCTGGTGGTGGCCGCCGACAAGGGCACCGCGACGTTCTCCGATCTGGCCAATTCCATTGCCGCCGAGTACGGCTTCTGGCTCGGGGATGCTTTCGCCTCCGGCGGCTCGGCCGGGTACGACCACAAGGCAATGGGCATCACTGCGCGCGGCGCCTGGCTCTCGGTGCGGCGGCATTTCGCCGAAGCGGGCCACGACATCGACACCGAGCCGTTCACCGTGGCGGGCATCGGCGACATGTCCGGTGACGTGTTCGGCAACGGAATGTTGCTGTCCCACAACATCAAATTGGTCGCGGCTTTCGACCACCGGCACATCTTCGTCGATCCCGACCCGGATCCGCTGACCTCCTTCGGTGAGCGGGCGCGACTGTTCGGCCTGCCCGCGTCGAGCTGGCAGGACTACGACGCGACGCTGATCTCGGCCGGTGGTGGGGTGTGGCCCCGCACGGCCAAGTCGATAGCGATGTCACCGCAGGCACGGTCCACACTGGGCATCGAGGCAACGGAGTGCACCCCGGACGAATTGATCTCGGCGATCCTGAGCGCCCCGGTCGACCTGCTGTGGAACGGCGGGGTCGGCACCTACGTCAGAGCCGACGGTGAAACCAACGCCGGCGCGCGGGACAAGGCCAACGACCGCGTTCGCGTGACGGCATCGCAGCTGCGCTGCAAGGTGATCGGCGAAGGCGGCAACCTCGGACTCACCCAGCAGGCACGTATCGGCTTCGCCCTCAACGGCGGGCGGATCAATGCCGATTTCATCGACAACGCCGCCGGTGTGGCGACCTCAGACCTCGAAGTCAACATCAAGATCGCCCTTGACTCCGGCGACATCGATACCGCACGGCGCAATGCGCTGCTCGCGCAGGCCACCGACGAGGTCGCCGCGCGGGTGCTGGCCGACAATGCCGAGGCGATCCTGGCGATCAGTATGGCCGCCGCCGAGGCAGATTCACTGCTGGACCGGCACATCCGGTTGATCGGCAATCTGCGCGACGTGGCAGGCGTCGACCCTCAGGTCGAGGGGCTGCCTGCCGAGCCGGAACTCGTGCGCCGTCGCTCGATGGGACTGGGCCTCACCCGGCCAGAGATCGCCGTGTTGCTGGCCCAATCCAAGAACCTGGTGACGCAAGAACTGCTCGCGTCCGATATCCCCGACCATGAGGCGTTCACCCACCGCCTGATGGATTACTTCCCCGCCGGGATCGCCGAGCAGGCTCGTGCCGAGATCAGCCGTCATCCGCTGCGCCGGGAGATCGTCGCGACCTCGGTGGCCGGCGAGCTGATCAATCGGGTGGGCCCCGGCACCATCTACCGCATGCAAGAGCGGTTGGCGGTGACCACGCCACAGGTGGCGCATGCCTACGCGACGGTGCGCGACATCCTCGATCTGGACGCGCTGTGGGAGGCCGAACTGGCCGGCAACAGCGACGAGGCTCAGCGGATCCAGGCGCTGCTGCAGGTACGCGAGCTGGTCGAGCACCTGACATCCTGGGTGCTGCGCAACGGGACCGGTAACCGCGCCCAGGTGAGCGCGGCAATCGGCAATCTGATCACCGCCGGCGGGCCGCAGGCTGATGCTGTGTGATGCAGTGGATGCCGCCGCCCCGCTCGAACAGGGGGCGGGCGTCGACGCTGAGGACGCGGCGGCCCGGGTACTGCTCGGCCAGGATGGCCGCCGCGTCCGCGTCCCGCGGATCGCCGAAGGCACAGGCGATCACCCCGCCGTTGACCACCAGGTGATTGATGTAGCTGTAGTCGACGAAGCCGTCGGCATCGGTCAGCTGGTCCGGCGCCGGTAGCTCCACGATCTCCCACGGTCGTCCGGCGGCATCGTGGGACTGCTCGATCGAGGCGCGGATTTCTTTGCACACCAGGTGATCCGGATGCCCCTCGGCGGACTGTGCATGCAGCAGCAACCGGCCGGGCGATGGTATCGCCGCCACGATGTCGACATGGCCGCGGGTGCCGAACCGCTGTGAGTCGCGGGTCAGCCCGCGGGGCAACCAGACCACGTGTTCGGCACCGATGGTGCGGGCCAGCTCGGATTCGACGTCGGCCTTGGTGGCGCCGGGGTTGCGGCCCGGGTCCAGTTGCACGGTCTCGGTGACCAGAACGGTGCCCAACCCGTCCACCTGGATGCCACCTCCTTCGTTCACCAGGTTCGAGTCGATCACCGGTACGCCGGCCCAATCTGCCACGGCCGCACCGATTTTCGAATCATGATCCCAGCGCGCCCAGTCCTGTGCGCCCCAGCCGTTGAACACCCAGTCCACCGCGGCCACCGAACCGTCCTCGGCGTGCACGAAGGTGGGGCCGATGTCGCGCATCCAGGCGTCGTTCAACGGCGCCTCGACGATGTCGACGGCCGCCGAAAGATAGCGCCGGGCCGCGGCCGTTTCGGCGGGGTCGACCACCATCGTCACCGGTTCGAACTCCAGCACCGCGTGTGCGACCGCGGCCCAGGTGGTGCGCGCCTCGTGGTGTTCGGCTTCGGTGTCGCCGAGCGAGTATCCGGCGGACGGGAACGCCATCCACACGCGATCCTGCGGTGCACTCTCGGCAGGCATCACGTGGCGGGTCACTTCACGACCGCCGTGGCCTCGTGTCCGGCGCCGTAGGGACGCTGTGCATCGACCGGCGCGGTCAGCGGGCCGTAGCTGTCGGGCCTGCGGGTGAGTAGGAATGGGAAGAGCTCCAGCCAGTCGCGGCGCTGGTCCAGGTCCAGGTCGGCGACCAGAACGGCTTCCTCGTCGCGCGGCGCCTGCACCAGCACCCGGCCGTACGGGTCGGAGATGAACGACGAGCCGTAGAAGCTGACCTTGCCCTCATCTCCGGTGCGGTTGGGCACGACCATGAACAGGCCGCTGTTGATGCCGTTGGCGACGATCACCTGCTGCCACAGCGGTTGGGTGTCGAAGGCCGGGAACACCGGTTCGGAGCCGATGGCCGTCGGGTAGACGACGATCTCCGCGCCGCCCAGGGAGTAGTTGCGGGCCACCTCGGGGAACCACTCGTCCCAGCAGGTCGGCAGGCCGATCCGGGCTCCGAGCCCCTCGGGGTTGTAGACCGGGTACGGATCGACGTCAGCCGAGGCCGGACCCGGACGAAAATAGGTGTCCTCGTAGTAGCCGGCGGAGATCGGGATGTGCATCTTGCGGGTGCGGCCGACCAACTCACCCGACGGCGCCACCAGGATCGCCGTATTGAATCCCAAACCGTCTGCCGCCGGGGCCTTTTCGTACAGCGAGGCATGGACGAAGATGCCGTTGGCCCGGGCCGCCTCGGCGGCCAACGCGAAGGTCGGGCCGCCCGTCAGGTCCTCCGCGGTATCGCCCGGGTTGGGTCCGGCCGGGGTATCGGCGGGGTACCTCAGCAGGGTGATCTCCGGCAGGCAGACCAGGGCGGCTCCTTCACCGGCCGCTCGGTCGATGCCCTCGCGCAGCACCTTGGCCAGCTCAGCCGGGTCCGGACGCCACCGGTGCTGCACCAGCCCGACCCGCAGCGGCGGGCGCGTCGACTCGGTGCTGCGGGACAGCGACTCCGGCGCGGCGGCGGTCAGGGTGATCATGGGTCTCCTAAAACGAATCAAGTTCGTTTTATTGTGGCGCCAGCGTCGACCGTTGTAAAGAGGTAGTACAAATAAGCCATGGGACGACCTCCGGTACCACTTCTGTCGACTGACCGAATCGCCAGTGCGGCAATGCATTTGGTCAACACCACCGGCGGATTCACCGTCCCCGAACTGGCCCGGAAACTCAAGGTTCGGCCGTCATCGCTGTACAACCACGTCGCCGGACGCGAACAGATCATCGAACTACTGCGCGAGCGGGCCATGTCGGAAGTCGCCGTGCCCGCCGACGACCCCACCCGCCCGTGGACCGACGTGGTCGCCGACATCATGCGGAGCTACCGGCAGAGCTACGCCCGCTATCCGCGTCTCATCCCTCTGCTCACCGCACATGCGGTCAACAGCGACCACGCGCTGACCATGTACAACGTGCTGGCCGTGACCTTCAGCCTAGCCGGGTTCGACCCGGCCGACACCCTTCGCGCCATCACCCTGGTGGATTCCTACGTGCTCGGCTCAGCCCTCGACGTCGCCGCCCCCGACGAACCCTGGCAGTCCGGCGCCGACGTGGGCCCGGAACTGTCCGCGGCCCTGGCCACCGGTAGCGCCAAACCGGCGCGTGCCGACGACGCCTTCGAGTTCGGCATCGAGGTGCTGCTGCGCGGACTGGCCGCCGCGAACTCGCACTCCGACGGGGGCTGAGCCAGGACCCTCCGTTGCACAATGCCACTTTCTGGGCCCTTTTACCCTGGTCAGCCGCCATCACGGGCCTAAGGTTGGAAATAGTCCGCACAGAAGGAGTGGTGATGACCCGCTATGAACTGCCCGATGTTGCCGACCTGATCCGCCTCGGCGAGCCGCATGAGCACGCCATCACGGTGTACGCGGAAACCGCACCGGGACCTGACGAGCGGGAGAAGAGCCTGTTGACCGCGAAGAGTGCCGTCGATCAGGCACTGCGCACGATTCGCGATTCCGGGGCGCGGCACGCGGTGGAGGAACAGCTGCGGTCGCGCTGGACCGCGATCGCCGAATCGGACCTGTGGCTGAGCCTGTCGAGATCCGTCGCCATCTTCATCGCCGACGACTTCCACGAGGTCTACGTGCTGCCCAACGCCCTGGAGAGCCAGTCGCAGGTCGGCACTTACTTCGACATCGGCCAGCTGGTGCGGGCGGTCACCACGCCGCAGGAGGCCTACGCGCTCACCCTCTCGGCCGACGGCTGGAACCTCTGGCAGGCCACCGCGAGCACCCGGGCCGAGGAGCTGGAGCTCACCGGCGAGTACGCGGCCGATGTGGCCGACGCGACTCATCGGGCCACCGTGCGGGACCGGGGCCATGTGCGACGCCTGGTCGGCGACGAGGGCAAGAAGCTGTTGCTCGAGAAGTACGCCAAGCGGGTCGCCGAAGCCGTGGACGCCGAACTGGGGCAGCTCGATCCGTCAGCGAACCGGCCGCTGTACCTGTTCGCGACCGACCCGCTGCTCGACATGTACCGCGGGCTCGAACACAAACGCCAGCTCGTCGCGGTGCCCGGCGCGGCCGACGAGCTGCGGCCCGACCAGATCGACGGCGCTATCCGCGAGTCGCTGCCCGCCCTCAACGCCGAACGGGCCAACGAGTGGGTCGAGGAGCTCGGCAACGACCTCAGCAAAGGGCTGGTGGCCACCGACCTGGGCGACATCGCCCGAGCCGCGGCGGCCGGCGCGGTGGACACGCTGGTGTACAACTTCACCGTCGACGTGCTGGGCCGCATCGAAGCGGAGACCGGCGCGCTGCACTACGACGATTCCGGATACGACGTGCTGTCCCGCATCGCGGTGACCGTCCTCGACCGCAGTGGTGAGGTCGTCGCCGTCCGGCCCGACGAGATCACCGCTGGCATCTGGAACCAGACGGCGGCGGCGAAACTACGGTTCGCCTTGAGCTGACTCCCCGCCGGCCGGACTCTTCAGGCCGTCCAGTACGAAACCCAGGTGGCGCCGCCAGACGGCGTCGTCGCCGTCGGCCATCGCGATCACTTTCGACATCGCCCACATCAGCGTCGCCAGGTCGTCGGCACCGAAGTCGGCCCGTAGCACCCCGGCATCCCTGGCCCGTCCCACCACGGCCTCCAGCAGTCCCCCGGCGCGCCCGCATTCCCCCGCGACGTCGACGGCGCCGACCGGATTGCGGGCCACCGCGTCGTTGATGCTGCGGTCGGACGCCTGCATCGTGAACAGGCCGTCGAGAAATCCGGTGAATCCCCGCCATGGGTCGACATCGCCGAGGGCCTGCTGGGCCAGTCGGTCGATGGCGGCCAGCCGATCGGACAGCACGACGTCCAGGAGTGCGCCCCGGTTCGGAAAGTGGTTGTAGAGCGTGCCGATGCTCACACCCGCTTTTCGCGCGACCTCGTCTAGAGGTACATCGACACCGCGTTCGGCGAAGAGTTCCGCCGCCGCCGCCGTCAGACGGTCCCGGTTACGGACCGCATCCGCACGCATCGCCGACATGGCATCAGCATAGCGAAGTTGAGGGTCTACTCAACTTATGCTAGTAAGTTGAGCATGACCTCAACTTCTCCCCCGGTTCTCGTCGTCCTCGGCGCCGGCCCCGGGCTCGGCCTGTCGGTCGCACACCGGTTCGGCGCCGCGGGTTACCGCGTGGCGCTGATATCGCGTTCGTCGCAACGACATTCGGGCTACCTGGCCGCGTTGGCCGACGACGGGATCGACGCGGCGGCCTATGTGGCCGACGCGTCCCACCCCGATCAGCTGCGCGGCGCCATCGACACTGTGCGCGCCCGTTTCGGCCGCATCGACGTCGGCTACTACGGTCCGGCCGCCTTCGTGACCACCCCGACCGGAGACATCGCCGACCTCGACGCCGCCGGAGCGAAAGCCGCGCTCGACAGCGTCGTGCCAGCGGTGGATTTCGCGAGCCAGCTGCTGCCCGAGATGCGCGAGCGCGGCACCGGAGGTCTACTGTTCGCCGGCGGGTTGAGCAGCGTCGTGCCGATGCCTCCGCTCGGTGGGCTGGCACTGGCCGCGGCCGCGCTGCGCAACTACGCGGTCACGCTGCACGCCGCACTCGCGCCCGCCGGTATCTATGCCGGCACCCTCACCGTCGGCGGACTGATCGAGCGCGGCGACATCCACCGAGCGATGGCTGATTCCGGACAGTTCGCCGGCAGCGAGATCCGCACGCTCAACCCCGACGATCTGGCCGAGCAGATCTGGCGGCTCTACACCGACCGCAGCGCCGCCGAAGCCGTCGTCAACGTCATCGCCTAGGCACGCCGGCACGCACCGGAGCCCCGAACCGGGCGGGCACGCCATCGCTGAACGCGACGTGCACCGGCGGTCCGGCGCACAGTTCCCCGAGTCCGACCGAGGCGAACAGCCCCGACTCTTCGAACCCGAGCAGTTCAGCAGAACGCAGGGACCAGGCCGGGTGTTCGTTGGGCACATACCAGGTGCGCCTGCCGTGAGCGACGTGCAGGCCCCAGCGCGCCGTCAGGAAGTGCTCGAGCGATCCGGGCACCAGGACGTCGCCGGCTGCGACCTCGATGCGGCTGGACGCACGGGTTCGCGGCCAGCGCACCGCGGTCGTGTACGCGTGCCGGTTCTCGTCGCGGCGATGTGACATCCTGGCCCACCGGTAACGGACGCCGAGCGCCGCGCGGGCCGCGAGCACGATGTCGAGCCTGGGGGTGTCCAGGCTCAGGAACACGACGCCACGACGTCCGGTGCGGTCGACCGAGTACAACCGCACGTTGGTCTCCAGGAAACTGCCGAGCACGCCGGGGCCGTAGCCGAAGCCGGTGCCCGTCATCCGAAAGGCGACCAGTCCGACATAGCCGAGACCCTCGAAGGTGTCTGGCTCGGTGCCCTCGGGATACAGGTGGGCGATCCGTCGCGGATCGACCGACCAGTGCAGAAAAGTCAGGTCAACCCAGCTCTGGTGCAGGATCCGGACACCGGTCAGCGCAGGTGCTACGGGACTGACCGGCTCGACCACGGCGACTACTCAGCCGGTGCCGGTGATTCCGATCCCGATTCCGACTCCGATTCGGGCAGAAGGGCTTCCAACGCCGCGCCGGTGATCCGACGGAAGCAGCGGCGCGGTCGCGTGGCGTCGAGAACCGCCACCTCGAGCGTCGCGGGCCCGAGCGTGCGCGGCTCAGAACCGTTGCCACTCGCGCTCAGCGCCTTCACGGCGATCTTGACCGCTGCACCCAGATCCGCATTCTCCGCGTACGACTCGTTCAGTGCGGTGATGATCGGCTCGGTGGTTCCGCCCATCACCACGAAATGCGGCTCGTCGGCGATCGACCCGTCATAGGTGATCCGGTACAGCTCGGGGGCTTTCGTCTCACCGTAGTGGGCCACCTCGGCCACACACAGCTCGACCTCGTAGGGCTTGGCCTGCTCGGTGAAGATCGTGCCGAGCGTCTGCGCGTACACGTTGGCCAGCTGGCGACCGGTCACGTCGCGGCGGTCGTAGGCGTAGCCGCGGGTGTCGGCGTACTGGATGCCGCCGCGCCGCAGATTGTCGAACTCGTTGAACCGACCCACGGCGGCGAAGCCGACCCGGTCGTAGAGCTCGCTGATCTTCTGCAGCGACCGCGACGGGTTCTCCGCCACGAACAGCACGCCGTTGTCGTAGGCCAGGGCCACCACGCTGCGGCCCCGAGCGATGCCCTTGCGCGCCAGTTCGGAGCGCTCACGCATCGCCTGCTCAGGCGAGATGAAGTACGGGAAGCTCATTTACCCCTCACCGCCCGTCCGGGTCCGGCGCGCGATGACTTCGCGAGCCAGCTCGGCGATGCGTTCCTCGGTGATCTCCTCGGCGCCCTCGGCCCCGATGGTCACCGCGGTCGGATAGATGCCGCGCACCAGATCGGGCCCGCCGGTGGCCGAATCGTCGTCGGCCGCGTCGTACAGCGCCTCAATGGCCACCCGAAGCGCCGAATCCGCGTCCACCACATTGGGGTAGAGCTTTTTGATGGACGACTTGGCGAAGATCGATCCGGAGCCCACCGATTGGTAGCCCTCTTCCTCGATGTTCCAGCCGCCGGCGGCGTCGAAGGACACGATCCGCCCGGCGTTCTCTGCATCGGCGGCGTCAACGTCGTAACCCACCAGCAGCGGGAGCGCCACGAAGCCCTGAAGTGCCGCGCCGAGATTGCCGCGCACCATGATGGCCAGCCGGTTCACCTTCCCGCGGAAGGTCAGTGCGACACCCTCGACCTTCTCGTAGTGCTCCAGTTCCACGGCATAGAGCCGGGCGAACTCCACCGCGATGGCCGCGGTGCCCGCGATGCCGGTCGCCGTGTAGTCATCGGTGATGTACACCTTCTGCACGTCGCGGCCGGCGATCATGTTGCCCTGCGTGGAGCGGCGATCACCGGCGATGAGCACCCCGCCGGGGTACTTGATCGCGACGATGGTCGTCCCGTGCGGCACTGCGTTGGTCGGGTCGATCGTGCCGTCGGCGACACGATTGACCGGCAACAGTTCGGGGGCCTGACGACGCAGCAGATCAGAGAACGACGACAGGTCCATCGCTACAGAGGGAATACCGGAGAAGGGCTGGGACAGAGACGAAGAAAGGTTTTCGCGCCAGGTCACTGGCCGCCCTTTTGGACGTATGCGCGCACGAAGTCTTCCGCGTTCTCTTCCAGCACGTCGTCGATCTCATCGAGCAGATCGTCAGTCTCCTCGGCCAGCTTCTCGCGACGCTCCTGGCCGGCGGCCGATGCACCCGGGAGGTCCTCATCCTCGCCGCCGCCACCGCCACGCTTGGTCTGCTCTTGAGCCATCGCTGCCTCCTGCAATTGTCATCGGTCGGGCTAACCGCCCAACCGGTCCTTCCACAGTACCGGTCGGCACCCGGATTGCCCGGGATAGCGCACCGCCGGAAGTGGTCAGTTGGTGAGTTGTTCGACGAGTTCGGCGGCGCTGTCCACCGAGTCCAGCAGGGCGCCGACATGCGCCTTGCTGCCGCGCAGCGGCTCCAGCGTGGGAATCCGGACGAGCGAATCGCCGCCGAGATCGAAGATCACCGAATCCCAGCTGGCCGCGGCGATGTCGGAACCGAACCGGCGCAGGCATTCCCCGCGGAAGTAGGCGCGGGTGTCGGTCGGCGGATTGTCGACCGCGTCGATCACCTGCTGTTCGGTGACCAGGCGCTTCATCGAACCCCGCGCGACCAGCCGGTTGTACAGGCCCTTGTCCAGCCGGACGTCGGAGTACTGCAGATCGACCAGGTGCAGCCGCGGCGCCTGCCAGCTGAGGTTCTCCCGCTGGCGGAACCCCTCCAGCAACCGCAGCTTGGCCGGCCAGTCCAGGATCTCGGCACATTCCATCGGATCGCGTTCCAGCAGGTCCAGCACGTTCGCCCAGGTCTCGACGACGTGAGAGGCCCGCGGATCGGGGGTCCTGATGTCGACCAGTTTGGCCACCCGATCCAGATACACCCGCTGCAGCGCCAGGGCGGTCATCTCCCGACCGTCGGCGAGCGCGACCGTCGCCCGCAGCGACGGATCGCGGCTGATCACATGCACCGCGTGCACCGGCCGGGCCAGCGCCAGATCGGACAGGTCCAGCCCGAACTGCGGGCCCTCCTCGATCAGGTCCAGCACCAGCGAGCTCGTCCCCACCTTGAGATAGGTCGACGTCTCGGCCAAGTTCGCGTCGCCGATGATGACGTGCAGCCGTCGGTACTTGTCGGCGTCGGCGTGCGGCTCGTCGCGGGTGTTGATGATGCCGCGCTTGAGCGTGGTCTCCAGGCCGACCTCGACCTCGATGTAGTCGGCCCGCTGGGACAGCTGGAATCCGGGGTCGTCGCCGGACGGCCCGATGCCGACCCGGCCCGAGCCGGTCACCACCTGGCGGGACACCAGGAACGGGGTGAACCCCGCGATCACCGCGGAGAACGGCGTCTGCCGGCTCATCAGGTAGTTCTCGTGCGACCCGTAGGACGCGCCCTTGCCGTCCACGTTGTTCTTGTAGAGCTGCAGCTTCACCGCACCGGGCACGCTCGCTACGTGGCGGGCCGCGGCCTCCATCACGCGCTCACCGGCCTTGTCCCAGATCACCGCGTCCATCGGATCGGTGCACTCGGGCGCCGAGTACTCCGGGTGCGCGTGGTCGACGTACAGCCGGGCACCGTTGGTGAGGATCATGTTCGCCGCGCCGACCTCGTCGGCATCGACGATCGGGGCCGGCCCGGAAGCCCGGGACAGGTCGAAGCCGCGGGCGTCGCGCAGCGGGCTCTCGACCTCGTAGTCCCACCGCGTGCGCTTCCCGCGCTGGATGCCGGCGGCGGCCGCGTATGCCAGCACCGCCTGAGTCGAGGTGAGGATCGGATTGGCGGTCGGATCGGACGGCGATGAGATGCCGTATTCGACCTCTGTTCCGATGATCCGTTGCATGGGATCAGCCTAGGTGACGGGTTTCGCGTCCCTGGCTGCCAGGTATTCGGGGCGTGGCCGTGGGGCCGCGAACGGGTCGGTCAACGCGTTCTCCACGGAGTTGAACACCAGGAAGACGTTCGACCGCGGTAGCGGCGTGATGTTGGACCCCGAGCCGTGCAGGAGATTCGCGTCGAACCACAGTGCGGTACCCGGCGGGCCGGTGAACTGGTGGATGTCGTGCTCGTCGACGGCCTTGGTCAGCGTCGTCTCATCGGGCACCCCGACCTTCTGGGCCACCAGGGAGGTGTCGTAGTTGTCCTCGGGTGTGGCACCGACGCAGGGATAGAACGTCTGGTGCGACCCGGGGATCACCATCAGCGACCCGTTGTAGGGGAAGTTCTCGGTGAGGGCGATCGAGCAGGAGACGGCGCGGATCGCCGGCATGCCGTCCTCGGCGTGCCAGGTCTCGAAGTCCGAATGCCAGTAGAACCCCGTCCCGGTGAAACCGGGCATCAGATTGATCCGGGCCTGATGGATGTAGACGTCTCCGCCCAGCAACTGCCGCGCGACCGGTAGCACGGTGTCGAGTCGGACCACCTGGGCCACCAGGTCGCTCAGCAGATGCGGTTCGAAGATCGACCGGATCGTGCCGCCGGGCTCACGGATCACTCGCGGGTCGTCGGCATCCAGATCCACTGCGACCCGGTCCATTTCGTGCCGCAACAACGGCAGCCAATCGTCGGACACGGTCTCGGGCGCGACCAGGTAGCCGTACTCGGAGAAGCCGTCGAGGTGGTGCTGGCTGAGCGGCCCGTCGGCCACACCGCCCCACACCACCGGCTCCTGACGCGGTATCGGCTCGATCGCATGATCGAGCCGGGTCGGGTAACGATCCTCGACCGCCGCGCTCACGCTCGATGGCACCTCGGTGTCGTGCTGGGCCGTCATGCGACCGACTGCGGCGCCGGGTATACGCCGTTCTCGTCGTGCACCTCCCGCCCGGTGACCGGCGGGTTGAACACGCACAACATGCGGAGCTGCTCGTCGCAGGTGACGCGGTGACGATCGTGGTTGTTGAGGACGTACATGGTCCCGTCGGCCAGCGGGTACTCCTCACCGGTCGCTAGATCGGTCAGCGTGCCGGTGCCCTCGACAACCCAGACCGCCTCGATGTGGTGCTGGTAGTGGAATTCGTTGACCGACCCGGCCTCAATGGTGGTCTCGTGGAACGAGAAACCGACACCGTCGCCGGCCAGGATGATGCGCTTGGATCGCCAGGTGCCGTCGGCGACATCGCGATCGGTCCCGGTGATCTCAGCTGTGGTGCGAACAATCATTGCGTGGAGCCTCCTCAGGCGAGCGTGACTGCGACGGACTCGGCGAGAATGTCGAGTCCCTCGGACAATTCGGTCGGAAGGGTGGTGAGCGGTGGCAGCAGTTTGACCACCTCGTCGGAGGGGCCGCTGGTCTCCATCAGCGCACCGCGGTCGAACGCCGCCCGGCAGACCTGTCCGGCCAGCTCGGGCTGCTCGAACTTGAGACCCTGGGCCATACCGCGGCCGCGGGCGGTCACCCCGTCGTGGGCGGCGGCAATCTCCTCCAGCCGGTTCCGGATCAGCTCCCCCTTGGCGACCGTCTCCGCACTGAATTGATCGTTCTTCCAAAAGGTCTCGATCGCAGCCGTGGCCGTGACGAAGGCTGGGTTGTGACCACGGAAGGTGCCGTTGTGCTCCCCCGGCGTCCACATGTCGAGGTCCCGGCGGAACAGTGTCAGCGCCATCGGCAGGCCGTAACCGCTGACCGACTTCGATATCGTGACGATATCGGGCACGATGCCGGCCGCCTCGAAGCTGAAGAACGGCCCGGTCCTGCCGCACCCCATCTGGACGTCGTCGACGATCAGCAGGATGTCGCGCTTGCGGCACAGTTCGGACAGCGCCTGCAGCCATTCGATGCGGGCGACGTTCAGACCACCTTCGCCCTGAACGGTTTCCACGATCACCGCGGCCGGACGGTTGAGGCCGCTGCCTGAATCGTCGAGCACACGCTCGAACCACTGGAAGTCCTCGGTGACCCCGCCGAAGTAGTTGTCGTAGGGCATCGGGGTCGCGTGCACCAGCGGGATGCCCGCGCCGGCCCGCTTCATCGAGTTGCCGGTGACCGACAGCGCACCCAGCGTCATGCCGTGAAATGCGTTGGTGAAGCTGATAACCGACTCGCGTCCGGTCACCTTCCTGGCCAGCTTGAGGGCCGACTCCACCGAGTTGGCACCGGTGGGCCCGGGGAACTGCACCTTGTAGTCGAGTCCGCGCGGGCGCAGGATCAGCTGTTCGAAACTCTCCAGGAATCGCTGCTTGGCCGCGGTGGCCATGTCCAGCGAGTGCACGATCCCGTCGGAGGCAAGGTATTCCAGCAACGGCTCCTTCAGGGCGGCGTTGTTGTGGCCGTAGTTCAGCGCTCCCGCTCCGGCGAAGAAATCGATGTAGGTACGTCCGGAGGTGTCGGTCACCCAGGAGCCGGCGGCGCGGTTCATCACCGTGGGCCAGCCCCGGCAATAGCTGCGGACCTCGGACTCGACCGAGCTGAACACGTCGGGAAGGTCAGATTCGGACAACGGTGCCGTCGTGGCGAGCAGCAAGGGATAATCCTTCCAATCGAATCAAACTGGTTATCAGATAACTGATTTCAGTGATGAGCCTCAGCGAGACAGCGGAGTGGTGATCGGTCCCATCCGAAGAATGGGCTCGTCCTCGTGCGCCCCGTCGGCGTCGAGGAGGTTGCACCCGAAGTACGGGTCCTCGACTAGCGGGACGCCGTGCCGGCGTGCGAACGCGCCGAAGAATGCACGCGAGGCGGTGTTGCCCGGCGAGACCGTGGCCTCCACGGTGACCGGGCGACCGTCGCGCTGCGTCCGGACCCGGTGCACGAGCGCATCGAGCATCGTGCTGGCCAGTCCCCCGCCCTGCACGGAGGGTGACACCGCGACCTGCCAGACGAACAGGACGTCCGGCCGCGGCGGCGGGTGGTAGCCGGTGATGAATCCGTGCAGGTCACCATCGCGTTCGGCCACTATTGACGTGGCAGCAAAATCTGTTGCCAGCAACAGATAGGCATAGGTCGAATTCAGATCGAGCACCCCGGTGGCCGCCGCGAGATCGCGGATGCCAATCGCGTCGGTACTCCGCGGAGGGCGCAGGAATTCTTCCCGGGAATGGCGTCCCGGGACGCTTTCTAAAACACGCATATCGAGTTAAAAGTCACCACCGAACTTCTCAGCGATCATCGTCAGTTTCAAGCCATCGGTGCCATCGACGTAAGCACACCCCCCTGCCGGGATCAAGCGCCGACACCGCCTTCAGAGGGGTATTCCGTCTGCGCGCACCTACATTGACCTGCGCAAACTTCACGAATCGTCAATCTCAGAAATTTGTTAGCGTCGTTATCGGATCGTTACATTGGTGCGTGGGTACCACGATGGGGCGCGGTCGGCCATGCCCCGCTCCCGCGGCCGCAACCGGCAAAATGCACACACACCAGGGACTTTTCGCGCCAATTCGGCAGAAAAATTCAAACCGAAATTTAATAATCGCGACCGGGTGCCCACGTCAATTAGCAGTCGAATATGCTCGAGTGGTTTCCCTCACAGCACACCGCTGCGGTCGCCGACGTGCAGAACGGGCAACGCCGCGCGATCCGTAGGGAGCGCGCCGAACCGGAGCCGGCGCGAGACCGGGGACGGCGACATCGACAACGTGCGTCCCCACGTGGTGCCGGCGACCACGAGGGCCGCTCCGGCCGTTCCGACGCTGGTGACGGGATCACCGGCCATGGCGACACCGATGACCGCCGCCCACAGCGGCTCGGTGCCCACCAACAGGCTGACCCGCGCCGGACTGGTGGTACGCAATGCCCGCAACTGCATCAGGAACGCGAACACCGTGCAGGCCACCGCCAGATAGCCGATGAGCATCCAGTCGGCCGCGCCCAACGCCGCGGTCATCGCCGGCACGGATTGCCCGGAGGCCGCACCCACGGCGAGCGTCACGGCGGCGACCGTGCCCAGCTGCACCAGAGTCGTCCGCGCCGAGTCGATTTCGTTTGCCTCGGTCATCCGTGCCATGACGGTCACATGCACCGCGCGCAACAGGGCGGCGATGACGATGACGACGTCTCCGGACCGCGGGGCGGTCAGGCCGGCCGACTGGGTCAGCAGGCCGCACCCGATCACGGCCATCGCGGCCGCGAGGTAGAAGCGACGACTCACCCGGTGGCGCTGGATCATGGGCGTGACAACGGTGGTCAGCGCCATGATCAGGCCCGCGTTGGACGCCGATGTCATGGTCACTCCGTAGGTTTCGGCGACGCAGACCGCGGCCAGGAGGATCCCACCGACTATCCCGGAGACCGCCTCGGCACGGGCCAATCCCGCCAATCGGCGACACCGGAGGACGGTCAGGACGGCCGCGGCAAGGGCAAACCGCACCCCCAGAAGCGCGAAAACAGTGTCGGGAGTGGCGATCTCCTTGGTGGCGAGATAGCTCGATCCCCACACCGCGGCGACGGCGAGCAGACCGAGGTCGGTAGCGCGTCGGGTCATACCGACCAGCGTGTTGCCGACCCAATAGTTCAGTCAAGCTAATGTTTTTACACGTTATATGTAGCATTACTTCATGGATACTGGTCGTCTGCGCATGCTGCGCGAACTCGCCGACCACGGCACAGTCGCCGCGGTAGCCCAGGTGCTGTCCATGACCCCCTCGGCCGTCTCCCAGCAGCTCAAGATCCTGCAGCGCGAGGCCGGCGTGTCATTGATCGAGCCCGACGGGAGGCGGGTACGCCTGACCGATGCCGGGCAGGTGCTGGTCGGCCACGCCGACACCGTGTTGGCGGCGCTGGACCGCGCCAAGGCCGAGATGGACGCGTATCGAAGCACCCCGCGTGGCACCGTGACCGTGTCGTTCTTCCCCTCCGGAGCGGCAATGCTGTTGGCCCCGTTGATCATCCGGGCAGCCGAACTCGGGGTGCAGGTTCTCGGTCGCGATATCGACGTTCCGGCCTCTCGCGCGCCGGCTCAACTCGCCGACTTCGATGTCGTGGTGGTTCACCGCGATGAGCGCGACGCGTCGCCGTGGGGCCCACGGTTCGAATCCACCGAACTGTTGCGGGAGCCGCTGGATGTCGTCCTGCCACCCGGACATCGCCTGGCCGGCCGCGATCAGGTGCGGCTGGCGGAGTTAGCCGACGAATCCTGGATCGGCGTCGAAGGCGGGTTGATGGTCGACGACGTGCTGAACTCCATCGCGATCCTGTCCGGTGTCCAACCGCGAATCACCCAGCGGATCAACGACTTCCGCGTGGTCGAAGAGCTGGTCCACGCCGGTACCGGTATCGCCCTGATGCCTCGCCATGTGCGGCTCGCGCGGGAGCTGGTGCGACTGCCGATCACCGACATCGCGATGGCCCGGCGGGTGGAGGCGGTCACCCGCGCCGGCGCGAGCACCCGGCCCGCGGTCGCCGCCGTACTGGAGCAGCTCCGGACGATCGCCGCGCAGATCGATACGGCGCCGAGTTGATGGTCCCCGTGGTGCGCGCACGACACGCTCCGACGGTCAGCACGCCAGTGCTTGCCGTACCGGCATTTGCTTGGTGCAGTAGTCGTGATGACGAACCCTGACCACGTCGAGGCCGAACGCTGGTTCCTCGCCAACGGCCTGCCTGCGGTGCTGCGTCCCGGCGCACTGGTCCGGTCGGTCTGGGCCCGTTCCGCACCGGCCCTGGCCGGCTACGCGTGGGTGACGCTGAGCTCGGTGCTGGTGGTCGCGGTGACCGGTAAGCACACCATTGCGATCGACGGCACCCCGACGCGCACCGAGTGGTTCGTGTTGGCCGTTCTGCTGCTGGTGTTGCCGATCGCGGCCCTGGTGGGATGGGCGGCCTCCCGGCTGACCCGAGCGGCAGGCGCGGCCTCGACGGTGGCCGTGCTGGTGACCCTGGTGAGCGGGTTCTACGGCGGGATGACCGCGCGGGACGGCGTCAACCTCCTCATCGAGCTGCTGGTCATCGCGGGCGTATTGGTTTGCACGGCAACAGGTATCGGATCCATTTTGGGATTCGCAGCCCGGGTGACGGTGTCGAACCTGGCTTCGGTCGGCAGCCTGTTCGTGCGGGCGTTGCCGGTGGTGCTGCTGACGGTGCTGGTGTTCTTCAACACCTACGTCTGGGTGATGGCGTCCACCCTGAGCCGGGCCCGGCTCTGGCTGGCCCTGATCTTCCTCTTCGCGGTCGCCGCGGTATTCCTCGTCTCCAGCACGCTGGAGCGGGTGCGACCGATTCTGCGGCCAGACGCCAAGGAACCCGAGGACGCGCGGCGCCTGGCCGGCACCCCGTTCGCCGACATGGCCGACCGGCCGCGGCGGGTGGGGCTGTCAAAGCCCGAACGCTTCAATGTGGTGTTCGTGCTTGTGCTTTCGCAGATCGTCCAGATTCTGACCGTCGCGATCGTCACCGCGTTGATCTTCTTCGTGCTGGGGCTGATCGTGCTCAGCCCCGAACTGCTGGCCGCCTGGACCCGCAATGGTTCACCCGATGGCCAACTGCTCGGAATGACGTTCCCGGTGCCTCAGGCACTGATCCAGACCACCATGTTCCTGGCCGCGTTGACGTTCATGTACCTCAGCGCGCGGGCGGTCTCGGACGTCGAGCAGCGGACCCGGTTTCTCGACCCACTGCTCGACGACCTACGACTCACGCTGGTGGCCCGCGACCGCTACCGCACCCACACGGCAGAGTCGTGACGCGTCAGAGCTTGTAGCCGATCGCGCGCAACAGATCCCGTCGCGCCACCACGTCGTCGTCGGATTCGACACCCAGGGGCGGCTCCCCGTCGACCACACCGATGACGCCGCGGCCCAGTGGGGTGACGGCGACCAGCACATCGACCGGATTGGCGGTGGCACAGTAGATCGAGCAGACCTCGGGCACCGCTTTGACCGGGTTGAGGATGTTCACCGGGAATCCGTCGCGCAGGAAGATGACGAAGACATGTCCCGCACCGATCGCCAGCGCATTGCGGACGGCCAGTTCGACCAGCTCGGGATCGTTACCGCTGCGGCGCACCAGCCGCGGACCGGACGCCTCGCAGAATGCCAGCCCGAACCGTAACGACGGGCTGACCCCAACCATCACCTCGTGCAGATCCTCGACCGTCTTGATGAAGTGCGCCTGCCCGATGACGACGTTGAGGTCGTCGGGCTTGTCGATGGACACCACGTCCCACGACGGTGCCGGTGTGGTCACAGCTCCATGCTGCCACCGGCGCCGCCGGGACGGGTGCCGAATCGGCCAAGGGCCTAGAGGTACTGCCCCAGGTTCGACTCGGTGTCAATGGCACGGCTGGCCGACGAGCTCTTGCCGGTGACCAGCGTGCGGATGTACACGATCCGCTCGCCCTTCTTGCCCGAGATCCGCGCCCAGTCATCAGGATTGGTGGTGTTGGGCAGGTCCTCGTTCTCGGCGAACTCGTCGACGATCGAATCGAGCAGATGCTGGATGCGCAGACCGGGCTGACCGGTCTCCAGCACGCTCTTGATCGCGTTCTTCTTCGCCCGGTCGACGACGTTCTGGATCATGGCGCCGGAGTTGAAGTCCTTGAAGTACATGACTTCCTTGTCACCGTTGGCATAGGTGACCTCCAGGAACCGGTTGTCGTCGATCTCGGCGTACATCCGGTCCACGACCTTCTCGATCATCGTCTTGATCGTCAACGCGCGGTCGCCGCCGAACTCGGCGAGATCGTCGGCGTGCACCGGCAGTGCCTCGGTCAGGTACTTCGAGAAGATGTCCTGCGCCGACTCGGCATCCGGCCGCTCGATCTTGATCTTGACGTCCAGGCGGCCGGGCCGCAGGATCGCCGGGTCGATCATGTCCTCGCGGTTGGAGGCGCCGATGACGATGACGTTCTCCAGCCCTTCCACACCATCGATTTCCGAAAGCAGCTGCGGCACAACGGTTGTCTCGACGTCGGAGCTGACGCCGGTGCCGCGGGTGCGGAAGATCGAGTCCATCTCGTCGAAGAACACGATCACCGGGGTGCCCTCGGATGCCTTCTCGCGGGCGCGTTGGAAGATCAACCGGATGTGACGCTCGGTCTCACCGACGAACTTGTTCAGCAGCTCGGGGCCTTTGATGTTGAGGAAGTAGCTCTTCGCCTCGCGCGCGTCGTCGCCACGAACCTCGGCCATCTTCTTGGCCAACGAGTTCGCCACGGCCTTGGCGATCAGCGTCTTACCGCAACCGGGCGGGCCGTAGAGCAGCACGCCCTTGGGCGGACGCAGCGAGTACTCGCGGTAGAGCTCCTTGTGCAGGAACGGCAGCTCCACCGCGTCGCGGATCTGCTCGATCTGCCGGCCCAGTCCGCCGATGTCGTTGTAACTGACATCGGGCACCTCTTCGAGCACCAGGTCCTCGACCTCGGCCTTCGGAATGCGTTCGAAGGCGTACCCGGCCTTGGTGTCGACCAGCAGCGAATCACCGGGGCGGAGTTTGCGCGGCCGGCTGTCGTCGAGCGCGACCTCGGAATCCTCGGGCAGATCCTCGGCGACGATCAGCGGCTCGGCCAGCCAGACGATGCGCTCCTCGTCGGCATGCCCGACCACCAGGGCCCGGTGACCGTCGGCCAGGATTTCGCGCAGCGTGCTGATCTCGCCGACGGACTCGAAGTTGCCGGCCTCGACCACGGTGAGCGCCTCGTTGAGCCGGACCGTCTGGCCCTGCTTGAGGGAGGCAGTCTCGATGTTCGGCGAGCAGGTGAGTCGCATCTTGCGGCCCGAGGTGAACACGTCGACGGTGTCGTCCTCATGGGTGCCGAGCAGCACGCCGTAGCCACTGGGCGGCTGACCCAGGCGGTCGACCTCCTCGCGCAGGGCGAGCAGCTGCTGACGCGCCTCTTTGAGGGTGTCCATGAGCTTGGCGTTGCGCGAGGCGAGCGAGTCGATCCGCGCCTCGAGCTGGTGGACGTCACGGGCACTGCGCAGCCCGCTCTGGGGCCCTACCGCATTCTCCAATTGCTCACGCAGAACCGCGGCCTCACGGCGCAGCGATTCGAGCTCGGCGGCGTCGTCGCTGGACATGGGCTGCGAGTAGCCCGCCGAGAAACTCTCGGCATGACCCTCCGAACGCTCTGACTCACTCATATTGCGCTCCCTCCCGCACCGTAAGTTGGTGCAGTAACAACTTCAACGCTACCGGCGATTCAGCCATTGTGTGCGCTCTAGGAACTAGACACACCAGCACCACTGTTAGCCTCTAAGTTCAGTTGGTCCGATCGAAAGGACAATCGTGGCCTTGAAAACCCTCGTTACCGGCTTCATCACCGCAGCTGCTGCCGCCGCCGTGGTGGGCGGAGCAGCAGCGGGTGTGACTTCTATTGCATCCAGCGGCATGTCGGCCGCCCCGGCCATCCAGCCGGTCGTGTTCGGCGCGCCGCTGCCTGCCACGCCGGCACCGGACCTGGCGGCACCCCTGGAGCAGACCCTGCAGGCCCTTGCCAACGGCGGCTCGTTCCGTGGCAAGGCGGCCTACATCCAGGGCGGCATCGGTCGCGTCGAAAGCATCGCCGCGGACCGCGCCTACAGCAAGGCCGCGGCGGAAGGTAAGTTCCCGCTGACCTTCAGCATCGTCAACATCGACGACCAGGGCGGCGTGGCCTACGCCGACGTCACCGCGACCTCGGCCACCGGCGGCACCGCGACCCAGAACATCCAGTTCGTCGCGGGCCCGAGCCCGACCGGCTGGCAGATCTCCAAGGGATCGGCCATGGCGTTGCTGTCCTCCGTCGGCTGAGTAGGTAGTTGAACCACAGCCGCATCGCAGTCCTGAGTGCCGCCACGATCGTGGCGGCACTCGGGCTCTGTGGCTGCACCAGCGGAGACCGGCCGGTGAGCAGTTCACACCCGAGCACGAGCCCGCTGACCACGACGGCGCCGGCAGCCCCGCCCAGCGCACCGTTACCCGCTCCCGAAGCGCTGATCGGCGTGCTGGACCGGCTGGCCGACGTCAACGTGCCTGGTGCCGACAAGGTCGTCCTGGTCGAACAGGGCACCGCCGATGACGCCGCGGCGCTGGACAAGTTCGGCCGGGCGCTGGCCGACAACGGATTCACCCCACTGACCTTCGAGGCCACCGATCTGGCGTGGTCTCAAACCGAGCCGGCCAACGTGGTGGCGACCGTCAAGGTCACCGCCGGTGGCGACGGTTCGGCCCGGGATTTCAGCTTCCCGATGGAGTTCACCCCCCACGGCGACGGCTGGCAGCTGACTCGGCACACGGCCGATCTGTTGCTCGTCATGGGCGCGGGTGCCGGAACGTCGACCCCGCCCCGCTGAGCCGCAATGTGGATCGGCTGGTTGGAGTTCGACCTGCTGCTCGGTGATGTGCACTCGCTCAAGCAGAAGCGGTCGGTGATCCGGCCGGTGATCGCCGAGCTGCATCGCAAGCTCGCGGTGTCGGCAGCTGAAACCGGAACCCAGGATCTGCATCGTCGTGCCGGCATCGGCGTCGCGCTGGTCGCCGCCGACCGGGCTCACGTGGTCGACGTGCTCGACGCCGCCGAACGCATGGTCGCGGCCCGCCCCGAAGTCGAACTGCTCTCCACTCGCCGGGGCCTGCACCACAGCGACGACTAGGACGACTAGTTCGACGCAAACGCGCCGATTTCTGCCGGAAGGCGGCGTTCCTCGCCGGTCGGCGACCGTGCGGTAGAAATCGGCGACGATCAGCCGTCGCCGCCCGACTCGGACTCGAGGGCGGCCTCGACCGCGAGCTGACGCTTCTTGCGCAGCGGGACCGGCGCCACGGCGCCCGGCGCCAATTTGCGCGCGCTGATCAGAAATGCGGTGTGACCGCGCATGTTGTGTTCCGGACGCACCGCCAGCCCCACCACGTGCCACCCCCGCTGCATGCTCTCCCAGGCCCGCGGCTCGGTCCAGCACTGCTGCTCACGCATGGCCTCGACAACCCGCGACAGCTGCGTGACCGTCGCGACGTAGACGATCAGCACACCACCGGCCACCAGCGCCTTGGAGACCGCGGGCAGCACCTCCCAGGGCGCCAGCATGTCGAGCACCACGCGGTCCATCTCCGGGCCGTCGTAGTCGGCCAGGTCGGCGACCACCAGGTCCCAGTTCTCGGGCCGCTCACCGAAGAACGTGATGACGTTCTTCTCGGCGGTCGGGGCGTGATCGTCCCGGATCTCGTAGGACGTCACGCGCCCCTCCGGGCCGACCGCGCGCAGCAGCGAGCACGTCAGTGCGCCGGAGCCGGCACCGGCCTCCAACACCCGGGCACCCGGGAAGATGTCACCCTCGTGGACGATCTGCGCGGCGTCTTTGGGGTAGATCACCTGCGCGCCGCGGGGCATCGACATCACGTAGTCGACCAAAAGCGGGCGCAATACCAGGAACTGATCGCCGTTGGTGGATTTGACCACGCTGCCTTCCGGCAGGCCGATCACGTCATCGAAGGCGATGATGCCGCGATGAGTGTGGAACTCGCGGCCGGGGTTGAGCACCATCGTGTAGCGCCGGCCCTTGGCGTCGGTCAGTTGCACCCGGTCGCCAACGGCAAACGGTCCGGTCGGTCTCTTCCCTGCCACGGACGTCCAGCCTGCCAGTACCCGCAACGGGCCGGGTGCCCGGGGTTCTGCAATTTTGTCGGGGCACGACCCTAGGCTTACGAATGTGAGCGAAGAACCCGCCCCGGCACCGCGCCGCCCAGCGCTGTCGCCGTCGCGGGCCGGCGATTTCAAGCAGTGCCCGCTGCTGTACCGCTTCCGCGCCATCGACCGGCTCCCCGAGCCCCGGTCCACCGCCCAGCTGCGCGGGTCGCTGGTGCATGCCGCGTTGGAGCAGCTGTACGGCCTGCCCGCGGCCGAGCGGGTGCACGACACCGCGCTGACGCTGGTCGAACCCGCGTGGGAGCAAGTGGTCGCCGCCGAGCCCGAGCTGGCCGATACCGAGCATCCGGCGACGCTGCTGGCCGAGGCCAGGGCGCTGTTGTCCGGCTACTACCGCCTGGAGGATCCGACGCGGTTCGATCCGCAATGCTGCGAGCACCGCCTCGAGGTCGAGCTGGCCGACGGCACGCTGCTGCGGGGGTTCGTCGACCGGATCGATGTCGCACCCTCGGGCGAGCTGCGCGTCGTCGACTACAAGACCGGCAAGGCCCCGCCGGAGGCGCGGGCACAGGCCGAGTTCAAGGCGATGTTCCAGATGAAGTTCTACGCGGTGGCGTTGCTACGCTCGCGCGGGGTGATGCCGTCGCGGCTTCGGCTGTTGTACCTGGCTGACGGTCAGGTCCTCGACTACTCCCCCGCGCATGACGAGCTGCTGCGCTTCGAGCGCACGCTGATGGCGATCTGGAAGGCCATCCAGGTGGCCGGGGCCACGGGTGACTTCCGGCCCAACCCGTCGCGGCTGTGCTCGTGGTGTGCGCATCAGAGTTTGTGTCCGGCGTTCGGCGGCACCCCGCCGCCGTATCCCGGGTGGCCAGAATCAGGAGCTGCATGATCGGGTGTCACTACCATCGGCTCGGCGCCGATGGTGAGTACCAGCTGTTCGAATCCACTGCCGACACCCGGAGTAACTGGGATCCGGCGATTCAGCACGGCTCGCCGCCGTTGGCGTTGTTGACCAAGGCGATCGAAGAGTTGACCGCGGGTTCGGGGCTGCGAGTCGGACGGTTGACCCTCGACATCCTCGGCGCGATTCCGGTTGCCCCGGTGCGGGTTCGAGCCTGGGTGGACCGCCCGGGATCACGGATCTCGATGGTCGTCTCGGAGATGGAGGCAGCGCGGCCCGACGGCAGTTGGCGTGCGGTGGCCCGGGTGACGGCCTGGCTGTTGGCTCCCAGTGACACCAGTGACGTGGCCACGGATCGCTTCCCACCATTGGTGGAGGGCGAGACCGCCGACGTGGCACACAACTGGGAAGGCGCCCCGGGTTACCTGGAGAGTGTGTCGTGGCGCAGACAACGCACCGCAGAGGGTGAGGCCGCCGTGGCCTGGATGAGTCCGTTGACTCCGGTGGTCGACGACGAGGAAACGACGGCCCTGCAGCGCCTGGCACTCGTGGTGGATTCGGCCAACGGCATCGGTGCGGCGCTGGATCCGGAGAAGTTCATCTTCATGAACACCGACACGGCCGTGCATCTGCACCGGTTGCCGGAAGGCTCGGACTTCGCGGTACGGGCGCGCGGTTCGATCGGGCCGGACGGTGTCGGTGCGACGACGGCGGAAATCTTTGACCGTAAAGGGTTTATCGGTACCTCCGCGCAGACGCTGCTGGTAATGCGGGCGCCGTGATCGTCGAGCTGCGCAACCAGTTCGAGCTGGCCTGGGCGCTGGCCGACCTACACCTGTCGGCGCTGATTGACGAGGATCACCTGTGGGAGCCCGGCCCGCTGGTGTGGACCGTGCACGAGGACCCGTCGGGTCGGTGGTGGCCGGACTTTGCCGACGTCGAGCCCGACCCGATTCCGGTGCCCACCATCGGCTGGCTGACCTGGCACATGATCTTCTGGTGGTCGACCGCCCTGGCCCACCTCGATGGCCGACCGCCACCGCCGCGTTCGGAGATCGACTGGCCCGGACCCGCGGCCGCAGTGCAGCGGATCAGGGTGCTCAGTGCCCGCTGGAGTGGCCTGCTGGATTCGCTGACCGACACGGATCTTGCTGTGCCCGCGGCATTTCCGTGGGTACCGGACTCCGGCCGATCACTGGCCGACATGGTGTTGTGGTTGAACGTCGAGTTGACCAAGAACGCCGCGGAGATCGGACAGCTGCGCCTGCAGCGCGCCGCGCTGCGACTCAGCGGCTAATCGTCCTCGCCCCAGTCGTCGCCGTCCCAGCCGCCGCGCCAGCGCGGCCCGTCATACCAGCCGTTGTGCCAACCGGGAACGTCCACACAGGCCTGCGCATAGCCGAACGGACCGTTCACGCACAGCCCCGGATCGGCCGAAGCCGTCCCGGCCCCGGCGACCGCGATGCCGATCGGCACCGCCACCACACCAAGTCCGGCGGAGATAATTCCGAGATTCTTCCATCGGTTCACGTCGCACCTCCGGCCAATGCCTCAAGGGAGCACCCCGACCTTGCCCACTTTAGTCCGATGAGGCACGGCCGCAAGGCTCGCGCCGAGGCCGTTCGACCGCCGCGCCAGGCGTCCGGGCGCGTCCGCTACTCGGCCGAGCGGAAATACGGTTCGACGGTGCCACTGAGCTTGATGACCATAGGATTTCCGCGGCGATCTTTCGCGGTGGGGACTTCAACACGCACCCAACCCTCGGCCACGTCGTATTCGTGAACATTGGTCTTCTCGACGCCGTTGAAGCGAATACCGACGTCGCGGCGGAGCACCTCTTCGTCATAGAAGGCGCTACGCGGGTCGATGGACAGGTGATTCGGTGGAACGTCTGCGTTCTGATCCTCGGACATGATGGCCTTCGTTGAATTGCTGCGTCAGCTGCTCGGATTGATCCTCAAGGAATCTACGCGACCGCGCACTCGCGGCTTACGCCGTGGGTTCCGCGCTTTATATTCTCTTGCATCTATATAGATGAGATGCGATACTCGATTCATGGACGTTTTCGAGGCGGTCGCCGAACCCAGTCGGCGCGCATTGCTCGACGCCCTCGTCGACGGCGAACGCACCGCAGGCGAGTTGGTGGCCACGCTGCCGGGGCTGACCCAGCCCACCGTTTCACGGCACCTGCGGGTGTTGCGGGAGGTCGGCCTGGTCGAAGTGCGTCCCGATGCGCAGCGCCGCATCTATGCGTTACGTGCCGACGGCCTGGTGCAGATCGACGAGTGGATCGAACGGTACCGCCGCTACTGGACCGATCACCTCGACGCCTTGGAACGCCATCTCGAAGCCACCCACAAGGAGACGAAATGACCAGCCGCGAAGGGAAACTCACCGTCGAAGGCGACCGGGCCGCACTGAACTTCGAACGGCGCCTGCCCTATCCCGTCGACGCGGTGTGGGCGGCCATCACCGATCCCGTGCACCGCAATCAATGGATGGGTGAAACGACGATCGAGGCCCGCGAAGGCGGCACGATCGAGATGGTGCCGCACTCACCGCCGATCCCGCCGCAACAGAAGAAGATGACCGGACGGATCCGGGTGTGGGACCCGCCAAGGGTTTTCGAGCACGAGTGGAACCAGCCCATCTTGTCCGCACCCGAATCCGGCGTCGTGCGTTACGAACTCATCCCCGACGGCGACGGCACCCTGCTCCGGTTCACGCACCGTGGCCTGACGATCTCCGACGGCCAGGGCTTCCACCCAGGAACCCACGCCTACCTGGACCGCTTGGAGGCCCATCTGGGTGGGCAGCCACTGCCCAACTGGGCCCGGCGTTATCAAGAAGTCGCGCAAACCCTCGGCACCCAATGGACCCCACAAGAAGGAAACGAAGATGCCACACAACGGAACTGACATCGCCGCACCCACCGTCGCGGTGGTTTACCACTCGGGGTTCGGTCACACCTCGACCCTGGCCACTGCCGTCGCGGCCGGCGCTGCGGACGCCGGTGCCGACGTCACCGTCATGCACGTCGAGACGATGACCGACCGGGATTGGGACGTGCTGGATGGCGTGGACGCCATGATCTTCGGTAGCCCCACCTACATGGGCAACGTGTCGGCCGGCTTTCAGGCGTTCACCGAGAAGACCGGTGCCCGGTGCATGGAGGGCAGGTGGCGCGACAAGGTCGCGGCCGGATTCACGAACTCCGGAGGCAAGAGCGGCGACAAGCTCAACGCGCTGAGCTCACTGGTGGTCTTCGCCGCCCAGCACCACATGCATTGGGTGAACCTGGGTTTGAGCACCGGCTGGAACACCTCGTTCAGCAGCGAGGACGATCTCAACCGGCTCGGGTTCTTCCTGGGCGCCGGCGCCCAGACCAACGTGGACGCTAACCCCGATCAGGTACACCCCTCCGACGTGCGCACGTGCCGCCACCTCGGACACCGGGTTGCGCTGGTAACCCGTCAGCTCAACATCGGCCGGACGCTCAGTCCAGCGGCTTCAGCTCCTGCAGCATCGTAGGCACCAGCTCGCTGACGGTGGGGTGGATGTGCATCGTGCGCGATATCGCGGTGTAGGGCAGTTTGGCCGTCATGATGTCGAGGACCGAATGCACCACCTCGTCGCCGCCGACGCCGAGGATCGCCACTCCGAGAATCTCCTCGGTCTCGGCATCCACCACCACCTTCATGAAGCCCTGGGTCTCGCCTTTCTCGACCGCGCGTCCCACCCTGGTCATCGGACGCTTGCCCACCAACGCTTTCCGGCCGGACTTGCGCACCTGATCGGCGGTCATCCCGGCCCGGCCCAGCGGCGGGTCGATGTACAGCGCGTAGGTGGTGACGCGGTCGCTCACCCGGCGCGGATCATCGTCGAGCAGATTGGCGGCGACGATCTCGAAGTCGTTGTAGGACGTGTGGGTGAACGCGCCCTTGCCGTTGCAGTCCCCCATCGCCCAGATGTGATCGGCCGTGGTGCGCAGCTGATCGTCCACCACGACGTAGCCCCGCGCATCGAGATCCACGCCGGCGTTCTCCAGCCCGAGGTCGTCGGTGTTCGGCGACCGTCCCACCGCGAGCAGCAGATGCGTACCCGCGATCGGATCGGCCCCGTCCCGGGGCGTCACCTCGAAACCGCTGTCCCGCTTGGCAAACCGGATGCCCGTGGCGTCGAGCACCACGTCGATCCCCTCGGCCCGCAGGATCTCGGCGATGGCCGCGGAGACGTCCTCGTCCTCACGGGAGGTCAGCCGCGGTCCTTTCTCGATCACCGTGACCCGGGCCCCGAACCGGCGGTACATCTGCGCGAACTCCAGCGCGATGTAGCTTCCGCCCACGATCACCAGATGCTCGGGTACCACGTCCAGGTCCAGGATGCCGACGTTGGTCAGGTAGTCGATACCGTCCAAGCCGGGAAATTCCGGAACTACCGCGCGGCCACCGACATTGAGAAAAATCCGATCGGCCCGCAGCAGTTGGCCGTCGACGTCGACGGTGTGCGGGTCGACGAATCGGGCGTGTCCGCGGATCAGGGTGGCGCCGTCCATCGACTCTAGCCAGTCCTCGACGCCGTGGCGGTCGGCCAGCATGATCGCATCCTTGCGGGCTTTGACCTTGGCCATGTCGATGTCGATTTCGCCTGTGCCCACACCGAAATCCGCGCCGCGCCGCGCGAGATGGGCAGCGTGTGCACTGGCCACAAGGGTTTTGGTGGGGATGCAGCCGTAGTTGACGCAGGTGCCGCCGACCAGCTTGCGTTCGATCACCGCGACCGTCTGCCCCGCCTCGGTCAGCCGGCCCGCCAGCGGCGGCCCAGCCTGACCCGCGCCGATGACGATCGCGTCGAAACTCCGCGCGGGCGCCATGAACTAGAGGACGGAGGTCAGGGCCGCGATCGCGAAACCGCCGAGCACGGCGACCGCGTCCTCGAACAGCGCGACGGGCAGATCATGGCCATCGTTGCGGTCGACCAACCGCTTTCGCGCCTCGTAGCCGCCGAGGGTACCGATCACCGCACCGACGAGAGCGGCACCGAGCGCGGTGAACGTGTAGCCCCACGCGGTGCCGATCACCGCACCGGCGAACGCACCGGTGATCAAGCGGGCGATGAACTGCATCGGCGTCTTGCGGCTCGGTGTGCGCGGCAGCTGATCGGTAACCAACTCCACCACAGCGAGAATCGTCAACACGGTGACCGTGACCGGGTGTGCCAACCATTGCACCCAGGTGCCGTCGAGGTTGATCCAGTTCAACGCAGCGGCCCACGCCACCGCGGCCGGAGCGGTGAACGCCCGCAGACCGGCCACCACGCCGATCAGAAGAGCCAACAACAGAACCAGAAAATGCGTCACGGCGACCTCCGGGGCCTGGAATTGTCCCCCGGACGCTAACACGCAAGATGCCGCAGCACCCGCTGATCAGAAACGGCAGAACCGAATATCTGATGCGAGTATCGCTTTGGCGCCGATCGCGGCGATCTCATCCATGATGGCGTTGACGTCGCGCCGCGGTACCAGAGCCCGCACGGCCACCCAGTCCGGATCCGCCAGCGGCGCGATCGTCGGCGACTCCAGCCCCGGTGTCACCGCGGTGGCCCGCTCCAAAACCGCACGCGGGCAGTCGTAATCCAGCATCAGGTACTGCTGGCCGAACACCACACCCTGCACGCGGGCGGTCAGCTGATCGCGCGCCGAGGCATTGTCGTCACCGTCGGCGCCGTCGCGTTCGATCAGCACCGCCTCCGACTCGCACAGCGGCGCGCCGAATGCCACCAGGTTGTGCAGCCCCAGGGTCCGACCCGAGCCGACGACGTCGGCGATGACGTCGGCGACCCCGAGCTGAATCGAGATCTCGACCGCGCCGTCCAGCCGGATCACCGAGGCCTCGATGCCCTGCGCCGCAAGGTCCTTGCGCACGAGGTTCGGGAAGGAGGTGGCGATGCGCTTGCCCGCCAGGTCCTGCGGGGTCCAGTCCCGGCCGGCCGGCCCGGCATAACGGAAGGTCGAGTTGCCGAAGCCCAGCGACAGCCGCTCCCGCACCGGGGCGTCCGAATCGGCGGCCAGGTCCCGCCCGGTGATGCCCAGGTCGAGTTGCCCCGACCCCACGTAGATCGCGATGTCCTTGGGCCGCAGGAAGAAGAATTCGACGTTGTTGACCGGGTCGACGACGGTCAGGTCCTTGGGGTCACGCCGGCGCCGGTACCCGGCCTCGGAGAGGATCTCGGCAGCCGCTTCGCTGAGCGAGCCCTTGTTGGGCACCGCGACGCGCAACATCTGATCGGCCACGGCTCACAACTTCCGGTAGACGTCGTCAAGGGTCAGGCCCCGGGAGATCATCAGCACCTGGGTCCAGTACAGCAACTGGCTGACCTCCTCGGCGAGCGACTCGTCGCTCTCGTGCTCGGCGGCCAGCCACACCTCGCCGGCCTCCTCCAGGATCTTCTTGCCGAGCCCATGGACACCGGCGTCAAGTGCGGCGACCGTGCCGCTACCGGCAGGTCTGGTGCGCGCTTTGTCGCTGAGTTCGGCAAACAGAGCCTCGAAGGTCTTCACGGACATGAATTGTTTCATGCGCCGTAGGGGTCGATTCGTGCGGTGCAATAGAAGGGTGAGCGAACCAGCCGGCGATGACCTGCCGACCTACACTGCCCGGGTCGCGGCGATCCTCGAGATCCTGTCCAAACATGTGATCGTCGACGGCCTGGTCCAGAACAATCGCCTGGCCAACCCGATCCAGCCGCTCGACTGCCTGTCCGCTTCCTGGGGTGCCGACGTGGCCGCGGCCCCGATCCTGGCCGTGTCGATCCACCCGGTCGACGACTTCGCCGCCGAGGTCGAGGAGTTGCGCTACGGCGCCGAGCTCACGCCAGGAGCCCACGAGGTGCCACGTGCCGAAGCCGACGAGTTCGCCCTGGCACAGCCGCAACTGTCCAGCGTATGGGTCGTCGCGGGCCACTGTGAGGTCTATCTGGCCCATCGGGACCGCTCACCGGACCAGCTGGTCGACGCGGCCGTCGAGATCGCGCGCGGTGTCGGTTGCGCGCCGTACGTCGACGATTACGAGCCCCCGCCGGAGCCGCGTTAGGCGCTCATCGCCTCGGCGTGCATGTCCTCGAGGTGTTTGCCCTTGGTTTCCCGGACCCACTTCCACACGAACAGCAACGACAGCAGCGCACACAGTGCGTAGAAGCCGTACGCCACTCCGAGCACGTTCCGCAGTTCGGGGAACGACACGGTGATCAGCCAGTTGGCCACCCACTGCCCCGCCGCCGCCAGGCCCAACGCCGCGGCCCGGATCCGGTTGGGGAACATCTCCCCCAGCAGCACCCACACCACCGGCCCCCACGACATGCCGAATGCCACCACGAACAGGTTGGCCGCGATCAGCGCGATCGGCCCGGCCACACTGCCCAACTGGGGCTGACCGTCGACCTGCGGGGCGGTCCCGAAGATCACGGCCATGGTGCCCAGGGTGACCGCCATGCCGGTGGAGCCGATCAGCAGCAGCGGCTTGCGCCCGATCTTGTCGATCAGTGCGATGGCGATCAACGTGGTGACGATGTTGGTCACCGACGTGATCACGGTGATGGTGAACGCCTGACTTTCCTTGAATCCGACGGCCTCCCACAACACGTTCGAGTAGTAGAAGATCACGTTGATACCGACGAACTGCTGGAAGATGGACAGCCCCAAGCCAACCCAGACGACGCCGTACAGCCCGCTGACGACGGCCACCCCGATGCCGAGCGCGGCGAACACCACGGCCGGCAGCCACAATCCGAGCGAGACCGACGCCACGGCCAGGACGATGAACAGCAGCAGAAGCCACCACACGTAGCGGCGCACCCACGCGGTGAACCCGCCGATCGATCCGGGAGCCAGCGGCTTGAGCAGATCCTGCCAGGACGGCGGTTTCTCGGACTTCAGCGAGTCCTCGATCCGGTGGATGGTGATCTCCAGGTTCTTCTCGCCGAGAAGCATGGAGAGCACCTTGCGCGCCTCCGGAATTCGGAACTTGGCGACCAGGTACCGCGGTGACTCCGGGATGGTGTAGGCCAGCGAGCCGTACACCAGGGCCGGAATGGCCATCACCAGGAACATCCACCGCCAGGCTGCCAACCCCAGCCACAGTTCTTCGCGGGAGCCACCGGCCAGATGCGCGAGCAGATAGTCGATCGACAGGGACAGGAAGATCCCGGTCACGATTGCCAACTGTTGAAGTGAGCCCAGTCGCCCGCGGATGCGCGGCGGTGCTGTCTCGGCGATGTAGGTCGGCGCGATGACCGACGCGACCCCGACGCCGAGGCCGCCGATGATGCGGAAGATCACCACCAGCCAGATGTGGGTGGCAACGGCGGTACCGATCGCGCTGATCAAGAACAGCAGCGCCGCGAGCTTCATGACCGACCGCCGGCCGATCCGGTCGGCCAACTGCCCTGCGGTCAGCGCCCCCACCGCGGCCCCCAGCAGCGCCGAGGCCACCGCGGAACCGAGAACCACGTTGTTGATCTGGAATTCGTCCTGCAGGGCGGCGACCGCCCCGTTGATCACCGCGCTGTCATAACCGAAGAGCAAGCCGCCCAACGCGGCCACCGAGGCGATCCGGACCACCTTGCCGCTGTGCTCGGATTCCTCGTAGTCCAGGTCCGATGCCGGATCGCCGACCGGTCCGTGAGTCATGGGGCGCCCTTCCGCAGCAATGCGTGATCAGGCTCACATTGAATCACACGGGTCGGATCAGGCGGTGCGTTCTCCGGCTTGGGAATTCAGTTCGTGATACACCGCGCGGAGCCCGGCCACATCGAGCTGCGCCAGCGAAGAAACGTGCCTGCGGAACGGACCTGCGGGGACTTCCACATCGTTGGGTACCACCAACACCGGGCAACCCGCGGCCTCCGCGGATGCCGTGCCGGTGACGGAATCCTCGACCGCCAGGCAGGATGTGGTGGAGACGCCGAGGAGGTCGGCGGCCCGCAGGTAGGGATCGGGCGCCGGCTTGCCGCTGGGAACCTCGTCACCGCAGACGGTCACCGAAAAATAGTGGCGGCCAATGCTGTTCAATGCCCGCTCGGCCAGGTCCCGGCGGGTGTTGGTCACCAGAGCCATCGGGATCCCGGCGGCGGTGAGGCCGTCGAGCATCTCCTGAGCGCCCGGCCGCCACGGCAGCCCCTGCTCGAAAAGCTCACCGGTGTAGTCGTGCAACCAATCGGCCGACTCGGCCATGGCGTCGGGTGAGGGCTCCAGCCCCAGATCGTCATAGACGATCCGCATGACGGTCTCGGCCGAACCGCCGACCGTGGATTCGCGCACCTCGTCGGTGAGCACTCCACCCATCCGCGCGTACAGCGCGTGCATGGCGATGTCCCAGAGTTTTTCGGAGTCGACGAGCGTGCCGTCCATGTCCCACAGCACAGCACGCATGCCGGCCATTCTCTCATTGTCCGACCCCGTGGCTAGCGTGGGAGCATGACGATCTTGGTGACCGGCGCCACCGGAAACATCGGCAGACGCGTCGTGGACGAACTAATTCGTTTGGGCGCCCAGGACATCCGCGCGCTGACCGCAAATCCGGCGAAGGCCGCGCTGCCGCCGGCTGTGACAGTAATCACCGGTTTTCTGGGGAAACCGCAGACGTTGCCGGCCGCATTCGAAGGCGTCGAGCGGGTGTATCTGGCGCCGTTCCCCGCCACCGTCGAAGCCACCCTGGAGCTGATGGTGCAAGCCGGGGTTCGGCACGTGGTGGCGCTGTCCGGCGGTGCGCACTGGTCCGAACACGCCGCCGCCGTCGGCGCCTCCGGGCTGGCGCACACCCAGCTCGGCCCCGGTGAGTTCTGCGAGAACTTCGCGATGTGGGCTCCGCAGATCAAGACGGGCACGGTCCGCGACGTCAGCCCGGAGAGCGTCGAGTCACCGGTGTCGATGGACGACATCGCCCGAGTCGCGGCGCACCTGTTGACCGCGCCGCCGGACGCCCATCTGAACGCGATGTACGAGCTCACCGGCCCGGTGGCGTTGACCCGCGCCGACATCGCCCGCCAGATCGGCGTGGGCCTCGGCATACCCGTCGACATGCAGCGGTGCAGCCGCGCCGAGGCCGAAGAGCTGCTCCGTCCCGTCATGGGCGACGGCGCGCATTGGTACCTCGACCTTTTCGAGGGCGACCCGGAACACCAGGCCGCCAACGACAACGTCGCACGGCTGACCGGCACCCCGGCCGAGTCGATGGCGCAGTGGGCAGCCCGCAACCGGGGCTTGTTCGACTAGCCATTCGGGCCCGGCCGCGCCCGTGAACCTTTCGGGCGCACCGGCTTTCGGCCCGTTCAGTCCTCCGGGTTGTAACCGAGGTTGGGCGCGAGCCAGCGCTCGGCCTCGGCCAGGGTCCAGCCCTTGCGCTTCGCGTAGTCGGCGACCTGGTCCTGCGCCAACCGGCCCACCACGAAGTACTGCGACTGCGGGTGCGAGAAGTACCAACCGCTGACGGCGGCCCCGGGCCACATCGCCATCGAGTCGGTCAGCTCGATCCCGGTCCGCGCCTTGACATCCATCAACTCCCAGAGCGTCACCTTCTCGGTGTGCTCGGGGCAGGCCGGATAGCCCGGCGCCGGGCGGATGCCCACGTACTTTTCGGCGATGAGCGCATCGTTGTCGAGTTGCTCATCGGGCTGGTATCCCCAGAACTCCTCGCGGACCCGCTGGTGCATCCGCTCGGCGAACGCCTCTGCCAGCCGGTCGGCGAGCGACTCGAGCAGGATCGCGCTGTAGTCGTCCAGGGCCGCCTTAAACTCCATGATCTTGTCCTGGCTGCCGAGCCCGGCCGTGACCGCGAAGGCGCCGACGTAGTCGGCCAGACCAGTGTCCTTGGGCGCGACGAAGTCACCCAGCGACTTGTTCGGCACGCCGTCGCGGTGCTCGCCCTGCTGGCGCAGGTTGTGCAACGTGGTCAGCACCTCGGTCCGGGTGTCGTCGGTGTACACCTCGATGTCGTCGCCGACGGCGTTCGCCGGGAAGAACCCGATCACCCCGTTGGCGCGCAGCCACTTCTCCTTGATCAGGGTGTCGAGCATCTCTTGGGCGTCGTCGTAGAGCTTGCGGGCCGCCTCGCCGGAGGCCGGGTTGTTGAGGATGTCGGGGAATCGGCCCTTCATCTCCCAGGCGTTGAAGAACGGCTGCCAGTCGATGTACTCGCGCAGTTCGGCGAGGTCGTAGTCATGAAATTCGCGCACGCCGAGGCCCTGGGCGGGCACCGGTGGCGTGTAGCCGTCCCAGGCGATCGGGGTGCGGTTGGCGCGGGCCTTCTCCAGGGTCACCGTCGGCCGCTCGTTCTTCTGGGCGTGCCGTTCCCGCAGGGATGCGTAGTCCTTCTCGGTGGCCTCCAGCAGCGCCGGCCGCTGCTTGTCGTCGAGCAGCGCGGCAGCGACCGGCACCGAGCGGGACGCGTCCTTGACCCAGACCACCGGACCGCTGCGGCGCGGCGAGATCTTCACCGCGGTGTGTGCACGGGAGGTGGTCGCGCCACCGATGAGCAGCGGGATCTCCAGACCCTCGCGTTCCATTTCGACGGCGAAGTTGACCATCTCGTCCAGGGACGGGGTGATCAGGCCGGACAACCCGATGATGTCGGCGTTGTGCTCGCGGGCCGCGTCCAGGATCTTGCTCGCGGGCACCATCACCCCGAGGTCGATCACCTCGAAGTTGTTGCACTGCAGCACAACCCCGACGATGTTCTTGCCGATGTCGTGGACGTCGCCCTTCACGGTCGCCATCACGATGGTGCCGTTGGTGTCCTTGGAGTCAGCCGTTCCGTTCTGTTCCTTCTCCGCCTCGATGAACGGCAGCAGGTAGGCGACGGCCTTCTTCATCACCCGAGCCGATTTCACGACCTGGGGCAGGAACATCTTGCCCGAGCCGAAGAGGTCGCCGACCACGTTCATGCCGTCCATCAGCGGGCCCTCGATCACTTCGATCGGCCGTCCTCCGGCGGCCGCGATCTCGGCGCGCAATTCCTCGGTGTCGTCATCGACGTGGGCGTCGATGCCCTTGACGAGGGCGTGCGTGATCCGCTCCCGGACCGGGAGGCTGCGCCACTCGGCGGCTCCCTGGTCTTCGTCCTTGCCCGAGGCCTTGTTGAACCGCTCCGCGATCTCCAGCAGCCGTTCGGCCGCGTCCTCACGACGGTTCAGCACGACGTCCTCGATGCGATCCCGAAGCTCGGGGTCGATCGAGTCGTAGGGCACCAGCGCGCCCGCGTTGACGATGCCCATGTCCAGGCCGGCCTTGATGGCGTGGAACAGGAACACCGCGTGGATCGCCTCGCGGACCGGGTTGTTGCCGCGGAACGAGAACGACACGTTCGAGATACCGCCGGAGATATGCACCCCGGGGAGGTTCTCCTTGATCCATGCGCAGGCCTGGATGAAGTCGATCCCGTACGTCGCGTGCTCCTCGATACCGGTCGCCAGCGCGAAGCAGTTCGGGTCGAAGATGATGTCCTCGGCCGGGAAGCCGACCTCCTCGGTCAGGATCCGGTAGGCGCGCCCGCAGATCTCCTCGCGGCGCTGCAGGTTGTCGGCCTGACCCTGCTCGTCGAAGGCCATCACGACGACGGCGGCGCCGTACTTGCGGCACAACCGGGCCTCGCGGACGAACTTCTCCTCGCCCTCCTTCATGGAGATCGAGTTGACGATCGGCTTGCCCTGAACGTTCTTCAGGCCCGCTTCGATGACCTCCCACTTGGAGGAGTCGATCATCACCGGGACGCGGCTGATGTCGGGCTCGGCCGCGATCAGCTTGGTGAAGCGGTCCATCGCGGCGACGCCGTCGATCATGCCTTCGTCCATGTTGATGTCGATGACCTGCGCACCGACCTCGACCTGCTGCAGCGCGACCGACAGCGCGGTGTCGTAGTCCTCGGCCTTGATGAGGTTCCGGAATCGGGCCGAGCCGGTGATGTTGGTGCGCTCACCGATGTTCACGAACAGCGAGTCCTCGGTGATGTTGAGTGGTTCCAGGCCCGCAAGCCGGGTGGCCACCTCGATCTCCGGCACCTGGCGCGGCGGCACACCCTCGACCACCTTGGCGATCTCGGCGATGTGCGCCGGAGCCGTTCCGCAGCAACCGCCGACGATGTTGACCAGGCCGGCCTCGGCGAACTCGGCGACGTAGCCGGCCTGACGCTTCGGCGTCTCGTCGTACTCGCCGAAAGCGTTGGGCAGCCCCGCGTTCGGGTAGCAGGAGACGAAGGTGTCGGCGATCCGCGCCATCTCGGCGATGTAGGGCCGCATCTCCGGCGCGCCCAGGGCGCAGTTGAGCCCCACCGCGAGCGGCTTGGCATGCCGGATCGAGTTCCAGAACGCCTCGGTGACCTGGCCGGACAACGTCCGCCCGGACGCATCCGTGATGGTGCCCGAGATGATCACCGGCCAGCGGCGGCCACGCTCCTCGAACAGCGTCTCGATGGCGAACACCGCGGCCTTTGCGTTCAGCGTGTCGAAGATCGTCTCGATGATGAGCAGGTCGGCGCCACCATCGACCAGGCCGTTGACGGCCTCGAGGTAGGCGGCGGCGAGCTGGTCGTAGGAGACGTTCCGAGCCCCCGGGTCGTTGACGTCCGGCGAGATCGACGCGGTCCGCGTCGTCGGCCCCAGCGCCCCGGCCACATAGCGGGGCTTGTCCGGCGTGCTGAACTCGTCGCAAGCGGCCCGGGCCAGGGCAGCGCCTGCATAGTTCAGCTCGTAGCTCAGGTCCTCCATGCCGTAGTCGGACAGCGAGACCGCGTTCGCGTTGAACGTGTTGGTCTCCAGGATGTCAGCACCCGCCTCGAGGTACTCGCGGTGGATCCCCTCGATGATCTGCGGCTGCGTCAGGTTGAGCAGGTCGTTGTTGCCGATGAGATCGCTCGGCCAATCCTTGAACCGCTCGCCACGGTAGCCGGCCTCGTCGGGGCGGTCCCGCTGGATCGCGGTGCCCATCGCGCCGTCGATCACCATGATCCGTCGGCGCAGGGCAGCTGCGAGTTCCTCGGTGGAATCCGGGCGGATGTTCGGCACGAAGGTTTTCACCGGGGCGGCAGTCACATGCGTTCCTTCCGTAGCGGAAGGCGTCCTTGACTCTGCCGAGCGTGGCGGATACGGGCAGAAACCCGGAACCGTTGCAACGCCTCTCGACCAGAAGAGTCTACGTCGTCATCCGACAGACGTGTGGACGCCCAACTCGTCGCCGCGATCGACCCCGACCCGCGCGGGGATCGCGATATGAAACAGCGTAGTCGGTCTATCAAATACCGCTGTTCGACGCGGCGGCGACCCACCCGCACAACGGACTCATCGGCACCCGGCAAGGCTTACGCTGAGGGTGTGACACCGTCGTATCCGAACGCCGGCCGGCCGCTGAACCTGCCCGAATTGAAGGACGCCACCATCGTGGCCGCCTTCGAGGGCTGGAATGACGCCGGCGACGCGGCCAGTGACGCGCTGGACCATCTGGATGCGATCTGGGAAGCCCAACCGATCGTCGAGATCGACGACGAGTCGTACTACGACTATCAGGTGAACCGCCCGGTGATCCGCCAGGTCGACGGCGTGACGCGCGAGCTGGTCTGGCCCTCGATGCGGATCTCGCACTGCCGGCCCCCGGGCAGCAACCGCGACGTGGTGTTGATGCATGGCGTCGAACCCAACATGCGCTGGCGCACCTTCTGCGCCGAGTTGCTGGCCATCGCCGACAAACTCAACGTGCAGACCGTGGTGATCCTCGGCGCGCTGCTGGCCGACACCCCGCACACCCGGCCGGTGCCGGTGTCGGGATCGGCGTACTCAGCCGATTCCGCGAAGTTCTTCGGCCTGGAAGAGACCCGTTACGAAGGCCCGACCGGGATCGCCGGGGTATTCCAGGACGCCTGCGTGCAGGCCGGTATCCCGGCGGTCACGTTCTGGGCCGCCGTGCCGCACTACGTCTCGCAGCCGCCCAGCCCCAAGGCAACCGTGGCCCTGCTGCGCCGGGTCGAGGACGTGCTCGACGTCGAGGTGCCGTTGGCCGACCTGCCGGTGGCGGCCGAGGAGTGGGAGCAGGCCGTCACCGAGATGACCGCCGAGGACGAGGAGATCGCGGAGTACGTCGCCTCGTTGGAACAGCGCGGCGACGCCGAGGTCGACATGCACGAGGTGCTCGGCAAGATCGACGGCGACGCGCTGGCCGCGGAATTCGAGCGCTACCTGCGGCGTAGAGGCCGCTGAGCGGCGTACTCGGCCGGAGCCGCTAGCTCTCCGGCTTCTCCAGGGCCTCGATGCGGGCACTGGTCGAACGGCCCAGCGCGGCGGCCTCGGCGTCGAGTTTCGGCAGCAGCGTCGGGGTGAACTTGAGGATGTCGCGCTCGGCCAGCGGCGTGGTGACGAACGGCCGGATCCAGCGGAACGCACCGACCCACGCCGGGCTGTAGATGCGCTTCTTGCGTCCCTCGATGCCCTTGACGAACGCCGCGCCGCAGGCGTCGACGGTGGTGGTCCGGTTCAGTGGCGGGGGCAGCTTCGACAGCATCTCCCGGAAGGCCGAAAGATCCGACTTGGCGTCCTGCACCAGCGGGGTGTCGATCCAGCTCATGTGCGCCGAGCCGACGTCGACGCCGCGGTGCGCCACCTCAAGGCGCAACGTGTTGGCGAAGTACTCGGCGCCGGCCTTGGACGCGTGATAGGCGGCCAGCCCGGGTGCCGAGGTGAACGCGGCCAGTGAGGACACCACCAGCACGTAGCCACGGCGCTCGATGACGGCCGGGAGCGTGGCGCGCACGGTGTTGAACACCCCGGTCACGTTGATGTCGACGACCCGCTTGAACGCCTCGGGATCCACCTGCAGGACCGAACCGAAGCTGGCGATACCGGCGTTGGCCATCACGATGTCGATGCCGCCGAATCGCTCGACGGCGGCATCGGCGGCCTTCTGCATCGCGGGCAGATCGCGCACGTCGGCCAGCGCGGTCAGCACGTGCTCGTCCCCGAGTTCGGCGGCCAGTGCGCTCAGCGGCGCCTCGTCGAGGTCGGTGAGCACCAGTTTGGCGCCCCGACGTCGCAGCCGGCGGGCCACCTCGGCGCCGATGCCGCGGGCACCGCCGGTGATGAAGACGACTTTCCCGTTCACAGAACCCATGGCGGCAACGTACCGCACGGGGGCCCAGGCGACGAGACCTAGAGTTCAACCCCCAGCAGCGCATCCACCAGGGTGGCGACCTGGCGCGGGGCCGCCGTGTCGTGGCCGCCGTAGGTCAACGCGTCGGTACACCAACCGTCCAGTGCGGCAAGGGCTTTCGGCGTGTCCAGATCGTCGGCCAGGTACTGGCGCACCCGGGCCACCACATCGGTGGCGTCGGGACCGGCGGGCAGCGCGGCGGCGCTGCGCCACTGCGCGAGCCGGGCGTTGGCCTCGGCGAGCACCTCGTCGCTCCAGGACCGGTCCGAGCGGTAGTGGCCGGCGAACAGCCCGAGACGGACGGCGGACGGATCGACACCGTCGGCGCGCAGCCGCGACACCAGCACGAGGTTGCCGCGGCTCTTGCTCATCTTGTGCCCGTCCCAGCCGATCATGCCGGCATGCACGTAGTGGCGGGCGAAACGCCGCTCCCCCGTGACGGATTCGGCATGCGCGGCGGAGAACTCGTGGTGCGGGAAGATCAGATCGCTGCCACCGCCCTGGATGTCGAGGCCTGAGCCGATGCGGGTGAGCGCGATGGCAGAGCACTCGACGTGCCAACCGGGCCGGCCCGCACCGAACGGCGAGGGCCAGCTGGGTTCACCGGGCCGCTGCGCCCGCCACAGCAGGGCGTCGAGTTCGTCGCCCTTACCGGCGCGGTCCGGGTCACCACCGCGCTCGCCGAACAGCCGCAGCATCGTCTCGCGGTCGTAGCCCGACTCGTAGCCGAATTGCACGGTGGCGTCGGCGCGGTAGTACACGTCGGGGTACTCGGGGTCGTCGACCACGTAGGCCGCCCCCGAGGCCAGCATCTTCTCCACCAGCTCGACCACCTCGGTGATCGCGTCGGTGGCGGCGACGTAGTCGTGCGGCGGCAGCACGCGCAGCGCGGTCATGTCGTCGCGGAACAGCTGGGTTTCCCGGTCGCCGAGGTCACGCCAGTCGATGCCGTCGCGATCGGCCCGCTCGAACAGCGGGTCGTCGACATCGGTGACGTTCTGCACGTAGTGCACGGTGTGCCCGGCGTCCAGCCACAGCCGGTGCACCAGATCGAACGTAAGATAGGTCGCGGCATGGCCGAGATGGGTGGCGTCGTAGGGCGTGATGCCACACACGTACATGGTGGCCGTCGGCCCGGGCGTCACCGGACGTACCTGCCGGTCGGCGCTGTCGTACAGCCGCAGTTGCGGACCACGCCCCTCCAGCACCGGGATTGACGGTGCCGACCACGATCGCATGGTCTCGACTCTAAGGTGCTCGCTCAGGACGGCCTCCCGCCGGTCGGTCCCGCACAGTTCTCCCGAGTCAGACAACCGCGCGGACAGTTTCATTCCCGCATCCGCAACATCCACCGAATCGCCGCGGTGAATGCTCACCGGGCCACCCCGATCGCCTCCAGCAGGATCGGCGCCAGCTCTTTGCGGCACATGACGAAATCCGGCAGATACGGGTCGGCCCGGTTGTAGCGCAGCTCCGACCCGTCCAGCCGGGACGCGTGCAGGCCCGCGGCCAGCACCACCCCCGCGGGGGCGGCCGAATCCCACTCCCATTGCCCACCCGCGTGGATGTACGCGTCGACGTCGCCGCGCACCACGGCCATCGCCTTGGCCCCGGCCGAGCCGATGCGCACCATCCGGAAGTCGAGTTGCTCCCGCATCCGCCACAGCACCGCCGGGGGACGATTGGAGCTCGCGGTGATCAGCAGGGGGCCGGGTCGCCGCGGACCCGGCGGGGTGACCGTGTCGCTGCGGTACACCTCACCCCGGGCGGGCAGGGCCACCACCGCATCGGACAGGCCCCCATCGACCCCCACCGACCGCTGCCACAGCGCGATGTGCACCGCCCAGTCCTCCCGGCCAGGCAGCGAGAATTCGTGGGTTCCGTCCACGGGGTCGACGATCCAGACCCGATCGGCCTCGACCCGGGACAGGTCGTCAACCGCCTCCTCGCTGAGCACAGAATCACCCGGGCGGGCCTGCGCCAGGCGTTCCAGGATCAACGCATTGGAGCGGCGGTCACCCTCGTCACCGAGGTAATAGGGATCGTAGAAACCGACCTCTTCACGCACGGCCAGCAACAGCTCACCGGCCTCCTTGGCCACTTCGGCGGCCAGGTCGGCGTCGGTCGTGTGCACCGACCAAGTATCCGTGTCACACCAAAGTGGTGCGGTGGCGGGGCAGGTTGCACCAGTAAGGTCAGCTACTGCCACCTGACCAGAGGAGATCCATGACCGAGCAGACCCCAGTCGACAACCTGTCCGACTCGTGGCGCTGGAAGTTCGATTTCTTCAACAACTACGGCCTGCCGGGCTCGAGCCCAGAAGCCAAGGCCGCCTACCGCAATCTCAGCTTCATGGCCAAGCTGCGGCTCACCTCCAACATCCTGGCCTTCCTGTTCGGCCCGATCTACTTCTTCGTCAAAGGCATGTGGCGCAAGGGATTGACCCTCTTGGGAATCGCGATCGCCGCGGGTGTGGTGCTGACGATCCTCGATGTCAGCGACGCCATCGGGCGGTCCGCCGGAATCGCCATCGGGGCGCTGGCGATGTCGACGGCGAACTACGCCTACTACCTGCACGTGGTGCGCGGTAGCCAGTCGTGGAATCCGTTCGAGGGGTTCGGGCGGGCCCGCTAGACGGCCGCTGAATCAATTGTGTTAGGGCGGGCCGACGTATCGAGCCACGAGTCGATGCGTTCGGCCACCGCAACCCACCCGGGCTCCAGCATCATGTTGTGTGCCATGCCGGGGAAAAACTCGGCTTCCGTACCGTATGCGCGCGCGGTTGCCCGTATTTCGTCTCGACTGAAACACGCGTCGCGCTCGGCCCCCAAGACGAGCAGGGGCGTGGTCACTCGCTGAGGTTTGGGAAGGCTGAACATCGTCAAGTCGAGCGTCTGCCGCCCGAAATACTCCTCGTCGAGCAGTGCGGCGTAACGGGCGATATCGGACTCCGCGGTACCCGCAGAATAGAAGAACTCCCGCGTGATCTCGGGTGGGTTGAGCGCACGCCGCGACTTGCCGGTGAGTGTCACCGCTGCGGAACGCAACGGATGACGTCCCATCATTCGGAGCAAGCCGCGACCGGCACCACTGACCGGCACTGACGCAAGGAGTACGCCCGCCGGAGCACTGTGGTTCTCCAGATACTTCTGCACCACCAAGCCACCCATCGAGTGACCTACTACCACCGGCCGGACACCGAGGCTGTCGGCGACCGACGCAACGTCACTGACCCAGTCCGCGACCGAACACCGCCGCGGGCTCTGCCGGTGGCTGGTCCCGTGATTGCGAAGGCTCAGAGCCACCGCCCGATAGCCCCTCTCGGCGAAGAAGCCCAGGAAATGCTCGTCCCAACACCAGGCCGCATGCCAAGACCCATGGACGAACAGCAGCGGCGCTGGATGCGACTCACTGCAAGACCCTTTGTCGATCACCTCGAGCATGAGCCTGACTCCTCGTACCGAGCAGCTGGCGACGCCGACAGCGTTCCCCGGACAGCTGCGCCGCCGCTGACAATAACTTTTGACCGCACCGTTGCAGGGCCGAAAAATCCGTCGATCTTGACAGGGCAAACAACCCTGGAATCCATTCGAGGGGTTCGGGCGGGCCCGCTAGAAGGCAGGCCACGGGATCGGCCGATGCCGATCGGGCGTCGGCATCACCGGATTGTCCAGTAACCCAACGATTCTCGATCGCAACGCGGCGATCTCGGCGGTGGTGATGTGGGCGCACAGCTGCTCTGCCAGGCCGGCGAACCCGTCCCGCAGTGCGGTGACGTCGGCCAAAGTTTCGTCGTCGACAGGCTTGCCGGCCCAGCCCCACAGCACGGTCCGCAGCTTGTCCTCGACGTGCAGGCTCACGCCGTGGTCCACGCCGTACACGGCCCCGTCGAGCCCGGCCAGGATGTGGCCGCCCTTGCGGTCGGCGTTGTTGATCAGCACGTCGAACACCGCCATGCGGAACAGCCGGGGATCGTCGGCGTGCACCAGCGTCACCTCGTCGCCGGCGTAGTCGTAGGCCTGCAGGATCGGCAGGAACCCCGGCGGGAGCTGCCCCGCGGGCACCAGGTCCACCAGATCGGGGCCCGAGCCGGGCTGGTCCCCCACCTGATCCCCGGGTTGATCCACCCACAGCTGCAACATGCCGGGCCCGGCCGGACCATCCCGAATAATGGTGTGGGGCACGATGTTCCAGCCCAAGGCGGCGGACACCAGATACGCACTCAGCTCGCGGCCGGCCAAGGTGCCGTCGGGAAAGTCCCACAGCGGCGCTTCACCGCGGATCGGCTTGTACACACAGTGCACCTGCCGGTCACCCAGGTTGGCCTCGCACAGGAAGGTGGCGTTGCTGGCCGACCGGATCCGGCCGATCACCGTCAGTTCGCCGTCGGCCAGTACCGCATCATCGGATTTGGACGGGGCCGGGTCTCCGCTAGGTTTCTGCGTCATCTTCGGACCCGGCCACCTCACCGCGTCGATAGCCGTTGGTACGCACGCAGATGTGGCCATCGGGGTCCAGCGGCTCATCGCAGAGCGGGCAGGGCGGGCGTCCGGCGGAGATCACCCGGTTGGAGCGGGTGGCGAACTCCCGCGCCGACTCCGGGGTGAGGAACACCCGCACGGCGTCGGGGCCGTCCTCGGCGTCGTCGAGGACCACCGATGCGTCGAACTCGCCTTCGGAGACCGCGAGCAGCTCCACTACGACGGTTTGTGCTTCCGAATCCCAGCCCAGCCCCATCGTCCCCACGCGGAACTCGGCATCGACCGGGGTGACCAGCGGCAGCAGGTCACTCACCTCGCCGGTGTCGGGCGGGATCGGGGTGCCGAAGCGGCGGTTGATCTCGGTCAGCAGGGCGGCGATCCGCTCCGCCAACACGGCGACCTGCTGCTTCTCCAGGATCACCGAGATCACCCGCTTGTCGTGGACCGCCTGCAGGTAGAACGTCCGGTTACCGGGTTGACCGACGGTCCCGGCCACAAAGCGGTCGGGAGTGCGGAAAACATGAATTGCGCGGGCCATGGCACCTTCCAAAATACCGGTAGCGAAGCCGCGGGTCAGTTGGTGGACCCACCCACCACGGCGTCGGTGGCGGGTTTGGCCGCCAGTCCGGCGCTCAACTGGGCACCGGTGTGGTTGATGTGCATCACGAACGGCCGCAGCTCGGTGTAGCGGATCACGCTCATCGAGGCGGGGTCTGCCGTGATGCGCTGGAACCCGTCCAGGTGCACCCCCAGGGCGTCGGCGAGCACTGCCTTGATCACGTCACCGTGGGTGCAGGCCACCCACAACACGTCGGCGCCGTGCTGTTCGGCGAGCGCGCGGTCACGTTCCCGCACCGCGGCCACCGCCCGGGCCTGCACCTGAGCCAGCCCCTCGCCCTCGGGGAACACCGCGGCGCTGGGCTGCTGCTGCACGACGGCCCACAGCGGCTCCTTGACCAGCTCGCCGATGGCCCGGCCGGTCCAGGCGCCGTAATCCACCTCGGTGAGCCGGTCATCGACGATCGGTTGCAGGGCGAGCGCCTCGGCCAGCGGCGCCACCGTGCGCTCGCAGCGCAGCAGCGGCGAGTGCACGATGGCGGTCACCGGCAGTTCCCCGATGCGCGCGACCAGACCGGCGGCCTGCTCGACGCCGCGCTCATCGAGGTCGACCCCCTCACTGCGACCGGCCAGGGTATGCGCGGTGTTCGACGTCGAACGGCCGTGCCGCAGCAGAATCACGGTCATTTCGGCTCCTCGCGCAAGCGCTCGTCGGTCATTTCGGCTCCTCGCGCAAGCGCTCGTCCGTCATATCGACTCCTCCGTCATTGCGCGGCCACCACCCCGGTACCCAGCAGCGCCAGCACCACCACACCCAGCACCACCCGATAGCCGACGAACCAGTACATGCTGTGCGACACCAGGAATTTCAGGAACCAGGCGATGGCCGCAAAGCCGACGACGAACGCGATCACGGTGGCCACCGTCAGTTGCGCTCCGCTGGCGCTCATCCCCTCCCCGACCGGGTGAAACGCGTCGGGCAGCGAGAACAGTCCGGACGCGAACACCGCGGGAATCGCCAGCAGGAAACCGAACCGGGCCGCCAACTCACGCTCCATGCCCAGGAAGAGCCCGGCGCTGATCGTGGCGCCGGAACGCGACACGCCGGGCACCAGGGCCAGACACTGGGCCAGGCCGACGATGACGCTGTCGCGCCAGGTCAGCTGCTCGACGCGGCGCACCTGCCTGCCGTAGTACTCGGCCGCGGCGATGACCGCCGAGAACACGATCAGCGCTGTGGCCACGATCCACAGATTGCGTGCGCCGGTGCGGATTTCGTCTTTGAACAGCAGACCGAACACGCCGATCGGAATGCTGCCGATGATCACCCACCAGCCCAGCCAGTAGTCCGCGGACCGGTGCGCAGCATTGAACAGCCCGGCGAACCAGGCCTTGATGATGCGCCCGATGTCTCGGGCGAAGTACACCAGCACCGCGAGTTCGGTTCCCAGCTGGGTGACCGCGGTGAACGAGGCACCCGCGTCGTCGTCGAAGAACACCCGCGAGGTGATCGCGAGGTGTCCCGAGGACGAGACCGGCAGAAACTCGGTGAGCCCCTGGACAATCGACAACACGACAACTTGCAGCCAGGACATGGCACCGACGTCAGTCACGACGACGACCGTACCGTGGCGACCTGGCTGCGATGCGTCAGCGAGCGGTACGCGAAACCGGCTGCGCGTCGGCGACCGCGTCGCGCACCGTTGCCGACAGACTGCGTTCATCAGTCAGGTCGATATCGGTCAGTTTGCGGGTGGCCACGGCCACCACATCGTCGTCGAGCGGAACCGGGCCGGACAGCCGCGGACGGTAGACCTCGATGACGAGCTGCTGGCGCTCGATGTGGAACGAAAAACTCCGGCCATCGCCAACTTGGCCAAACCCACTGGCGTGTACACCAGTGGAAATATCCTCCATAGCAAACTCTCGGTTACCCAGTTCCCGGTCTGCGGCGAGGGTCATGATCGAACCATACCTCTACTTATGCCGCGTTGGTTGCAGACGCGACCATTTCCGGCCGACGGCCATGCCTAAACTGGATTCCTGCACGTCACCGATATCCGTAATCCGATCGAGAGCCATCCGTTGCGCCCAATCCCCGCAGGTCAGCCAGTTCGCGCCGGCCTCTTCGCGCTGGCCCTGCTGCTCACCGCGGGCTGCACGTCCAACCCCGCCGATGCCCCGCCGCCCACCATCGAGCCCGCTCAGGCCGCGGTTTCACCCCCGGTTGCGGCTGCGCCGGACGGCGAGGTCCGGGAATTGCGCGGGCACGCGACGAGCTCCGTGTTCGATCCAGCAACCAACACGCTGGCCGTGCTGAGCCCCGGGCCCGAAGGCCAGGCAACGCTGAGTCTGCTGGCCGCGGGCAAGGCCCCACGTGACGTCACGCTGATGCCCGCGGCCACCGCGCTCAGCGTCGACGGCAAGGGCGACATCCTGGCGTCCACCCGAGGCGGATACTTCCGGGTGGACGTGGCGGCAGCCAAGGCCAGCAAAGTTGACGTGAACGACGCCCATGGCGTGGATTTCACCGCGATCGCCGTGCGCGCCGACGGCAATCCCGTACTCGGCACCGCCGACGGCGCCGTCTACACATTGGGCAGCGACCACACCGTGGCCGCCCGGCTCAAGATCTTCGCCCGCGTGGATTCGCTTGTCACACAAGGAAACACCGCGGTGGTGCTGGATCGAGGGCAGACCTCGGTGACGGCCGTCAACCCCGACGGAACCAAAGCCGCCCAGGCCTTGCGGGCCGGTGAAGGCGCCACCACCATGGCCGCCGATCCGCGCGGCCGGGTCTTGGTCGCCGACACCCGCGGCGACGAGCTGCTGGTGTTCGGCACCGACCCGCTGATCATGCGGCAGCGGTACCCGGTACCGGCCGCCCCGTACGGTCTGGCCGGGTCCGGTGAACTGGCCTGGGTGTCGCAGACCGCGGCAAACACGGTGATTGGTTACGATCTCTCCACCGGCATACCGGTGGAAAAGGTGCGATATCGAACCGTGCAGCAACCGAACTCCGTGGCCTACGACGCGTTGACCGACACCCTCTACGTGGTGTCCGGCTCGGGAGCCGGTGTGCAGGTGATCCACACGGCGTCGGGCCGCCGATGACCACGATCCAGCAGGGCCGCATGCCTCCCGGATGGGACAAGGTCGTCGCCGAGGACCTTTCTGAGGAATACGACTGGATACCGCTGCGGCTTCCGCCGGATGTCACCAGGATCAGCGCCTCGATCCGCTTGTCGATCGAGGCTGAGTACCGCGGCTGGGAGCTGACCAGGGTGCGGGCCTATACAGATGGGAGCCGACGGGTGCTGTTGCGCCGCAAGAAAACCGCGTCATCCATGCCGAGCACACCCCAGGCGCCTTCGCTGTGATCTACGCGGCTCTGCGGCGGGCACTGTTCCTGGTGCCGCCGGAACGGATCCACCTGTGGGTGTTCGCGCTGTTGCGCACGGTCACCGGCCCTGCATTTCTGCGTCGCGCCCTGGCGCGACGGTTGGCACCCACCGATCCGGCCCTGGCCAGCACGGTGTTCGGGGTGCGCTTCCCGGGCCCGATGGGGCTGGCCGCCGGCTTCGACAAGGACGGCCGCGGCCTGCAGACCTGGGGCGCGCTCGGCTTCGGGTATGCCGAGGTCGGCACGGTCACGGCCCAACCGCAACCGGGTAACCCCGAGCCCCGGCTGTTCCGGTTGCCCGAGGATCACGCGCTGCTCAACCGGATGGGGTTCAACAACGAGGGGGCCGGAGCGCTCGCGATCCGACTGGCCCGGCACACCCCCGACGTGCCGATCGGGGTGAACATCGGCAAGACCAAGCTGACCCCGGCCGAGGACGCGGTGGCCGACTACGCCGAGAGCACCCGCCTGGTGAGCGCGCTGGCCGCCTACGTCGTCGTCAACGTCAGCTCACCCAACACTCCCGGACTGCGCGATCTGCAGGCGGTCGAATCGCTGCGGCCGATCCTGGCCGCGGTCAAGGCCGAGACGAACAAGCCGGTGCTGGTCAAGATCGCGCCGGACCTGTCCGATGCCGACATCGACGAAATCGCGGACCTGGCAGTCGAATTGGGGTTGGCCGGGATCGTCGCCACCAACACCACCATCTCGCGGGACGGGCTGGCCACACCCGGTGTCGCCGAACTGGGCACCGGCGGGATATCCGGACGCCCGGTGGCGCACCGGTCCCTGCAGGTGCTGCGCCGGTTGTACCGCCGGGTCGGTGACAAGCTCGTGTTGATCAGCGTCGGCGGCATCGAAACCGCCGACGACGCCTGGGAACGGATCACCGCCGGCGCCACCCTGCTACAGGGCTATACCGGGTTCATCTACGGCGGCGGATTGTGGGCCAAACAGATCCACGACGGCATCGCCGATCGGTTGCATGCCGGCGGATTCGCGTCGCTGAGCGACGCGATCGGCTCCGCCGCCCACTGAGTCGCTACTCGAGACCCGCGGTGCCGTCAGGTTTGACGGTGACCTTGGCGCCCGCGATGTCCTCGCGAATGCTGGCCTCGGCCTGGGACAGGTCGGGGACGACGGCGAGCGCCCGGCTACCGCTGGGAGTGCGGACGGCGACGAACACTTTCTCGGGCTCGCCGTTCCGGTTGAACGGCGTGGTCCAGGTCTCCACGGTGCCGGTGCCCGACCAGCCGTCCTCGGCCACCACCGTCGGCTCCGCATCGACCTCGGATTGCACATCCTCCCAACGGAATTGCTCCTGCGGAGGTTCGGTGCTGTAGACGCCGAAGCTGTGCTTGCTCAGGTAACCGCCGTTGGCCGTGATCAGTCCGACCTGACCGGGGTTGGCGGTCAGCCGTTCGGCCATCGTGGCGATGGAATGCGACACGTAGTTGTTCCATGGCCCACCGGCGAAGGTCAGGCCGCCGGTCACGGTCAGCGGACGCTGCGGATCGTCCAGCGCCAGCCCCAGTTCCTTCGCGGCCACCTGAACCGCGGACGGGAAGCAGGAATACACGTCGACCGCCGCCAGATCGTCGACACCCACACCGGCGAGCTCCAGGACCCGACGGCCGGCGATCCGGATGGCCGGCGATCCGGAGAAACTGGCCCGCTGCCCGATCAGGTAGGTGTCGTGCGCATCGGTGCCCGCGTACGGGAAAACCCAACGCTCCCTGGGGATCTGTAGTTCTGTCGCCTTCTGCACCGAGGTCAGGATCAGGACGGCGCCCTGGTCGACCATGTTGTTGGAGTTCATCAGCTTGGTGTACGGCCAGCTGATCATCCGGTTGGACGGACCCGGCTGCCAGATCTCGTCGGCGGGCACCGGCTCCTGGCTCCAGGCATGCGGATTGCCTTCGGCGACTTGGCTGAACCGCGACCACAGCTCACCGATCCGGCGGCGGTGGTCATCGGAGTTCTGCCCCGCCGCGATCCGCAGGGCCTGCTCGAACATCGGGTAGACGTGCGAGGGCGCCACCAGGCCGATCCTGATCTCGGCCGGGCCGGCCATCTCGAAGTCCGGATCACTGGGCGCCTGCGGCACCGAGGCGTCCTGCTCCGTTCCGGTCAGCCGCTCTCCGCGCGACTTCAAGCGGCTTCGGGTACGCCAGGTCTCGCCCCCGGCGATCAGCACCACCTCGTTGCGGCCCTGCTGGATGTCCAGGCAGGCCTGGTTGACCAGCGACTGCGGCACGTTACCGCCGACCGGGGTGTACCGGGTCGCGGCATCGGGCGCGCCGATCCGCTGGGCGAGCAGCAGACCCGGATCCCGGTACCGCAGCGACAGCAGATTGACCACCCGGACGGCGTCGACCGCTTCCAGCACCGCGGCGCCGGCAGCGGCCCGAGCGGCAGCCTCCATCAGATCGACCGGCTCGCTGTCGGGGTTCTCGTCATGCTGATTGACCTGGCCGTAGCCGACCAACACCGGGGTCCTGGGATCAAGTGCCACTTGTGATTTCCTGTTCTGCCGCCGGGCCGACCCGGTAGATCGACTTCAGATTCTGGTAAGCGGCCAGTCCTTCGGGGCCGAGTTCACGGCCCAGCCCGCTGGCCTTGACGCCGCCGAACGGCGCCGCGATATCCAGTTGGTAGTCGTTGACGCCGACGGTGCCGGTGTGGATGGCGCGGGCGACGTCAGTGGCGCGCTCGGCATCGGCGGACCACACCGTGCCGCCCAACCCGTACTCACTGGCGTTGGCCAGGTCGATGGCCTGTTGTTCGGTGTCGTACGGGATCACCGCGAGCACCGGGCCGAAGATCTCCTCCTGGGCGATCCGCGCCGAGTTGTCGACGTCGGCGAACAGCGTCGGCGACACGAACCAGCCGTCGGGCTGGTCGGCCGGAATCCCGCCGCCGGCAACGAGCCTCGCGCCGTCGGCCTTGCCGGCTTCGATGTAACCCAGCACTCGGTCCCGCTGGCGCGAGCTGACCAGCGGCCCCACATCGGTCGACTTGTCCAGTGGGTCACCCACTTTCAACCCGGTGGTCAGGGCGGCCAGCGCATCGACCACTTCGCCGTAGCGGGATCTCGGGGCCAGGATCCGCGAATTCAGGTGGCAGGTCTGCCCGTTGTTGACGAACGACGCGTTCTTCAGGCCCTTGACGGTGGTGTCCAGGTCGGCGTCCTCGAGGATGACCGCCGCCGACTTCCCACCCAATTCCAGGGTGACCGGCCGCAGCAGCCGGCCGCACTCCTGCGCGATGAGCCGCCCCACCGCGGTCGACCCGGTGAACGACACCTTGTCGACGCCGGGGTGCGACACCAGGAGCGCGCCGGTGTCGGGACCGCCGGCGATGACGTTGAGCACGCCGGCGGGCAGCCCGGCGGCCACTGCCGCCTCGGCGAAAACCAATGCGTCCAAAGCGGTTTCCGGGGAGGCCTTGAGCACCACGGTGCAGCCGGCCGCCAACGCGGGGGCCAGCTTGAACGCGGCCAGGGCCTGCGGGTAGTTCCACGGCACGATCGCCCCGACCACCCCGACCGGTTCCCGCCGCACGATGGTGTGCCCGATCGCGGCCGGCCGAATCTCCTCGACGGCGGTCTGGCCGATCAACCCGGCGTAGTACCGCAGCAGCCCTGCGGGGAAAAACCCGTTGGCCCCGCGCGACAGCCGGATCGGCATGCCGTTCTCCCGAGTGCACAGCTCATCCGTCGACGACGCCCGGGCCAGCAACTCGTCGGCCAGCCGGCCCAGGGCGGCCGCCCGATCAGCGGCCGGCGTCGAAGCCCAACCGGGCAGCGCGGCCCGCGCGGCGGCCACTGCCGCGCCCACCTCGGCCTCACCGGCGGCGGCGCCGTCACCCAGCCGCGTGCCGGTGGCGGCTTCCAGCACCGGCGTGGCCGCCCCGGCGGCCCGGAACCGGCCCCCGATGAAGACGCGTGCCCCATCATCGACAACGGTCATGCCGGACTCCTTCGACGCTCTTCGGTAAGGCGGGCCCATCATCGCGTCATCGCGACGCCGTGATGGGTCCACCTTCGCGCGAGGGGCCCTGCGCTGTAAACGACCAGCACGGAAACCCCGGCATGAGCGATCGGAACATCTAGTCGCGCCGCATCTGCTACTTCTGCTCGTAGGTGCCGTGGATGACGGCGCGGGCGATGGCCTGGCCGAACAGGTTGAAGCCGAGGTACGCCGGCGTGGCGCCCTCGGGCAGTTCCAGCGATTCCACCGGCAGCGCGTGCACCGCGATGTAGTAGCGGTGCGGGCCGTGACCGGCAGGCGGGGCCGCGCCGATGTAGCGCTTGAGGCTCGCATCGTTGGCCAGCGTGACGGCCCCACCAGGCAGGTCGCTGCCGTCACCCGCACCGGCGGGCAGTTCGGTCACGGTGGCGGGGAGATCGGCCACCGCCCAGTGCCAGAAGCCCGATGCGGTCGGGGCATCCGGGTCGTACACCGTGACGGCGAAGCTCTTGGTCTCCTCCGGGAAGCCGGACCAGCTCAGCTGCGGCGAAACGTCTGAACCGCCGGCGCCCATGATCCCGCTGACCTGGTCGTTGGCCAGCGGCTGACCGTCGGTGACCGATTCTGAGGTCAGGGTGAACGTCGGCAGCTGCGGCAGGTTGTCGTACGGAGATGCGGTCATGGTTCCCTCTCGTCCTAGCTCGTATCGTCGTGCGTTCAGCAGTTCCGCAAAAAGTGTTCCAGAACGCCGGCACCGAACTGCAGTGCGTCCACCGGTACCCGCTCATCGACGCCGTGGAACAGCGCCGCGAAGTCCAGCTCCGGCGGCAACCGCAGCGGGGCGAACCCGAAGCAGCGAATCCCCAACCGCTGGAACGATTTCGCGTCCGTGCCACCCGACATCATGTAGGGCACGGTGCGGGCTTCGGGGTCGAGCGCCAGGATCGCCGCGTTCATCGCGTCCACCAGGTCACCGTCGAACGTCGTCTCGTAGGACGGCAGATCCCGTTCCCAGCTGCGGGTGACATCGGGACCGATCAACTCGTCAACCTCACGCTCGAAGGCCTCCTTGCGGCCCGGCAGCACCCGGCAGTCGATCACGGCCTCCGCCGAAGCCGGGATCACGTTGGCCTTGTAACCGGCCTTGAGCATGGTCGGGTTGGCGGTGTCGCGCAGTGTCGCCGACACGATCCGCGCCACCCCACCGAGCTTGGCGATGCTCCCTTCCAGATCCGGCGAGTTCACGTCGAAGGAGTACCCGGTCTCCTCCGCCACCGCGGTGAGGAACTCCTCCACGGCCGGGTTGAGCACCAGCGGAAATTCATGCCGTCCCAGCCGGTCCACCGCGCCGGCGATGGCCGTCACGGCGTTGTCGTCATGGACCATCGAGCCGTGACCGGCGCGGCCCCGTGCCGTCAGCCGCATCCAGGACAGGCCCTTCTCGGCGGTCTCGATGAGATAGAGCCGACGCTCGCCGCCGTCCTTGCGGGGCACGGTCAGCGAGAAGCCGCCGACCTCGCCGATCGCCTCGGTCACGCCGTCGAACAGGTCGGGCCGGTGGTCCACCAGCCAGTTGGCGCCGTAGGTACCGCCGTGCTCCTCATCGGAGACGAAGGCGAAGACCAGGTCGCGAGGCGGGACGATGCCGGACCGCCTGAAGTGCCGGGCCACCGCCAGGGTCATCCCGACCATGTCCTTCATGTCGACCGCGCCACGGCCCCAGACATAACCGTCCTTGACCGCTCCGGAGAACGGGTGCACGCTCCAGTCGGCGGGCTCAGCGGGGACGACGTCGAGGTGCCCGTGGATCATCAAGGCGCCGCGGCTGGGGTCGGCACCGGGCAACCGGGCGAACACATTGCCCCGGCCGGGCGCTCCCGCCTCGACGTATTCGGTGGTGTAGCCGACCTCGCGGAGCCGGTCGGCCACCCATTCGGCGCAGTCCGCCTCGGGTTTGAGCGTCGCCGGGTCACCGGTGTTGGAGGTGTCGAATCGGATGAGCGCACTGACGAGATCGACCACCTCGTCCGCGCTGGAGGCGGGGACAGTCACAAGGTCCATTGGTACCACCGATTCGCTCCGGGACACCGGTTTGGGTCTTGGGCACCCGATCCGATAACCTTAGGCGCCCAGCCCGCGAGGCTGGACAAGTCCGAGTGGCGGAATGGCAGACGCGCTAGCTTGAGGTGCTAGTGCCCTATTAACGGGCGTGGGGGTTCAAGTCCCCCCTCGGACACAACACGAAGGCGAGCGCCATGAACGCTCGCCTTTATTTGTGAGCTGATGGAGTGTGCTGACGAGCGGGTTCTTCAGAACCCGACCCAGCATCGGCGCCGCGGCCGAGTTGAAATGACCGTTGAGCACAATGCTCGAAAACCCCATGCCTTCCGCCTGCTCGGCGGTCGCGACGAGGTCGCGCACCTCAACACCCGAGGCGACAACTCCGAATCGGATGGGTTTGATCACCGCGACGCCCTACGCTTCCTGACTGACCAGCGCCGACGTCCGCTCCCATAACTCACGCGAGCGTTGTGAGCCGTAAGTGATCCGGTGCGCGCGACCGACGCGGCGTTCACGAAGTACTCGCCGGCGGGCTCGAAGTGTTGACTCCCGTCCGAGGCCAGCCACACCATTTGATCACAGGCCGCCTCCGGGGTGATGCCGACGAGCCGTTCGGTGTGCGCCCGCTGCATGACCGCAAGGACGCGTGAACCCGATGCCGGGCCGAAGTTGTTGTTGACGAAGCCGGGGTGAAACGATGCGGCGGGCATACCGAGTCCGCCGTAGCGACGGTGCAATTCGCGAGTAAACATGACGAGCGCGATCTTGGAGCGGCCGTAGGCAACCGTCAACCGACCACCCCGCCCAGCGCCACGAGCTTGTGGCCGCCCCCGCACTGATCCCGGGTGCCATCGAGGAGATGCTGCGCTACGAAGCGCCGTCACCGGTGCAGGCGCGATACGTCGCCGGCGAGGGCGGATTCACCCTCGCCCCAGTACCGCCCGACGATGGAGCATTCGAACTTCTTCTGACGTGCGTGCTCGCTGGCTGCGCAGCGCAGGTTCAGTCGCTGACGTACGACCACCGAATCATCGACGGTGCCGACGCGGCGCCATTCCTAACAGCGATAAAGCAGCGACTGGAAACCGGGTTCACTGATACCGATCTCGCATGACTGGTGTCCGCCCTCGAAAGGTATCCGGCGCCAGGGTGCGATGCGTTCACCGCCTCAATTGCAGGATCGCGACCCGTGTCGTAAGTGGACAACTCCCCCTCGGGCTCCGGCGGCGACACGACTTACGGGTCGTAATCAAGACGCAAACCCAGGTTTGCCGCTAGTCATCGGAGCCGATTTGGCGACGAAGGTGCCGGCGCACGACCATGCGCACGACGCGGCGTCGTGTGCGGGCGAGTGGACCGGTTGCGCGGATCTTGTGGGCGAAGCGTTCGCCGGACTGCTGTAGCTGGTCTTTGACATCGTCGATGTCCGTGTCGACCAGGGTGTGGTGGCGCTTGCGCCAGCGTCCGGCGATCATGACCGCTTCGATGTTGGCGATGCTGGCGTGCAACGCAGCGGTGACCGGGTCGTGGGCCGGCCACAGGTTCAGTGCGCGGGCGTCGATGACGACGAGATCGGCTTGCATGCCGGGGGCGAGGTGGCCGACCTTGTCGGCCAGGCCCAGGGCGCGCGCACCGTGGACGGTTGCCCACGACAGCGCCTGCTTGTTGGTGAGCCCTGCGGTGGGCGCGCTCAGCCCGGTGCGGTGGAACTCCTGGTCGTGGGCCAGGCCTCGTTGGCGGGCCAGGGTGACGCGGGCGGCGGTGAGAACTTCACCAGATACGGCCGTTTCGGTGTCGGTACCCAGCGACGGCGCGGCATCGGCCTGCAGAAGTCGTTCGGTGATCGCCGTGCAATGTCCTTGGCCGAGTTCGTTTTCCGGAGTGGTCGTGAAGGTGACTCCGGCGTCGGCGAGCTTCTTGACCCATTCGTCGGTCAGCCCGGTGCCGTGCACGATGTTGGCGTGCGGCCCCCACAGGCCCGCCGCGCCGACCGCATTCCAGCCGTGTCCGGGCGTTCCGGCGCTCTGGTGCATCGATGCGATCACGTCGCGGTCGATGGCAGCCCGGAGGTCAGCGATCGCCACGTCAGGTGCCGAGAGTTGCGGGCCGTTGATTGCCATTCCCACGGTTAACAGTGCGCTGTTGGCGATGGGGCCACTGAGGACGCGGTCGATCTCGCGCACGGCGTGAGGTTTGGTGGGGCCGCCGTGAGGTGCGCCATGGAAGAAGACGCCGCGGATGCCGGCGGTGTTCAGTGCGTCGATAGCGGCGTCGGCATGCGCTGGAGTCCGGCAGTTGTGGCACCAGTCACCTATAGTGGTTGTGCCGCAATTGATTTGGTTCAGGGCGCCGGCCAGTGTGCCGATGTACATGTCGTCGGGGCTGTATCTGCGGGCGACGTGCCCATGAGTGTGGGCCAGGTATTCCAGCAACGACCAGTCTCCGCCGGCGAACCGTAGCGCGGTCTGCCACGTGTGTAGGTGGGCGTTGACGAGTCCGGGGATGACGATGCGGTCCTTGAGGTTGACGATGTCGGCATCGGCAGGGTCAAGGCAGTGGCCCATCGCGGCGATGCGATCACCGTCGATGAGGATATCGATTCGCTCGGTATCGGGCCGATTCGGCGCCAGGCTCACCACCTGGGCGTCGCGTAACAGAATTCGCGTCACTGACTGCCTCCTGTCACGCTTTCGCACCGCCGATGGCGCTGGTTCGATCTGTGCTTCGGCGTGAGTGGTGCATGCCGTCGACCACGCCGCAATTAACGGATACAGTGTGACCGATATTATCGATTGGTGTCAACCCTCATCGACCGGTCCCTGGTCCTTGGTCGTACGTCAATGGGTGGTCAGAGCGCTCAGATCGGCGGCGAGGGCGCCGTTGCGGATGGGTACGCAGGCGTCGGGAAAGTGTTGGACGATCTCGGCGCCGAGTCGGTCGAGCTCATCGAGGAAGGCCGGTAGATGACGCATGGCGCCGGTGGGCAGGTCGTGGATGACCACGACGCTCCAGTCCTGCTGGGCGATGTCGTGGAGGCAGCGCTGAACCCACTGTTCGGGTGAATCCCAGTCGTGGGGCACCGACGTCCACAGCACACACGTATAGCGGTGCCGTTGCAGGTAATCGATTGCCGCCGTGCTGAATACTCGTCGGTCGAGCACGCCGCCACCGGCGTACGGGCGGAACAGCTTGTCGGGGTGCGCCAATGGCCCGATGACGTCTTCGGCCGCGCCGATTTCGCGGGCGGCCAGCTCGGGATCATCGTGGTCACCGAACTGCACGGAATGAGTCATGGTGTGGTTGCCGATCCAGTGCCCATCTGCTTCGGCGCGCTCGGTCAATGTGCGGGCGTCGGGTCGGCTGAGTTGTTCACCGACAACAAAGAACGTCGCTTTGATGCCGCGGTCGGCAAGCACGTCGAGCACCTCGGCGGTCGTCTCGGTCGGGCCGTTGTCGAAGCTGAGGGTGACTTTCATTCTTTTCACGCTCCGCGGGCGCGCAGACCGGCCACCACGAGGTCGGCGACGAATTCCGCGTGCCCACGCACTGCGGTCGGGTCGCAGGGGTCGACGGGATCGAGCATGGTCGCCAACGGAGCCAAGCTGAACGGCGAGGTACCGCCGTGGGCTACCAGGAAGTGAAGGCTGCGTACATCGACATCGGTCAGCACACCCCGGTCGACCAACGTCATCAACGGGGTGGTCAGCCGCGCATACAGCGGACGGATGTGCGCGTCGAACAGATAAGTCAACCGCGGGCTGGCATTGGCGCCTTCCACCGTGACCAGTCTCAGTATCTCGGGATGGCGCGCATGGACCTCGAGGAACTGGATCAGGCCTCGCCGGAGGGCCTCCATCAGATCACTGTCTGCGAGCTCGGGGTCGATGGTGATCTCGTCGCCGATCCGACCGAACGCCCAATCCACTGCCGCGTACCAGAGATCCTGTTTGGACCCGAACCGCTGATGAATGAGGTTGTGGCTCACGCCGAGTTCACGATTGAGCGCGGCGGCCGAGGTGCCCTCGTAGCCGTTCTCGGCGAACGTCTTCAGCGCTGTCGACAGAATGTCCGTCAGCGCGGCCGGTGACTCGGTGGCCGGCGGTCGGCCGCGACGCTTGGGAGTGCTCATTCCGGAAGTCTAGAACGTGATATTGACGGCCATCAACTTTTGGAGCTAACCTGTCTCACGCCACTTAGTTGATGGCCATCAATTTAATGCCAGGGATGCGCCCGATGGTCCCGCTTCGCGAAGCGGTGATCGTAAAGCCCTGTCCCGATCCCTGAATTCCCCACTTTTGCAAGGAAATAGCTGATGCAACGCGAAGAACACATGATCGGCGACACGTTCGCCTACCGGTTCACCGACCCGTCGTCCGACCACGTCCTGCTGGTGCAACACGGCATTGGTGGGCACGGCGGGATCTACGACAAATTCGGCGCGCACTACGCGGGCCTGGGTGCCGAGGTGTGGTGCATGGATGGCCCCGGCCATGGCCGGTCATGCGTCGACCGCCGCGCTGGACAGTTCACGCTGCGGGAATGGGTCGACGCCGCAACGGCCGTCACCGACCACATCATCGCCCACACCGGGTTACCCGTATTCATCAAGGGTTCGTCACTGGGCGCGGCGGCCGCCTATTGCGCCTACGCCGCGTCCGACGAGTACGCCGGCGCCATCCTGATGGGGCTCGCAATCCCGTCCTCGCCTCTGATTCCGTCCGAAAACCCTTTCCGTACTGAGGCATTCGAGCAGATTATCGGGTTATTCGGTCCGGCGCTGCGCTTCGACATCGAGCAGTACATCGATTTCGACGAGGACTACGGCTTCCGCGGCGCGGGCCGGCAGAAACACGCCGACCCGCTCAACACCTGGAGCTATGACCTGGCCGCGTGGGGATCCATCCTGCGGTATGACCCGGCCGTGCCGTTGGCCGACAACACCAAACCCATCCTGTTCGCCGTGGGTGAGAAGGACCCGATCTTCACCCCGGATATGGCCAGGACGGTAGTCGGCGCCACTGGCGGGCCGGTGGATCTGCACATCCACCCCGACGCTGTGCACCAACTCATGTTGTTCCACACCAGCGATTACTCGCAGGTCGTGCATGAGTGGTGTCACCGACAACTGAAGAGCAGCCACCAGCAAGGACAGGAGTGAACACAACTATGTCGACCGTCATCCATCCGTCAGCAGTCAATCACCTCGCCATCGCGACTCGCGACATCAAAGGCCAGATCGAATTTTTCAGCACCGTATTGGGGTGTGCACTCAAGGCTTTGTATCCGATGCACGGCGCCGACGGTGTCTGGCACGGCTTTGTCGAACTGAATCCCAAGTCCTACATCGCGTTTGTCTATCACCCTGGCAATCCCGATACGAAGCAGTACGGGGTCACCCATGCCGCCGACCCGACCGCGCCTGTCGCGCCGGGGGCCATGCAGCACGTCGCGCTGTGGGTCGATACCGATGACGAACTGCTTGCTCTGCGTGACCGGATCCGCAGCCACGGTGTCCCCGTCCTCGGGCCCATCGACCACGGGTTCTGCCGGTCGATGTATTTCGGCGGTCCGGAAGGAATCGTGTTGGAGCTGACCACCGGTGATTCGATCGACCCGGCGGCCTGGATTGATCCAGAAACGGTGACCACCAACGGCATCAGCGCCGAGGAGTTGGAAACCTACAAACACCCGGCACCGTTCGACCGCTCCGAGACCCCGGTCGCGCAGCCGGCCTACGACCCCTCCAAGCCCCACATGGCCTACCCCGACGAGGTCTACCAGCTGATTCTGACCATGACCGACGAGCAGGTGTCAGCGATGGTCAGCTACCCCGACCCGCCGGTGCGGCTGGACTGACCGTCATCGCCATCCACATTGAAACTCACACGAAGAGACGTTCATGAAACTAGCCAATCTTGACGGCCGCGCTGTCATCGTCACCGACGCCGGCCTCGTCGACATCGCGAAGGCGTCCGGCGGATCCCTGCCCGGCCATCCCGACCAAGCTGTCGCCGCCATCGACTCCATCAGCGCTTGGCTTGATGCGCGCCAGCCCGATCCGGACGTCCACCTGACCGCCGCCGACTTACTCGCGGACCTGAGCGTGCTCGGTCCACCGGTAATTGCGCCACGCCAAATCTTCGCCGTGGGGCTGAATTACGCCGAGCACGGGGCGGAAACCGGTTTGGCGGTGCCCGACGAACCGCTGATCTTCACCAAGTTCGCGTCCTCGATCACCGGGCCGGGCGGGCTGATCCCGCTGCCCACCGCAACGTGTGATTGGGAGGTCGAGCTGGTTGTCGTGATCGGCCGTGGCGGGCGCAATATCGGCGTCGCCGACGCATTGCGCCACGTCGCAGGGTACTGCATCGGGCAGGACATCTCTGAACGGCAGTCGCAAATGGCCGGCGCCCCACCGCAATTCAGCCTGGCCAAGAGTCACCGAGGATTCAGCCCGATCGGACCCTGGGTCACAACTGTCGACGAGCTACCAGACGTCCACGATCTGGCGATCGCCACTGCGCTCGATGATGAAATCGTCCAACAGGCCGGCACCAGCGACATGATCTTCGGCGTCGAATCGCTCATCAGTCACCTCTCGACGGTCTGTGGGCTACTACCGGGCGACCTCATCTTCACCGGTACCCCAGCCGGGGTCGGGTACTCGCGCACACCGGCGCGCTACCTCACACCCGGCACTGTGGTGCGCTCAACCGTCGAGGGATTGGGCGAATTGCGTAACCCCTGCGTCGCCGCCATCGGTTAGGAGTCATCGTGTACATCGCTGCGACCGTACTGTCGATCCTGCTGGCACTGTTGATGGTTGTCACCGGCATTCCCAAGTTGCTCAACGGTGCCACGGCACGCAAGAACGCCGCGCATCTGGCGATCAGTACATCGCTGAGCCGGCTGATCGGGGTGGCCGAGATCGCTGCTGCCATCGGCCTGACCGCAGGCATGTTCATCCGCCCTATGGGCGCTGTTACCGGAGCGGCAGTGGTGTTGCTCATGGTGGGCGCCGCCATCTATCACCACCGGGCCCGCGACCCGCTGACCGCGACGGCGCCGGCCATCATGACTGCGGTCGCAGCGGTCGCTGTTGTCGTGCTCAGCGTCGCGCATTAATCACGCCGAGCCAGCCGGCTGGGCGCGCGTTTGTCGTCATGGTGCGCGAGCTGGTTCAGGCCGTGGATGAGGAGTTCCAGGCCGAAGGCGAACTCTTGCTCAAGAGGTACGGGCAGATGATCGGCCACGCTGGCGGTAGCAGGGAATGTCTGGGGGTCGAGAGTCTGCCACACCTCGCCCTCGTCCGTAGCGCTGGCCTCCGGCGGGGATAGTTGCGTGGCGAACCCGAGGACGTAGCGCGCCAGCGTGGCGCACGCTTGCGCGGCCAGCGATGGCGAGAAACCCGATTTGAGCAGCAGCGCGATCGTCTGCTCGCGCTGGGCCATCGCATTGGGCCCGATCGGAATCTTCTCGACCAACAAGGGCGCCACGTGACGGTGGCGTCGGAACACATCAAACAGGCGGTACGCCAGAGTTTCACAGGCTTGCTGCCATGTCATGGCGTCAAGTGCCCCGTTGTCGACGTGCGCCTCGGCCAACACGCTGTCGATCACCTGGGCGACCAGCTGGGCCCGGCCGGTGAAGTGCCGGTACAACGTCGCGGTACCCGAGTCCAGGCGCTGGGCCAGGTTACGCATGGACAGGGCGTCGGCGCCCTCCTCGTCCAGGAGGGCGATAGCAGTCGCGATGATCCGGTCCAGCGGCACCGGTGGGCGGCCCCGGGATCGCCGCGGGCCCTGCCCTGCCAGCTCGGTGGCCGAAGATGACGTGCTCACGGGCCCCAGTATGACCACTCTTGACACACTGCGCAATTACGGCAACACTGTATCCATTATGGATGTTCGCGATATCGATGTTGACTCGGACTCGCGGTTCGCCGCGGTCGACGGCATGCGGATTCATTACCGACGGTCGGGGAAGGGCCCGACGGTGGTGCTGCTGCACGGCAGCGCGTCCTCGCTGTACGGCGTGGAGGCGGTCGCGCAGCGACTGTGGGATTCCTTCGACGTGATTCGGCTGGATCTGCCGGGGTTCGGGGTGACGGGGCCGCGCCCCGACCGTGATTACCGGGTCGCCACCTACGCCGGGACGCTCGCACGCTTCTTGGACACCATCGGCGTCGAGCGATGCGCGGTGGCCGGCAACTCGTTGGGCGGCAACATCGCCTGGAACCTCGCCCTCGATCACCCCGAGCACCTGCAGCTGACCGGTTTGGTGTTGATCAACGCGACTGGCTATCCGGACAAGGAGCTGCCCGCCGCGATGGCGCTGGCGCGCAACCCGGTCGTCGGGCAACTGTTGCGACGGTTCATGCCCAGGCGCGCTGTCGAGCGCAGTCTGCGCCAGGCGGTCGGGCCGAACTCCGACATTGTCGATGCCGCGATGGTGGATCGGGCGCACCGGTTGTGGAACCGGGCCGGCAACCGCTCGGCGTTCGTGGATTTCCTGACGACCGACCAACCCGACCGCAGTGCCGAGATTCCCGACATCGAGGTGCCGACCCTGGTGCTGCGCAGCGCCGACATGGACGGCCAGCACTTCACCCGCGACATCGCCGGCAGCACCGAGAAAGTCCATCCCGACGGCGGGCATCTGCTGCCCGAGGAAGATCCCGCCTGGGTGGCTGACGCGGTCACGGAGTTTCTGCAGTCCCTTCCAGCCGAGGAACGTCAATGAGGTACGTGGTCGCTGCCGGGGAAGACCGCAAGCTCGACGCCGAGGTGCGCCGGAGTCTGCGGGGCAGTTACATCCAGTTATCGGATGGTGTAACGCATTACGAGCTCGCTGGGCCTGACCGCGGCGACGTCGTCGTGCTGACCGGCGGGCTGACCATCCCGTTGTTCTACTGGGACGAATTGGCTGCCGAGCTACATGCCCGCGGGCTGCGGACCCTGGCCTACAGCGGCTACGGGCGCGGCTATTCCGACCGCGTCGTCGCCCGCTACGACGAGGCGCTGTTTGTCCGCCAACTGCGCGAGCTCGTCGAGCTCCTCGACCTCCCCGCCACCTGCCACGTAGTGGGCACGTCGATGGGTGCGCTGATCGCGATGGCCTACGTGGGTCAACACCTCGGCAGCGCGGCCACTCTGACGCTGGTGGGCCCTGCCGGGCTGGGCCCTCAACCCGCTGCGCAGAAACTGTTGCGCAACGATCTCGCGGCCGGCGTCATCGCCAAGCGGTTCGGGCGACGCTTTCTCGAACAGCATCTGGGACATAACGTCGCGGACCGGAATCGCGCTGCCGCACTGGCGGCCATGGTCGGCGACGCCTACCGCTACGAGGGCTCGATCTATTCCTTCTTCGAAACTCTGCAGCACTTTCCGTTGTTCGACCGCGCCGAACTCTACCGGCACACCGGCACACTGCCGCTGCCCATCCAATTGATCTGGGGAGCAGACGATCAAGTCACCCCGATCAGCAGCCTGGGCCAGGTCCGCGAACTGCTGCAGCCCAGCCAATGCCACGTCATCGACGACTGCGGCCACATGGCGCCGTTCGAACGTCCCCTCGTCGTCGCCGACCAGCTGGCGACCTTCTACGACACCTTCCACAGATCGGCTTGACCCATGACAACAACGAGCACCAACGACGTCTTGATCATCGGCGCCGGGCCTGCCGGCACCGCACTTGCGATCGACCTCGCCCGCCGCGGCGTCGCGGTACGCCTCATCGACAAGGCGCCGCACGCCTTCGATGGGTCGCGCGCCAAAGGCATCCAGCCGCGCACCCTAGAAGTTCTCGACGATTTGGGCGCCCTGCCCGACATCGTCAATCAGGGCGCCCTGTACCCGCCGATGGGAATCCATCTCGGCCCGATCACCATCCCTTTCACAATGATGGCCAAAGGGAAACGCGGCCCCGACGTCCCCTACCCTGATACCTGGCTGATCCCGCAGCATCGCACCGACCGCGCACTGCATGCCCGGTTCGAAACTTTGGGCGGCCGTGTCGAGTTCGGCGCCGAGCTAGTGGATTTCACCGACCACGGCACCCATGTCACGGCGCACGTCGCGACCGCCGGCGGCGCCGAGGACATCACCGCGCGGTACCTTGTCGGCGCCGACGGCGGCGCCAGCCGGGTCCGCAAGGCCCTCGGCGTGGAGTTCAGCGGCTCCACCGACGAGGCTGACCGCATCCTCATCGCCGACGCAGCCGTCTCGGGTGGGCTGTCGCGCAAGTACTGGCACGTGTGGCCCGGCATCAAGGGACGCTTTGTGGGGGCCTGCCCGCTGCCGCACAGCGACAAGTTCCAGTGGATGATCCGACTTTCACCCGACGAACAACCGCCGCAAGACCTGGCGCAGATCAACGCGCGCATCCAAGCGCACACCCGCAACAAGCGGCTGACATTGCATGACGTTGCGTGGCAGTCGGTGTTTCGCCCGAACATCCGTCTGGCCCAGAACTACCGGCGCGGCCGTGTCCTGCTGGCCGGTGACGCCGCCCACGTCCACACCCCCGCCGGAGCCCAGGGCCTCAACACCGGGATCGGCGACGCCTACAACCTGGGCTGGAAACTCGGCCAAGTGCTGGCCGGAGCAGACGATCGACTGCTCGATACCTATGAACAGGAACGCCAACCCATCGCCGCAGGCGTGCTCGGGCTATCGACCAAGAAGTATGAAGGGATCGGAAAGTTCGACCCGTCGAGCATCCGGCGCGGCAAGGACGAAAAACAACTCGCCTTGACCTATCACGGCGGGCCACTGGCGCCCCTGGCCGCCGACCGCACCGCGACACTGCGTGTCGGTGACCGCGCGCCCAACGCCGACCTCGTCACCGCCGACGGCGACCGCGTGCGGCTGTTCGACATCTACCGCGGGCCCCAGTTCACCGCCGTGGCCTACGGTCGACACGCCGCCGACGCGTTGGCCGAACTCGACTGGCCCGACAACGGCGCACAACTAACGCGCGTCATCATCGACACCGAAGGATGCGGCGGCCCTGACCGTGCGCTCAGTGACCCGACCGGACAATTCGCCAAGATCTACGGTTTGTCCCGAGACACGCTGGTGCTCATTCGGCCCGACGGCTACATCGGCCACATCGCTATCCACAACATCGCCGAAACAACCTGCGCCGCTGCGCAATCCATGACGCCGCACATTGTGCCATCAGCTCCGTCGAAGCGGTCATGACCGCCGGCGCCGAGACACTCACCTCGGACGGTCAACACCTGAGGCCCAGTGGCGCCATGGCCACCGTGCTGCTGGCATACGCGTTCGCCGTGATCATGGCCGGCACCACGCTGCCCACCCCGATGTATGCCCTCTACGCCACCACCATGGGTTTCACCGTCCTCACCACCACGATGATCTACGCCGCCTACGCCGGTGGAGTGCTGGCGGCACTGGTGGTTTTCGGACGCTGGTCCGACGCAGTCGGTCGACGACCGGTCTTGCTCGCCGGGGTCGCCCTCGCGATCGCCAGCGCCGCGACGTTCCTAATCGCCGACACCGTGCCCGCACTGGTGGTGGCGCGGGTGTTGTCCGGATTGTCCGCCGGCATCTTCACCGGCACAGCCACCGCAGCGATCATCGAATCCGCACCGCCGAAATGGCGCAACCGGGCCGCCGCGACCGCCACCATCGCCAACATCGGCGGCCTTGGCGCAGGTCCCTTACTGGCCGGGGTTCTCGTCCAATACTGCCCCGCACCGCTGCACCTGGCCTTCGTGATACACATCGTGCTAGCGGTGGCGGCCGGCCTCGCCGTCGTCGCAGTGCCCGAAACATCAACAAAGACCGGACAACTCGGGATCCAGCGGCTGCGACTTCCCGTCCAAGTGCGCGGCACGTTCGCCCTCGCGGCGATCGGGATGTTCGCGGGATTTGCCTGCATGGGGCTGTTCGCCGCGCTGGCACCGTCATTCCTGTCCACCATGATCGGCACCGACAACCACGCCGGGGCAGGGCTGGTCGCCAGCTGCACCTTCCTCGCCTCCGCAATCGCCCAGATAGCGGCCAACCGGATACAGCCGCAGCGCGCGATGGCCTTGGGTTGCGCAATGTTGGTGATCGGCATGATCGCCTTGGCCGCGGCGTTGGTCACCAGCTCACTAGCCGGACTCGTCGTCGCCGCCATCATTTCGGGTGCGGGACAAGGCATCAGCTTCAGCCGCGGCCTGGCTGCCATCACCGAGGCCACACCGGCCGATCAGCGGGCCGAAGTCAGCTCAGCACTGTTCGTGGTGGCCTACATCGCGATCTCCCTACCCGTCATCGGCGAAGGCCTGGTCGCCGAACGGTGGGGGCTACGCAGCGCCGGCATCGGCTTTGCCGGCACCGTCGGCATACTCGCCGCCGGCTGCCTCATCGCCTTACTAACCCGCCAGCCGCGCCGCCAGCCAGGCCGCGCACGAAGCTGGTGTTAACGCCGCACCCTTCGCCAAGGGCGGCCGAAGCCGAGGTGAGCTCCGTTCGACGTTCAAGATCGACCTGTCAGAGTGTTCGACGCCGTGGGGCGATGCGTTCACCGCCTCAATTGAGGGATCGCAACCCGTGTCGTAGCTGGACAACTCCCCCGCGGACACAGCGGGCGACAGGACTCAGGTCGACAGTCGCCGGTACCGGCTGAAGATGCGGGGCGTAATCAAGACGCACTCCACGCTCGCGTACACATCGGCGCGTTCCGGCCCGCCGCACCTTTGTACGAAGACAAACAGCCTGAGCCAAAATCGTCAGAGATCAAGGCCGGGAAGCGGCCGCCGACAGATCTGGTGCGCTTCCTCGGCAGGCAGTCCGAACAGTCGCAATACGTCTTCGGTAACCCGATCCGCGGCCGCTGCGTCGTCGCGTTCGGGCTCTAGTTGCAGGAGTTTTCCCAGCCCGAGAAGTGCCCCGGCGGCCACGGCCAGAGCCAATTTGGGATCGTCAACGGTGAATCGGCCGGCAGCGACGCCGGCCGCGATGTCCCGTAATGCGCGTGGGCCCAGACCGCGGTCTGAACCCAAGAGACTGAGGCCATTGACCAGCAGAATCTGACTCTCCTGCGGGCGGCGCCGAAACAGTCGACCGGTCATCCGAAAGCTGCAGGCAAATGTTTCGGCCGGGTCGTCGATCGACTCGGTGAGTCGATCAAGCAGCGCGCCGTGGTTGTCGAGCACATCGGCCACGGCTGCCTCGAACAGCGCTTCCTTGCTGTCGAAGTGGTTGTAGAACGAACCCATCCCGACGTCTGCCGCCTGCGTGATTTCCAGGACCGGCACGTTGAGTCTGCCCTCGGCGATCAGCGCCTGCGCCGCCTGGATCAGCGCCGCGCGGGTGCGCTGTTTGCGCCGTTCCAGGCGGTTGACCGGCTCATCCTGCACTGCGCTCACCGGCCCAGAATAGCAGCACCGATCAGTTTTGAGGATTTCGTCAGAACCTATTGACTGAGCGTCACGTCGTATGTGACGATTTCGTCAGAACGAAAGGTGTCAGGGATGAATGACCTGGTCGGCGCGCACAACGAGCTTCACAGCGAGCAGGGCGCCAGGAAAGGCGAGCATTGCGGGCGCTCCCGCAACCCCGTGATCAAGGTGGCTGACATCGCCTGGCTGGAATTCGAGAAACCGGACCTTCAGCGGGCCGAGGCGTTCGCGGCCGCATTCGGCTTCGCCACGTCGCTACGAACCGACGAGGAACTGCACCTACGCGGCAGCGATTCGACCGCGCCGTGCGTGATCGTGCGCCGCGGCACCCGGAGCAGGTTCCTCGGAGTCGCGTTCGCCGCTGCCGACGAAGCGGACCTGCTGCGGCTGGCCAACGCGACCGGTGCACGGACCAGACCGCTGCCCGCAGCCATCGGCGGCATGGCGGTCGACCTGATGGACCCGAGCGGTGTGCCGGTGCACGTGGTGTCGGGGATGCACTACCTCGACACGTTGCCGTCGCAGACTCCGCACCGCTACAACATGGGACACGAGATTCACCGCATCAACGCCACCCAACGCCCGCGTCGGGAACCGACCACGGTGCAGCGGCTCGGTCACCTCGTCATGCAGTCGACGAAATACCTAGAGACATTGAACTGGTATCTCGACACCCTCGGCATGATCGTCAGCGACTTCCTGTACTTCCCGGGCCAGCGCAGCCGGGGACCGACCATGAGCTTCATCCGATGCGACCGTGGTTCGACGCCCGCAGATCACCACACGCTGGCGCTGGCCCTCGGACCACAGAACCGCTACGTGCACTCGGCCTACCAGGTGTGCGATCTCGATGCGCTGGCCGCCGGCGGCGAATACCTCACGGAGCGAGGCTATTTCCGATCCTGGGGCATCGGGCGACACATCCAGGGCAGTCAGCTCTTCGACTACTGGCGTGACCCTGACGGCTTCATGGTCGAGCACTTCACCGACGGCGACCTGTTCGACTCGACCCTTGAACCGGGTTGGGCCCCGTTCACCGCCTCGGGCCTGGCCCAATGGGGACCACCGGCCAGCAAGGACTTCCTCGGCACCAATCCGAAATCCCTACCGCACGAAGCACAGTCGATCTTCGCAGCCCTGCGAGGCGACAACGAATTCGATATCAACCGCCTCATCGGCCTGCTGAAAGTAGCGAACTCATGACCATCTCAATCCTGCGCACCGCCGACGCCTGGTGGGTCCAGATCGCCACCGGTGCCGTGCGGATCGACACCTCGGCCACCACTACCGGCGAGCTTCTCGCCGATCGGGCCGCCATAGACGCCGCGACGCGTGGCGGGGAAGCGGCGCCTGTCGACAGCCTCGATCTGCTCTCCCCCGTGACCGCTCCCTGCCGGGTGGTCGCCCAGATGACCAACTTCGCCTCGCACGTCAAAGACGCCGGCATGGACCCAAAGACCGTCCCGCTCACCTTTTTTCGCAAAACGTCCGGCTCCATCAGCGGGCCATTCGATGACATCGTCAAGCCACAGCACGTCAAGTTTCTCGACTACGAGGTGGAGATCGGTCTGGTGATCGGACGCGAGCTGCCCGTCAGCACCGAGGTGACCGAGTCGAACCTGGCCGACTATGTCGCCGGCCTGGTCGTCACCAACGATGTCTCTGCCCGGGATATTCAGCTTCCGCAAACACAGTTCTATGAAGCCAAGTCGTATCCGACATTCACGCCGGTCGGCCCGGCCCTGGTCTTGTTGACGGCTGACGAGCTCAACCGGTTCGGCGACCTGCGCCTGGAACTGCGGGTAAGCGGTGAGGTCCGCCAAAACATGCTGGTCGACGGCGACATGATCTACAAACCCCTGCAGGCACTGCAGTCTCTGGCCCGGTTCCAACACCTCGCTCCTGGTGACCTCGTCTTGACCGGCACGCCTGCGGGTACGGCCTTGAGCGCGCCTCCCAAGCCTGTCGAGATCATCGGATCGCTGCTGCCGCCGGCCATGAAATGGAAGGCGTTCTTCTCGCGTCAAGCCGGCAATCCCAAGTATCTGCAGCACGGGGACGTCGTGGAACTGTCGGTGGCCACCGACGACGGTGCCATCGACCTCGGCACCCAGCGCACCTCGGTGCGGTACGCGTGAGCGCGGACCTGCTGTGGCCGCGCTATGCCACACCGGGTGACCTCGACACCATCGAGCGCATCCCACTGGCCGACCGGGGCCTGCCGAACTCGACATATGCAGTACTGCAGCGGGCAGCCACGCTATGGCCCGACCGCGCCGCGATCAGCGTCATGCCCGATGCCAATCGCTGGCCACAGGCAAGCACACGGACGTACAGCGAACTGTTGGCAGACGTGCACCGCGCCGCGAACATGCTGCGTCAGAAGGGCGTTGAGCGCCACACCCCGGTCGCTCTGATCAGCCCCAACTGTGATGAGCTGATCACGGCCACGCTGGCCGCACAACTGGCGGGCATCGCCGTGCCGGTCAACGGCGCACTGTCGAGCGACCACATCGCCCATCTGGTCGAACGCTCGGGCGCACGAACGTTGGTGGCCGCCGGTCCTGAACTGGACGAGGCGAGCTGGCGGGCCGCCGAGCATCTGGTGGCGGCAGGGGTGATCGACACCGTCCTCGTATTGCGCCCCACCGGAGGTCACGATGCGCCGGCGACCGTTCCGGCGATCGAAGGCGCAACAGTGCGCTACTTCAGCGACTTCCGACCCGGAGATGACGGTTCGATCTTCGACGGTGAAGTCCCGGCGTCCACGGATCTGGCGGCCCTGTTCCATACCGGCGGAACGACCGGCAAGCCGAAACCGGCTGCCCACACCCATGCCAACGAGGTCACCGACGCCTGGATGATCGCCGCCAACACTGTGCTCGACCAGGACTCCGTCTTGTTCGCCGGCCTACCGCTGTTCCATGTGAACGCGCTTGTGGTGACATTGCTGGCGCCGATGCTGCGCGGCCAGCACGCGGTGTGGGCCGGCCCGCTCGGATACCGTGACCCGGCTCTGTATCCGAACTTCTGGAAAATCGTGGCGCACCATGGCATCAGCGCCATGAGCGCGGTGCCGACCGTGTACGCGGTGCTGTCGCAATGCCCGGTGGACGCCGACATCTCCAGCATGCGCTACGCGTTGGTGGGTGCCTCAGCGCTGCCGACGGCGGTTCGCTCCGATTTCGAATCACACACCGGGGTGCCTCTGATCGAAGGCTACGGGTTGACCGAAGGAACGTGTGCCAGCGTGCGCAGTTTCCCAGACCACCCCCGCCCCGGCTCGGTGGGCCAGCGGCTGCCCTACCAGCTCGTCAAAACGGTCAGGATCGACGACGACGGCCAATGGCACGACCTGCCTGCCGGCGAGACGGGAAACCTTGCGATCAGCGGACCCACCGTCTTTCCCGGATACGTCACCGCCCGCACCGCCGACGGCTATGTGCTCGACGGGCTCGGAAAACTGAACGGCGGCTGGCTGGACACCGGCGACCTGGCCTGGGTTGACGGTGACGGCTTCGTCCATCTGACCGGTCGGGCCAAAGATCTCATCATCCGCGGCGGACACAACATCGACCCGGCAATGATCGAAGACGCCCTCCTGGACCATCCGGACGTCACGGGCGCTGCAGCAGTCGGACGTCCCGACGTCCATGCCGGCGAAGTGCCGGTGGCCTATGTGACTCTGCGCCCCGACGCGTCGGCCACTCCGGAATCATTGCGGCAGTGGGCTGTTGAACATGTCGGTGAGAGTGCGGCCGCGCCGAAATCGGTGATCGTCATCGACACCATCCCGGCCACCGCCGTCGGCAAGCCCTTCAAGCCAGCGCTGCGCGTCGACGCCACCCGCAGCGCGATCCGTGACGCACTGACCGCTGTGCCCGGCGTCATCGAGGTCGAGGCAGCCGTCGAGGACGGTGCCATCGTGGTGACCGTGGTCGTCGACGCCGGCGCCGACACCGACACCATTGCCGCGACCCTGGGGCGCTACGCGCTCCCGTGTGACATCAAGGAACGACCATGACAGATTCCTCCGCGAGCAATCCAACGAAAATCGTGCCCGTTGTCGTCGTCGGAGCGGGGCCGACCGGCATCACCGCGGCGACATTGCTCGCGGACTACGGCGTGCCGACGCTGGTTCTCGACCGCTGGGAGTCGGTCTATCCCCAGCCACGCGCGGTCCACCTCGATGACGAGATTCATCGTATTCTCGCCCGCCTCGGCGTGGCCGAAGAATTCGCCGCGATATCCCGGCCGGCGCTCGGGTTGCGCCTGCTCGACCAGAACCACCGCACGCTGGCACAGTTCGACCGCGACCCCGCCCGCAGCAGGCATGGCTTCCCCCAGGCCAACATGTTCGACCAACCCGTACTGGAAGAGCTGCTGCGCGCCAACATGGCCAAGCGCCCGAATGTGGAGCTGCGCGGCAATTCCGAGGTCACCGGCATCACCCAGAACGAACCGGGCCGCGTGCGGGTGACCTACGCCGACCGTGCCACTGGAACAGAGCACGCAGTCGAAACCTGCTACGTGCTGGGCTGCGACGGCGCCAACAGCATCGTGCGAGCCGCCATCGGTGCCGCCATGGAAGACCGGCGCTTCGAGCAGCGCTGGCTGGTCGCCGACGTGGTCACCGAGGCCGAGCTCGATCAGTGGGATGGTGTGCATCAGGTATGCGATCCCGTTCGGGCTGCGACCTACATGCGGATCGGGCCGGACCGCTACCGCTGGGAATTTCGGCTGCTGCCTTCGGAAACTGCGGCCGACTTCAGCACGATGGCGACTCTGCGGCCCCTGATCGCCCCTTGGGTCGGCGATCTCGCCGACGATCAACTCGAGCTCCTACGCGTGACCGAGTACACCTTTCGCGCACAAATCGCCGACAACTGGCGGGACCGCAATGTGCTCCTCCTCGGCGACGCCGCCCATCTCACTCCGCCTTTCATCGGGCAAGGCATGGGTGCGGGCCTGCGCGACGCGATGAACCTGGTGTGGAAACTCGCCGGCGTCGTCAACGGGAACCTGCCCGCCAGCCTGCTGGACACCTATGAACAGGAGCGGAAACCCCACGCGCGCAGCATGATCAGCCTGGCACTGGCCATGGGTTGGGCCATGACAGCCGGTGGGCGTGTCGGAAACATGGTGCGGCGCACCGTCGCACCCCGGCTGCGGTTGATACCCAATCTGCGCGACAAGCTCACCGACGGCACCACCCCCCGCCTGCACGATTCGGCACTGGTCATCAGAAGCCGCAGACCCCGCCACCTCGCCGGAGCCCTGTGCCCCAACCTGGTTCTGGCCGATGGACAGCGACTGGACGCGTTGCTGGGCAACGGCTTCGCGCTCGTCACCACGACACGCCCGCTCGCGTTCCAATGCGCCATGCTCGAAGAACACGGCATCGTCGTGCACGTCGCCGAACCTGGGGACGAATTGGAACGGTGGCTACGGCGCGGTCACGCCACCGCCGCTGTTATCCGGCCTGACCGCACGGTCATGTGCTCGGGCCGCGACGTGTGGAACCTGTGCGCGGCCATACCGGGGTTCATGTCGTCCACTCAGGCACGCAACGCCCAGCCACCCATCCAGACCAGTTAGGCGATCGCTCATGTCATCCACTCCCTTGGTGGACGTCCACGCGCACTTCCTCACCGACGACTACGTCGACGCCGCGATCGCGGCAGGCATCGAACATCCTGACGGCATGCCTCGGTGGCCCTCCTGGAGCGCCGAACAACATCTGTCTCTGATGCAGGACAACGGAATTCGGCACGCTCTGCTGTCACTCTCCTCTCCCGGTGTGTCGTTCGCCGGCGCAGCCGACGCCCCGGCACTGGCGCGGCACGTCAACAACTTCGCAGCCCGCACGGTCGCCGCGCATCCTGAGCGCTTCTCCTTCTTCGCCTCGCTTCCGCTGCCCGACGTGGATGCCGCCATCAGCGAAGCCATACGCGCAACGGATGTTCTCGGGGCGGCGGGTGTCGCACTTCTGAGCAACAGCGCCGGACGCTACCTCGGTGACGGATCGCTGGACCCGTTGTGGGAATGCCTCGACAAGCGGCAATCGATTGTCTTCATCCATCCGACGTCGCCACCGGACGCGCAAGCCACGTCGCTGGGCCGGCCCGCTCCGATGCTCGAGTTCATGTTCGAGACGACGCGGACCATCACCGACCTGATTTTCGCGAGTGTCATGAGTCGCTATCCGCACATTCGCTTCCTGATCCCGCACTGCGGTGCCGCGCTGCCGCTCCTTGCCGCACGAATCGAGCTTTTCCGCAGCCTGTGGCCGGCACCCAACGGCGATGCGCCAGGGCCTCTGACAACCGCTGCCCAACTGCAGCGCATGTGGTTCGACACGGCCGGGCATCCACTGCCGACGCAGGCCGGAGTGCTTCGGGACGTCGTCGGGTCCAATCGCATTCTTTACGGCAGCGACTACTGCTGGACACCGGCGTTTGCCGTGGGCCAACAGGTCGCCGCCCTTGACTCCGACCCCGACACCGACTGGCGGGCAGTGACATCCGCGAACACACAAGAGTTCCTTCAGTACCGATCGTGAGCAACCGTCCACCGCCAACGTCATGAGAGGACTCTCAATGCGACGCCCACCCGCCGGCCTCCCCATCTACGAACCCGACATCTACTCGGTCGACGCCATCACCGACCCCTACCCCCACTACCAGAGAATGCGCGACCTCGGTCCGGTGGTGTGGCTGGCGAAACAAAGGGCATATGCGGTGCCGCGCTACGCCGAGTGCAAATCGGTGCTACGCGACGACAAGACCTTTCTGTCGGGTCAGGGTGTGGCACTCAATCCGATCACCAACCGAATGTCGTATGGCACCACGCTCAACAGCGACGGTGTCGAGCACGACCAACGCCGCAAGCGCGTCGCGCACCGCCTGCTGCCACGTGCTCTGCGGGCCATCAGCGACACCGTCGACGACACGGCCCGTAGCGTGGTCGAGACAGCGCTCGGCAAGCGCGATATCGACGGCGTCGACGACCTCGCGGCCGCGCTGCCGCTGGCGGTCGTGCCCGACCTCATCGGGTGGCCGCGCGATCAACGCGATCACTTGGTTGCCTGGGCCGGAGCAACATTCGACGTACTCGGTCCGCTCAACTGGCAGGCGATCAAGGCGGTGCCCAAAACTATGCGCATGCTGCGGTTCGCCCGGCGCGTGGTGCGCGAGCGCAACGTCATCGAGGGCAGCATGGCAGATGAGCTACTCGCCGCCGCGGACGAAGGCAAATTGGCGCACCACGAGTGCCCACCGTTGCTCGTCGACTACATCGCCCCGTCGATCGATACCACCATGAGCGCTATCGCCAATGCGCTGAATCTCTTCGCCAACCACCCCGACCAGTGGCAACTGCTCAAGGACGAACCCGACCTCTTGCCAAACGCCGTCAATGAAACCGTTCGCTGCGAGCCACCGCTGCGCGCCTTTGCGCGGTGCACGGCACAGCAGACTGAAATCGCTGGAGTGCAAATCCCCTCGGGCGCGCGAGTCCTGGTGATCTATGCCTCCGCCAACCGCGACGAACGCGAGTGGGACAACCCGGCGGTATTCGACATCCGACGTGACGCCGGCCGTCACGTCGGTTTCGGACACGGTGCCCACGCTTGCGCCGGACAGGGCCTGGCGCGCTTGGAAACGACCGCGATGTTGCGGGCGCTGCTCGAGCGCGTGGACCGGATAGAGCTAGCGGGTACGCCCACATGGGCGGTCAACAACATCATCCGCCGCCACGAACACTTGCCTCTCAAGGTGATTGCCGCATAGGCGCAAGTACCGGGACAGCGGACTCAAGCCGCGTTCATCTTCCCCGCGGCCGCGGCAACCCAGCACAGTTCCTCGTGGAAGATGTCGCTGTGGGCGCCCGACGGGCCGTCGTCCTTGGCCACCACCGCCGAAGAATCCAGGTTCAGGATCTGTCCGGGCTGGAACGGATACGGCACACCGGGATCGTCCAAAACCTGCGTCTCGCTACGGAATGCCCCCATCGCCCCCATCGCCCGCCAGCGGGCCAGCGGGTCTTCGATCGCGGCGGCATCCTCTCCCGCGGTCAGCGAGGCCAACGGGTAGAACGTCCCCAGTGCCCGGTCGTGGCTGGAGTAGCAGACGGCCATCGGGCCGTCGATCCGGGCCAGCCGCCCGACCAGAGCACCGTCGCCGTCCCGGAACGGCAGTCCCTTGGTGAAGGTGAACCGCGAGAACGCGCCCTGCAGCAGGGTCACCGATTTCACCGGTGACGGATCGCGGTCGTCGATGCCGTCGAGGGCGAAGGACACCAGCCGGGCACCGAAGCTGTGCCCGATCAGATGGATCCGCAGATTCGGATAGGCATCCGCCAGGTTGTCGATCGCCGGGCCGAGCCCCTTCTTCCCGACGACGCCGGCACGGTTCTTCATCTTCCAGTAGCTGAGCTGCCGCAGCACTTCCTTCGCGCCGTGCCAGAGCTTGCTGCCCAGATCGCCGAGGCCTGCCTCGCCGCCCCCGCCGCCGTCGAACTGCACTCCGGCATCGGCCAATCGGTCGGCGAACCGGTTGAACACGTCGACGGGGTCACGCTGCTCGTCGAGCATGCCGGGCACCCGCACCGGCTTGTCTTCCTCGCCGTCGTCGAATCCGGTCTTGGTGGCCGCGTTGAACTTCCGCAACTCGTCGAACAAGGTGCCCGCCCGCTCGGCGGTCGGTGGCTTCTCCAGCAGTTCGGCGATCGCGTCCAGATGCGCACTGCCGTCGGGGAACATGTCCTTCAGGTCCGCCAACTCGGCGGGGTCGATGGTGGCCGACCCGGCCTCGGTCCCCGTTCGCTCCCCCAGTGCCGCGGCGCCACCTCCGTCCGCCTGCTGTGCATCGTCGAAGTTCGGGATCGGTTCGTCACGCCACAGTTGCGACGGCCAGCGGATGCCGACGAATCCGACCTTGCGGGCCGGGTCGAGCTGGTCTGCCAGTAGGTCGAACCACCTGGCGTACAACGACTGCGCCGCGGCCTCGTCGTTGTTCCATCCGTGCGAGAACAGGACCAGATCGGTGAGCCCCTCGGCACCGACCCCGTCACGCAGTTCGGTCAATGTCGCTTCGTCGACATCGCCGTCGGCATCGAACACCAACCGCCACAGCGGCCTGCCCTTGATTCTCTCGACCATGGTTCCTCCTCGTGACTGAGCTCAGACTGACTGCAACGCACGCATCAGGTCCAGCAGGCCACCGCCCTGAAAGGCCGGGTCACGGCCCAGGGAGGTGGCCGATTCGGTGAAGACCCGCTTGATCTCGTCGGGCTGGCCGATGAGCTCGTGCTGGACGGACAGAAATGCCGCGATCGCACCGGACACATGCGGTGCGGCCATGCTCGTCCCGGTGGCCTCGATGTAGATCGCCGCACTCTGTTGCGGGGCATCCGTCTGCCGCAAGACATCGCTTCGGAACTTGCCCGCCGCAACCGATGTGATGCGTTCACCGGGAGCCAGCAGATCTGGTTTTCGCCGGCCGTCGCCGGTGGGTCCCTTGGACGAGAAATAGGAAACCCCAGAGGTATGGGGAGCGTCGCGATGCGTCGACCCCACGGTGATGGCCCGCTCGGCATTGCCGGGATCGTTGATCGTCATGTCCGCGCTGAACTTTGTGACATCGGTGGTGAACAGCGGGTTGAGCGAGACGTATCCGCTGTTGCCTGCCGCAGCGACCACGACCACCCCCGACCGCACGGTCTTGTCGACCTCGATGCACAGCGGGCTCTGACCGCAGGCGAACCACTCCGCCGCAAACTCGTATCCCAGGCTGAGGTTCACACCGTGAATGCGGGGCATCCGCTCACTCGCGGCATTGACCTCCCGGACATAGGCCAGGGCCCGCATCACCCGGCTCACCCGCGAAGCCTTCTCGCCGGGACCGAGCACCTTGAGACTGACCAGCTTTGCCTCGGGCGCCATCCCGGCCAGCCGGCTGGGATCACTGACCACCCGCTTCTGCAGGATGGGGATGTCACCCTCCGGGGCGCCGACGTTGAAGCGCTTCTCGGCCACGTACACCTCATCGGCGAACCCCTCGGGTAGCCCGCCGGCGATGATCCCCGCCACGTGGGAGCCGTGCCCATCGGCGTCCTGCAAGGCGCTCGGTGCGAACGCCTTGTCACCGCCGGGGACGGTGAAATCCCGGTGCAGCTCGTGCACCGTCGGATCGTCCACAGTGGCCCGGCTCTTGAAATGTGCGTGATTTTCGTCGATCCCGGAATCGACTACCGCCCAGACGATTCCCGATCCGTAACAGGCGAACGTACGTTGCGCCGGGAGCACCTTGACGGTGTTCGACGACGCGTCGATCTGCGGGTGGGCATCGAAGTCGGGCCAGATCCGGTAGATGGCGCGTTCGGGCCACTGCTGAGGTACCGAGTCCGCCGACACGATGCCCTCGATCTGCCGGGTCGTCAGCTCACCGGCCATGAATTGGTCAGCCACCTCGACCGGTTCGCCGCTTCCCCCCACGAGACGCCACAGCTCACCCACCCGCTTCACCGCTGCCGCGACACCCGCGCCGAACCGCAGATTCAGTTCGATCATGATCGGCCACAACGTTTCCCGAACCTGCTCGGGGTCCTCGCCGGGGCGCACCACGAACTTCTCGCGCAGTGGCGGAGTGATCACGCCCGCCACCAGCAGGTCGCGATGTGGAGGCGGCTCGGCCGTCGCCGGCGCCACCGTTCTGACCGGCTCAGGGGGCGCCATCGCACGGTCGCACGCCTGCTCGGCGGCAGCCTGGCCGGTAGCGGTCAACCGCACGACCGGCTGCGGCGCAACGGCTCCGGCCTTCTTGGCCGGTCTGCGCCGGGTGGCCAGTTTTCGGCGGACCAGCTCTCCGACGGCGTCGTCGACACTGCGGTGCCACTTGGGCGTACCGTCCACGCCGAGCCGATCCTCGGAGTCGAACCGCGAGGCGAACCGGGCCGCCACCGCCTCTAGAAGCTGCTGCGGACTGGCATCGATCTGCGCGGCTGCCAAGTCGGCCAGAGCGCACTGCACCCGGTCGGTCCAGATTTCACTGTCAGAAGGACTCACCGCAACACCTCGGAACCGTGCTCGACCCGGTAGAACGCACTGAACACAGGATCGGACATTGCGGAGGCGATGGTGGCCCGAATCGGCATGATGACGATCCTGGCTCGAGCCGCCCCGGGTGGCACGAGTAGCCGACTACCCGAATCCGCCGTGGCACCGCCGCCCCCGCCGGTCACCGGAGACGGTGCGCACCCGCGGCTTACGCGCATCGGCGCCGCCCTGGCCACAGATGGGAAAACTCGCGTAGTGGATTACTCGATACCGCAGGTCGGCGGCTTCCCTAGCATCGGCTGACACGTTGGTTGCCCGGATCAGTAGGGAAGTGTCATGAACACGCTTGAGTCGAATTTTCAAGTGGCCCCGATCTTCCTGCCGTACGAGCGGACCTGACCCGGAACTCATCATGCGACACCACGTCTTCGCCATCGTCGCGGTCAGGGCCTGGACCGAACTGCTCGCCGAGTGGATTCTCCGTATCCCGGGCTTCGACCTGGTGGGTACCGCAACCGATGCCCAGGCGGCCCTGGGCGACCTGGCCAGGACGGACGTACCTGTCGACATCGTGGTGATCGAGGTCAGCACCCGCCTGGCCCTGGAGTCCGCGCCGGCGCTGCGCCGCTGCGACCCGCCCCGGAAACTGATCGCGGTCGCCCTCGATGACGATCCAGGTCAGGCGATGGCCTGGGCCAGCGCGGGCGCGGCAGGGCTGGTGGGCCGCAACGCCTCCGTGGATCAACTCGGCAGTGCTCTGATCAACGTCTCCCGGGGCGCCGCGCACTGCTCCGACGAGATCTCGGGCGCCCTGCTTCGCGGCCTCGAGGCCAACGGCGGCCGACGCCCCGGTGGGCAGAGCCACTGCCTCACCGAGCGGGAACAGGAAGTGGCCTGGCTGTTGGCCCACGGACTGACCAACAAGGAGATCGCCGACCACCTGCACATCTCGCCCGGCACGGTGAAAAGCCATGTCCACAACGTGATCTGCAAACTCGGCGTCCGGCGCCGGGCCTATGTGGCCCGCAAGCTCGGCCACGGTGCGGCCGAGCCGAGGATCAGGGAGTCTGCGCCGGCGCGGGCCGGACATATGGGCGCAGCGGAGGCGGGCTGGTGTTCCACCGGCGCTGCTCTCGAAGGATGGCCGACTCGCCACCCGAGTTGAGGTCGAGCTCGCAGATCAGCCTGCGGTGCTCGGCTCGCAGCCCGTCCTGACGCTCTTTGACCGCGAACAGATCCTGACGCATCTGCTCGATGCTTCTCTTGCTCCGCTTCGATGCCATGCCATTCGTGCTACTGCCGCACCGTCGGCAATGTCAATGCCGGCGCCCACAAATCGGCCGAAAGATATAGGCCGCGTTGCCCTGTCGGTACATTCGTCACCCCCGAACGGGGCATCTGCGAAATCCACCCGACGGCCAATTGTGGGACCACCTGCCGGCCGCGCACGATTGCGCCATGAACCTGGTGCAGGCTACCGAGCCACCGCAGACCGTGCGGGCGGCGGACACCGACTTCATCCTCGGTGAGCTGACTGCACTGCGGGACAAGGTGATTCCTGACCCGGAAGTTTGTGTCGCAATCCTGGACGGACCGGTCGACCTCACCCATCCGTGCTTCGCCGACGCCCGGATCACCCGCGCGGACTCGCTCGTTCTCGACGAGGCCGGCGCCGGCGCGATGTCCGGCCACGGCACGCACGTGGCCAGCATCGTGTTCGGCAAGCCGGGCACCGGAACGCTCGGGCTGGCCGCGGGCTGTCGCGGAGTGGTGGTCCCGATCTTCCAGGACAGCAGTGGCCATCTCTCGCAACTCGACCTCGCCCGCGCGATCGAACGAGCGATGTTGAGCGGGGCAGACGTGATCAACATCAGCGGAGGCGAGCTCGTCGAGCGCGGAGAGGCAGATCCGCTGCTGGCCCGCACGGTCGAGGCCTGTGAGCGCAACGGGGTGCTGATCGTCGCGGCGGCGGGCAACAACGGGTGCGACTGCCTGCATGTGCCCGCCGCGCTGCCCACCGTCCTGGCCGTCGGCGCACTCGGTCGCAACGGAATTGCCTTGCCGTCGAGCAACTTCGGTGATCGATATGCACTCAATGGCGTGCTGGCGCCGGGCGAGTCGATTCCCGGTGCCCTACCGGGCGGTGCGATCGCCGAGCTCACCGGCTCCAGTTTTGCCACCCCTATCGTCAGCGCGCTGGCGGCGCTGCTGCTCTCCGCGCAGCGGCGGCGAGGCAGCGGAGCCGACGTCGCCGAGGTGCGTCGGGCGGTGATCGCCAGTGCGCTGGCCTGCGCCCGGGATTCAGACCCCCGCTGTCTGGCGGGAATTCTCAACGTTCGCGGCGCACACGCGCTGATCACACAAGGAGACAAAGTGACCGAGATGGCTGCAACACAGATCCCCCACGTCGCGAGTTCAGGAGTCGACGCGACGCCCCCCGATCCCGGGCTGCTCCACCCCGCAC
>MSTD01000005.1:0-70631 GCA_001942045.1 Mycolicibacterium porcinum
GATCATCAGGGCCGATCCGGACCGGTTTCGGAGGCAGGCGCCGCAACGCTGTCATCAGCGGCGGCGTCGGCGTTGAACGCCATGGCGACGTCGAGCGGATCCGGGTGTTCGCCCGGCGGGATGAGGTCGGCACGGTCGGGCTGGCCGCGGAAGCGGTGCCACAACCGGCGCCCGGCGAGCGTCACCAGCACCGCCCCGGCCGACAGCGTGATGAAGAACAGCACCTTGCCGTAGGCGTTGGAATGCACCGACAGCCGCACGGGGTCACCGAGGGTGAGGCCGTCGGTGGTCTGCAGGCTGACATCGACGGCCACCCGCTGGGTGAAATGCACTTCGATCGGCACCCGCAGCGGCAGATAGCCGGGCGGCAGTTCGATCTCGCCCATGTCGGTGACGGTCATGCCGGGTGGCGCGTCGACGTGCAGCCGGACGCGCACCGGAACCGGCAGATCGTTGCGCAGCGCCAGCGGCAGCGGGCTGCGTTCGGTGGCCAGCGTGTACGCCCCACCCGGGTTGACGATCGTCACCGCGCCGAACATGTCGTTCACGCTGCGGCTGACCGACTGCAGTCGCTGCTCGGCCAGCCCGTCCCGGGACTCGGGCGGTACCGATTGGCTCAACGCCCGCAGCATGTCCTCCCGCAGCGGGGCGGTGTACTGCATGCCGGTCAGGCCGGTGCGCTCGTCGGTGGTCAGTGCGGCGGTCAGCCCCCACAGCCGGCTGATCACAGCCGCGATGCCACTGTCGATGTTCTCGTCGATGTTGCCGCGCGGGTTGCCGAGGGAATCCGGTGGCGCGGGTGCCACCGGCTCAGGGGGCACGGCGTTGCTCTCGGCGATCACCGCGGGCAGCGGGCGCGGCACGGCCAGCCCGGCGTGGATCGTGGTGGCCACCGAGGTCAGTATGGCCTGCGCGTCGTCGGCGTCCAGTGACCACACCAGCGGCGGCATCAGGATCTGGGTCCTGGGCTCCTCGGTGGGCGTGAGCCCGCGCCACAGCAGCGCGCCGAGGGCGTCCTGGCGCCGTGCGGTCTGGGAGTCGTGGCGCACCGGGATCTCCAGTGACGGGTCCAGGTAGGACGGCGCCACCGGGTCGGTGCCGGCACCGGCCAGTGCGGCACCCACGGCCGGATCGAATCCCGCCGCCACGACCTCCGGCCGGTACCGCAGCGGCGTGACATCGGCGGTCTCGGGGGCGCCGGTTTCCGAGTCCTGGGCGGTGACGTGTGCGGCCGAGATGCTGACCGTCTGGCCCTGGGCGGCCAGCAGGTCCAGTGCCGGTCGGGTGAGCGGGCCGTCGCCCAGGAGGCTGGCCCCCCGGACCGAGGTGACGCCGAGAATCTGGTCGACGATGTCACCGGCACCGTTGGTGGCGATCGCGCTCAGCCCCGGATCACCGACCCGCTGGAGGGCGGTCAGGTCGGCTTGCGCGTAGTTGGTGGGTGCGACGCAGAGCCGCGCGGCCAGGGCGCGTAGTCGGTTCAGCCAGCCGATGGCGGCTTCCTGACCGGTGCCGGGCCGCGTCGGGGTCCCGGGCCCGGCGTCGGGTCCGTCGTTGACGACGTAGCCGCCGGTCATCGCGTTGACGGTGACCAGCAGGTCGGGGTCGACGGCAAGGCACAGGGTGGCCCGCATCTGACCGCCGGAGTCGACGGTCGGCCCGGTGGCGAAGTCGGCTGCCGACAGCAAGGTGTCGAGCCGCCCGCCGGGGGCCAGTGAGGCGGCGAGGCTGTCGTCGACCAGGCGCACGGGTGTGGTTCCGCCCGGTGCGCCGGGGGCCAGCCGAGGCCGGTCGGCCAGCGGCCAGAGCATGGTCATCCGGACCGGGTGTGAGGTGTCCGGCGGCACTACCGAATTGAGGGTGTCGGCTGCCGACATCGAGTCAGGGGTGTCGCCCGCCGGCCGGTCGGGGGGCACGCCGAGGACCGGCAGCAGGAACCGCGCGTCGTCGAGTTTGGCCGGCGCACCGTAATCGGGCGTGCCGTTGACGTTGATCAGCAGGGGGTAGACGCCAGGCTCGGTGATGTGCAGCGAGCCGGCGTCTTCGGTGCGCAGGGGATAGGACAGCGTGAATCCCACCGACTGGCCGCGGTCCAACTCCGGTGCCAGCGTGACGAAGTCGGCGACCGGCTCGAACCGGGCGACATCCCCGGTGAGGTCGGTGCGCAGCTGACTCGACGAGGTGACGGCCTTCGCGTGCTCCATGCGGATGTCCACGTCGCGGACCGGTCGGTCGCCGACGTTGAGCACGGCCCCGCTGACCGTCACCACCGACTCGCTGGTGGTGGTGACGACATCGGGGGTGACGCGGTCGATGCGGATCTGCAGGAACGGCAACGCGCCGGGTTCGCTCGCGGTCGCGCGGGGCAGCAGCGCGGGAAGCGCGGCGGCGGACCACACCGAGAACAGCAACACCACCGCCACAAGCACCACTGTGTGCGCGAGGAGGGAGACCCCTCGGCGCACCGCCGGGGCCGCGGTCACGGTCCCTGTCCGCATCCGTTCGTGCGCCGGCGGGGCTGGGGTTGCGCAGGGTCGTCGCGGCGGTGATTGCGGGCGTGTGAGTGGGTCTGGGGACGGCGGCGAGGGGCGCTGCGGGGCAGCGGCGGCAGGGAGCCCGGTCCGTCCGTGTGCAATTTGTCGATGAGTTCCCCGGCCACCTCGGCGAGCTTGCGCTCGTCGGCGTAGGCCAACCGGGAGGGCAGGTCCCGCAGCGGGACCCAGGCGACCTCGGTCACCTCGACGTCGTCGTCGGACAGTTCCCCGCCCTGGAAACGCAAGAGGTAGTGGTGCACGGTCTTGTGCACCCGGCGGCCCTCGGTGACGAACCAGTAGTCGATGCTGCCGAGCGCGGCCAGCACGTCACCGCGGATACCGGTTTCTTCGGCGACTTCGCGGATCGCGGTCTGCTCGGCCGTCTCGCCGAGTTCGATGTGGCCCTTCGGTAGCGACCACAGCATCCGGCCGCGCCGGTCGACCCGGCCGATCAACGCCGCCACCTGGGTGTCCTTGGGGCCGTCGATTCCGTCGATGACCAGGCCTCCGGCCGAGGTCTCGTGCACGGTGCGTAGCCGTTCCGGTGGCCGGCGCGGCCGCGACCTGTGTTGCTTGGACTGGTCACGAGGTGTCGGCGGGGGATTCGCGGAACTGACGGCCGCTTCGCTGGGGGCGGCGGCATCGGTGCCCTGATCACCGGCGGGCGGCCCGGCCGCCCTTTGTGCACGACGACGGCCACGACGCCGACTGCGGCGCCGTCGTGGTTTGGCCTGTTCGCCGTCCGACACCCAAGCGATAGTAGCTGCCACGGGGTGGGCCTCCTGCCACACTCGCCGGTTGTGACCACACTGGGAGCATTAGGCTCATCGAACGTGGCCGACGCTGTTGTTACTGATGCCGAATTGCTGGCGGGCGCACTGGTCTCGCTGAACCAGCGCGCCGAGGTGCTGCGCGGGCTCGGTGCGGTGTTCGCTGCGGCGGGGCATGAGCTGTATCTGGTCGGCGGCAGCGTGCGTGACGCGCTGCTGGGCCGGCTGACCGAGCAGAGCGATCTCGATTTCACCACGGACGCCCGTCCGGAGCAGATGCTGAAGTTCCTGCGGCCGTGGGCCGACGCGCTGTGGGACACCGGCATCGAGTTCGGCACCGTCGGGGTGGGCAAGGGCGGGCATCGGCTCGAGATCACCACGTTCCGCGCCGACAGCTACGACCAGGTGTCCCGGAATCCGACCGTCGAGTTCGGCGACAACCTCGACGACGATCTGGTGCGCCGCGACTTCACCGTGAACGCGATGGCGGTTCGCATCAGCCCGGACCAGCCGGGCGGGATCGGCGATTTCATCGATCCGCTCGGCGGCTTGGCGGCGATCCAGGCGAAGGTGCTCGACACCCCGTCGGCGCCGCAGGTGTCTTTCGGTGACGATCCGCTGCGGATGCTGCGGGCGGTCCGGTTCGTGTCCCAGCTGGGGTTCGAGGTGGCGCCGCGGGTGCTGGAGGCACTGCTGGAGATGGCGCCCCAACTGGAGCGGATCACCGTCGAGCGCGTCGCCGCCGAACTGGACAAGATGCTGCTGGGTAAGGATCCCGTCGCCGGGGTCGATCTGATGGTCCAGACCGGGCTGGGGGATGTGGTGCTGCCCGAGGTCGGCGAGATGCGGATGGCCATCGATGAGCACCATCAGCACAAGGACGTCTACTGGCATTCGCTGACGGTGCTGCGTCAGGCCGTCGATCTCGAAGACGAGGGCCCGGATCTCGTATTGCGCTGGGCCGCGTTGCTGCATGACATCGGCAAGCCCGCGACGCGCAAGCACGAATCCGACGGCGGGGTGAGCTTCCACCACCACGAGGTGGTCGGCGCGAAGATGGCCCGCAAGCGGATGCGGGCGCTCAAGTACTCCAAGCAGATGGTCGACGACGTCTCGCAGCTGGTGTACCTGCATCTGCGGTTCCACGGCTACGCCGATGACAAGGGCACCGGCAAGTGGACCGACTCGGCGGTGCGCCGCTATGTCACCGACGCCGGCCCGCTGCTCGGCCGGCTGCACAAGCTGGTGCGCGCCGACTGCACCACTCGTAACAAGCGCCGCGCGGCGCGGCTGCAGGCCAACTACGACGACCTGGAGAACCGGATCGCCGAGTTGGCGGCCAAGGAGGATCTGCAGCGGGTCCGGCCGGATCTCGACGGCAACGAGATCATGGAGATCCTCGGCATCCCGGCGGGCCCGCAGGTCGGGGAGGCCTGGAAGTACCTCAAGGAACTGCGGCTCGACCACGGGCCGCTGTCCCGCGAGCAGGCCGTCGACGAATTGTTGAAATGGTGGAACGCCAGGGGCTGATCGTGCGTCTGATCAGTCATGGACTACTGCCTGGGTGACCCTGACGGGACCGCGACCATCTTCACCGGGGTGCCCGATGTGGACGTGGACGGCGACGGCAGCCCGGACGGCATCGGTCTGGATTTCGACGGGGACGGCCGGGTCGACGACGTGATGGCCGATTTCGACGGCGACGGCATGGCCGAGCGGGCGGTGCTCGATACCGATGACGACGGGCAGGCCGAGAGCTATTTCTCCGACGACGGTTCGGGCACCTGGGCGGTGCGGGTGGACCGGTCCGGGCAGGTGCGGTGGTTCGGGTTGGATGGAGTCGAGCAGGCGCCGGGCGGGCCGATGGTCGATTTCGACGCTGACGGTGCTACCGATGACCGGCTACTCGACGCCGACGGTGACGGTTTGGCCGACCGGGTGCTAGGCCCGGGCACGGCGTACGTCGACACCGATGCGGACGGGCGCTGGGATCTGAAGCTGGCGGACACCGACGGTGACGGGCGCGCCGACGCGGTGTCCTGAGCGTTGAGTCGACTGCTCAGCCTCGGCCGGCTCCCGGCGGTCCGGCGAAGGCCTGCGCGATGGTCAGCCACTTGGCGGCGTCGTCGCCCACTGCCGTCACGTCCAGATCGGCGGGCGCCCGGCGCTGGGTCACCAGCATGCAGAAGTCCTCGGCCGATCCCGTCACGCGTTGACGCGCATCCTGGGGTCCCCACTCCCACAACGAGCCGTCGGGCGCGGTCAGCTCGACCCGGAACGGTTCGGCCGGCGGGGTCAGCCCGTGCACCGTGAACGCGAAATCCCTTGTGCGGACTCCGATGTGGGCGATCGAGCGCAGCCGTGCGGTCGCGGGCCGGTGTACCCCGAGCGCGTCGGCCACATCCAGGCCGTGCGCCCAGGTCTCCATCATGCGCGCGGTGGCCATCGAGGTCGCGCTCATCGGCGGGCCGAACCACGGCAGCTTGCGGCCCTCGGCCACCTTCACCAACTCGGTGTGCAACCGCGCGCGGGTCGCGCGCCAATCGGCCAGCAGTCGCTCGGGGGGCGTGAGTGCGAGGTCCTCGGCGGCGGCATCGACGAAACCGGTCGGGTTCTGCATGGCCTCGGCGAGAACCGCGTCGAAGCCCTGGCTATCGGTGATCGCGATGACCGAGACCCGATCGGTCCACAACAGGTGTGCGATCTGGTGGGCGATGGTCCAGCCCTCGGCCGGGGTGGGTGTGGCCCAGCGTTCGGGTGGCAGGTCAGCCACCAGGGCATCCAGTTCGTCACTCTCGGCGGACAAGTCGGCCACGATCGGCTCGGCGCTCACCATGGCGGTCAGCCTAGACCCGGGGATCACACCCGCTTCGGGGATGCCAGGGTGGCGTGCAGTCCGAGGCCGATGAGATACGCGACGGCGCCGGCGACCACCAGCGCGGGTGACCGCCCGTCGGCCGGAATCACCGCGGCCGCGCCGGAGATGGCGGCAACGAACGACATCCAGAACAGCGCGTCCTGCACGGTGAACACGTGGCCACGCAGGGCGTCGTCGACGTCGATCTGCATCGCCGAATCCGCGCACAGCTTCACCAGTTGGCCGGCTGCGCCGAGCAGGAAGCCACAGGCCAGCATCACCGGGACGTGCAGCCCGATGGCTGCCAGCTGGATCAGTGCCGCGAGGGCCAGCGCGCCGTTGGCGGTCGCGTACCGCCCGATCCGGCCGATCACCGCCGGGGCGGCCACGGTGGCCAGGAACTGCCCGACGCCGCCGGCCGCCACGAACAGCACCGCGGTGCCCAGGCCCAGCCCGGTGACGTCCGGGTTGTCGGTGTGCCGGACGATCACCAGCACCAGAAGTGAGTTGATCCCGAAGGCCATGCGGTGCGCGGCCAGTCCGGCCAAGGTGCCCGCGACCGGACGGACGGCCCACACCGTCCGGATGCCGTGGACCCAGCCGGTGGCCACCGCATAGACCACCGAGCCGTGGATGGCGCGCTTGCTCTCGTGCGGGCCGAGCACATGTGGGCCGAAACGCACCGACAACCACAGCGCCAGCGCCACCGGCAGCGCGACGATGAACATCACCACCGAGGCGCCGGTGTCATCGGCACCGAACAGCTTGCGCGGCACCAGCATGAAGTCCGCACCGAGAAAGGCTGCCAGCGCGCCGATCGCGGTGGCCACCGAGTTCATCGTCACCACCCGGTCGCTCGGCACCACATCGGGCAGTGAGGCCGACAGACCCGAGGAGACGAACCGGGTCAACCCGTTGACGATCAACGCGCAGCACAGGATCGGTATGTCACCGGCGCCGAACGCCAGCAGCACACCCACCAGCAGCACCACGAGCAGCCGGCCCAGGTTGGCTCCGACCAGCACCAGGCGGCGGTCCCAGCGGTCCAGCAGCGCCCCGGCGAAGGGCCCGAGAACCGAGTAGGGCAGGAACATCACCGCGAACGCCGCGGCGATCTGCCACGGCTCGGCCTGCCGCTCCGGGTTGAACAGGATCGCGCCGGCGAGCCCAGCCTGGAACAGGCCGTCGCCGAACTGGCTGACCGCGCGCAACTCCAGCAGGCGGCGGAATTCGGTCATGCCGCGCAACGAGTGCCACAGGGCACGGGAAGCACGAGCATGAATCACCCGATCAACAGTACAAAGCTGAGTCGAAATCCGACCGCGCCCGGGCTTGTTCGCCACGTCCGGGCAATCGCGGTGCCATGATGTAGGGCGTGGCGCAGTCAGAAGATCCGGAGGATTTCATCGCGCCCGCGGCGCACCGGGTACGGCCCGGCACTCTGCTGCTGGCGAATACCGATCTGCTGGAACCGACGTTCCGGCGCAGCGTCATCTACATCGTGGAGCACAACGCCGGCGGAACGCTCGGTGTGGTGCTGAACCGGCCCAGCGAGACCGCGGTCTACAACGTGCTGCCGCAGTGGGCGAAGCTGACCACCAAACCCAAGACCATGTTCATCGGCGGCCCGGTCAAGCGGGACTCGGCGTTGTGCCTGGCGACGCTGCGGGTCGGTGTACAGGCCGACGGTGTTCCGGGGCTGCGGCACGTGCAGGGCCGGGTGGTGATGGTCGATCTCGACGCGGACCCGGACACGCTGGCCCCGGCCATCGAGGGCGTGCGGATATTCGCCGGATATTCGGGCTGGACCATCGGCCAACTCGACGGTGAGATCGAACGCGACGACTGGATCGTGCTCTCGGCGCTGCCGTCGGATGTGCTGATCGAGCCGCGGGTCGACCTGTGGGGCCGGGTGCTGCGCCGTCAGCCGTTGCCGATGTCGCTACTGGCCACGCATCCGATCGACGTCAGCCGCAATTAGCGGGCTATTCGTCCGTCACTTACAGGACAACGTGCAGCTGGCGCACGAGCCGGCGCAGCCCGCACCGGAACTTTCGGCCGCCGCCTCTGCCCCGGCCACGGCCTTGGCGCTCTGCCAGCAGCCGGCGGCCACGGTGGCGACGGCACCGATAATGCACACCATGACCACCATCAGGCCGGTGTGGGGTGCGGCGGCCAGAGCGGCGGCGCCACCGGCGGCGAGCATCACCGCGGCGGCCAGTTGGGTCGGGGCCACGGCCCTCAAGACGGAGCGCACGGGATCACCGGTGCGAGGTCTGGTCAACAACCACAGCCCGAACACGCCGACGATGACGGCGGCGCTCAAACACAGCAGCGCGGCGATCAGCATGCGCCACACAATACGAGGCGCCGACCGTTGATGCGAGGCCGGGTTTGGTCCGGCTGATTCAGCGCTGCAGGCCCAGGAGCTGGGGCAAACCCGGTGCCGGCGCGGGTGCGGGCGGGGCCGGAGTAGCTGGCGGCGGCGCAGCGGCAGGGGCCGGCGCGCTGACCTTGAACCCGGACACGATGGCATCGGCGGCGTCGGCAGCCGCCGAAACACCTTGGTTGGCGGCCGAGGAGTTCACCGACAACGACACCAGGTAACGGTCCGGGCCTGCGGTGGCCAGGATGTGCCTGCGCGAGGTGTTGAGCATCTGGCTGCCCGACGTATAGCTACCTTCGATGAATGCCGACGGGAAGCCGTTGAAGTTCCCCATCGCCATGTCGGTGGGACGCCAGTTCTGCAACTGCTGGGTGTCGACGAAGCCGTGGCTGATCGCTTCGACGGGGTCGAAGTTGCCGACGAGCTTGTAGACCACGACCTGTGCGTTGGGGGTGTAGAGGTCGGGGCTGGAGCGGTCGGCGATCACGGCGAACGCGTCGGGCACGTTGGGGTCGGGCACGTTGGTCCAGCCGGACGGCAGCGGCAGCACGATGCTCAGCGCCTTGAAATCCCGGCTGACCTGAGGCTCCATCTTGACGCCTTTGCTCTTGAAGAACTCGGCGAAGGTGCCCGACGTGGCCGGGGTGATGGTCTGTGCCACCGGGGCAGGTGTCGCGACCGCGGGCGCCGGGATCGCAGCCGCACCGGGCGCGACCGCCGCACCCGGGACGCCGGGGGCCGCGGGTGCCGCGGCGGCGGGTGCGACCGTGACGGTCTGGGTCACGGTCACCGGACCGGGAACGACGGGGGCAGGCAGAAGAGGTTCGGCTGACGCGGTCTGACCGGCGAAGCCGACAACCGCCGCGACGCCGACGGCCGTGCCTGCTGCCAGCACCCGCCACCGGCTGGCCAACTCGATCATCACTCGTTCCCTCCGCAAACCGTGCCTTCACCAGGCAACCTCGCCACTAGGCGCCGAGAATATCCACGGCTGGCCGCCGGTCACCAGCAACTCAATCGACCTGGAATCAACCCCTGACAGTGCCGCGACGCAACCGATACCAAGCTGTGGCCGAAGCAGCCGTGAGACGGGCGGTGAGCTGCTCAAACCGTGGCCTTATACCCTGAACGGCGTGATCGAACCCGCCACCACCTCACAGTCAGGGCAGTCTGGCCCGGAAACGGATACCCCTCAGCACCGGTACACCGCGGAGCTGGCGGGCCAGATCGAGCGCGCCTGGCAGGAGACCTGGTCGGAGCTCGGCACCTTCAATGTGGCCAATCCGGTGGGCTCGCTGGCACCGCAGGACGGCTCCGCGGTGCCGGAAGACAAGATGTTCGTCCAGGACATGTTCCCGTACCCGTCCGGTGACGGCCTGCACGTCGGGCACCCGCTGGGTTACATCGCCACTGACGTCTACGCCCGGTATTACCGGATGACCGGACGCAACGTTCTGCACGCGCTGGGGTTCGACGCGTTCGGTCTGCCCGCCGAGCAGTACGCGGTGCAGACCGGGACGCACCCGCGCATCCGCACCGAGGCGAACATCGTCAACTTCCGCAGGCAGTTGGGCCGGTTGGGGCTGGGCCACGACTCGCGGCGCAGCTTCGCCACCACGGATGTCGACTTCTACAAGTGGACGCAGTGGATCTTCCTGCAGATCTACAACGCCTGGTTCGACACCGCCGCCAAGAAGGCCCGGCCCATCGCCGAGCTGGTGGCCGAATTCGAGTCCGGAGCAAGGACTCTCGATGACGGGCGGGCCTGGGCCGAGCTGTCGGACGCCGAACGCGCCGAGGTGGTGGACGGTTATCGCCTGGTGTACCGCGCCGACTCGATGGTGAACTGGTGCCCGGGCCTGGGCACGGTGTTGGCCAACGAAGAGGTCACCGCCGACGGGCGCAGCGATCGTGGCAACTTCCCGGTGTTCCGGAAGCGGCTGCGGCAGTGGATGATGCGCATCACTGCCTACTCGGATCGGCTGCTCGACGACCTGGAACTGCTGGACTGGCCGGACAAGGTCAAGGCCATGCAGCGCAACTGGATCGGCCGGTCGACCGGCGCCTCGGTTGAGTTCGGCACCGCGGCAGGCGATGTCGAGGTCTTCACCACCCGCCCGGACACCCTGTTCGGCGCCACGTACCTGGTGCTGGCTCCCGAGCACGATCTGGTCGATGCGCTGGTGGCCGACGCGTGGCCCGAGGGCACCGATTCGCGGTGGACTTTCGGTGCGGCGACTCCGGCCGAGGCGGTCGCGGCGTACCGTGCCGGGATCGCGGCCAAGTCGGATCTGGAGCGCCAGGAGAACAAGACCAAGACCGGTGTGTTCCTCGGTGCGTACGCCACCAATCCGGTCAATGGGGCCGGTGTGCCCGTCTTCATTGCCGATTACGTGCTGGCCGGCTACGGGACCGGGGCCATCATGGCGGTGCCCGGTGGGGACCAGCGCGACTGGGACTTCGCCACCGAGTTCGGCCTGCCCATCATCGAGGTGGTCTCCGGCGGCGATATCACCGAGGCGGCCTACAACGGCGACGGCACCATGGTGAACTCCGGTTATCTCGACGGGCTGTCCGTGGCCGAGGCCAAGGCGAAGGTGATCGAACACCTGGAGGCCGACGGCCGCGGCCGGGCCCGGATCGAGTACAAGCTGCGGGACTGGCTGTTCGCCCGGCAGCGGTACTGGGGCGAGCCGTTCCCGATCGTCTACGACGCCGACGGCCGCGCCCACGCGCTGCCGGAATCGGCGCTGCCGGTGGAGCTTCCGGATATCCCCGACTACGCGCCGGTGTCGTTCGACCCCGACGACGCCGACAGCGAACCCTCGCCGCCTCTGGGCAAGGCGACCGAATGGGTGCATGTCGAGCTGGATCTCGGTGACGGGTTGCAGACCTACACCCGCGACACCAACGTGATGCCGCAGTGGGCCGGCAGCTCGTGGTACGAGCTGCGGTACACCGATCCGCACAACTCAGAAGAGCTGTGCGCCAAGGAGAACGAGGCCTACTGGATGGGCCCGCGGCCGGCCGAGCACGGGCCGACCGACCCGGGTGGCGTCGATCTGTACGTCGGTGGCGTCGAGCATGCGGTGCTGCACCTGCTGTACTCGCGCTTCTGGCACAAGGTCCTGTTCGACCTCGGCTTCGTCAGCTCGAGCGAGCCGTACCGCCGTCTGGTCAACCAGGGCTACATCCAGGCCTTCGCCTACACCGATTCCCGCGGCAGTTACGTGCCTGCGGCCGAAGTCGTTGAGCGCGAAGGGAAGTTCTTCTGGCCGGGCCCGGATGGTGAAATCGAGGTCAACCAGGAGTTCGGCAAGATCGGTAAGAGCCTGAAGAACTCGGTCTCACCGGACGAGATCTGCGACGAGTACGGTGCGGACACCCTGCGCGTCTACGAGATGTCCATGGGGCCGTTGGAGGCATCACGACCGTGGGCGACCAAGGATGTCGTCGGCGCACACCGGTTCCTGCAGCGGGTGTGGCGCGTGGTGGTCGACGAGACAACGGGGGCGACGTCAGTCAACGAGCACGAGGCCCTCGACACCGACACGCTCAAGATCCTGCACCGCACGATCGCGGGTGTGACCGAAGATTATGCGGCACTTCGGAACAACACGGCGGCCGCCAAGCTGATCGAGTACACCAACCACCTGACCAAGGAAGGCGTGTCCGCTCGCGGCGCGATCGAACCGCTGGTGCTCATGGTGGCGCCGCTGGCCCCGCACCTGGCCGAGGAGTTGTGGAAGCGGTTGGGCCACGACGCCTCGCTGGCGCACGGGCCGTTCCCGGTGGCCGATCCGCAGTACCTGGTGGATGACACCATCGAGTTCCCGGTCCAGGTCAACGGCAAGGTGCGCGGCAAGATCACCGTGGCCGCCGATCTGGACCGAGCCGGGCTCGAAGCGGCGGCGCTGGCCGACGAGAAGGTGCAGGCCTTCCTCGACGGCGCCACTCCGAAGAAGGTCATCGTGGTTCCGGGCCGGCTGGTCAACCTCGTCATCTAGCGATTTGGGTGCATTCAGCGGAGCTGACCGCCGGTGGGTGCACCCAAATCACCCGGGGCGAACCACGATTTCGTGGACATGCCCGTCGGGCGGGGTGGTGACTGCGGTCGCCACCAGCCCGGCGACGGTCTCGGGCTTGAGGAATTTCGCCGGGTCGTACTCGCCGACGCCATCGGATTCGTAGGCCACCAGGTCGCGCTGCATCTCGGTGTCCGTGCGCCCGGGGAAGATCGAGGTGACCCGCAGCGTCGGTTCGTCGGCGCGCAGTGCGTCGGCGAAGGCCCGCAGCGCGAACTTGCTGGCCGAATAGGACGCCATGCCAGGTGAAACCTTCTGTCCGGCACCGGAATTGATGAACACCACGTGCCCGCGGGCGGCCCGCAGGGCGGGCAGCAGGGCCAAGGTGAGGGCCACCGCGCCGGTGACGTTCACCTCGAACGAGGCCCGCCACTGTTCGGGGACGGACTCGGAGACCCGGCCCGGGTAGAGCACCCCGGCGTTGTGCACCAGTACATCGAGTTCGCTGAGCACCTCGGCGGCCGACTCGATCGAATCGGCGTCGGTCAGGTCCAGCGGCCAGGTCGGGGCGCCGAGCCGTTCGGCGAGCGCGTCGAGGCGGGCGGACGGGCGTCCGGCGAGAAACAGCGTGTGGGTGGGAGCAAGGGCGGCGGCGATGGCCGAACCGATGCCGCCAGCGGCTCCGGTGATCAATGCAGACGGCACGACTGCAACGTTACTGTGACGCCGAAGAGCACGGGGCCGACCTGCGGAGCGGGGCCCGGCGTCGCATCATGGTAGGGATGCCACCGGACCCAAGCTTCGCTCCCACCCAGCTCGCCGCCCGCGCCGCCTACCTGCTGCGCGGCAACGACCTGGGTGTGATGACCACGGCCGCGCCGTTGCTGTATCCGCACATGTGGAGCTGGGACGCGGCGTTCGTCTCGATCGGACTGGCCCCGCTGAGCGTCGAGCGTGCCGTGGTGGAACTCGACACCCTGCTCTCGGCGCAGTGGCGCAACGGGATGATTCCGCACATCGTGTTCGCCAACGGGGTCGACGGCTACTTTCCCGGCCCGGCCCGATGGGCCACGTCGGCCCTGGCCGCCAACGCCCCGCGGATCCGGCACACCTCGGGCATCACGCAACCTCCCGTGCACGCGATCGCGGTGCAGCGCATTCTCGATCACGCGCGTAGTCGAGGACGGTCCACCCGGGCGGTGGCAGCCAGCTTCCTGGATCGGCGGTGGGCGGATCTGGTGCGCTGGCATCGCTGGCTGGCCGAGACACGGGATCAGGACGGCCGCGGCCGCATCACGCTGTATCACGGGTGGGAGTCCGGCATGGACAACTCACCACGTTGGGATAGCGCCTACGCCAACGTGGTTCCCGGCGCCGTGCCGGAGTATCAGCGTGAGGACAACGCGATCATCACCGACTCTACGCAGCGGCCGAGCGATCTCGAGTACGACCGGTACCTGTGGCTCCTCGAGGAGATGAAATCCGTTCGCTACGACGATGATCTGCTGCCGAAGGCAATGAGCTTCGCCGTCGAGGACGTGTTCGTCTCGGCGGTGTTCTCGGTGGCGTGCCAGGTGCTCGCCGAGATCGGGGAGGATTACAAGCGTCCGCACGCCGATGTCCGCGATCTCTACTCGTGGGCGGAGCGGTTCCGGGTCGGTGTCGTCGAGACCACGGATGAACGTAGCGGCGCGGCAAGGGATTACGACGTCCGCGCGAAGAAGTGGGTGGCCACCGAGACGGTCGCGCAGTTCGCGCCGTTGTTGTGCGGCGGTCTGCCGCACGATCGTGAACGTGCCCTGCTGAGGCTGCTGGAAGGCCCGCGTTTCTGCGGGCATCCGGATCTACGGTATGCGCTCATCCCGTCGACCTCGCCTGTGTCGCGCGACTTCCGGTCGCGTGAGTATTGGCGCGGTCCGGTATGGCCGGTGATGACCTGGCTGTTCTCGTGGTGCTTCGCCCGACGCGGTTGGGCCGAGCGGGCCTCGACCCTGCGCCGGGAAGGGTTGCGTCAGGCAAGTGACGGAACTTTCGCCGAGTATTACGAGCCGTTCACCGGAGAGCCGCTGGGCAGCATGCAGCAGTCATGGACCGCGGCGGCGGTGTTGGACTGGTTGGGGTAGCCCGGCTACTCCGACTTGGCGTGGGCGGGTTGGGTCTGCTCGTTCTGGCTGGCCAGCCGCTCCAGCGGGGCCAGCGCGGTGGCGAGGGTGGCCAGGTCGTCCTGGCTCAGGTTGGCCAACCGGGCGGCCAGATCGGCCCGTCGGGCGGCCAGCGATTCACGGTGTTGCACCAGCCCGCGCGGGGTCACCTCGACGAGCACGGCGCGCAGGTCGGAAGGGTCGCGGGAGCGCTTGACCAGGCCGAGTTTCTCCAGTCGGCGGATCGCCACGGTGGTGGTGGGGGTGCGCACGCGCTCGCGGGCGGCCAGCTCGGTCATCCGGATCGGGCCCTGGTCGAGCAGGGTGAGCAGGATGGACAGCTGGGCCAGCGTAAGTTCGCCGGCAGTGCCCTTGTTGGTGTCGCCGCGGCGCAGCACCGAGAACACCTTGGAGAGAACGCGTTGCAGCTCTCCGGCCAGCTCTGTGACCTGTGAATCGGGCTCCACCATAATTCGCTAGTCTAACCTGTCTGAAGCAGACAGGTCGGCAGCTTGTCGGGTTTGGGGCAGAGGGGTTTCCCGTCTCCACGCCCTCCCCACAGCGCTGCCCTCACAGCACCTGCGACAGGAAGCGGCGCAGCCGATCCGTCTCGGCAGCTTCGAAGATCTGATCCGGGGTTCCCGACTCGACCACTTTGCCGTGATCCATGAACACCACCGCGTCGGCGGTGGAGCGGGCGAAGCCCATCTCGTGGGTGACCGCAAGAATCGTCATCCCTTCGGCCGCCAGCTCGGCGATCAGCTCCAGGATTCCTTTGACCAGCTCCGGGTCCAATGCGGAGGTGGCTTCGTCGAAGAACATCACCTGTGGGGCCATGGCGAGCGCCCGGGCGATCGCGACGCGCTGCTGCTGGCCACCCGAAAGCGTGCTGGGACGCACATCGGCCTTGTGCCGCAGACCAACCCGGTCGAGTTGCTCGAGACCCACCGTGCGGGCATGGTCGTGGCTGAGCCCCTTGAGCTTGCGCGGGCCGAGGGTGACGTTGTCCAGAACGGTCTTGTGCGGGAAGAGGTTGAACTGCTGGAAGACCATGCCGATGCGCTGGCGCAACTGGTCCGGATTGTCTGCCAGCACCGAGCGGCCGTCGAGCAGGATGTCGCCGCTGTCCGGTTCGTACAGGCGATTCAAGGTGCGCAGCAGCGTCGATTTTCCGGATCCGGACGGGCCGATGACGGCCGTCGTGGTGCCGGCAGGTACATCCAGGTCCACCCCGCGCAGCACCGCGTTCGGCCCGAACGAGAGGTGGATGTCCTTGGCGGCCAGCGCGACTGGCTGTGGAGCCGACATCAGATCATCTCCTGGGTGGTCGCGGCGGGCGGCAGTTCCTCTTCGACGGGTGCGCGGCCGCGGCGCAGCCGGTTGTCGACGAAGTTCACCAGATGGGTCAGTGGGATGGTCAGCAGCAGGTAGAACAGCCCGGCGGCCACCAGCGGGGACAGATTCCCGGTCTGGGCGTTGAGGTCTCGGCCCACCTGGAACAGTTCGCGTTGGCTGGCCACCAGGCCGAGGAAGTACACCAGCGACGAGGCTTTGAGCAGCGAGATGAACTGGTTCATCAGGGCCGGCAATACTCGCCGGATGCCCTGGGGCACGACGACCAGGCGCATCGACGAGGCATAGCTGAAGCCCAGGGCGCGTGAGGCTTCCAGCTGGCCGGCCTCGACGCTCTGGATGCCGGACCGGAAGATTTCGCCGACGTAGGCGGCCGCCATGAGCCCCAGCGCCGCGATGCCCAGTGGGTAGGGGCTGTTGCCCGTGAGCGACCCGACCACGGGCCCGATACCGAGCCCGATCAACAGGATGATCACCACTTCGGGCAGGCCGCGGAAGATGTCGGTGTACACCCGGGCCGGCCAGCGCAGCCACCGCGACCGCGAGATGCCTGCCACCGCGAGGATCATGCCGAGCACCAACCCGATGACGCTGGCGCACACGGTCAGGATCAGCGTGTTGGGCAGGCCGGTGCGCAGCAGGTCGGGGATCGCCTGCTTGTAGAGATCCCAGTCCAGGAACGAGTCCCGCAGTTGCGCGAGTGTGGATTTGGGCGCGGCGGGCGCCCCGGCGGCGGGTTTCTCCTTGGCCGCGGCGATCGCGGCGAAATCGGGCAGCTGGGGTACGGGCGCGGCCTTGGAGCCGGGCTTCCAGCCGGGCGGCAGGGCCCGCGGCACCCAGTCGGAATACAGCTTGGCCCAGGTGCCGTCGGCGATCACGGCGTCCAGTCCGGAGTTGAGCGCGTCGATCAGCGGCTGGTTCTCCTTGGCCACCGCCCACGCCACGAAATTGTCCAGACTGAAGGTGTTTTCGATGATCTGCGCCGGGTCGCCGGGTTGCACGGTGCCCGAGGCCTGCTGCGACGGCGCCACCCAGGCGTCGATCTGACGGGTCTTGAGGCTGGCGTAGACGGTGTTGTAGTCGGGGAACTTCACCGGCTGCAGGTGCAGCGTGTCGATGACGTAGGCCTCCTGCACGGTGCCCTGCACCACCCCGATGCGCTGGCCGGGGGCGAGTTGGCTGAAACCGGTGATCGGAGAGCCGGTGGGTACGACGAGCGAGAAGTATCCGAAGTCGTAGCCGTTGGTGAAGCCGACGGTACGGCGCCGGGCGTCGGTGGTGGTGATCGACGAGGACGCCACGTCGAAGCGCCGGGATGCGGTCTGGGCCAGCAGGCCGGAGAAATCGGTGCCGACGAAGTTGATCCGCAGGCCGAGCTTGTCGGCGATGGCACGCAGGAGTTCGTTGTCGAAGCCGGTGAACTGTCCGGCCGAGTTGATGCAGATGCTCGGCGGTGCGTCCGACAACGTGCCGACGGTGAGCACGCCGGGGGTGCCCAGGCCGAGGTTCTCGGGTCGCACCGTGTCCAGGGGGACCACGCCGGCGGTGGTGTATTTGTCGGCGCCGGGCCCGGTAGCGGCGGCGGCCAGGTTGGTGGGCAGTGCACTGGCACTGTCCACCCCGGGGGGTGCGCATTGATCGACATCCGCGCCTGCCGGTGCTGCACACAGCAAGCCGAACAGCATCAGGACCGTGGTCAGCAGCGCGGCCGATCGTCTGGCGTCCATCTGATGCAACCTAGTAGGCAGACGCCCGGTGATGAGTGATTCCGCTCAAGGGGACCGCAAGTCGCCGAACACCCCGCGCCGGGTGAGCTCGGCGATCATGATCTGCGCCATCCGCTCGGCGCGCTCGGTGCAAGCCCGGCGGGCGCCCTCGGGGTCACGGGCATGGATGGCGGCGGTCTCGGCCTCGTAGCCCGCCAGGAAGTCGGCCTTTGCTTTCGGATAGCTGATCCAGAATTCCGAGGGTGCGAAGCTCTTACCTGCACGAATGGTGGCGTGCAGGCGCGGACCCGCGTACTCGTCGTTGATCGCGTCGCGGAACACCCAGCAGGCCTCCTGGAAGGTTCTGGTGTCCTTTGCTGAACGCATCACGCGCAACGTGTCATCCAGGTGGGCGATGATGCGGGGGGTCGGGCTGGCCGCGCAACGCGCCGAGGCGATGCCGTTGAGGATGCCGTACAGCTCGTGATGCTCGGCCACGGTCGCTTCGTCGAACCGGGAGACGAATGCGCCGCGGTGATATCGCGTCGAGAGGATGCCGTCGTGCTCGAGCTGAACCACGGCCTCCTGGATGGGGACGCGGCTGAGCCCGAGGTCACGAACGATCTCGTTGCGGTCGATGCGGTCGCCGGATCGCAGCTTGCCCGTCATCACCAGATTGATGATGTGCGTGACAACCTGATCCTTCTCTTTGACCCCGTAGTTCTTGGGCACCCTGGCGTAGCTCCCCCTGTGCGGTTGTGATGCGCAAGTTTCTCACGTGTCTGTCAGATCGGGGACCTGAGTCGTTACAGCTCAGTCGCTAAACTTTGCGCGCCCGGCCGTCGCGCCAGCGGCACAGGGCTTCGGCGGCGGTCAGGTCGTAGTCGGGCCCGTTGACGCCGACGGTGAGGATGCTGACTCCCAGGTCGGCCAGGGCATCCGCCTCGGCGAGCATCGCGTCGATGCCACCGGTCTCCTGCACCCCGGCCGAGCGCTGCACAGTCGACGGATCGCGGCCGGTGATGCCGCAGTGCTCGGCGAGGACCTCGGCCTTGCCCGGGTAGGTGTTGCGGTCGACGAACGCGTGCCAGATGTCGGCGTGTTCGGCCACCAGGCGCAAGGTTTTGCGTTCGCCCTGGCCGCCGATCAGGATCGGGATCTCGCGGGTGGGCGCCGGGTTGAGTTTGGCCAGCCGGGCCTCGATGCGGGGCAGTGCCGCGGCCAGATCGTCCAAGCGGCTGCCCGCGGTGCCGAACTCGTACCCGTACTCGTCGTAATCCTTTTGTTTCCAACCACTTCCGATGCCGAGGATGAGGCGGCCGTCGGAGATGTGGTCGACAGTGCGGGCCATGTCGGCCAGCAGTTCGGGGTTGCGGTAGGAGTTGCAGCTGACCAGTGCGCCGATCTCGATGCGTGAGGTCTGCTCGGCCCAGGCGCCGAGCATCGTCCAGCATTCGTAATGCGCACCGTCGGGATCACCGTAGAGCGGGAAGAAGTGGTCCCAGTTGAAGGCGATGTCGACGCCGATGTCCTCGCAGCGGCGCACCGCGTCGCGGATATGGCTGTATTTGGGGGAGTGCTGCGGCTGCAGTTGGACACCGATACGTATGGGATGGCTCACAATTCCCGAGCGTACTCAGACACCGATCTGGGTGCCGGGCTTCCACACCGCGACCACGGCGGGCCGCGCGGGAGTGTCGGCACCTCCCGGCCAATGCGACAAGGGCTTTTCCAGGCTGTGGTCGTCGCCCTCGCCCGGGTGCTGCACACAGACGGTGACGAGGTCGTCGGTGACTACCGGCCCGCACGTTTCGGCGCCGACCGGCACGGTGAGGAACTGCTTGGTCTCACCGCGGTTCGGGCCGTCGAGCGCCACCGCGAACAATCCGTCGTTGGCATCGAGCGCATTGCCGTCGGTCGAGATCCAGAGGTTGCCGTGACTGTCGAAGGCCAGGTTGTCCGGGCAGGAGATCGGGCTGACCTGCTCCTTGTCGAATCCGGCGTAATAGGTGTCGGCCGCCTTCGGGTCGCCGCACACCAACAGCAGATCCCAGGTGAAGTCGGTGCCGGTGTGATTGTCGGTGATCTCCAGGATCTGACCGTTCTTGTTCTCGTTGCGCGGGTTGGCCGCATCGACCCCGGCCTTGCCCTCGGTGCCGCGCTTGTCGTTGTTGGTCAGTGCCACGTAGACCTTGCCGGTGTGCGGGTTGGGCTCGAAGTCTTCGGGCCGGTCCATCTTGGTGGCGCCGGCCTTGTCGGCGGCCATCCGGGTGAACACCGCCGCCTCCGCCGCGGTGATGCCCTCGACGAGCGACTCGGCCTGCCTGTTCGGTCCGGACTTCAGCAGCGGGATCCAGGTGCCGGACCCGGAGAACGAGCCCTTGGCCGGCAGCTTGCCGGTGCCGTCGATCTCAGCGGCGGGGATGTCACTGCTCAGCTTGGCCACGTACAACGTGCCTTCATCGAGCAGGGTCATGTTGTGGGCCATGGCCGCCGGATCGGTGCCGGGCTTGATCTTCTTGGCAGAGACGAACTTGTACATGTAGTCGAAGCGCTCGTCGTCTCCGGTGTAGACCACCACGCTGCCGTCGCCGGTGACGTAGACGTTGGCGCCCTCGTGCTTGAATCTGCCCAGCGCGGAATGTTTGACGGGCGTCGACGCCGGATCCCACGGGTTGAGTTCGACGACGTAGCCGAAGCGATTGACCTCGTTGGGGGTCTTGGTGAGGTCGAAGCGTGGGTCGAAATCCTCCCACCTGAGCTCGGACCGCTCGTGTTCGATGCCGTAGCGGTCGTAGCGGTCGGCGTCAGCCGGTTTCGGCGCCGGCGCCCCTTCGCCGGCCCCGAAGTAGCCGTGGAAGTTTTCCTCCCCGGAAAGGACTGTGCCCCAGGGTGTTACGCCGCCTGCGCAGTTGGCGAAGGTGCCGGCGACGGCGCGTCCGGTGGGGTCGGCGGCGGTCTTGACGAAGTCGGTGCCCGCCGCGGGTCCGGTGAGCGTGAACGGGGTGTCAGCCGTGATGCGGCGGTTGTAGCGGCCCATCACGGGTTTCAGTGAGCCGTCGGTGCGCCGTTCCACCTCGACCACGCCCATTCCCATGGCGGCGATCTCGATGTCGAACTGCTCGCGCGTGGGCGCCTTTGCGTTGTAGCCGGGGAACATGAATTCCGGCGTGACGTACTCGAAGTTGGTCACCAACAGGAACCGGTTGTCCTGCCCTTGGATCGGCAGTAGCGCCGCGAAGTCGTTGTTGAACCCGAACTGCTTGCGCTGGGCGTCGGCGGTCTGGCGGTTGATGTCGAACATCGGGGCATCGGGCAGTACCGGGTCGCCCCACGCGATCACCACCCGTTGCTGGTAACCGTCCGGGATCACGACGGCGTCTTTCGTATTCGGTGCCACCGCGGCGAACTTCATGCCGGGCGGCGTCTCGACCGGCAGCGCGGCCGGCGACGGCGTCTGTCCGGTCTTCGTGTCGGTACCGCAGGCGGCCAGTGCCGATCCCGCACCGACGGCCAGCACGGTGACACCGGCGGCCCGCAGCATCGACCGGCGTGACATCTGCTTGACGATGTCGCCGAAATACTGGTTGTCGCTCGTGTTCGGTGCCGGTTTCGAGCACGCATCGCCACATCGGTAGCGGCAGGTCACGTGCTGACGCGACGACGTTCCACGATGGGTGACAAACAGGTTCAACGGTACGAGCGGCATTCCGCGCAGATCCTTCCGCCAGACACCGGCCAGCGGGCTGAGCGGCCGGACTGGCGGAAACCTACGGGAGCTGAACGATCAGCGGGTTAACAGCAGGCGACCTGCTAGCTACCGAGAATGCCGCGCAGGATCTCCACCAGCTTGGCGGGCTGGTCACCCTGCACGGAGTGGCCGGAGTCGGCCACCACATGGGTGCGCTGAAAGCCCGGTGCGGTCCGGGAGAACGTCTCGGCGTCCTCGTCGTTGACGAAGAACGAGTTCGCGCCGCGGATCAGGGTGGTGGGCATGGTGATCGCCGGAACGTCGTCCCACAGCCCCTCAAACCCGTCGCCCTTGCGGAACGAGTCGTAGCGCCAGGTCCAGGTGCCGTCCTCGAGCTGCTTGGAGTTGTGGAAGACGCCGCGCCGCAACGATTTCCGGTCCCGATGCGGAGCCGCGGCGATGGTCACGTCCAGCATGGCCTGAAACGTCGGGAAGGTGCGGTGCTCCTGCACCAGCGCCACGGTGCCCATCTGGGCCTTGGTCATCTCGTTGTGGCGTTCGGGTGCCGACGGGGTGACGTCGACGAGCGCGAGTTCGGGCACCAGCCGGGGTTCGGTGGCCGCGATCCGCAGCGCGGTCAGCCCGCCCAGTGACATGCCGACCACCAGGCGTGGTTCGGGGGCGAGTGTCTCGAGCACCGGAATCAGGCCGGCCGCATTGAGTTTGGGACCGTAGTCGCCGTCCTCGCGCCAGGCGGAGCGGCCGTGGCCCGGCAGGTCGACGGCCAGCGCGGGCTCACCGAGCCCTAGGATCACGGTGTCCCAGGTGTGGGCGTTCTGGCCGCCGCCGTGCAGGAACACGACCCGAGGGGCGTCGGTGCCGAACTTCAGCGCGCTGATCGGTCCCTGCTCGATGCGCTCGACCGCCGGCAGCGGCCCATTCACGCCGATCTGCTCGGCGTTCTCGGGCAGCAGCGCGAACTCGTCGACCGTCAGCAGTTCCTCGTCAGAAATCTCGGGGGCCACGTCTGCGGACATTACCCCCGGGAGACCCCCGTGAGCCGGGTCGCCCTCAGCTGCCGACCGGGGCGGTGGTCCGAATCAGGTGATCGAACGCGGACAGCGCTGCCGTCGCACCGGCTCCGGCGGCGATGACAATCTGCTTGAACGGCACCGTCGTGCAGTCGCCTGCGGCGAACACGCCGGGGACCGACGTCTGGCCGCGCTCGTCGATGACGATCTCACCGCGCTTGGACAGTTCGACGCTGCCTTCGAGCCACTCGGTGTTGGGCAGCAGACCGATCTGGACGAAGACGCCCTGCAGCTCGAGGTTGTGCGACTGGCCCGTGGTGCGGTCCTGGTAGGTCAGGCCGGTCACCTGGTCGCCGTCGCCGAGGACCTCGGTGGTCAACGTGCTCAGCAGGATGTCGACGTTGGGCAGGCTGCGGAGCTTGCGCTGCAGCACCTCGTCGGCGCGCAGCACCGAGTCGAATTCGATCAGCGTCACGTGGGAGACGACGCCGGCCAGGTCGATCGCGGCCTCCACGCCGGAGTTGCCGCCGCCGACGACGGCGACCCGCTTGCCCTTGAACAGCGGTCCGTCGCAGTGCGGGCAGTAGGTGACGCCCTTGTTGCGGTACTCGGCCTCACCCGGCACGTCCATCGCGCGCCAGCGGGCGCCGGTGGCGAGGATGACGGTGCGCGCGGTCAGCGAGGCGCCGCTTTCCAGCGAGATCTCGATGAGGCCGCCCTCGTCGAGCGCCGGCAGCAGCTTCGCGCCGCGCTGGGTCTTCATCACGTCGACGTCATACTCACCGACGTGGGCCTCCAGCGCCGCGGCGTACTTCGGTCCCTCGGTGTGCGGGACGGAGATGTAGTTCTCGATCGCCATGGTGTCGAGCACCTGACCGCCGAACCGCTCGGCAACCACGCCCGTGCGAATTCCCTTGCGAGCGGCGTAGATTGCGGCCGCGGCCCCTGCGGGCCCACCGCCGACCACCAGCACGTCGAAGGGGTCCTTCTCGGCGATCGCCTCGGCGGTGCGCTGCGCGGCGCCGGTGTCGACCTTGCCGATGATCTGCTCGAGGGTCATGCGGCCGGAGTCGAACAACTCACCGTTGAGGAACACGGTGGGAACGGCCAGCACCTTGCGCTGTTCGACCTCGTCCTTGAACAGCGCGCCGTCGATGGCGACGTGGCTGATGCGCGGATTGAGGATTGCCATCAGGTTCAGGGCCTGCACCACGTCGGGGCAGTTCTGGCAGGACAGCGAGAAGTAGGTCTCGAAGTGCAGGTCGGTGTCGAGGTTCCGCACCTGCTCGAGCAGTTCGGGGGCTTCCTTCGACGGATACCCGCCGACCTGCAGCAGGGCCAGCGCCAGCGAGGAGAACTCGTGGCCGAGCGGGATGCCGGCGAACCGGACCTCGACATCGGTGCCGGTGCGGCGGATGGCGAACGACGGCCGCCGGGCGTCGTCGTCGGCGCGTGAATAGGTGATCTTGTCCGACATCGCCGCGATCTCGGTGAGCAGCTCGGCGAGCTCGGCGGACTTGGAACCGTCATCGAGGGAGGACACCAGCTCGATCGGCACGGTCAGCCGCTCCAGCAGGGACTTCAATTGGCCGGCGAGTGAGGTGTCGAGCATGCGGATCAACTCCATCGAGGATAGGAATGGCTGGGCCGTTCGCGGCCCGAAAGATGTTGGGGTGAAGCAGTTCTGGTGAGCGGTACGGGCCGGGCGGACCAGGCCCGTACCGCTGACAGCAGTGCGAACTAGATCTTGCCGACGAGTTCCAGCGACGGGGCCAGGGTCTCTTCGCCCTCTTCCCACTTGGCCGGGCAGACCTCGCCCGGGTGGTTGCGGACGTACTGGGCGGCCTTGACCTTGCGGACCAGCTCGGCGGCGTTGCGGCCGATGCCCTCGGCGGTGACCTCGGTGAACTGGATGACACCGTCGGGGTCGACCAGGAAGGTGCCGCGGTCGGCCAGGCCCTCGCCCTCACGGAGCACCTCGAAGTCGGTGCTGATCTGCAGGGTCGGATCGCCGATCATGGCGTACTGGATCTTGCCGATCGTGTCGGACGAGTCGTGCCACGCCTTGTGGGTGAAGTGCGTGTCGGTGGACACCGAGAACACCTCGACGCCGAGGCGCTGCAGCTCCTCGTAGTGGTCGGCCAAGTCGCCGAGCTCGGTCGGGCAGACGAAGGTGAAGTCGGCCGGGTAGAAGAAGAAAATGGCCCACTTGCCCTTGATGTCGGCGTCCGACACGGGGATGAATGTGCCGTTTTTGTAAGCGGTCGCGGAGAACGGCTTGATCTGCTTGTTGATCAGGGCCACGGGGTACCTCTATTCGTCACTGTCGGATGTGTACTGCGGCTCCCAGCCTAGTTGTTTTCTTGAATAGATCCAGTTTATCGGCCCGCTTGTGGTAGGACTCACAACGCCGACCGCATGATCCGGCCCCCTCAAACACCAAGTGGGCGGCCAGGATTCACCTGGCCGCCCACTGAGGAGAGGATCTAGCCCTCGATGAAGCTCTCCAGCTCGATGCGCGCGACATCGTCGGCGATCTGCTTCGGCGGGCTCTTCATCAGGTAGGCCGAGGCCGCTTCGATGGGGCCGCCGATGCCGCGGTCCTTGGCGATCTTGGCGGCGCGCACCGCGTCGATGATGACGCCGGCCGAGTTGGGGGAGTCCCACACCTCGAGCTTGTACTCCAGGTTCAGCGGCACGTCACCGAAGGCGCGGCCTTCGAGGCGGACGTAGGCCCACTTGCGGTCGTCGAGCCACGCGACGTGGTCGGACGGGCCGATGTGAACGTTCTTGTCCTCGACCTTGCCGGCCAGCGAGCCGGTCAGGTTGGAGGTGACGGCCTGGGTCTTGGACACCTTCTTGGACTCCAGGCGCGAGCGCTCCAGCATGTTGAGGAAGTCCATGTTGCCGCCGACGTTGAGCTGGTAGGTGCGGTCCAGAGTGACGCCGCGGTCCTCGAACAGCTTGGCCATCACGCGGTGGGTGATGGTCGCGCCGACCTGGCTCTTGATGTCGTCGCCGACGATGGGCACACCGGCGTCGGCGAACTTCTTGGCCCACACCGGGTCGGAGGCGATGAACACCGGCAGCGCGTTGACGAAGGCCACGCCGGCGTCGATGGCGCACTGGGCGTAGAACTTGTCGGCCTCTTCGGAGCCGACCGGCAGGTAGGAGACCAGCACGTCGACCTTGGCGTCCTTGAGCGCCTGGACGACGTCGACGGGCTCGAAGTCGGAGATCTCGATGGTGTCGGCGTAGTACTTGCCGATGCCGTCGAGGGTGGGGCCGCGCTGCACCGTCACGTTGGTCGGTGGCACGTCGGCGATCTTGATGGTGTTGTTCTCGGAGGCGAAGATGGCCTCGGACAGGTCGAAGCCGACCTTCTTGGCGTCGACGTCGAACGCGGCGACGAACTTCACGTCACGCACGTGGTAGGGGCCGAACTTCACGTGCATCAGGCCCGGCACAGTCGTGTTCTCATCGGCGTTGTGGTAGTACTGCACGCCCTGGACCAGGGATGATGCGCAGTTACCGACGCCGACGATGGCGACCCGGATTTCTCCTGCGTGCTCAGACATGGACGATCTCCTTACTCGTTCTGTGTGCTCGGCCTGGGGGGCCGCGTTCGGAGCGGTGCTCATATGTTTTCCGGGCGCCCCTGCGCCGTACGTTCAGCCGCGATCAACTCGTTGAGCCATTTGACTTCTCGTTCGCTGGACTCCAGGCCCAGCTGGTGCAGCTGACGGGTGTACCGGTCGAAAGAGCTACTGGCCCGCGCAACGGCTTCACGCAGACCTTCCCGGCGTTCCTCCACCTGGCGGCGGCGCCCCTCCAGAATCCGCATCCTGGCCTCGGCCGGGGTGCGGTTGAAGAAGGCAAGGTGGACACCGAACCCGTCGTCGGAGAAGTTCTGTGGTCCCGTGTCGGCGACCAACTCGCTGAATCGCTGTTTGCCGGCATCGGTCAGCTGGTACACCCGCCGAGCCCGACGCACCTTGGTGGGTCCCAAGGGTGCGGCGTCCTCGACGATCAGGCCGTCGGCCTGCATGCGACGTAATGCCGGGTAGAGCGACCCATACGAGAACGCCCTGAACGCCCCCAACAGACCCGTCAATCGCTTGCGCAGCTCATAGCCGTGCATGGGTGACTCGAGCAAGAGGCCCAGGATTGCGAGCTCAAGCATCAAGTTCACCCCCTTTCGACAGATCAGATGGAATTGATCGCTACGACGGATCAACACCTCGGCCAACTGTATCGCGCCGATATATTGCATGCCAAGAGGAGACCGTTGGTGATCGTTCGGATACCTGGCCGATCGCGCAGCGTTGACCTGTCGGGCTCACCCGTTGTTGCGGTACATCCCCTTGACTGTGCCGTCGGGATAGAGGTCGATGCTCCCGCCGCCGAAATCGCTGCTGACGATGACGGCGATATTGATGGCGTCAGGCGTCGCGGGGTCTTCCGACGGCGTGATGCGCAACCAGGTGCTCTTCACATCGGCGCGTTTGGTGTTCAGGGTGTCGGGTGCGCCCCGCATGATCCCGAGAACCTTCTCGTAGTCGAACGCGGCGAGGTCGACGAGGCGGTCGTCCTTCTCGACATTGCGCGGATCCGTGCTGGGGTCGCCCCAGCCGCCGGTGTACCGGTAGTAGAGCTTCTTGCGGCTGTCCTGCGGATCGGGCCGGTAGAGCAAGGCCGAATCGGGATCGATGTGCAGCTCGAAGCCGGTGGTGGCGCCGAACTTCTTGCGCATCTGTTCGAAGAGTCCTTTGACCCCGTTGAGCGATTGCAGCTGGGTCGGCGGGGTGAGCACCACCGGGTCGATGCCGTCGGGCACAGCACCCGGGTCGGGATTGAAACTCAACGGTGACGAGGTGTTTCCGTACAGACCCCAGCCGATGCCGATCCCGAGCACGACCAGCACTGCGGCCGAGGCCAGCCGCAGTCCCCAGCCGCCGCCGGGTTTGCGGACGCGCGGCAGGCGGGGCTTGGTCAGCGTCGGCAGCTGCACCGGGGCGCCGGAGGTCTGCAGATCCTCGACCAGACGGGCCAGATCGCCCAGCGTGGTGGCGTTGGTGGCCGCCGACACCCGTTGGCGGTGCTCCTCCATGGACAACTGGCCCTCGCCGAGTGCGTTGTCGAGCACTTTGCAGGTGTCGTTGCGGTCACTGTCTTTGGCCCGCGTGTTCGAGGGTTGCCGGGTTGCCACGGAAGAGATCGTAGGAGGTGTGATGCGGTCGCGCCTCGGTCTGCAGGGGGCCGACGTACTCTGGTCTTCGTGCGATTGCAGAGACAGGTGGTGGATTACGCGCTTCGGCGGCGGTCCCTGCTGGCTGAGGTCTATTCGGGGCGCACCGGCGTCTCGGAGGTCTGTGATGCCAACCCGTACCTGCTTCGCGCGGCAAAGTTTCACGGCAAGCAGAGTTCGGTGATGTGTCCGATCTGCCGTAAGGAGCAGCTCACGCTGGTGTCGTGGGTTTTCGGTGATCATCTGGGCCCGGTATCGGGCTCGGCGCGCACCGCGGAGGAGCTGGTGATGTTGGCAACTCGTTACGACGAGTTCGCAGTCCATGTGGTTGAGGTATGCCGCACCTGCAGTTGGAATCATTTGGTCAAGTCATATGTCCTGGGCGCGCCTCGGCCGCCGAAGGCACGTGGCACTCGAGGCACGCGCAAGTCGGCGCGTACGGCCAGTGAATAACGAAGGGCGCCATAGCCGGTCAGCCAACGACATCCGTAGTGCGGCTGACCGCCTTGGCGCGCGCGAAAACAGGCCGCCTGCCCGGGAGAAGCCTCCGGTCCGGGAGCCGCGGCCCCCGGCTCGCGAGGCGGGACCGACGGGGCGCGAGAAGAATCCGGTCGGGCGTGACAAGGGCCCCACGGGCCGGCCCGGCCGTCCGGGATTGCCGCCCGACGATCGGCTCACCACGGTGCTACCCCCGGTGCGCGACGGCGGCCCGGCCCCGCTCGATGTCGTCCGGGCAGTGATGGACGGCACACCGCCGCCCAAACCGCAGCCACCGAAATCTCCGCCTCCGCCACCCGGAGGCGGCCGCGGATCAGGGCCCTCGGGTCCGTCGGGCCCGAAGCCGACCCGGCAGTTCCACATCAACTGGAAGTTGGTCCGGCGACTGTCGATCGCCGGTGTGGTGGCGATGATCCTGCTTCCGCTCGTGACGTTCGGTATGGCGTACATGATCGTCGACGTCCCGCAGCCCGGCGATATCCGCACCAACCAGGTGTCGACGATCCTGGCCAGCGACGGCAGCGAGATCGCCAAGATCGTTCCGCCCGAAGGCAACCGGGTCGACGTCGGTATCGACAAGATCCCGGAGCACGTCCGTAATGCAGTGATGGCCGCCGAGGACCGCGATTTCTACTCCAACCCGGGCTTCTCGTTCACCGCGCTGCTGCGCGCGATCAAGAACAACTTGGTCGGCGGTGATCTGCAGGGCGGATCGACCATCACGCAGCAGTACGTCAAGAACGCACTCGTCGGTGACGAGCGCTCGGGCATCGGCGGTCTGATCCGTAAGGCCAAGGAACTCGTCATCTCGACCAAGATGGCCAGTGAATGGTCCAAAGACGCCGTGATGCAGGCGTATCTGAACATGATTTATTTCGGTCGCGGCTCCTACGGAATCGCAGCGGCGGCCAAGGCGTACTTCGACAAGCCGGTCGATCAGCTCACCGTCGCCGAAGGCGCCCTGATGGCTGCGCTGATCCAGCGGCCGTCGGGGCTGGACCCCGCCGTCAATCCGCAGGGTGCGGCCGACCGCTGGAACTGGGTGCTCGACGGCATGGTCGACATGGGCGCGCTGTCGGCCCAGGAACGCGCCGGCCAGGTGTTCCCGCCGACGGTGCCGCCGGACCAGGCCCGCCAGGCGAATCAGACCACCGGCCCGAACGGGTTGATCGAGCGCCAGGTCACCAAGGAACTGCTGGATCTGTTCGACATCAGTGAGCAGGCGCTCAACACCGAGGGCCTGCAGGTCACCACGACTATCGACCCGCAGGCCCAGCAGGCCGCTGAGAACGCGGTGTCCAAGTACATGGACGGCCAGGACCCAGACATGCGCACCGCGGTGGTCTCCATCGACCCGCATGACGGCGCGGTCAAGGCCTATTACGGTGGCTCGGACGCCAACGGCTTCGACTTCGCGCAGGCCGGTCTGCCGACTGGCTCGTCGTTCAAGGTGTTCGCGCTCGTCGCCGCCCTGCAACAGGGCATCGGCCTGGGCTATCAGGTCGACAGCGGACCGGTCACGGTCAACGGCATCAAGATCAGCAATGTCGAAGGTGAGGGTTGCGGCACCTGCTCGATCGCCGAGGCGCTCAAGCGGTCGCTGAACACCAGCTACTACCGGCTGATGCTCAAGCTCGAGCACGGGCCCGAGGACGTGGCCAAGGCCGCCCACGATGCCGGCGTCGCCGAGAGCTTCCCCGGCGTCGAGCACACGCTGTCCGAGGACGGCAAGGGCGGTCCGCCGAACAACGGTGTGGTGCTGGGTCAGTACCAGTCTCGGGTGATCGACATGGCCTCGGCGTACGCCACGCTCGCGGCGTCCGGGGTGTACCACAAGCCGCACTTCGTGCAGAAGGTCGTGAACTCGTCGGGACAGGTGCTGTTCGACGCGTCCAGCCAGGACAACGGCGAGCAGCGCATCGACAAGGCGGTGGCCGACAACGTGACCTCGGCCATGCAACCGATCGCCGGCTGGTCGAAGGGGCACAACCTGGCCGGCGGCCGAGCATCGGCCGCCAAGACGGGCACCAACCAGCTCGGTGACACCGGCGACAACCGCGACGCCTGGATGGTCGGTTACACGCCGTCGCTTTCGACCGCGGTCTGGGTGGGTACCTCCGAGGGCGTGAAACCGTTGAAGACGGCGTACGGCGGACCGGTCTATGGATCCGGTCTGCCATCGGACATCTGGAAATCCACCATGGACGGTGCGCTGAAAGGCACCGACAACGAGACGTTCCCGAAGCCGACCGAGATCGGTGGTTATGCGGGCGTGCCGCAGGCCCCGGTGGCGCCGGCGCCGGGAACGGTGCCGAACGGCCCGCAGGTCACGGGGATGCCTTCGGAGACCGTGATCCAGCCGACCATCGAAGTGGCCCCGGGCATCACGATCCCGATCGGCCCTCCGACGACCGTGCCGATCGGACCGCCGCCGGGAGCTCCCGTTGTGCCCGGCGTGCCGGAAGTTCCGGTGGCCCCGCCGCCTCCGTGACGGACCAGGGAGCGCAGGATTCGCCGGCGGAGCCGACGGAGCTGGCTCCGCCGGAGCGGTTCGATTCGCCGGCTGCGCCGATCGGGCTGGATTCGCCGGCGCCGCCGGCAGAAGACCGCCGGAGCGCCGACGACCGCGACCTCCCCAGCCGCACCGACCGGCTGGGCGAGGCACTGTCGCAGACCATCGGCGGGCCCGTCGGCCGGCACGCGCTGATCGGCCGGTCCCGGTTCATGACCCCGCTGCGGGTGATGTTCGTGATCGCCGTGGTGTTCCTGGCGTTGGGGTACACGACCAAGGCCGCCTGCCTGCAGACGACCGGCAAGGGCCCCGCGGGCGAGCGGGTGGCCAACTGGGAGAACAACCGGGCCTATTACGAGCTGTGCTACTCCGACACCGTCCCGCTCTACACGGCAGAGTTGTTGAACCTCGGCAAGTTTCCGTACAAATCCAGTTGGGTAGAGAACGACGCGACCGGCAAGCCGCGCATGCAGTACGACGGCAGTCCGGCGATCCGATACATGGAGTATCCGGTGCTGACCGGGCTGTACCAGTACGCGTCGATGTCGCTGGCCAAGACGTACACCGCGGTGACCAAATTGGTGTCGGTACCGCTGGTGGCCGAGGTGGTGATGTTCTTCAACATCTCGGCGTTCGGCTTGGCCCTGGCCTGGCTGGCCACGATCTGGGCCACTTCACGAATGGCTGGCCGGCGGGTGTGGGACGCCGCGCTGGTGGCGGGTTCGCCGATCGTTATCTTCCAGGTGTTCACCAACTTCGACGCACTGGCGACAGCCGCGGCGGCGGGCGCGATGCTGGCGTGGGCGCGGCGAAAACCGGTATGGGCCGGGGCGCTGATCGGAATCGGCGTGGCGGCCAAGTTGTATCCGCTGCTGCTGTTCGTCCCGCTGGTGCTGCTCGGGCTGCGCACCGGGCGCCTGCGTGAGGTGGGCAAGGCCGCCCTGACCGCCGTCGCGACGTGGCTACTGATCAACCTGCCGATCATGGTGCTCTTCCCACGGGGGTGGTCGGAGTTCTTCCGCCTCAACACTCGCCGCGGCGACGACATGGACTCGCTCTACAACGTGGTGAAGTCGTTCACCGATTGGCGCGGTTTCGATCCCGACCTCGGTTTCTGGCAGCCGCCTACGGTGCTCAACACGGTTACCGCAGTGCTGTTCGCGGCGTGCTGCATTGCGATCGGTTACATCGCGTTGACGGCGCCTCAACGTCCGCGGTTGGCCCAACTGGCGTTCCTCGTCGTGGCCGCGTTCCTGCTGACCAACAAGGTGTGGAGCCCGCAGTTCTCGCTGTGGCTGGTGCCGCTGGCGGTCCTGGCTCTGCCGCATCGTCGAATCCTGTTGGCGTGGATGACGATCGATGCGCTGGTGTGGATACCGCGCATGCTCTACCTGTACGGCGAGCAGAACAAGGGCCTGCCCGAGCAGTGGTTCACCACCACCGTCTTGCTACGCGACCTGGCAGTGGTTGTGCTGTGCGCGTTGGTCATCCGTCAGATCTACCGTCCCGAACTCGATCTGGTGCGCCACGGTGGACGCATCGACGATCCCACCGGTGGGGTGTTCGATCAGGCGCCCGACGATCCACCGCGCTGGTTGCCGGACTGGTTGCGTCCCTCGGCCGCCCGCGTTCGGATCGAGCCCAAGCCGGAATCCGAGCCGGAGTTGGCCGGGCAACGCTGAGCCCGAGACCCGGGTTTTGGTTGTGCCGAATTCTGCACCAGGGCTGTGAAATCCGTTTGACGTGACCCTCAGGTGGAAATCGGTGGCCGGAATGATTTCGGAGACCGCTCAGCCCTGATACGGCGGATACTGCGGGGGCATTGACGGATAGAACTGGGGTGCAACAGGATTCGGCTTCGCATTGATCCACGCGGTCGTCGACGGCAGCAGGGCCAGCACGAGCGTGGCAATGGGGAACACGAGGCCCACAAGGTTGAACACGCCGCCGCTGCCGGCGGAGTAGGTACTGTAGCCACTGGCCTTCACCACGGCGGCACTGACGCCGAAGCTCACCAGGCTGCTCAGGATGGCCAGGGCGCATGCCCCGACGACGAGCCAGCGGCCGAGCATCTTTCGTTGGAACAGCAGCACGGCGCCGGTAGCGATCATCAGGCCGAAGACGAAGTCGAACAGGACCACCGCTACCAGCAGCGCGTAGACGCCGCCGGACATGCCGCTCATGCCACTCACCGCGGCGAGGCCGATGGCCGCGAGCACGCCGCCACCGAGGCCCGCGACAGCGCCCAGCGCTGCGAGTACGGCGGCGATGGTTCCCGTGACGCCACTGGGTTCGGTGGTCGGCATCCCGTACGGCTGTTGTGGAAAGCCGCCCTGCTGCGGGTAGCCCGACGGCGGAAAGCCGGGCTGCGGCGGGAAGCCGGGCTGCTGCGGATAGCCAGGCTGCTGCGGTTGACCGGGCTGTCCCGGAAAGCCCTGCCCGTAAGGCCCGTACGGATAGTTCACGCATCCCCCTCGACGTCAGAACCAAGCAGCTCACCATATACGGATTTCGCAGATCAGGGCGATTTCGGGTAGCCTGGGCCGGTTGCCGACGCAGGCGACCCTCCTGCCACGGAATCCACCGTGGCCGTACACGACCAGAGGAGGTGATGAGGTTCTAATGCGTCCATACGAAATCATGGTCATTCTCGACCCCACACTTGACGAGCGCACCGTAGCTCCGTCGCTGGAGACGTTCCTGAACGTCGTCCGCAAGGATGGCGGCAGTGTCGACAAGGTCGACATCTGGGGCCGTCGCCGGCTGGCTTACGAGATCGCCAAGCACGCCGAGGGCATCTACGCCGTTGTCGACGTCAAGGCTGAACCCGCCACGGTGTCTGAGCTCGACCGTCAGCTCAACCTGAACGAGTCCGTGCTGCGGACCAAGGTGATGCGGACCGACAAGCACTAAATGCTGTCGGTCGTCGGAGTCGCTCCGTAGGCTTCGCGCAAACGGACATGCCTATCCCAGGAGGATCTCGTGGCTGGTGACACCACCATCACAGTTGTCGGAAACCTGACCGCTGACCCGGAGCTGCGTTTCACGCCGTCCGGTGCGGCTGTCGCCAACTTCACCGTTGCTTCGACGCCGCGCATGTTCGATCGCCAGACCAATGAGTGGAAGGACGGCGAAGCGCTGTTCCTCCGGTGCAACATCTGGCGTGAGGCGGCCGAGAACGTGGCCGAGAGCCTGGTCCGTGGTTCGCGAGTGATCGTCACCGGCCGGCTCAAGCAGCGGTCCTTCGAAACCCGTGAGGGTGAGAAGCGCACCGTGGTCGAGGTCGAGGTCGACGAGATCGGTCCCTCGCTGCGCTACGCCACGGCCAAGGTCAACAAGGCCAGCCGCAGTGGCGGTGGTGGCGGCGGCTTCGGCGGTGGCGGTGGCGGCGGTTCACGTCAGGCCGAACAGCCCAAGGACGATCCGTGGGGCAGTGCTCCGGCGTCCGGCTCCTTCAGCGGGGCCGACGACGAGCCGCCGTTCTGATCAACAACGAAAATTTTTGCAAGGAAGAGATAACCAATGGCCAAGTCCACAAAGCGACGGCCGGCACCGGAAAAGCCGGTCAAGACTCGGAAGTGCGTGTTCTGCTCCAAGAAGGGTAAGGGGCAGGTCATCGACTACAAGGACACCGCGCTGCTGCGCACCTACATCAGCGAGCGCGGCAAGATCCGTGCCCGTCGGGTGACCGGCAACTGCGTCCAGCACCAGCGCGATGTCGCCATCGCGGTGAAGAATGCCCGCGAGGTGGCTCTGCTGCCGTTCGGCTCGTCGACGCGGTAGGGAGTAGACCAATGAAGCTGATTCTCACTGCTGAGGTGGAACACCTGGGTGTCGCGGGCGACGCTGTCGAGGTCAAGGACGGCTACGGCCGTAACTACCTGCTGCCCCGTGGGCTGGCCATCGTGGCCTCCCGCGGTGCCGAGCGCCAGGCCGAGGAGATCCGCCGGGCGCGCGAGGCCAAGTCCATCCGCGGCGTCGAGCACGCCAACGAGCTGAAGACCGCTCTAGAGAACCTGGGCGAGGTGTCGCTGCCGGTTCAGGCCGCTGCCGACACCGGCAAGCTGTTCGGCTCGGTCACCGCGGCCGACGTCGTGGCCGTGATCAAGAAGGCCGGCGGTCCGAACCTGGACAAGCGCACTGTGCAGCTGCCCAAGGCGCACATCAAGTCGGTCGGCACGCATCCGGTTACCGTCCGGCTGCACACCGGGGTGGAAGCCAAGGTGTCGCTGAACGTCGTCGCGGAGTAACCCTGCCGCGGAGTAATCCGTAGCGGAGTAAATCCGCCAGCACTCGATCGCCCGGGTGGGAGCCTGCAGAGGTTTCCGCCCGGGCGTTTGCTGTATCTCTGGCGAACTCGCTGCGCGAAACCCTGGACAGCGAAGCTCACCCGGTGTTAACCGGCGTGGTTCCTATGCGCAACACAACACGCCCGGGACGGCAACCCGGCACGACACGCCGAAGAACTTCCCATACACAATCACTGACAGCCTCTATGGCACCCTGACCTGGGAAAACAACAGACTGTTCCGGAATGATCCACAGGTTCTCCCCAGAGCCTCAACACTGCGACCGAGACCTATCCCCATACCATCCACAGGTTGATCAACAGGGCCGGTTTCGAGCGGCGCCAGCAACGTCTACCGTGGTGCGTCGCAGCGCCGTCACGAAGCTTTGTCGGAGCCCTGCTTTACAGTCGCAGTACCGATTCGAATAGACGTTCGAGCCTGTCGTCAGGCGGGTCTCGGAAGGGGGTGGGGAGTCCGTGGCGGTGGTGGACGACCTGGGTTATCCGGACTCGGAGACGGATGGCCCTCCGCCTGGGGAGGACTTCGGCCGGCAGCCGCCGCAGGACATGGCGGCCGAGCAGGCGGTCCTCGGCGGCATGCTGTTGAGCAAGGATGCGATCGCCGACGTCCTCGAGCGGTTGCGGCCCGGCGATTTCTACCGCCCGGCACACCAGAACGTCTACGACGCCATCCTCGATCTCTACGGCCGCGGTGAACCGGCCGACGCGGTCACCGTCGCCGCCGAGCTCGACCGCCGCGGGCTGTTGCGCCGCATCGGCGGGGCCCCCTATCTGCATACGCTGATCTCCACCGTGCCCACTGCGGCCAACGCCGGTTTCTACGCCGGCATCGTGGCCGAGAAGGCGCTTCTGCGCCGATTGGTGGAGGCGGGCACCCGGGTGGTCCAGTACGGCTACGCCGGGGCCGACGGCGCCGATGTCACCGATGTGGTGGATCGCGCGCAGGCCGAGATCTACGACGTCACCGAACGGCGCGCCTCAGAGGACTTCGTCGCGCTCGAAGACCTGCTGCAGCCCACCATGGATGAGATCGACGCCATCGCGTCGCAGGGCGGCATCTCACGCGGTGTGCCGACCGGGTTCACCGAATTCGACGAGATCACCAACGGCCTGCACCCCGGGCAGATGATCATCATCGCGGCCCGGCCTGGTGTCGGGAAGGCGCTCGCGCTCGATACCCCGCTGCCGACACCCAACGGGTGGACGACAATGGGCGACGTCGCCGTGGGCGATGACCTCATCGGTGCCGACGGTGAGCCCACGCGAGTGATCGCAGCTACCGAGATCATGCTCGGTCGGCCATGCTTCGAGGTTGAATTCTCTGACGGCGCAAGGATCGTCGCCGATGCACAGCACCAATGGCCGACTGGCGACGGCATCCGCACCACCACCCAACTGCGGCCCGGGCTGCACACCATCGCCGCACCGACTTCTCGCGGCGGCGCCCCAGTGCTGGCACCCGTGACGCAGGTGGCCGCGGTGCGGCGGCTACCCAGCGTGCCGGTGCGCTGCGTCGAGGTCGACAACGCCGCCCATCTGTACCTGGCGGGTCCCGCCATGGTGCCGACGCACAACTCCACCCTCGGCCTCGACTTCATGCGGTCCTGCTCGATCAAGCACCGGATGGCCAGCGTCATCTTCTCGCTGGAAATGAGTAAGTCCGAGATCGTCATGCGTCTGCTCTCGGCTGAGGCCAAAATCAAACTGGCTGACATGCGTTCGGGCCGGATGAGCGATGATGACTGGACCAAGCTGGCCCGCCGCATGAGCGAGATTAGTGAGGCCCCGCTCTATATCGACGACTCACCGAACCTGACCATGATGGAGATCCGGGCCAAGGGCCGGCGCCTGGCCCAGAAGGCGGATCTGAAGCTCGTGGTCGTGGACTACATGCAGCTGATGAGCTCGGGCAAGAAGTACGAGTCACGCCAGCAGGAAGTCTCGGACTTCTCCCGAAGCCTCAAGCTGATGGCGAAAGAACTTGAAGTGCCGGTGATCGCGATCAGCCAGCTGAACCGCGGTCCCGAGCAACGCACGGACAAGCGTCCGCAGGTTTCGGATCTTCGTGAATCCGGCTGCATGACGGCGAACACCCGGATCCTGCGCGCCGACAACGGCGCAGAGGTGACCTTTGGCGAGCTGATGGAGACGGGCGAGCGCCCGCTGGTCTGGTCGCTCGACGAGCGCAAGCGCATGGTGGCGCGGCCGATGACCAACGTGTTCCCGAGCGGACGCAAGGAAGTCTTCACGCTGCGCATGGCGTCGGGCCGCGAGGTGGAGGCCACTGCCAACCACCCGTTCCTGACCGTAGACGGCTGGGTTCCGTTGGGTGAGTTGGCGGTCGGAGATCGGTTGGCGACGCCGCGGCGGGTGCCCGAGCCGGTTCAGACCGAGCGGATGCACGACTCCGAGGTCATTCTGCTGGCACACATGATCGGTGACGGTTCGTGCGTGAAGCGCCAACCGATCCGATACGCCAGTGTCGACAAGGCGAACCTGCTCGAGGTGGAGATCTCGGCGCTGCACTTCGGCGTGACTGCAGTGCGCGACGAGTACCCGGCGGCCCGTGTCACGACCTTGCGGCTCCCGGCGCCCCACCGGTTGACACATGGCAAGCGCAATCCGATCGCCGCGTGGCTGGACAAGCTCGGCTTGTTCGGCAAGCGCAGCTACGAGAAGTTCGTGCCCAAAGAGGTTTTCGCGCTGCCCAACGACCAGGTGGCGCTGTTCCTGCATCACCTGTGGGCGACGGACGGCTCGGTGCGTTGGGATGCAACGGCGCGGCAGGCGCGCGTTTACTACGCCACGACGAGTCGGCAGCTCGCCGATGATGTGACCCAGTTGTTGCTGCGAGTCGGCGTGTACGCGCGCATCAAGCGCGCGAAGAAGGCGGGCTACCGCGACTGCTGGCATGTGCTCATCTACGGCGGGGACAACCAGCACCGGTTCCTGGCGCACGTGGGGGTGAACGGTGAGCGGGGCGTCAAGGCGCGCGAGGCTTTGAAGCACCTTGACGGTGCCATCCGCAACCCGAACCTCGACACGGTGCCGAAAGAAGTCTGGCAGCAAGTGAAGTCAGCACTGGTGCGCGAGGGGATGACGCACCGGCAGTTCGCCGCAGCGATGGGTACGAAGTTCTGCGGTTCGACCATGTGGAAGCACGCGCCGAGCAGGTTACGGCTGCACCGCGCGGCGGCGCTGCTCGACGATGCTGACCTGCACGATCTGGCGACCAACGACGTGTTCTGGGACGAGATCGTCGAGATCACCAGCATCGGTGAGCACGATGTCTACGACGGAACCGTTCCTGGCACGAATAACTTTGTGGTACAAGGGATTACAGCCCATAATTCGCTCGAACAGGATGCGGATATGGTGCTGCTGCTACACCGTCCTGACGCGATCGACCGGGAAGACCCGCGCGGTGGTGAGGCCGACATCATCCTGGGCAAGCACCGTAACGGCCCCACGGCGAATATCACTGTGGCGCACCAGCTTCACTTCTCGCGGTTCACGAACATGGCGCGCTGACGCAAAGTCATCAGGTGTAGGTTCTCACGGAACGTGGCGGGATCTCACGGATGATGGCGGAGTGATGGCGGATCCGCCAAATTGGTGAGACACGCGGGTTGTTCAATCCGATGTCTGCGCCGACAGCCATGTCACGATCAGGTCACCAAAGCAGTCTGATCCGATTGCAGGGCCGAGGTGATCGCCATGGGCCGCAGTGGAGACAAGGCGTCGAGTGTCTCTGTCTCATACCGACGTGCAGACGACCTGAGTGAAGTGGCACGAGAGTGGACTGCGGCAGGGATCGACGAACTTGCCAATGCGGCGCCGTGGCGGACCTTTCGGTGGCACCGCGGACAGAAGCACTACTCGGGTACCTACTGGTCGAGCACCATCGGTAACCACGTCATCTACGAATCGCGACTTGAGTTGGCGCGCTTGCTATTTGCCGACTTTGATACGAGTGTGCAGAACATCGTCGCCCAACCATTTCTGCTACGAGCGTCGGTCGACCGCAAGCCACGCAAGCACGTCCCAGACTTTCTATTGGTCACGAATATCGGCCCTGTTGTCGTCGACGTGAAGCCAGCCCGTCGTCTGGCCGATCCCGAGGTGGCCTTCACGTTCGAGTGGACCCGCGAGCTGGTTGAGGCGAAAGGCTGGCGTTACGAGGTGGCGGCCGAGCCCATCGCTGCGGAACTGCAGAATGTCCGCTTCCTATCGGGATACCGGCGCGATTGGCTATTCCGGTCGGAGCTCCTGACACGAGTGCGGGGGAAGGATCTGGACGGCCTGGTACTCGCAGATGCGCTCAAGTGTCTGCCGGATGAACCGATCCAACACGTCAAATCGAGCCTGCTGCACCTCATTTGGCGCCAAGAGCTGCTGATAGATCTGAGCGCGCCGCTTAGCGGACGAACGGAACTGAGGAGACGGGCATGAGTTCAGCTGCGGTTCGAATCGGTGTGGGCACGCGACTTGTGCACGACGGGGAGCTGGTGGAGATCGTTGAGATCCACGCTGGCCGGACGGGCATGGACGTCGTGTTGAAATGTACATCGAAGCAAGCCCTCATCCGTGCCAGCTTCAACGAACTCCTCACGTCTGGCGCCACGCGAGTTATCCCCGAACGGGACGGGCCGTCAGGTGATGACGACTTCGAGCCGGCCGGGGTTGTTCTTGCTCAGCTGAGCGGCGCTGAGCGTAACGAGGTGATCGACCGAGCGGCGCACGTCCGTGAGGTGCTGACTGGGTTCCGTTCGGGTAGTAAGGAATTGGCGCTCCCCGGGGAGCCGCGGTCGGAGTACCGAGGCGATGTCCCGCTGTCGAGACGTTACGCGAGCAAAGCGCGTGAGCTTGGTGCTGGGGTGCGCTCGATCGAGCGTTGGGTGCAGCAATTCCAGAAGAGCGGTGAGGCGGGACTTGCGCCGACGCACGATCGCGCGGGTGCTGGCCCGGGTGCGAACGTCGACTCTCGGTGGACAGAGATGGCAGTTGAGGTGATGGTCGAGCACGCAGACCAATCCCGGCCGTCGCAAACGATGGTCATCAAGCGAACCAACGCGCGGATTGTCGCTCGTTTTGGCGAAGGGGTCGTTGAAGTCCCTTCGCGTGCAACAGCATTTCGTGTTCTTGCCGAGCTAGAAAAGCGGTACCCGACCTTCCGGTTGAGTACGAAACGCAACCGCGACATCGCGGACCGTCCAGACGGGTTGTACGGGAAGCTCCGCCCGACCAGGCCCGGCGAGTACATGCTGATGGACACCACGCGCCTGGACGTCTTTGCGATGGATCCGATTACGTTGCGGTGGGTGCAGGCGGAGTTGACGATCGGTATGGACTGGTATACCCGCTGCGTCACCGGGATTCGGTTGACACCGGTGTCGACGAAGTCAGTGGATGCGGCCGCAGTCCTGTATCAGTCTTATCGGCCACGGCCAGCCGGCAAGAACTGGCCGACGCATGCGGTGTGGCCCGAACATGGTGTGCCGAGGTCCGTTCTGGTTGACGTGCAGGCAGTTGACGGCACGTTCGTCGGCGCAGCGGGCCCGGCGATCGTGCCCGAGACCGTGGTGATCGATCACGGCAAGATTTACGTGTCTGAGCATATGACGAGTGTCTGTCAGCGGCTCGGGATTTCGATCCAGCCGGCCCGACTACGGACAGGCCGAGACAAAGGGCCAGTGGAGAGATTCTTTCGCACGATTCGCGAAGACCTGCTCCAAATCCTCCCCGGATACAAGGGTCCAGATATTCACTCGCGAGGGCTCGACCCGGAGTCGGAGGCGTTCTTCTATCTTGACGAGTTGGAAGCGATCATCCGCGAGTGGGTGGCAGTGGAGTATCACCGCCGACCGCATGACAGTCTCGTCGATCCGCATGTGCCAGGGCTACGTATGTCCCCGGCACAGATGTTTGAACACGGCATTGCTCGCGCCGGCTACATCGAGGCGCCACGTGATCCCGATTTGGCGTACGAGTTCCTGAAAGCCGAGTTCCGCAAGGTGCAGCACTACGGGGTGGATTTGGGTGGTCGCCGGTACAACGGCATGTCATTGAGCCCTTACCGCAATGTGGCCAGCCCGTATAAGGGAAAAGCCAAGGGGGGCTGGCCTATTCACTACGACCCCGACGACGTCACCCGCGCCTACTTCCGCGATCCGGAGACCCGCAAGTGGCACACGTTGATGTGGGAGCACGCACCGTCGATGGAGATGCCGCTGAGCCAGGATGCGCTGCAATTCGCACGTAAGCTAGCCGCTTCAAAGTACACCTACCCCGATGATCGACTTGCGGTCACCGATCTGTTGGAGCGGTGGAACCTCGGGTTGGGCTCCACGCTGGCGGAACGGCGGATGGCGCTGCGGCTGTCCCGCGAAGACACACTGATCGACCAGAGTGCTGTGCTGAACGACGTTGGCACCCTGCCGTCAGTAGCCCGCGTGATGGCGACAGCCGATCCTCCCGCCGATGAGGAACCGGACACGCCCGATGTACCCGATCCGGAGACCGGTGATGACGACGCCGAGGACGAACTCGACGACTATGTCAGCGACTTCTACGCCGACGCGCTGGAGGACGCGTGATGGCCACGAAGAATCACGCGCAGCAGCAGACCGAAGCCCGGCTGGACAATCTCACGTTGGCCCGAAAGGAGGGCTGGCAGCGATTCGTAAACACCGCCGCTCGTATCCCACCGGAGCCACTGACCCGCACCCGGCTTGAGGCGCTGGGCGAAGCGGCCTTCGACGACTACAACCGGCAGCGCCGCGAGTGGCACGCCAATCTTGGCCCGATCAAAACGCCGCAGCTTGCCGCGCTGCATGAGGACCTGTGGGACATCGTCGACAGCAACGCCCAGGACGGCGACAAAGCCAAAGGCGCGGTGGCGATCGATGCCTTTCCTGGACTCGGGAAGACCACTTCGGTGCTGGATTTCGCCAAGAAGTTCCATCGTCGCGAAATCAACGAGCAGGGAACCGAAACCAATGCGGGCCACGAGCGTTGGCCGGTGTGCCGAGTGGGGTTGACCGGCAATACTGGGATGGTCGAATTCAATAAGGCGATGCTCGGCTTTTACGCCCATCCGGGAGTCACACGGGGCAAGGCAGCTGACTACGCCTATCGAGCATTGGACAACGTCCTGAGCTGCGAGACCAAGTTGCTCATAATCGATGATCTGCACTTTCTCCGCTGGCGCAACACAGTCGGGGTGGAGATCAGCAACCATTTCAAATACATCGCCAACGAGTTTCCCGTCACCCTGATCTTCGTCGGCGTCGGTCTGGCAGCTCGCGGCCTGTTCTCCGAAGGCCATTTCTACGAAGACGCCGTAATCGCTCAAACCGGTAGGCGGACAACAAACCTCGACATGAGGCCGTTCACCATCGAAGGGGACGAAGGTCGCCGCCAGTGGCGCCAACTCCTGCTCGCCCTGGAACAGCGGATCGTGCTGGCCGACCACCATCCCGGCATGCTCGTCGACGAGCTTTCGGACTACCTGTTTGCGCGTAGCACCGGGCATATCGGATCGCTCATGACGTTGATCAATCGGGGCTGTCAACGCGCCGTTCGGACCGGGGCTGAAGTCCTTTCCCGCGAATTGATGGATCGCGTCAAGAACGATGCGGCGTCGGAGAAAGCCCGTCAGGAACTGGAGATCGCATTTCAGGCGCGGCGGTTGACGACTCGAATCGGTAAGGCAGGGTAACCGTTTGCGTACCTTGCCGATCCGCGTCAACCCGATTGATGGTGAAGCCCTCGATTCCTGGCTCGAAGCGCTTGCGCATCGCACGCACACGGCATTCGGCGACCTTCTTCAGGCGGTCGGCCTCGCTACACACCCGCAGACAACCGCAGCATGGTGGATGGTAGGGCTGAGTTCCACCGAGATCGAGACGGTCAGCGCAGTGACGGGCGTTTCATCGGCCACGCTCAATCGCATGACGCTGCACCGCTACGCCGATGATGCCGTGCATATCGATCGACGGTTGTATGTCGCAGAACGGTACCTGCCGTGGAGCACACCGACCGGATCGGGTTTTTGCCCGGCGTGCTTAGAAGAGACCGGTGGGAGATGGAACCTCGATTGGCGGCTGGGCTGGACATTCGTTTGCATCAAGCATCATTGCTTGCTCGCGCATGCCTGCCCAGAATGCGGCGGTGTGCAGCGTGGGCGGGCACATATCAAAGAGACCATCCCCCAACCAGGACGTTGCTCCAACCCGGCAACGTCAGCGCTCGGTCGCTCGCCCAAACGGTGCGGGGCCGACCTCTCACACGCGAGGGTCTCCATCTTCAGAATCGAACACCCCGTGATAGAGGCGCAACGAACCATCAATGCCATTATCGCCACGGCGACACCAGGATTCGGTCTCTACAACGCGCACACCCAGCCACGGGCCAGCGTCCTCGCAGACATTCGGGCCGTCGCCGGACGCGTGTTGGCTTATGCCACACCACGCGATCTCGAAGCCGTCATCCCCGCTGACCTGCTCGCCGTCTACCGTGGCCCGATCCGCCGGCCTTCCTCCCCACGCGGACCCAGCCGCGACCCGAGACAGGCGGTGCCGACGCCCGCTGCAAGTGCGGCGGTCGGCGTGGTCGCCGCGCTGAACGTGCTTGATCACGTGAGTGTCGCCGACGCCGGGGAGGCGCTGCGCTGGTTGGTGCAATCCTCGCGCGACCAGGGATTGTCTGTGACAGCAACGAACATTGGTTGGGGAAAGGGCATCTCCGCCGCACTCGTCGGAGCCCAACTCGCCGCGCTGGGACCTCTACTCAACCCCAGCGACCAACTGCGTTACCGCATCGGCACACCGATGCCGACGCATCCCGCGCCCTCCGACGTACACAGCAACATCCTGGCCAAACGACTGCCGCCCATGCTGTGGCCGGCCTGGTCGTTGCGATTCTCGATTCCGAAATGCCATCAACGCCAACTACGGCCCACGCTGGCCGTTGCGCTTCTACTCGTCCACAGCAGGCTCAGTCTGGACGACTCGGCGCGAATAGTCGACAGCCCCATCAACGGCCAGGCGATATCGCGCGTGCTCCAGCTCCTCGAAGACCGCGAGCACTGGCCCAACATTCGAGCCGGAATCATCCGAATGGCCGAATACCTGGCCACCGAAAACGTACCCATCGACTACCATCTGCGCCGACGCCTCAACTACAGCCAGCTACTACCGGACATGACGTGGGCACAGATCTGTCGCGACACCGGCACCCCTGGCGCGGGGACCGCTCGGGCCAAGATCGCCCGCAGTTACCTTTTCGAACAACTCAGCGGACTGCCCTCAGCGGCGGCACCGTGGGGTGCCGATGACAGCGCATTCCGCACCAGGGTTGCCAACTTTCCGCAGCACCTCACCCCAGCACTGTCAGCTGCGCTCTACGAGCATGCGCAGGAATTCCTATCCCACATGGATATTACGGGCGAACCGCCGGTGTGGTCTCCACCGGCCAACGTCTTTGATGGCCTTCTCCTACCTGGACCTAGTCCCGACGACCTGGATGCCGCTGAACTACGCAATCTGGTGAACGGCGAACAGATGACGCTGGGCACTGCTGCCAAACTCGTTGGCACCAGCCTCGACACGGCGCGACACGTCCTACAGGTAGCAGCCGTCGCCAGTTCGTCCGCGACGGGCGTCGACCACGCCGCGCCGACTCGCGCATCCGCATATTGCACCGCGCGGGCCGCGCTCCCCCGCTCCCGCCTCATCGAGCTCTATCACGATCAGCGAATGTCCTTGTACGACATAGCCGTCGACATCGGAGTCAGCCGTCAGACGATCACCCGCCTCGCCCACGACTATGAGGTCCCTCTGCGGCAACCCTGCCGGCACACCAGAAACCCGGTAGACCGCGACTGGCTCTACGAGCAGTACGTCACCGGACGCCGCGCTCTCCCAGACCTCGCACGTGAGGCCGGGATGAGCACCAGCAGCATGGCCCGCTGGGCAAAGACGCACGCTATCCCCTTGCGCGGGCGAGGTGGACCGAGCCACAGCGCAAGCCTCGCCGCCCAGCGCGATGTCCCTAGCGCCCTGGAACACGACTCCACGCTCGTCGGAACCCGCACATGGCAGCGTCTGCAGCTATTCGCGTGTGCTGCGCGTTACCGGACACTTACCGTTGCCGCGCAAGAACTTGGCGTCCGCCCGATCAGCCTCATCAACCGAATCAAGTACCTAGAAAGCGAACTCGGTGTGCAACTGCTCGTTCGTCCAGAGAATGGATGCGCAATGCAGCTCACCGACGATGGAATCCAGGTGCTGAGATCCCTCAGGCAGACGTCCGACTAACGTTCGCGGCCGAATCCCCGACTTAACACCGAGTCGGTGTACTCCGGCGACGATCCGACGCCAGGGCCATCCTTGATCATGCCTACAAACTTCGGGGGCCAGGTCCGTCGCGGCGTAGCTTGAGCTGCGCGGGACAGCCGACATGCGTCCGCGAGTAGAGTATCCACTTGGTCGTCGGGCATGCTGTCGATCGGGCGGAGCAGCCCATCGCGACTTGCGGTCATTGTTTCAATCTAAGTCGTACTGACATTGAATGGCCGCACACACCACGCGCGGCCGCGACTAACCAGCCGACAACTCCTCAGAGGTGCGCCGGGCGACGGGTGCGTGCCGAGCTTCGGGTTGCGGTGCGCGAGCGAAATGTGCTGTCAACGTCGGTTGAAAATTGACCCGACACGGGGTTAGTTTTCAGGCGACGCCGACAAACCGCGATGCCGTTGAGGTGAGACCACGCACAAACATCCAGGTCAGAGGTGCGGGACGGTGCAGCCGAAATTGAGAACCTATCCACGAGCCGAACCGCCTCCTCGGACGACGCCAGGTCCCGTATCCAAGGTGTGTCGGGTAGCAGTCACCATGGGCTATTAACACCGTCGTGCTCGTGGTGATCGCGTTGGCGACGGTCGCTCAATTCCGCAGTCGGCCTGGGCGCACCGAACTCTTTAGGTGCGAAAGTCAACAACGCTGACGTCCGGCGCGATTCATGACGACCGCCGGGCTTGGGGCGACTGTGTCCGTGCGGCGCTACAGTGCGAGCGTGGATGCACGATGGCCGCGACCTGATCAGCGAACCGCGGCGCTGATCAGGGACGTCGCTGCACGTCTGCTGGCGTCGACGAATGAGGCGGTCAATTCCGTGATCGCCGCCGCCCACCAGGGTGCCGCCTATCGTGCGTTGCTTGAGGATCCTCAGCTTGCGGCGGCTGACCGTCACATGAGCAAGGCGTACCTGTTGCATTGGCTGTCGGCCAATTTGCAGGACCCGGGGGCAGCGGTCGCGCCCTGTGTCGAACCCGAGGTCCTGCAGTTTGCGCGTGACCTGGTGCGCCGGGGAATGGACATGCACGATCTCGGTTCGTGGCGGGGCGCTCAGCACGGCGCGTGGGACCTGTGGGTGGATGCGTGCTTCGCGGCGACGACAGATGTCGAGGAGCTCCGGGATCTCATGAAGGTGTCCGAGCGGTCGATGGCGACGTTCATCGACGATTCGATGACGGCACTGGATGAGTACGTCGAGCAGGAGCGTGCGGACCTCGCCCGGGGCGCCAGCGCGGAGCGGCATGCCACCGTGCAACTGCTGCTCGAGGGGGCGCCGATCGCTCGCGCACGTGCAGAATCCCGCCTCGGGTACGCGCTGACGGGCAGCCACCTCAGCGTGATCATCTGGAGCGACTCCGCCGACGCGGCCGAGGGACTGGACTCCGCCGCAGAAGCGGTGATGCGGGTGTGCGGAGTGCAGCGCCGGCTCACCCTGAATGCGAGTGCCACCGCGCTGTGGGTGTGGTTCCCGGCGGATGGTGTCCCGTCGGTCGAGGCGGTTGAGGCTGCCCTATCTGTCTGCCCAGGGATCCGCGTGGCCCTCGGGCGAACCGGGCGCGATCTCGATGGATTTCGCCGCAGTCATCTGGATGCCGCGGCCGCGCAGCGGATGCTCGCCCGGCTGGGATCGGCGCGGCCCGTCGTGCGGTATGAGGACGTCGCTCTGGTGTCAGTGCTCACCGCGGACATGGCGCAGGCCGATCAGTTCGTGAACGACACACTCGGCGATCTTGCTACTGCTGACCCCGTATTGCGGGAGACGGTCCTGACTTACGTGCGTGAGCGGTTCAATGGCTCCGCCGCAGCGGAGCGGCTGTTCACGCACCGCAACACCGTCGAGCGGCGGCTGGCTCGGGCCGATCAGCTCCTTCCGGTGCCGCTCGCCGAGAACGCTGCGAGTGTGGTGGCGGCGTTGATGCTTGTGCAGCTGCGCGACTGAGGTCTGGCGATGCCGCCGGACCTCAGTCGCAGCCAGTGCTCGCGGCGAGGTATCTGTGCAGGCTTGCTCACAAGGTGGCGATGATCTTTGTCTGTGCGGCGAAGCCGAGGTCGCCCAGTCCGGCGTCGACTGCGGCGTTCAGATTCTCGATAGCGGCGGCGAACACCCGGGGTGTCAGTCCGAGTTCCGTCATCACATCAATGGCACCGTCGAGGGCTTGGGCATAGGTGGCGATGGTTGCTTGATCGGTGGTGAAATCGCCGCCGGCTATGGCGGACGCGACCCGAGCGGTCTCACTCTGGACGGTCACGAACGTGGCAGGCGTGAGTGCTTCGAGAACGGCCTGATCGACCCCCTGTCCGCGCATGTAGGTCGTTGCTTCCACAAAGGCGCTGACGGCCGGGACCAGGAACATGCCCACCAGTCCCACGTTCAGAACACTGGCGATCTTGATGTCAGGGGATACCCATACGGACATGGGGGTCAGCAGTTGCAGGCTCTCGCTGTGGTCGGCCCACGCGCCGTCGGATCCGGAATAGAGGATCGCCGCGGCCTCGGTGCCGATCTGTTCGGGGTACCCGAGAATGGACCCGTCCAGATATCTGGCGCCGCGCTCGCCGGCCCAGGCCCCGAAGGCTTCGACGTCTGCGGGGGCGGCGCTGCCCACGTTGACGAGGGTCGTGCCCGTCAGGTCGGACGCCGGCCCGAGGGCGGCGAGCGCGTTGTCGTACGTGGCCAGGCAGACGACGACGAGCGGCGCGGAGCGGACGGCCTCACCGATTTCCTGAATGGGCGTTATCGCGTTGTCTGCCAAGGCTTCTGCCTTCTGGTGCGTGCGGTTCCAGACGGCGACGGATTTGCCGCCGCGGGCGAGCGCCTGCGCGAGTGCTGATCCCATCAAGCCGCAGCCCAGCACTGCGACGTCGTGTGAGGTGGTCAAGGCCATGGTTTTCTCCGGTGTTGGTTGGTGTGCGTTACAGCGGCAGGTCGGGTGAGTCGACCCCGACGACGCGCTCGCCGCAAAACACCCGCACCGATTCCGCGGGCCCGTGTCCGCCGATGCCGGACCGGCCCCAGAAGCTTTGGGCGGAACCGTCGCCGAGGTCGGCGAGTTTGGCGCCGTTGACCCGCACTTCACCGGACTTGATCCGGGCCCCGACGGCGATGGCGCGGTCGGTGTCGGTTCCGAAGACGTAGGCGTCCAGGCCCGACGGGTGCGCGTTGGCGGCGTGCAGGGCCTCCTCGTCCGAACCGACGCCGTGCAGTGAGATAACCGGGCCGAACAGCTCGGCGGTCGTGCGGTCGGGGTCGGAGCCGGTGGCGATGGTCGGCGACAGAAAGTAGCCCGCGAGGCCGGGGAGCTCGCCCGGCTGGTCGATCTCGGCGCCGAGCCCGCGCAGGTCGTCGATCCGCTGGAGCAGGGTCCGGTAATGCGGCTCGTTCGAGATCGGTCCGATGTCGGTGCCCTCGTCGAGTGAATGCCCGATCCGCAATCGCGTGATGCGCTCGATCAGCGCTTGCCGCAGGGGCTGCACCAGCCGGTGCGGTGCCAGGACCTTTCCGGGGCCCTCACACCACTGCCCGTTCAGCGTCGTCATGCCGGCGAGGATGCCGTCGGCAGTGACGTCGAGATCGGCGTCGTCGAGCACCAGTACGGGGTTGTTGCCCCCGAGCTCGAGCTGCAGAACCTTGAAATCCTCAGCCGCCGCGCGGGCGATGGCCCGGCCCGCGCCCGGTCCGCCGGTGAAGGAGACAACCTGCACCCGGCGGTCGGCCGTGAGTGCAGCGCCGATGCCGCCGGTGCCGTGCACGAGTTGGAGTGCACCGTCGGGTAAGCCGGCGTCGACGAAGCATTCGGCGATCACCTGGGCGCTGGCCGGCGCGTGCTCGGACGGCTTGAGCAGCACCGGGCAGCCTGCGGCGATCGCGCTGGCGATCTTCGCCGCGGGGATGAAGCTGGGACCGTTCCACGGGGTGAGGATGGCGGCAGGTCCCCACGGCACCCGGTGCAAACGCACGTCGCGGCCGCCGGCGGCCAGCGCGGTGACACGGGGGATTCTGCGGGCCTCGGCCGCCGCGGCGCGGATCCGGGGCGGGAGGAAGGCAGCGAGCTTGCGGGTTGAGGTGATCGCGGTGCCGCTGGTGATCGCGTCGGTGCGGGCGATTTCCTCGAGCCGGTCTTCGACCTTGGTCGCGGCGCGCTCGAGTGCGTCGGCGCGTTCGAGCCGGAATTCTTCTGAGGTGAAGTCCGCGGCGTCGTACGCACGCTGAGCGTGCTGGAGTGCCCGCTCCAGGTCGGTGGTCGTGGTGGTCATCATGCGGTGCACCGGCTCGCCCGTGTTCGGGTCGATGTTCCACGCGTCGAGTGCGTCGCAGTCGACCCATTCGCCGGCGATGTAACTGCGGGGCTGGGCGAGTGCCGTGGTCGTGGTCGTCATCGGGTCATCTCCGCGGTCTTGGAACGGTTGGGCATGGCGACGACGATGCGGGTCACGTCACCGGATTTCATCGCCTCGAAGCCTTCGTTGATCTGCTCGAAGTCGATGACTTCGGTGACCATTTCGTCGAGGAGCAGTCGACCTTGTTGATAGAGCCGGGCGAATTGGGTGATGTCCTCCCGCGCCTGTCCGGAACCCATGTAGGAGCCGATGAGGCGCTTCTCGCTGAAGAAGAAGTCGGACGCGGGCAGCGCGAGTTGCGTGCCGTCGGGGGCGATGCCCACGAGGCAGGCGGTGCCGGTCGGGCGCGTGACGGCAAGTGCGGTGGCAGCGGTCCGGGCGGAGCCGACGGCCTCGAAGGCATAGTCGACGCCGTCGCCGAGCAGCTCGCGTACCGTCGCGGGGACGTCCTCGGCGGCGTTCACCGTGTGGGTGGCGCCGTAGCGACGTGCGGCTTTCAGCCGGGCCTCGTCGAGGTCGATGGCGACGATTGCCGATGCGCCGGCGAGCCGCGCGCCCTGGATGATCGCCGAGCCGACACCGCCGCAGCCGATTACCGCCGCCGTGGACCCGGGCCGCACCTGTGCGCCGCGGAACACCGCGCCGACACCGGTCACGACACAGCAGGACAGCAGGCAGCCCACCCGGGTGGGCACGTCGTCGGGCAGTTTCACCGCGGCGTTCGCACGCAGCAGGATGTGCTCGGAGAACGCACCGATATCGCCCAGGCGAGCCAGCGGGGTGCCGTCGGGCAGGGCGTACGCGGGGCGGGTGCGACGACGGATCTCGTCTTGGCGCTGGCACTGTGTGGAGCGGCCGGCGTTGCAGTTGGCGCACTGGCCGCATGACGGGGTGAGGATCCCGGTCACCAGATCCCCGGGGCATAGGCCGGTGACGGCCGAGCCGACGGATTCGACGATGCCCGCCACCTCGTGCCCGACCACCACCGGCAGCTCGGTGTCGACGGTACCGGTCATGTAATGCAGGTCGCTGTGGCACAGCCCGACGTGCGTGACGGCGATCCGGACCTCGTGCTGCTCGGGATCGTCGACGACGATGTCGGTCAGGTGCAGCGGCTCACCCACTGTCGTGAGTACGGCCGCGCGGGTGGTGATCATCGTTGTCCTCCAGAGGTTTTGGAGCTCCAGAACCCGGCGATGCCGGCGCTGAACGCCCCGCTGTTCCACGATTCGTCGGCGGCGGCGTCCTCGAGCGCGAAGGCGTGTTCGATCTCCTTGAGCGGCGGACGCAGCAGCGCCAGGTGCAGAGCGGTGTTGTTGACGCCTTCCGGCGTCCAGGCCAGGACGGTGCTGACGGCTCGGTCCAGCAAATCGGATTGGTCGACGATCTCGTCGAGCAGTCCGATGCGCAGCGCCTCGTTGGCGTCGATGCGTTCGGAGCCCAGCACCATCCGCATCGCGTGATTGCGCACGATCCGCGGGAGCAGCACGCTCGAGGCGTTGGAGATCGTGAGGCCGCGTCCATTCTCCGGTTGGAAATAGGTGGTCGCCGGCGTGCCGAGGCGGGCATCGCAGCACATCGTGATCTCCGAGGCGCCGCCGACGGCGATGCCGTTGATCGCCGCGACCACGGGTACCCGGGTCTGCAGGATCGCTCGGGTGATGTCGTGGAAGGTCTCGAAGGTGTCGCGCATCTCGTCGAAGGTGGTCGGCGGTGCGGCGAGGTCCTCGCCGGCGCTGAACGCGCGCCCCGTGCCCGTGAGCACGATGCCGCGGGCCCGCTCACCGGTGCCGTACTCGCGGATGAGCGCGGCCAACCGCCGCCGCATCTCGATGGTCAGCGCGTTGAGTTTCGCCGGGCGCCGCAGAGTGATGACGGCGACGTCGCGGACCATGTCGACGACCACGTGCTCAGCCGCACCCGTCTGGGCCGGGACCGGTTCGCGCAGGTCGAAGACGGTGCCGGGGGATTCGGCGGCCCGCGCCTTCAGTGCGGGCTTGGACACCCGCTCGGACGGTGTGCGGGGGAAGTCGGCGACGAATTCGATGTACCGCGGCACTTTGAACCGCGCGAGCTGCCCCGAGACCCTTTCGGCGATCGCCTCGGCCGTCGCCCGGTCGGCCGGCAGGCCGGCCGCGAGTTGCAGGAATGCTTTGACTTCCTCGCCGAGTATCTCGTCGGGTTCGGCCACCACTGCGGACGCGACCACGGCGTCGTCGCGTTCGAGTGCGGCCTCCACCTCCGCGGCGGCGACGTTCTCGCCGCCGCGGCGCACCATGTCCTTGATGCGGCCCACCAGGCGGATGTCGCCGCGGTCGTCGGCGACGGCCAGGTCGCCGGTGTGCAGCCGCCCGCCGTGCAGGGCCCGCGCTGTCTCGTCGGGCCGGTTCCAGTAGCCCAGCATCATCGGTGCGCCGGACACGATGAGCTCGCCGGGCGTGCCGGCGGGAACGTCGGCGCCGTCGGCGTCCACGATCCGGATTTGCTTGGTGGGCATGGGATGCCCGAGAGTTCCGCTGCCCACGGCCGCGGTGTCGGCGAGCGGGCTGATCATGTCGATGCCGCTCTCGGTCATTCCGTAGAGCTCACGCCAGGGCGCGCCCCAGCGTTCCTCGAGCTGGGCGTGCAGCGCCACCGGGATGGCTGAGCAGAACACGGCGCGCAGCCGGTTGTCCCGGTCGTCAGGGCCGGGCGGCTGCTTGAACAGCAGCGTCGGCATCGACCCGAGCACGTAGCAGAACGTCACACCGTGCCGGCGCACGTCTGTCATGAAGCCCGATGCCGAGAACCGCGGCAGCACCACCAGTGCAGCACCGGTGGTGAGGGCGAGCACCGTGTTCCACTGCGGGTCCATGTAGGAGAAGGGCTGGGCGGTGAGCAGCACGTCGTCGGGGCCGAGTCCGGCGGCCGCGGCGCAGGTCCACGCGATTCTGGTCCAGTAATCGTGGGTCAGCATGCACGCCTTCGGGAACCCGGTGGTGCCCGAGGTGTACTGCAGGTTGGCGAGGGTGTCGGGACCGATCACGACCTCGGGGGCGGTCGCGGGGAACCCTGCATCGCTGTCGGCGATATCGATGATCGTCACGTCGGCGAGGCCGGGAACTGCGGCGATCACCTCACGTACCAGGGGGCTGTGATCAGCGTCGGTGACGATCACACGGGCGCCCGAATCCTGCAGCACGAACTGCAGATCGGCCGCGCGGTACGCCGAGTTGACGGGCACCGCGACGGCGCCCGCTTTGAGCACCGCCAGCCATGTCAGCGGCCAGCCCGCGACGTTGGGCAGCATGATCGCGACCCGGTCGCCTGGGGCCACGCCCGCCGTCGCGATCAGTCGGTGCGCGAGCCGCGACGACGACGCGTCAGCCTGCGCATAGGTCCACGACTGCTCGCCGAAACGCAGCAGCTCGGCGTCCGGTGTGCGGGCGGCGCCGTCGGCGAGCAGGCCGGTGACGGTGCGCACCCGCGGCACGGCCCCGATCTCGTCGGCGGCGACGGCGGGTCGCCCCGGTGCCCTATGTGTGGTGTCGATGGTCATTTGGCGGCCTCCAGCTGTTTTCTCGATTCGTCGACGAGCCAGGTCAATGCCGGGTCGTCGCGTTCCATCCACTCGGGGTGCCACTGCACCCCGAGGATCGGCGCATCGGGCGCCTCTACCGCCTCGACCACCCCGTCAGAGGTGCGGCCGGTAACGATGAGCCCCGTGGCGCACTGGTCAACGGCCTGGTGGTGCCACGAGTTGGTGACTGCGCTGTCGCCGAAGATCCGCGCGGCCGTCGACCCAGGCTCGAACACCACCACATGGGCGGCGTCCCCGTCGGTGGGCGCGGCCCGCGGCGACAGGTGCGGTATCGGCCCGGGCGGCAGATCCGCGACGAGGGTTCCGCCGAGCGCGGTGTTGAGGACCTGCAGGCCGCGGCACACGCTCAGCAACGGGATACCGTGATCAATCGCGGTGCGGGTCAGGGTGAATTCGTACTCATCGCGTTCGGTGTCATGCGCGTTCGGATTAAGCCGGGGGTCGACGTCGCGGACCACGGTGGTGTCGCCGCCCCACCGTGCCGGATGCACGTCCTGCCCGCCGGTCACCACCACCCCGGACAGCCACTGGCAAGCGTCGGCCGGATCGGCGTCGTAGGGCAGGTGCACGGGCACGCCGCCGGCCCTCGCGATGCGCGTCGCGAACGCGGACATGAAGGAGTCCATGGACTCGCCTCCGTACCGTTCGTCCATCCCGGCGATCAGCCCCAGCTGGAATCGGCGGCCGGTTATCCCGATCAGCGGTTTGCGACTCATGTGAACTCGAAGTAGCGATGGGACTCCCACGCGGAGAGTTCGGTATACGGGTCGCCGCCCTTGGTGTGGAACTGCATCCACTCCCACCGGCGCGACGCCACCCAGAATTCGACGAACTCGTCACCCAGGTATTCGCGCAGCAGCGGGTCGGCGTCGAGAGCTGCGATGGCCTTCGTCATCGTGTCGGGGATCCGCGCGACCCCGGTGTCGTCGGGCAGGGACCACGCCATGTCATCGCACGGCGGCGGGGCCGTCAGCCCGCGCTCGAGCCCGGCGAGGACCCCGGCAAGGACGCCGGCCAGCGCGTAGTACGGATTGACATCCGAACCCGGCACCCGATACTCCAGGCGCGAATACTTGGGATGGCCGACGATCGCCCGCAACGCCGCGGTCTTGTTGTTGACGCCCCAGCTCATGGTGGTCGGTGGCCCCGAGATGTCGACGAGGCGCCGGTACGAGGTGATCTGCGGCATCGCCAGCAACGTGTTGCCGGCCATGGTGGCCATCAGCCCGCCGATGGCCTGCAGCATGACCTCGGACGGCCCGTCGGGGCAGAAGAACTGGTTCACGCCGTCCCGCTGCAGCGACAGGTTGACGTGCGCGCCCTGCCCGAATCCGGCGGTCGGTTTCGCCATGAAGGTGACCGATCGGCCCTGTTCGTACGCGACCTCGCGCATGACCTGCTTGGTTCGTACCCAGGCGTCGGCGAGCGCCACCGGGTCGGCGGGTGCGATGTTCAACTCGGTCTGACCGGGAGCGGCCTCGTCGGTCCACGCCTCCCAGGTGATGCCGAGCGAGTCGAGCCGGTCGGTGACGGCCTCCATGTAGTCGATCCAGTCCTTGGACCGCGCGAGGTTGTAGGCGGACCCGGTGTCCCCACCGAGCGGGGTGAGGTCGCGGTAGCCGCGTGCCCGCGCTTCCTGGATGGATTCCTCGAACAGGGTCGTCTCGATTTCCACCGCCACGGTGGCGCTGTATCCGAGTGCGCTGAGCCGGTCGGCGAGGCGGCGCACCATGTTGCGCGGACAGATTGGTAGTGGCCGGCCGTCCCTCATCCAGAAGTCACCGATCACGGAGTCCATCCCGGGCTTCCACTCCACGAGCGTGCTCATGTCCGGGACCAGCGCGATGTCGTACAGGTTGCCGCGCCAGTCGGGGAAGGCGTCGCCGAAAACGAAGTCGGTGCCCATGTCGATCGCGAAGAGGATGTCGGCGAAGGCGAACCCCGAATCCTTGCCGGACGCGAACTTCGCAGGAGTGACGTTCTTACCCATGAAGCTGCCGTCGTGATTGGTGGCCTCCACCCGGATCGCCTTGGTGGCCATTCTGGGCAGGGTGAGCTCAGACATCGAATCGAACCTTCCACGAGGCGGCCGTCATGACCGAGAGCTGTGAGAGCGTGCCCTGAACCCGCAGGCCGCGGTCCAGAGCGGAGAGGAGATAGTCGGAACCGGTGAACACACCGGTCAGCACGTCGGGCGTGGCGACCATGCGGTAGCAGGTGGGGCCGGCGCCGAACCGGGCCTCTTCCGGGCCGCCGGGGCCATCGGCCACCGCCACGAGGACGTCCGGGATGCCGCGGATGCCGCGGGTCAGGTCCCAGAATCGGGTGGCCGCCTCCTGCCACGACGGCAGCGGGGGTCGCAGGGCGGTCGACAGCCTGTCGGCCAGGTCGGCGTCGCCTTCGGTGCTGACGGTCGCCAGGCGCGCGTCGAGATCGACGACCACCGTGGCATCGGTCGGTGCGAACACGCCACCGGTCACCGTCACGGCACCGTCGGAGAATGTCACGGTCGCGGCCTGCGGGGTGTCGTGGGAGCGGACCGCTACCGTCCCGGCGCCGTGTCCGAGCACGTCGGGGGCGTGTCCGGTGCGGACGGCGTCACGCAGGGTCCGGCCGAGCAGTCGGACGATGGGCGTGGCATCGTGGGCGATCTCGACACGGATTGTTGTCGTGACCGGAGCCGGGGGGATCGTGGTGGCGTCCAATGGTCCGTCCTTTCTTCGTTGGGGGTCTGCTTCGGGGATCGAGGTCATTCGAGGGTGCGGTAGACATCGGGGCGACGCCGGCGCAGCATGACTGCCCAGGCGAGGCCGGCGGAGAACGCGGCGGTGATCACCGCGAGGAAGACATTCGCCCAGGTGCGCGAGCCGATGAGGAGCTCGAAGTTGCTGATGACGAGCACGAGGATGGTGCCGAGGGCGGCGAGTGCGAGGGCAGGGGCGACGGTGCCCGTCCAGGTACTGGCGGTGCGGACCCGGCGGAAGTGCACGACGATCGCCGCGGAGGTCAGGGCCAGCAGAACGATCAGCCCGAGGGTTCCGGCGCCGCCGAACCAGGCATAGATCTGGACGACGGGGTCGAGCCCCAGGATCGCCGTGACCGCGACCAGCGTCGCGATGACTCCTGAGGTCAGCAGCGAGGCCACGTGCGGCGACCGGTGCACGGGATGCACCGCGCCGAGCGGAACCGGGAGCGCGCCCTGGCGGCCGAGGGCGAACAGGTAGCGGGAAACCACGTTGTGCGCGGTGAGCACACACGCGAAGAAGCTCGAGACCAGCAGCACTTGCACGGCGTCGTGGGCTAGCTGCGACACATAGCGGGTCGCGAGCCCGGCTGCCAGCCCTTCGGGATCGTTCGCCGCGGCCTCGACGGTGCGCGTGACGCCGATGCCGTTGATCATCGCCCAGGACGAGACGGTGTAGATGGCGGCGATGACGACGACGGCGGTGTACGTCGCGCGCGGGATCGTGCGGTCGGGATCCTTGGCCTCGGACCGGAAGACCGCGGTGGCCTCGAAACCGACGAAGCCGAAGACGGCGAACATGATCCCGGTGCCGGTGGCGCCGCTGGTGAACGCGTCCCAGGTCAGCGGGTGCGCCGACAGCCCGTCAGCTCCGCCGCGCAGCACGATGGCGACATCAACCAGCGCGACGATCCCGATCTCCGCGATGAGCAGCACGCCCAGTACGCGCGCGCTGACCTCGACGTTGCGGTATCCCAGGTAGCCGATCGCCGCGAGCCCGGCGGCTGCGAGTATCCACCACGGCACCGCGACTCCGGCGAACGTGTGGATCACGTTCCGCGCGGCGGCACCGAGGTAAGCCGCGACGGACACGATGAGCAGCGAGTAGGTGACCAGGGCCAGCGCGGCGGCGCCGAGGCCGGCCGCGGTGCCGAGGCCGCGCTGCACATAGGAGTAGAAGGCGCCGGCGTTGCGGACCTCGGGGGTCATCGCCGAGTAGCCGACGGTGAACAGCACCAGCACGACGCCGACGATCACGAAGTCGACGGGCGTCCCGATGCCGTTGCCGGAGCCGAGCATCAGCGGGATCAGCCCCGCGAACACCGTCAGCGGCGCGGCGAACGCCACGACCATGAACACGATGTGGGCGACGCCGAGGGTCCGGTTCAGGCCGGTGGCGGCCTCCGGCGCCTGTGTGTGCTGTTCAGTCATGACTACCCCGCCACTCTGTCGGCACCGGGAGGTGCTTGAGCACCTCGGCGGCGGCGCGCTCGGCGGCGCTGACAGCGCCGTCGAAGTAGCCCTGGTTGACGGTCGCGGTCTCGGTGCCGGCCCAGTGGATTCGGCCTACGGGTCGCCGGTCGGCGTCGGTATACTGGGTCAGCGACCCTGGCGCGCGGGAGCCGACACAGCCATTGATCCACGGTTCGTGTGCCCAGTCTTTTTCCAGGAACGCGATCGGCTTGGCCGCTTGCGCGCCGAACAGTGTGGTCAGGTCGGCAAGGACGGCGTCGCGCCGGGCGTCAGGGTTGTCGAGCAGTTGATCGGGCCAGCTCTGCAGACACCCCGATCCTGCGGTGCCCATGAAGGTGAGCAGGATGCCGACGCTGGCGTCCGGCGGCGAGTTGTCGATGACGAAGTTGGCGACCGGCAGATCGCTGACTGCTTGCCCGTTGAGGCCCTGCTCCCGCCAGAACGGCCTGTCGTAAACGGCGAAGAGCTTGCTTTCCGAACCACTGCTCCAGCGGCGCTGCAGCATGCTCCGGCGGGTCGGAAGGTCCGGTGTGAAGTTGATGCGGGAGGCATCGGCGGGTGACATGGCGACAATCACCCGGTCAGCGTGGACATCGATGCGCGCGGACCGAACCGTGACGCCGTCACTGTTCTGGCTGATCTCAGTCACGGGCGACTCAAGCACCACGGCGGCCCCGAGGTCGTCGGCCATGCGCTGAGCGATGCGGAACGTCCCGCCGACGACCCGCGACTCCTGCGCGCCGCCGGTGACGTTCACCATGTGTTCGAAGCCGCCGGCGCCCTTGATCCGCGCCAATTGCACCAACAACGACGTCCAGTGCAAATCTTCGGCGTTGGTCACCGCCAGGCCGAGAGTGAGGATGAACTTGGCGTCCTCGGTCAGCGCGTTGGCGTCGAGCCAGTGCCCGATGGTGGTGCTGTCCCATTTGCGCGCGTGCCGGGCCGTCCACGGCGCCTCGAGCGGTACCGTTTTCGCCATGCGGTCCAGCCGCGTCTGCAGCTGGGCGAAGTCGGCGAGAATCAGCGGATTGACCGGCGGGATGAGGCCGTCATATCGCTTGGACTTGCCGTTGCGGTGATAGATCGACTTGCCGTCGACGTAGGTTTTGAACGTGTCGATCCCGAGTTCGTCGATCAGAGCGAAGATCCGGTCCTGGCCGGGGCCGATCCATTGGCCGCCGCCTTCGGTGATGACGCCGTGGCCGACGTCGAGGTTCATGGTGCGCCCGCCGACGCGGTCGCCGGCCTCCAGGACGATCACTGATCGTCCGTATTGAGTCAGCCTCCGCGCCGCGGTCAAGCCCGATACGCCGGCGCCGATGATGGCGACGTCGACGGTGTGTTGTGCGGTCAGATTCTGTTCGGTCATATCAGTGCCCTTTCGAGATGGTCGATGACGTGGTCGGCGATGCGCGGGGCGAGCGAATTGGGCAGGTGGTGGCCCATACCGGGGATGACGATGTGCCGCGCGTGCCGGATCGCGGCCGCGGTGGCTGCACCGCCCGACGGTGCGACGATGAGATCGCGGTCACCGTTGATCACCAGCGTCGGCGCGGTGATCGTGGCCAGTTCCGCTGTCCGGTCACCGGAGGCCTGGATGGCCTGGATCTGCCGGGCCGTTCCGGCGGCGCCGTCGCCGGCGGTGCGGTTCCAGGTTTCGACGGCATGCGCGGCCTCCTCGGCCTCATCGATGGGGTAACCGGTTCCGGCGAGATGTGCAGTCATCCGCAGGTGCGCGCGGACCGCCTGCAGCCGGTTTCGCGGAGGGGGGCTCACCAGAAGGGCTTTTGTCGACGCGGCGGGCTGCCCCACCGTCGGATCACCGGTGGTCGAGTACAGCGAGGTCAGCGTGGCGGTGATGGCGGGGTGCCGGGCCGCGACCGTCTGCGCGATCATGCCGCCCATCGACCTGCCGACCACATGGGTCGGGCCCACGGCGAGGTGCTCGATCAGTTGCGCGGCGTCGGTCGCCATGTCGGCCAGCGTGTAGGCGTCGCGCCGCGGCCGGGAAAGCAGTTGCCGAAGGGTGTTCGGCGGCGGCGTCGTGGCGAAGGTCGAGCGGCCCGAGTCGCGGTTGTCCATCCGGATCACCAAGAATCCGGCTTCGGCCAGGCCGGAGACGAACCGCGGCGACCACGTCGTGAGGTCCTCCCCGAGGCCGGCGAGGAGCAGGACCGGTGTTCCCCCGGCTGGCCCGTCGGTGCGGAAGCAGACCCGCGTGCCGCCCGGGAGCGTCACGAACCGGTCTGCGGATTTCGGCTCAGGCATGGATCGCCTCATTCGCCGGTGCCGGCGAGCGGTGCGGTTCGTCGGCACGGGACGAGAAGTGCAGGGCCTCGTCGAGCAGCGGACCGCGGAGGATCCTGGCGTCCTGCTGGTACGACATGGACATCTGGAACAGGCCCGTGCCCTGCTTCGGAATGATGTCCTTCGCGCGCTGGGCGTAGCCGGAACTCAGGTCAACGATCGGCCGGCGCTCCATGGCCGGGTCGGCCTCGACGCGGACGCTGTCATAGCCGAAGGCGTCCATGTGTGCCACGAGTGCGCAAAAGTATCGGCACAGGATGCTGATCTTCAGCGTCCACGGGGATGTCGTGTAGCCGATCGCGATGGCGAAGTTCGGGATTCCCGACAGGAGGGTTCCGCGGTAAGCCACGGTGTCCGGCAGGTGCACCGGATCGCCATCGACGTCGAGTTCGATGCCGCCGAGCAGGCGCATGTTCAGGCCTGTCGCGGTGACGATCACGTCGGCGTCCAGGTGCTCGCCCGATTCGAGCGCGATGCCGGTCTCCGTGAACCGCTCGATCTTATCGGTGACGATCGAAGCGCTGCCGTCACTGAGCGCCTCGAAGAAGTCGCCGTCGGGGCACAGGCACAGGCGCTGATCCCACGGGTCGTACGGCGGGTTGAAGTGGGTGTCTACGTCGAATCCTTGCGGCAGGGATTTGATGTTCACGCGCCGGATGGCCGCGCGTGCCAACTTCGGGAATCCGCGCATGGCCTTCACGATGCTTCGTTCGATCCAGATGTTGGTGAACCGGGTCAACGCGTAGCCGCGGTTCGCACCGAACCACTTGGTGAACATCAGCGCTGCGGAATCGACCTTCGCCCAGGGGATAACGTAAGTCGGAGTGCGCTGCAGCATGGTGACGTGCGCCGCAGCACCTGCGTGGTTCAGCATCGACGGGATCAGCGTGACCGCGGTGGCACCGCTGCCGATGACCACGACCTTCTTGCCGCTGTAGTCGTAGTCCTCGGGCCAGTGCTGCGGGTGCAGGATGTCGCCCCGGAAGTCCTCGCGGCCCTCGAACTGCGGGGTGTAGCCCTCGTCGTAGCGGTAGTAGCCGGTGCCGGCGAAGATCCAGTTCGCGCTGATCCGCCGGTCGCCGTCTGGGGTAGTGACGTCGAGAGTCCAGCGGGCGTCCTCACTCGACCACGAGGCGCGCTGCACGCTGTGCTCGAACCGCACCAGCCGGTTCAGGTCGAACTCGTCAAGCGTCTCCTGGAGGTAGTTGACGATCTTCGGGGCCTCCGCGATGGCGTCCGGGTCGGTCCAGGGCTTGAACTCGTAGCCGAAGGTGTGCAGGCCGTTGTCGGAACGGATGCCGGGGTACTTGAACAGGTCCCAGGTGCCGCCGATGTTCGCGCGACCCTCGAGGATCACCACCCGCTTGCCTGGGAACGCCTCGGTGATGTACTTCGCGGCGCCGATACCGGAGATGCCGGCGCCGATGACGACGATGTCGTACTCGTCGACGGTGGGTGTCGATGCGTTCATGGGCTGGGCCTTTCGCTCGATTCCGCTTTAGGTGATGCCACGGTGCCCGGTGCCGCCGCCTGATCACTACGCCGCGGTGCCCATTCCTTCGCGACGGTGCGGTGCACAGTGCACCGCGGCCGCCGAACAGGGGCAGATCGCACGATCTGGTGGTGCACTGTGCCGCGCCCATGGCGCCACGAAGGTGCATGTCGGCGTAGCGGCGGCGGCAGTCGCCTCGACACGCTGGGGACCGTACGAGATCACGGTCACACCCAAGGAGGCGCTGCCATGCGCGACATGTTCTTCGCCGCGGCGGACGTCTGGATGATCGCCATCGGATTCATCTGTGGCGCGAAATTCATTCGGCGCCATCACAATTACCTGATCGGCCTCGAATGGATCATCATGGCTGTGTCCGGGTCGAACTTCCTGCTGTACGGTCTGCTCAAGGGCGGCCAGGATTCTCCGATGTTCCACATTGCGTTCTTCCTCGACGCGTTCTCGCGGTCCATCGGCTTCACGCTGATCCTGGTGATGGGCCTGCTGATGCTCACCAACGGCTACAGGCCGTCACTGCGTGTCGAGGTCGGGGCGTTCGCCCTGGCCGCGGTGTTCGGATTCTTCCTCTCCGAGTTCGCCGTCCAGATCGGCACTCCCGGCAAGGTGTTCTTCCTGTTGACGGCGCTCGCGACCTCAAGTTTCCTGTGCTACTTCGCATTTCGCCTGTGGAACATCGGCGAGCGCGCACACGCCGCCTGGATCGGTGCCGCGACGGCCCTCAACGTCGTCGTCGCCGCGATCTACGACTTCTGGCACATCCCGGGCGACGACGCCAACCACACGCTCTTCTACACCCTGGCCCTGTCCACCTGGGGCCTGACGATGCTCGTCATCTACTGCGCCTACACCGCGTTCGACGCTCGTACTGGTGCTGCCGCACAACGCCTTTCAGCCACCAGCATCCATGGAGCCGGAGCCGCATGAACAGCACCGCGACCACCGACTACACCAGCTTCACCGGCTGGATCGACCCGCCGACCGACATCCCTCCGCCGCTGACGGAGAATCTCACCTGCTCGGTCGCGGTCATCGGCGGTGGACTGGCCGGCCTGTCGACCGCACGGCGGCTGGCTGGGCGCGGCGTCGACACGGTCCTGCTCGAATCGGGGTGCTGCGGATACGGCCCCTTCGATACCGCGGTGCGCTGAGGTGTTCGTTGCCGAGCGTCATGTCCGTTCGAGGCCGGTCCGCGATGTCTGCGCGTTGCAAGCTGTGTTGGCGATTATCAGCAACAAGTGGGTGCCCGCAGTGTTCGAACACCTCTCCGGTGCAACGGAACTCAGTTACGGAGACCTGTATCGGCGCATCCACGGCGCTTCGCGCAAAATGCTGTCCGCGACACTGCGCAATCTCGTGCGCGACGGTTTGGTACAGCGCTCGCCGAGAACAGGGCCTCCGCCGCAACGTGTGTACTACCGCCTGACCAATCTGGGCCGGTCCCTAGTTGACAGCCTCGACGGACTCCACGCATGGGCCGACAGCCACGTACATGTCATCGAAGCGGCGCGACAACCGCGAGCGGATTAGCCAGGCCAGGACGCAAATGACCAATTGGGCCACTGAATCGACATGTGCGTACGCGGTAACCCAACAAGCGGTCGCCAAGACCGGACGTGGTTGAATCAGCGGCTCAATGCTTGCCGCTTCTTGTCGCAAGCCAGGCTCATGTCTCACCGTGACCAATCGACATCTGGTGAGTTTGACTAGCTCTATCGCGAGTGGCATGGAAATCGTATGTTCGGGGCTTGCGCCTAGGAAATGCAGCACCTCGTGAGACAAACCCCGGTGCAGTTCACGTGAGACCATCCGATATTCGCACGTCAGAGCTGCGGCCAAATGCAGTCAAATTTGAGAACCTACATCAGGTCGTGCCGGGAACTGGTTGGTCGTCGTCGCGCGGTCCGAAGAATCCGAAGCTGTCGATGACTTGCTGCCCTGGAGCGTGCGACCAGTCCCAGTCGGCGATCTGTCGGCGCGAGCGTCGACTGAACATCGCTCGCAGAAGTTCGTATCCATCCGCACGAAGCGTGAGCGTGGGTTCGGCTGACCCGCAGTGCCATTCGTTGCCGCACTCGTCGCGAATGAGGGCTGAGGTGAGCGGCTGGAGCCGTTGGACCAGCAGCCACATCATCACGTTCAGAAACGGGTCATGCCAATGGGCGCGGTCTACCGGGGGCAGGCCCAGCGCCTCATTCAGGTCGGCTTCGTGGCAGATGAGGTCGGCGGCGACGCTGGGTCCGGTGAACTGTTTCCCGGCCAGGCCTGCCTCGACCACGGGGCTCACCCGCTCCCACTCAGCCAGCAGTGACGCCACCGAATCATGTTGGCGCTCGGCGACCTGGCGAGCTGTCCATCGCCGGCCGCCGGCCCCGTCCAAGCGACCGCACGTAACGTCAGCGGCGCCGCCGACCAGGTGTGCCAAGAGATCGTGCACGGTCCATTCGGGAGTGGCCGGGACCGGTGCCAGCAGCTGCGACTCGTCGAGCCCGGCCGCGATCGCGGAGACGCGAATGCGGGCGTTGCGGTATGACGTGTCAAGCACGGGCTGTCGTCCTCACGCGCCGTCGGGGTGCTGGCAGGGGCAAAGACTTGAGCAAATGGTATGCCGCTACTCGGCCGAGCAGGCGTGGTTCGAGCAGCCGCTGCGGCGAGTCGATCATGTTCACGATCCGAACGAGTCGTTCGGTGACGACAATATCGCCGGCGGCCTCCAGGATCCTGCGGCGACTCCACTCCAACGCGCGGCGGCGAATCTTGTCCTTCACGCCTCGGTCGGGCCTGCATCCAGGGGGCTGGTTGGCGGCCCAGACCGGAGCGATGATGGGTGCCAGTGATTGATAGAAGCGTTGCGGGTCAATGCTTCCGTGGTCGCGGAGATGCGTGCGCAACACCTGGGCGTGCCGGGCGGCCATGGTGACCCCTTGCCCGTGGATCGGGTCTAGACAGCAGAGTGCATCCCCGATGACGACCAGGCCGTCGGGATGACGGGCGCAACGGTCGTAGCTGTGCCAGGTGCCGCCGGGGTAGCGGTAGACCGCGACGTCTGACAGTGGCGCGGTCCCGCGAAGCGCCGGTTGGATGTGCGGTGGCACGAATTCCTCCGCCAGGGTGAGCATTTCAGCGAACGTGGTGGGCGATGTATGTCCGTCTGCGTGTGCCGCGACGGTCAACGTCCAGGTGTCGTCTTCACAAGCGACCAGGCCGCCGCGGCCGGCGCCGTCGGACGGGATCACCAGGATGAGGCGCTCGGGAAAGGTGTCCTGGTCGGGAATGGTGATCTGTTGGCTGTAGTACACGCCGCGCACGGTGAACGATCGCTGGGGCGGCCGGCCGTAGCCGAGCATCTCGAGGAGCAGGGGTGTGCGCGTCGCGCGACCGGTGGCGTCGACGACGAGATCGGCCTCGAGCGTCCGAGTCGCGCCTGTCTGTCGGTCTGCCAGCGTGACACCGGTGATGCGATCCGGTTGCCCGGCGACAAACCCACCGATGTCGTGCCCGTCTATGACAACGGCATTGGGCAGGGCCGTGACCCTTAGCCGCAGGGCATGTTCGAGTAGCGGTCGCGTGACCAGGTAGTTGGCGAGGGCGGCTGGATCCGCGACTGGATCGGTGCGGTTGAAGCCGTACCGGCCGTTCTGGATGTGCATGCGCGCGCCGAGGTGGGCGTCGTCGAGGACATGGCCGCCGGCGGCGATCAGGTCTTCGATCAATCCCGGAACGAGTTCCTCGATGGTCTGCCAGCCCCGGGAGAGCAGGCTGTGCAGGTGCGGGCCCTGCGGAATGCCGCGACGATGAGAAGGTTTGTCCGGCAGGCGGTCTCGTTCGATGACGGTGACGTTGTGGCCGGCGTCGGCGAGCGCGGCTGTAGCCAGTAGGCCGGCGATCCCTGCGCCGAGGACTACAGAGTGTTCCGTCATGTGGTGCACGCCTCCCCTGCGTGGCGAATCCCGCGATGGAGTTGACGGTAACACCAGATTAAGAAAAATAAGACAAAACTAAGTAAAGTCTAAGGCTTGCGACGTGAGGAGGAATTCGATGAGCAGACCAGACGTGCAGGCAGATGTCCCGCCCAACGGTGACCCGAGTCGGGTCGCCCTGGTCACGGGTGCATCCCGCGGTATCGGCGCCGAGGTGGCCCGGATCCTCGGTGCGTCAGGTTTCCATGTCCTGGTCAACTACCGCGAGAAAGCCGCGCGGGCGAACACCGTGGTGGCCGGTATTCGCGCGGCCGGCGGAGAGGCGTCGGCCGCAGGCGCTGACGTCTGCGACGAGGCAGCGGTCAACGCGCTGCTGACCGACATCCGCGAGCGATTCGGCGCGCTCGATGTGTTGGTGCTCAACGCTTCCGGTGGTCTCGAGCGCGGAGCCGATCCGGGTTACGCCATGCGCCTCAACCGCGATGCGCAACTGCGTCTGGCCACGCTGGCCCTGCCGCTCATGCCGCGAGGCGCGCGGATTGTCTTCGTCACCAGCCATCAAGCGCACTTCTATCCCGGAAAGCCGGTGCCTGACGGCTACGAACCCATCGCGCACAGCAAGCGTGCGGGCGAAGACGCCCTACTGGCCGCGAAACCCACTCTGGCCGAGCGTGGAATCGCGCTGAAGGTGGTGTCCGGGGACATGATCGACGGGACCATCATCGTCCGGCTGCTGCAGCGGCGCGACCCAGCGGCCGTGGAAGCCCGCCGCGATCAGGCAGTACTTCCGACCGTCGAGGAGTTCGCCACCGCGATCGCCCGGGCGGCATTGGATTCCGACCATTCAGACATGACCTATGTCGGCGGTGCGGACTACTTGAGCTGACTCTAGATACGCCCGCCGGGGAACATCGTCTTGACGGCCTGGGTGACAGTGTCGCGAGCCGCGCCGGCGTCACCGGGTTCCAACGAGCTGATCGCCATCACGTAGCGGCGGTCAGGCCCGATGGCACCGGTCGACACATGCAACTGATTGGCCCCGTTCCAGCAGCAGAACCAGCCCTGCTTGACCGCGACCGGCTCGGCGTAGAGCCCGTCCGGGATGCCGAACCGCTGCGGGTATCCGTCGCTTCCCGTTGGCGTGGATTGCGCGAGGTTGGACATGATCACGTCGGCCTGCTCGGGGGGCAACCCGCCGCTGCCGTCCAGCAGCATGTCGTAGTAGCGGACGAGATCGCTTGCGGTGCTTTGTGTGACGTCCCAATGCCCGTTGTACGGCGCCGTGGTCCCCTTCAACCCGTAGCGCGCCACGATGCGCGAGATCACGGCGTTTCCTCCGCTGCGGTCCCAGAAGGTCTGGGCCGCACCGTCGTCAGAGGACCGCAGCATGATGTCGAGCGACTTGCGGTCGGCCGCAGTCAGTTTCGTCTCGCCCCTCGATTCCTGCAGCAGCAGGTCGTCGGCGATGAACAGCTTCACCACCGAGGCGATCGGGAATGGCTGGTTTGCGCCGTTGGAGACGATCTGGCCGGTATCGCGGTCCAACACGACGACCTCGATCTTGGCCCCGGACTTGGCTGCACCGGCGGTGGCTTGCCGGGTGCGGGCATCGAGTCCGTCAAATGGCGCCAGGGCGGCCTCGTCGGGTGGATTCTGCGGCAGCACACGAGTCGTGGCCTGCGGGGCGGTAACTGGTGCCTGCGGGTAGTTGTCCGCCTTGACCTGTGCCTCGCAACCGTTGACGAGCGCAGCCACGCTGATGACTGCGACGCTCGTCATCGTCCACTTCGACAGCTGCCTTCGCACAAGTCCTCCGATCGATCTGCGCCAGGGGAGCTGGGATGGACACTGCGCCCGCCGGTCGGCCTAGCTTAACCGGCCCACCCGGATGAGCCAGTTGACCGCGACTGCACCCGGTAACGGTGACCCGCGGGAAGTCGATAATCGGAACATGATCGCGCTCCGCGCTGCCGGCGCTCTCGGCGTCGTGGTCGCGGCTCCCTGGTGGTGGATGGCCGCGGCTCACGCCGAGGGCTCCGCGCAGCTCGGTCCGGTTCCGGTGGTCGCATCCCCGACGTGTGCCGGGAGCGTCAGCGCCGAGGCGCAGGTGACGCCGGTGCAGGTCCGGGATCGGGTCGAAGACGGTGTACGCGTGGCGATCCACTACGACGCCGGGATCTACGACGGTTCCTGTGCCCTCACCGTGTCCGCCGCTTGGGTGAATCTCGATACCGGCGCGTCAGGCCGTGGTGACATCACGGCGGTGTCGACGATTGACGGCCATTATGGCTTCATCGGCTACGCCGGCACCACGTTCGAGACGGGCAGCGGCACAGTGGTGGTCACGCTCAGCTCGCATCCGGGAGCTGAACTGCGGGTCACCCCCTGAACCACCTCACGGATGTAGGTTCCATTGGCCCACGTCGGAGGCCAAGGCATCGTTGACGTCGACGCGGAGGCCGCCGACTACTGGTCCGGGATTCGACGCGGTGTCGATCACTCGCTGGTAGAGCACCGCGGCAGGATGGACCTGACCGCCGGACCAGGACCGGGTCTGCCAGGCCCAGGCGCGGCCCGGGGTACTCGACCTGCCGATCACTCCATCCTCGATCGCCCACTGGCACGGCCGGATACCCGCGTAGATGCCGGTGCGCTGGACTCCGATGACCGAGTTGATTCCGCGAAACCACGGTAGTGCGACGTTGTTCCAGGTGTTGCGGTCGATGTCGTCGTCGACGCTGAAGAAGACCGGTGCGCTCTTTCCGCCACCTGCCGCGGTGTGCAGTTGCCAGGCGGTGCGGGCGTCGGCGACGCCGCCGGGGTACCCGCGGGTGAAGTCCGATGGTGCCGTCCCGCCCGGCTTGCCGTATTGGAAGTTGCTGACGATGACGAGCCCTGCAGCGGTGAGCTGGCGGGCATAGGGCAGGGTGATCGGCTTGGCGCCGAAGGACGATCCGGGACGTGACGTCGCGACGTAGTTGATCACCCCGGAGTGGCCCGCGGCCCGGATGTCCTGCGCCGGAATCTGGCGCATGGCGAAGTCGATCAGCGTGGGAGCGGCGGCCGACGCCGGAGGCGCGCCGAGGCCCGCTGCGGCCACACCCAGCCCGGCCAGCGCCGCGGCACAGCGCAGCGCGTCACGGCGGGAAACCTCCACGACGTGATGTTAACAATGTGGCTGCTGCGACAGCTGTGGCGACGCGCGAACCCCTCCGGTTTCGATGCGGCACCGTTATCCAGGCAGTGAGGTCCTGAGGGGACCCCGAAACGCACACGCGTCGTTATGACAACAGCACGGCCAGTGCCGCGAGCACCACCACAACCACGAGGACGGCCAGGGCGACAGCCGCCCAGCGGTTGTTCTTGGCCCAGATCCGTACCGACGGCACGGTGATGTAGATGTGCGGTTCCGCGCTGACCATGGAGCCTCCTCGTGGTTGTCTACTCGGTCGCGGTATCGGGTGCCGGAGTCACGTCAGCGCCGCCTGCACCCTTAACCGAAGCCTTGGCGCGATTCTCGGCCCGGACGGCCCGCTTTCCCCGCACGAACCCGGTCGGGGAGATCGACGCCGATAGCAGCGCATCCTCGCCGTTGACGAACGGATGGAATCCGACACCTGCGCCGCCGCGACCCTTGACCGGGATGTCGGCGACTTCGGTCACCTTCCAACCCTTTTCGGAGATCGACAGGATGGCTTCGCCGTTGCGACACGAGATGGGCAGCGCCGCGATGACTTCGTCTCCGTCGCCGGCAAGCTTCACCCCGGCCACACCGTTACCCGCCACGCCCTGCGGATTGACCGCGGCCGGGTCGATGCGCAGGATCTTCCCGCGTCGCGTGACCAGCGCCAGGTGGTAGCCGTCCGCCAGCACCCCGGAACGCAGCAGGCCGGTGATGTCCGGTGCCACCGGGATGTCGCGAATCTTGAACGGCAGACCGTTGCCTGCGGTGAACTTGACCCGCCCGTCGGTCCACACTGCCCAGCCGAGACCCGAGGTGAGCAGCTCGCCGTGGCTGTCGGAGAACACGCCGCGGTCATCGAGCCGCCAGGAGGCGTTGATCTTCCGCTCGCGCGGGCCGTCGTCGTCGGAGCTCGACGCTGTCGGGGCGGCATCGAAGTCCAGCACGGTGCGGCGGTCGAACTCGGGGCCCTTGAACAGCTTTGCGGTCTCCACCAACTCCTTGTCGATCACCACCCGGCGCGCATCGGGATTGTCGACCAGTTCGGTGAGCTCGGCGAACTCGGCGTCCAGCTTCTCGGCTTCGGCCTGCAGCTCGATCACGTCGAGCTTGGTCAGGCGTCGAAGTTGCAGGCTCAGAACATAATCGGCCTGCTCGGAGTCGATGGAGAAGTGTTCCTGCAAGCCCTGACGCGCCTCGTCGACGGTCTCGGACGCTCGGATGATCGCCACCGCGGTGTCGATGTCGAGGTGGATCTTCATCAATCCGGCGACCAGGTGGCGCCGTGCGGAGACCTTGTCCAGGTGGTACTCGCTGCGGCGCAAGACCACCGAATCCCGCAGACGCAGGAAGGCGGAGATCAGCTCCCGGACCGACCACCAGCGGGGTACCCGATCCTCGTCGAGAGCGACCAGGCTGGCGGCGAAGGTCGACTCCAGCGGGGTCAGGGCAAGGAGTTGTTCGCGGATCGCCTCGGCGCTGTGGCCGCGCTTGGCGGTGACCACGATGCGTAGCCCGTTGCGGCGGTCGGTCAGGTCCGACATGTCGGCCACGCCGGACAGCTCGCCGGACTCGACGAGTGCCCGGATCCGGTCCTGCACAGTGTTACTCGCGACACCGGGCGGAAGCTCGGTGATGATGCAGTTCTTTCCGTCGACGGACACCGTCCCCCGCACCGTGAACTGGCCGCGACCCGTGGTGATGTACTCGCGCAGCCCGGCGGTGCCGACGACGGTCGCGCCGCATCCCCAGTCGGGACCGGGGATGAGCTTGACCAGCCTGTCGTCGGTCATGTTCGGGGTTTTCAGTAGCGCCCGGCAGGCGGCGAGCACCTCGCGGGGATTGTGGGCCGGCACCTTGGTGGCCCACCCCTCGGCGATGCCGACGGCGCCGTTGCACAGGAGCACCGGCCACTGGGCCGGCAGCCAGGTCGGCTCGGTCCATTCCCCGTCGAAGGTTTGGACCATCGGCACCGCATGACTGTCGAGTTCGGCGGTCAGGGCCGCACCTTGAGCGGACAGCCGCATCTCGGTGTATCGGTCGGCGGCGGGAATGTCGCCCTGGATGCGGGGGAAAGCGCCTTGTCCGTCAATGACTTTGACCCGTTGGAACTCGGCGGCCATCAGGGCCGCTGCCCCGTACATCGACGCGCCGCCGTGC
>MSTD01000005.1:70641-123536 GCA_001942045.1 Mycolicibacterium porcinum
GCCGTGCGGGTGCAGGTTGCCGGTGACCGCCGAGCAGATCTTCGACGACTTCTGCGGCTTGTTGCCGGGCAGCAGTTTCGAATCGTGCATCTGATAGAGCAGGCGCCGCTGACCGGGCTTGAGCCCGTCGAATGCGGACGGGATGGCGCGGTCACTGACGCTGTAGAGCGCGAAGGTCAGCTGATAGTGGTTCCAGTAGTCGTCGGCGCTCTGGTCGAGCACCAGATCTTGGTTCTGTTCGGGAACGTCCAGGGTGGCGGTCACGGTGCTTCTTCCTAGGTCAGGTCCAGCGCGGAGGTGTCAACACGGGCGGCCACGTCGGCCATCCACGTGCGCCGGCCCTCCGGTGGCCCGCCGAACAAGATGTGGTGCAGCTTCTTCTCGCTGTCATCGGGATGTACCCGAATCACCGTGCGGCGCTGGGGATCCAGCACGGTGTTCCAGAAGTCGTCGGCGTCCATCTCACCCAGGCCCTTGTTGCGCTGAACCTCCACTCGCCGTTTGGAGGTGGCTTTCATCTGGGCCACGGCGGTGTCGCGTTCGGACTCGTCCTGGCAGTAGACCCGTTGCTGGCCGTCTTTGACCACGAACAGCGGCGGCAGCGTCACGTAGACCATCCCGGCCTCGACGAGTGGGCGGTAGAAGTCGAGGAACATCGAGATCAGGCTGGAGTTGATATTGCCGCCGTCCGGGTCGGCGTCGGAGGCGAACAAGATCCGGTCATACCGGCACAGTTCGGGATCGCAACTGTCACGTATTCCGCAACCCAGGATGCGCTCGATCGCGTCGAACTCGTCTTTGGCCCGCGCCTTGCTCACGGCGAAGCCGTAGACGTTGGGCGGCTTGCCTTTCAGCGGGAAGGCGGCCTGGAACGTCGCGTCGCGCGCGGCCTTGATGGTGCCCAGCGCCGAATCGCCCTCACACAGGAACAGTTCGGCACCCGAGCCACGGCCGGTCTCCCGGCTGGGTAGCAGCTTGGGCGGCAGCGACAGATTCGTGCCCAGCCCTTTGGCTTTCGACGCCGCCCGGGATCGGGCCTTGGCCCCCTCGGCGCTGCGGCGGGCTCGGGCCGACTCGAGTGCCAGCTTCGTCCACAGCGTGACGGTGTCGCCGTTGGCGGGGTTGGCCGCCCAGATGGTGACGCTGCGCGCCACGTCCGGTGCCATCGCCACGTTCAGCGATCGTGACGACACCGCGGTCTTGGCCTGGGAGTCCCATCCGACGTCCGGGGCGCGGGTGTCCACGGCCAGCGCGGTGACGGCGGCGAAATCCTGGGGCTCCGGGCCGTCCTCGCCCTTGGCCAGGCCGAGGTCGCGGATCCGGGACGCGCGATCCGCCAGTGCCTCGGACAGACCTTTCACCGCGGCGGTCAGATGCGATCCGCCACCCGGGGTGCGCACGGTGTTACAGAACGCTGCCACGGTGATCGGTTCGGCCGGGCCGGCGGTCAGCGACCAGCGGAACGGGGTGGGGCCGCGCCCGGTGGTGTACTCGCCGCGGCCTTCCACGACCGCGCGGACCGTCGGGAGGGGAGTGCCGGCGGCGGTGCACATGAGGTCCAGGAGGGCGTCGGTGCCCCACGGGCCGCTGAACGGCTCGAGCAGTGCAGGCGGCACCTCCTCGCCGGGCCAGCCTTCGTCGACGACGGTCAGGTGCACGCCAGGACACATCCGTGCCGCGGCGTGTGCCCGCAGCAGGACCTCGCCGATATCCACACTGGCGTCGGGAACCACCGCTGAGTCGAACAGGATGCGCACCGTGGTGCCGTGCGCGTCGGGCTTGCGGTTGCCCGCGCCCTTCAGCTTCTGCGTGTCGGCCCGGGTAAAGGGGGCGTCCGGGTCGAACTCTTTGCCTTCGAACGTCCCGGGATAGCCGTGACCGAAACTCTGTAGGTAGGTCTTGCCGGCCCGGCGCACGGTCACGTCGGTGCGGGCCGAGATGAACACCGCTGCGGCGGCGCCGATCCCGTTCAACCCGGCTCCGGTGCTGGTCGCGTCGGTGTGGGCGGAGAATTTTCCGCCGGCACGCGCGGTGCCCAGCGTCTTGACGATGCCGTTCTTCCCGGTCACCGGGTCGGAGTCGACGGGCAGGCCGCGGCCGTCGTCGGCGACGCTGACCGATCCGTCGGTGTGCAAGGTGATCGTCACGGTGGACCCGCCGTGGCTGGGGTCGGCGACCTCTTCGATCGCGTTGTCGACCAGCTCACGCAACGCCGTGTTGAGGACGTCGAGGCCCAGGTTTACCGCCGGCCGCAGGCGTGTGTGCTGGACATCGTCGAGCTCGGTGATGTCTGCGGCGTTGTAACTCACTGCTGTCCTTTCCTACCAGGGCCGATGCCCCGCGCAGCCACCCCTGTGGCACGGGAGGCATACGCATTCTGCCCTGAGTTGCCGACACCGAGCGTCACTGCCACGGCCAAACGGGCCACGAACCTGGCGATGCCGGGAGAGATTGCTCCGAATGCGACCATATGGCCATGACCGCAACGCTTGTCGCGAAGAACGTGGCCGGCGGATTCGCCCATCGCACCCTGTTCGAGGGTGTGGACCTGACCGTGGCGCCCGGGGACGTCGTGGGGGTCGTGGGCGCCAACGGTGCGGGTAAGAGCACGTTGCTGCGCATCCTGGCCGGAGATCTCGAACCGCTCGAGGGTGTGATCAACCTCGCTCCGGTGGACGGTTTCGTCGGGTGGCTGCCGCAGGAGCACGAGCGGGTGCCGGGCGAGACCGTGGCCGCGTACATCGCGCGGCGTACCGGCTGCACGCAGGCGACCGTGGCGATGGACGCCGCAGCGGCGGCCCTCGCCGATCCGGCGGCGGATCCCGACGCCTACTCCGCCGCACTCGATCATTGGCTCGCCACCGGTGCGGCCGACCTCGACGAGCGGCTGCCGGTGGTACTGGCCGAGCTGGGGTTCGATGCGGACACGATGCGGCCGGATTCGACGCTGATGACCTCGTTGTCGGGCGGGCAGGCGGCACGGGTCGGGCTCGCCGCGTTGATGCTCTCGCGGTTCGACATCGTCCTGCTCGATGAACCGACCAACGATCTAGACCTCGATGGCCTGGACCGGCTGGAGAACATCGTCTCGGATCTTCGCGGCGGTGTGGTGCTGGTCAGTCACGATCGTGAGTTCCTGGCCCGGACCGTGACCCGCGTCCTGGAACTGGATCTGGCGCAGAACCGCACCACGGTCTACGGCGGTGGTTACGAAAGCTACTTGGAAGAGCGGGAAGTCGCGCGCCGGCACCGTCGGGAAGAGTACGAAGAGTTCGCAGAGAGGAAAGCCGATCTCGTGGCGCGGGCGCGCACCCAACGGGAGTGGTCGAGCCAGGGGGTGCGCAACGCGATGCGCAAGGCGCCGGACAACGACAAGAACCGGCGGCGTGCACAGACCGAGTCCAGCGAGAAGCAGGCGCAGAAGGTGCGGCAGATGGAGAGCCGGATCGCGCGGCTGGAGGAGGTCGAGGAGCCGCGCAAGGAGTGGACCCTGCAGTTCACGATTGCCGCGGCACCACGGTCGAGTTCGGTGGTGGCGACGCTGGACAATGCTGTTGTGCGGCAGGGTGATTTCGCACTGGGGCCGGTATCGCTGCAGGTGAATGCCGGCGAGCGGATCGGGATCACCGGACCGAACGGGGCCGGGAAGTCGACGTTGCTGCGCCTGCTGCTCGGCCGCCGCCAACCCGACGACGGGCGCGCGAGCCTGGGAGCGAACGTCGCCATCGGTGAGATCGATCAGGCGCGAGCCGATTTCACCGGCGAAGGGCGGCTCGTCGACCGGTTCGAGCGCCATGTGCCGGAGTGGCCGACGGCCGATGTCCGGACGCTGCTCGCGAAGTTCGGGTTGAAGGCCGACCATGTGGAACGCGCAGTCGACGATTTGTCACCCGGGGAGCGGACCCGGGCCGGGCTGGCGCTGCTGCAGGCCTGCGGCACGAATGTGCTGGTTCTCGATGAGCCGACGAACCATCTCGACCTCCCGGCCATCGAGCAGCTCGAGCAGGCGCTGGAGTCCTACGACGGCGCCCTGCTCCTGGTGACGCATGATCGCCGGATGCTGGACAACGTTCGCCTCGATCGATCGTGGCTGGTCGACAAGGGGCAAGTCACGGAGCTGTAGCCGCAGCCGTCAGCCCGGCCATCCCATCTCCATCGGAAACTGGCCCTCGATGAGGTGACGCTTCAACACCTTGCCGGTGGTGGTGCGCGGCAGCTGATCGACGAAGGTGACGTCGCGCGGAATCGAGAAGCGGCTCAAGCGGTTCCGGACGTAGTTCTTGACGGTGTCCTCGTCGAGTGATGACCCTTCGGTCCGTACGACGAACGCGGCCAGCCGTTGGCCGAATTCCGGATCGGGCACGCCGACCACCGCCACGTCGGCCACCTGGGGCAGCACCGCGATCGCCTCCTCGACCGGGCGGGGAAAGACGTTCTCGCCGCCCGAGATGATCATGTCGTCATCACGCCCGGCGACGAACAGACGGCCGCTGCCGTCCAGGTACCCGAGGTCGCCGGTGTCCATCAGCCGGTCCTCGACGGCGGGGGATTTCGCATTGGTGTAACCGTCGAAGAGCATGTCGTTGCCGACGAAAATGCGGCCGACGGCGCCGACCGGCGCGACGCGGCCGCGCTCGTCGAGGATGGCGATGCGGGTACCGAGCGGCGGCCGGCCCGCGGTGGTGGGAGCGATGCGCAGGTCGGCGGGATCGGCGATGGTGGCCCAGGACACCTCGGTGGACCCGTAGAAGTTGTAGAGCACGTCGCCGAAGATCTCCATGAACTTCGTGACCGCCGCGCCGGGAATCGGCGAGCCACTGCTGGCGACCACCTTCAGCGATGAGGTGTCGTATCGGCTGAGTACGTCGGCCGGCAACTCGAGAATTCGCTGCAACATCACCGGAACCAGGATCACCACGGTGCAGCGGTGGCGCTCAATGGCTTTGAGGCATTCCTCGGCGTCGAACCGTTCCATCAGCACCACGGTCGCCAGCAGCGGTGTGCTCACTTGCAGCGCGGCCAGGCCCCAGGTGTGGAACAGCGGCGCGCTCAGCAGCATCACTTCGCCGTGATGCAGCGGCATGCGGGACAACATCGCGGCGATCGCGCCGAAGCCCGGCGGCGTGGGCCTACGGGCGCCCTTGGGTGTGCCGGTCGTGCCCGAGGTAAGTGCCACCAGCTTGCCGGGCTGTTTCGGAGGCGATACGGGTGCGGCGCCGGTGCCGGTGGCGATGAGGTCGTCCATCGACCGGCGGTGACCCGTAGCCGAATCGGCGTGGATCGAGATTCGTGGGATGTCCGCCGAGACATACCGCACTTCCGATTCGAAGTCGCGGTCGACGAAGATGGCGTCGACGTTGTGCCGGTTGACGATCTCTTCGATCGCGCGGGCGGCCAGGCCGGTGTTCAGCAACACCAGGTCGGCGCCCAACTTGCTGGCCGCCACCATGCACTCGACCATCGCCGAATGGTTGCGGGCCAGAACCGCGAACGTGCTGTCGCTGGTGTAACCGATGACCGCAAGGCCGGACGCCAGGTGGGTGGTGCGTTCGGCCACTTCGGCGTAGGTCGACGTCCCGTACTCGTCGATCGATGCGACGGTGCGGGGTGCACGCGCGGCGGCGGCCGTCAGTCCGCCGGCGAGCGTGAATCCCCATTTGGCGAGTGAATTGAGTTGGCGGAGACCGCGATCGGGCCGGGAAGCCCGGACCACACCGCTGGTGATCATGGTTTTCAAGACGTTGAGCTGTAGAGAGCGCCCGTCACCCATGTTGACCAGCTGTGCCGACGGCTCACCCCCGAGGTAGTCCGAGATGCGCTGCAGCCCTTCGCGTATCCAGCTCTCGACGGCGTTGTCACTGGCTTTCGCGATGTCGGGGTGCAGTGTGCCGATTGCGAAGATCCTCAGCGCGATCCGGGCGCCGCGTCCTTCTGGTGTCAGCCGGATCGACGCGAAACAACGTCCGGTCTGGGTCGCGTCGAGCCGCAACTCCACCCCCGACAGGCGGACCGTCCGGCGCATCTGGTGGCTGACGACGGCACCGCGAGAGGTGGACAGCCGCACGTCGAAGAGTTGCGGGTCGCCGGCGACTTGTTCGCACGCACCGATACCGCGAAAGAACCGCGGGTAGAGATCCGGTGTCTCCAGGAGCGGCCAGATGTCGGGACATGGGTGATCGAGCGTTGTGTCGACGGCGATCACGTCTCGTGCCACGGTGGTTCTGCCAGGATCTCGGTAGTTAGCTGTGACTAGCCATTCTGGTTCATTCGCCCTCGGTACGGGGCCTGTTTCGCCGAGGAATGCGCAAGTGAGCGTTCTCCGGCCGACGTTCGGGGGTGGAGTTGCGCCAGATCCGCGGATACGCTTCGGTCCGTGCCGCAGTCTGCTTCACGGCGCGACGTACTCAGGTACGCCGCGTTGTTCGGCCCGGCGTTGGCCGTGCCAGGTGCCCTGACCGCGACGGCCGGTGTGCCGCGGGTCGCTGCCGACGGTCTGCAGATCGTCGATTTCGCCGACCGACTGGTCCAGCCTGAGCAGCTGAAGTCCGCGGGCTTCGCCGGCGCGCTGGTCTATGTCTCCGAACTGCGCCCGGGAGCTACCTTCGATTTCAAACCTGTCACCCGCGACTACGCCGACCGCTTGCGGGCAGCAGGTCTTCAGGTCGTCAGCTGTTATCAGTTCGGCAAACCGGGTTGGCCGACGCCGTCGGACTTCACCCGCGGTTACGACGGCGGAGTGGCCGACGCTCAGACTGCGGTGGGTATTCACACCGCGGCCGGTGGTCCGCCGACGGCGCCGATCTTCTTCAGCGTCGACGAGGACATCGATGCCGCGACGTGGAAAAGCAAGGCAGTCCAATGGTTTCGGGGGATCAACTCGGTCCTCGGAGTCGGCCGCACCGGGATCTACGGTGGTCGCCGGCAGTGTGGGTGGGCCATTGCCGACGGTGTCGTCGGGTCTTCGACCAGCCGGGGCTATCGTTGGGCCTGGCAGACGAAGGCTTGGTCTCGGGGGGAGCGTGAACCGGCTGCCGTGCTGTTCCAAAGGGAAGTCGTCACCGCGTCCGACCCGGGCTTCGTGATCGACGGCATCCATGTTGACGTGAACGATGTTCTCGCAGCCGATTTCGGCCAGTGGGACCTCGCCAGATGGGAGTCATTGCCTTGAGCAATACCGACATGGCCGACGCCGCAGCTGCCGCGGGTACGGCGATGGAGCAGGCCGTCGCCCTCTTCATGCTGCACCCGGAGAACTTCGCTGCCAGTGTCGCCGCGGGTTACGAGAACCCGTTGGCCGGCTACGTGGCCGGCCGCGGCGGGGTGCTGGGCGGGGCTACCGGCGCCACCGTCAGCGCGGTGTTCGCGGTCTTCGAACCGAACGGACTCGCGGCGATGTGGGACGAGGGAGTTGCGGTGCGCGGCGCTGCCGGTGCGGCCCAACAGTATTGGCAGCAGGCCGCCGATTTCGGCCACAAGTACCTGTCGGGTGCCCAGGGGCTGGATCGTATCGCCGCGTTGGGGGAGAAGATCATCGCCGTGACACCGATCGCGGGGTTGCCGTTGTTTGCCGGGTGGCGGGCGATGCCGTTGGCCGACGATCCCGCGGCCCGCGCGTTGCAGGTGATGTTCGTGCTCCGCGAGCTGCGCGCCGGGGTGCACTTCAACGCGCTGACGATCTCGGGCATCGCCCCGGTGGAGGCGCACATGCTCAACAAGGGGCCGCAGTACACCACCATGTTCGGCTGGCCCGAGCCGTTCGCCGACGGCGCGGACAAGAAGGATCGCTACGCCGAGGTCGAACAGGTGACCAATCGGCGGATGGCCGAGATCTTCGCGGCCGCTCTGGATCCGGCCGAGGCTCAGGAACTGGCCGATCTGAGCAGTGCGGCGTTGGTTTCGTTCAAGGCCGACGTCCCGCGCTGAGCAGGCCGGGCGATGCGGCTGAGCGCGCGCGAACGCGAGCGGGTGTTCGCGGCGGTGGCCGACGAGCGCAGGTCGATCGCCACCCTGGTCGAAGGGCTGGACGCGGACCAGCTGGCCAGACCCAGCCTGTGTGCCGGATGGGACGTCAAAACCGTTGCGGCACATCTGGTCAGCGATTTCACCGACGGGTTCTGGGGCTTTCTGGCCAGCGGCATTCGGCACGGCAACATCGACCGCGGGATCGATGCGCTGGCCCGCCGCCGGGCGCAGGCCTCGGCGGCCGAGATCGCCGAGGCGCTACGCCGGGGCGCCGACTACCGGCTGAGCCCGCCGGTTACCGGTCCGGTGTCGGGGTTGACCGACGTGTTGGTGCATGGCGTCGACATGCGGATCCCGCTCGGACTTCCGCATCGCCCGGATCCACAACACGTCGCCAGGGTGCTCGATTTCCTCACCAGCCGAACGCAACTCGGCTTCTTTCCGCACCGGCGCCTGCGCGGCATTGCATTGCACGATGCGGATACCGGGCGAACCTGGGGTGCGGGCCAGGTGATCACCGGCTCGGGCGTCGCCCTGATGCTGGCGGTGTGCGGGCGCACGGTGGCGTTCGAACAGCTCGCGGGGGACGGACTGCGCGTTCTGCGGTCGCGGCTGCCGGCTCAGTAGCCCCCGGAACAGCGGACCTATCCACAGCAATCTCCCAGACACGCATGGGTTGTGGTGCGCGGCCCTGTGCCATACCGTCAACCTAGTTGATTAGCCGTCCTATAGGAATTGTCCACCGTCATCGCCTGTCGCCGCTCATGAGAGGTTCACGGATGCAGCGGATTTCGATCGGCCGTCGACTGAGCCAACGCTGGATGCTTCTGGTGGCGGTGGCAGTCGTCGTGCTCGCCGGATTCACGGTGCATCGCCTGCACGGCATCTTCGCCTCCGGCGATGTGACGTCGACACCCAACGGCGCGGCGAACGAGATCGTGCCGTTCAACCCGAAGCACGTGGTCCTGGAGGTCTTCGGTCCGCCGGGCACGGTGGCAACCATCACCTACCTGGACGTCGATGCCCAACCCCAGCGCGCAGATGCTGTCGCGTTGCCGTGGTCGTACGACACCACGACCACTCAGCCGGCAGTCGCGGTGAACGTTTCCGCGCAGGGCGACAGCAACTCGATCAGCTGCCGAATCACGATCGATGACGTGGTCAAAGACGAGCGAACAGTGAACAACTTGAACGCCTTCACCTTTTGCCTGGACAAGTCCGGATGAGCCCCAACAACGCCCCGCGGCATTCGGTTCCGGATCTGATCCGGCGATTCGCGGTGCTCATCGCACTGTTCTGGCTGGGCCTGGCGGTGGTGACGAATGTGTTCGTGCCACAGCTGGAGACCGTGGCCGAGTCGCACAATGTGTCGCTGAGCCCCCAGGACGCTCCGTCGTTGCAGGCCGCCAAGCGGATCGGCAAGGTGTTCGACGAGTTCGATTCGGACAGCTCGGCCATGATCGTCCTGGAGGGGGATGAGCCGCTCGGTGCGGACGCCCACCACTACTACGACGGCCTGATCGACAAGCTCACCCAGGACACCAAGCACGTCCAGCACATCCAGAACTTCTGGGGCGATCCGCTGACCGCGGCCGGGTCACAGAGCGCCGACGGCAAGGCGGCCCTGGTGCAGGTGTACCTCGCCGGCAATCAGGGTGAGTCGCTCGCCAATGAATCCGTCGACTCGGTCCGCGACATCGTCGAGGACACCCCGCCGCCCCCAGGAGTCCGGGCCTACGTCACCGGCGCCGCACCGCTGGTCACCGACCAGTTCGAGGTGGGTCGGCACGGCACGTTGAAGACCACGCTGATCACCATCGGCGTGATCTTGGTGATGTTGTTGTCGCTCTACCGCCGGGTCACCACGGCAATCCTGGTGATCTTCACTGTGATGATCGAGTTGACCGCGTCGCGCGGTGTCGTCGCTGTACTCGCGAACGCCGGCATCATCGAGCTGTCGACCTATTCGACCAACCTGCTGACCCTGCTGGTGATCGCCGCTGGGACCGACTACGCGATCTTCATCCTCGGGCGGTTTCACGAAGCGCGGTATGCGGGCCAAGATCGAGTCGCGGCGTTCAACACGATGTACCACGGCACCGCGCACATCATCTTGGGCTCGGGCCTGACGATCGCCGGCGCGGTGCTGTGCCTGACCTTCACCCGGCTCCCGTACTTCCAGAGCCTCGGAATCCCCGCCGGTATCGGCGTCCTCGTCGCCGTGGTGGCGGCGCTGACCCTGGCCCCGGCACTGCTGTCCATCGGCCGTCACTTCGGCCTGTTCGAGCCCGCCCGCCCGATGCGCACCCGGGGGTGGCGTCGCATCGGCACCGCGATCGTGCGTTGGCCCGGACCCATCCTGGTGGTGACGATAGCCATCGCCCTCGTCGGCCTGCTCGCCCTGCCGAGCTACAGCACGAGCTACGACACCCGGCCCTACATGCCCGCCCATGCCCCCGCGAATGTCGGCTACACGGCGGCCGAGCGGCACTTCTCGCAGGCCCGGCTCAATCCGGAGCTGCTGATGATCGAGGCCGACCACGATCTCCGGAATTCCACCGACATGATCCTGCTGGAGCGCGTCGCCAAGGCGGTCTTCCACACCGACGGCATCGCGCAGGTGCAGTCCATCACCCGGCCGCTGGGCACTCCGTTGGACCACACGTCGATCCCGTTCCAGATCAGCGCCGGTAGTGCGTCGCAGATCAACAATCTGCCGTTCCAGCAGGCCCGCGGTGCCGACCTGCTCAAACAGGTGGACGTGATCAACAATTCGATCGACATCCTGCGGCAGCAGTACGCGCTACAGCAGCAGTCCGCCGCGGTCACCGACGAGCAGGCCAAGGCATTCCAGCAGACGGTGGCAACGGCGCAGAGCCTGCGCGACAAGATCGCCGACTTCGATGACCAGTTCCGCCCGCTGCGCAACTATTTCTATTGGGAGCCACACTGTTTCGACATCCCGATGTGCGCGGCACTGCGATCGGTGTTCGACGCGCTCGACGGTATCGACGAACTGACCGATCAGCTGGCCAACGTCTCGGGCAGTATTTCCAAACTGGATGCGCTGCAGCCGAAGCTCCTTGCGCTGATCCCGCCTCAGATCGCCAGTCAGCAGACCAACCGTGACCTGACGTTGACGAACTACGCCACCACGTCGGGAATCAACGATCAGACGGAGGCGGCGCTGAAGAACGCCACCGCCCTCGGGCAGGCCTACGACGCGTCGAAAACCGATGACTCCTTCTACCTTCCGCCGGAGGCGTTCACCAACCCGGAGTTCCTGCGGGGTCTCAAGCTTTTCCTGTCACCGGACGGCAAGGCTGCCCGCATGATCATCACCCATGACGGGGATCCAGCCACCCCGGAAGGCATTTCGCATATCGATGCCATCCGGCACGCCGCGCAGGGCGCCGTCAAGGGCACCCCGTTGGCGGGGTCCAAGATCTACCTCGCCGGGACGGCGGCCACCTACAAGGACATTCAGGACGGCGCGAAATACGACCTGATGATCGCCGGTATCGCGGCGCTCAGCCTAATCCTGCTGGTGATGATGTTCATCACCCGCAGCATCGTTGCGGCTGCGGTGATCGTGGGTACCGTGGCCCTGTCGTTGGGCGCCTCGTTCGGTCTCTCAGTGCTCATCTGGCAGGAGATTCTCGGCATCGAGTTGTACTGGATTGTGTTGGCATTGGCCGTGATTCTGCTGCTGGCGGTGGGCTCGGACTACAACCTCTTGCTGGTGTCGCGGTTCAAGGAGGAGATCGGCGCGGGATTGAACACCGGCATCATCCGGGCGATGGCGGGCTCGGGCGCCGTGGTCACCTCGGCGGGTTTGGTGTTCGCGGCCACCATGGCCTCGTTCGTGTTCGCCGATCTACGGGTGCTCGGTCAGATCGGCACCACGATCGCGCTAGGCCTGCTGTTCGACACGCTCATCGTGCGCTCGTTCATGACGCCGGCGATCGCCACACTGCTCGGCCGCTGGTTCTGGTGGCCACTTCGGGTCCGTCCCCGGCCGGCCAGCCAGATGCTGCGGCCCTACGGCACGCGGGCATCGGTGCGTCAGCTGCTGCTCTGGGAGGACGGTGATCCGGTCGCCGGATCGTCACGACCCTCGGGTTCTGCCTAGACCGCGGGTTCGGTGACCGGCACGTCCCGTAGGTTTGCCTTCAAGCGGGCCACCCGGTGTAGCTGTGCGGCCATGTTCATCGACGTCAGCATCGGAATTCCGCCGATGAAGGTGCGGAAGGAGGGATGGCCGCCGTCCAGATGGAGCATGAACAGGCAACCGACCACGTAGAAGAAGCCCATGGTGAACAGGGCTGCGGGAATGGCGTAGGCGAGCGGTGAGCGCGCGTCGTCCACCAGTTCGGTCGCGTAGTCGACCTCGTCTTGCGACATCGGTTCGCGCTTGCGGAGCTTGGCCAGCACCGCCTTGTGGGCGCCCACCTTCTCGCCCAATGGATGGGACGTCCGCCGCTCCATCCGCCCGATGTAGACGAATACGCCTGTGGCAAAGACGATTTCCAGTACAGCGGCAAGGACGGTGAGATCACCCCATGGGCCGAGATTCACCCCTGAAACGCTACCCGTTCTGAGTATTCTCGTCGGCGCTCACAGGAACCGGGCAGGAACCTCGAAGCAGATCAGCTGAAGCGGACGTTCATGGTCGCCAGCCCGAAGATCTTCTTGCCGTCGGACTTCGCGGCCACGATGACGACACCGCTGCGGGTCTCCGGGTCCAGCGACTTGATCTTGCCGCTGAACTCGATGTCGGCGCCTTCCTTGGCGGACACGATGGCCGGCTGGGACAGTCGCACCGCGTAGCGGGTGACCGCGCCGGGGTCGCCCGTCCAGGTGGAGACGAATCCGGCGCCCAGACCCATGGTCAGCATGCCGTGGGCGATCACGTCGGGGAGCCCGGCGAGCTTGGCGATCTCCTCGTCCCAGTGGATCGGGTTGGCGTCGCCGGCCACGCCGGCGTAGTTCACCAGGTCACCGCGGGACAGGCGGGTGTGGTGCACGCCGAGTTCGTCGCCGACCTTCACGTCGTCGAAGGACGGCGTGCCCGGTGTGCGGGTCATACCGCCGTCGGCAATCCGGACCTCTTCCTCGGGGCGCACCGTCTTCACGTACTCGTCGTCGCCGACGCCGAAGATGTCGACGTCGTGCATCATCGCGCGCTGCACGGCGGTCTTGATCTCGGGATTGAGATCCTCGGCTGTCACGCCGACGACGGTGGTGTGCAGTGTGTGCACCCGTTCCCCGGCCCGGTCCGTGAAGGTATTGGTGACGGTGATCATGTCGCGCCCGGCGATCCGGCGTACCGACGTCAACTCGATGTCGATCTTCAGCTCGTCGCCGGCGACGATCGGGCGGTGCTGCTCGAAGACCTCTTCGGTCTGCAGGTAGGTGTCGTACCCGACGACCACCGACTCGAACATGCGCCGGTTACACGCCATGGCCGGGGTCGAGGTGAAGGTCAGCGGCGCGACCAGGCCGGAATAGCCGAGCTTCGCGGCGGCGTCGACGTCCCAGTGTGCGGGGTGATAGTCCTGCACGGCCCGGGCGTACTCACGTACCTTCTCGCGGCCGACCAGGTAGAGGCTGTCCGCCTCGTAATAGTGGCCGACGCGGGCTTCGAGCGCCGTTGCTTCTGGTGCTGCGGTCATGAATCTGCTCAACTTTTCTATCGGCCTGTTCGCTGAAGCCGACGCAAGCACAGTAACGTCTGGCCGCCGCTCGGCGTAAAACCGGCGGATATGGTGCGTACCATGCCGGGCCTCAGCAACGCCGAGATCGTCTCCGCCTACGCGGCTCAGTTCAACAAGTCAGCGCTCAACGGACACTCCGTGGCGTCACCCCTCGGCCTGTGGCTGGTACTGGCGTTGGTCGGGCCGGCCACGTCGGGAGAGTCCCGGCGCGAGCTCGAGGCGGTGCTCGGCACGACCGTCGACGATGCCGCCGCCCGGGCCGTCGACCTGCTGAGCGATCCGCACCCCGCAGTATCCGCTTTGGCCGCGGTGTGGGACCGCAGGCTCGGGCCGGCGTTCGATGACTGGGTGCGAAGGCTGCCCGGCGTCGTGGAGCGGGGTCCGGTGCCGGATCAGGCGCAGGCCGATGCCTGGGCGCGGGGTCGCACCAACGGGCTGATCGACAAGTTCCCGCTCCAACTCGACGAATTGACCAGGCTGGTGCTTGCCTCCGCGCTTGCCACCGACATCGGCTGGTCGCAACCGCTGGGCACCACCAAGGAGCTGGGCGGGGTGTTCGGCGCCGCGATCGACACGGGGTTGGAGCTCGGTGGGGCAATTCAGCTGGTGGTCGACACCGACGCCGCTGGGCTGGTCGCGGTCGCCGCGCCGCCCTCGTCATCGGCGCTCGATGTGTTCAGCGTGATCGCCGCACCCGAGGTGGCTCCCCACGATGTCGACGTCGCCGCGCATCAGGTGGCGGCAATGTTGCGAGGGGACGAGAGCGCGGCGCGCCGAATCCCGATCGAGGATCTGGTCGACGGGCATGCGTGGAGCGTGACGGAACGGCGCGTACAGCGGGTCGGAGGCCCGGACGTGCAGGCCGAGTGGTTCAGCTACCTGCCGGCGTGGTCGGCGACGAGTGACCACGACCTCAAGAACGCACCCGGCATTGCCCCGGTGTTCGACGCCCTGACCGGCTTCGCGAGGCCGGAGGATCTGCCGGTGGAGTTCAGCGCCAGGCAGTCGGCCGTCGCGTCCTATACGAGGGAAGGGTTCAAGGCGGCGGCGGTGACGGCGATCGGCATGGTCGCCGGATCAATGCCGCAATTTCGTGAGGTGCTGGTGCGCCGGATCGAGGTCCGCTTCAACCGCCCGTTCGCGGTCCTGGCCTGTGCGAGTCGCCAGGATGGGCCGCAGTTTTGGCGGGGAGTGCCGGTGTTCAGCGCCTGGGTCACCGAGCCACAGGACACCGTCAGCGAGGAGGCCGGTCCGCCGCGGCCAGCCGCTGCTCGATGACAGCCAGTGCCCGGCCGGCCCAGTCGACGTTCTCTTGTTCGAACCGGATTCCGCGCAGCAAGGTCAGGTACGGGCCGATCCGGTCCGCTTCGGCCAGGTAGACGTCTTCGGTCCGTCCGGCCAGGAGGTGGTCTTGCGTGCGCCGGTAACGCGCGAGTTTGGCGGTGGCCCACTGCAGACGTTCGGACAGCGCGTCGCGGACCGCCTCGATGTTGCCGGAGTCCACCGCCTGGATCTGGACCAGAAGGTCCTCGCGAATCGCCCCGGGTTTCGGCGGCGTCTCGGTGAACTCGAGCAGCGCCTGCCGGCCCTGGTCGGTCAGTGAATACAGGCGCTTGTTCGGCCGCCGGTCCTGTTCGACGAGTCGCGCGGCGATGAGCCCGTCGGCGGCCATCCGGTCCAGTTCCCGGTAGAGCTGCTGGGGTGTCGCCATCCAGAAGTTGGCGACGGACGCGTCGAACCCTTTGGCCAGGTCATAGCCCGATGCCTCGCCGTCCAGAAGGGCGGCAAGGACTGCGTCTCGTAGCGCCATGGGCCGATGCTAGCAGCGAAGTGATTAATCAAAATGTTGACTATAGGAACGGGCCCGGCCTAGCATCGCGCTGTCGATGAATGTGGGTGATGGAGGTCCGATGCATCCGTTCCGGAAGGCCGTGGAGGCCCGTGACGAGGCCGCAATGGAGGCATTGCTGGCCGACAATGTCGTGTTCACCAGCCCCGTGGCGTTCAAGCCGTATCCGGGCAAGCCGATCACCGCGGCGATCCTGCGTGGGGTCATGCGGGTGTTCAAGGACTTCCGCTACATCCGCGAGATCGCCGATGCCGAAGGCCATGACCACGCGCTGGTCTTCGAGGCCACCGTGGACGGCAAGAAGATCACCGGATGCGATTTTCTGCACCACGATGCCGACGGCAATATCGACGACTTCATGGTGATGGTCCGGCCACTGTCCGGTGCGACCGCCCTGGCCGAAGCGATGGCCGCACAGTTCGAACAGATCAAACAGGAAGCCGCGGAACAGATTCAGCGAGAATCCGCTACTGCTTGATCAGGGCCTGATCAGCGTTCCCGCATCTGACGCCGCCTTCTGCAGCTCCGGAATCGTCATGTCGGCGTAGTCGGCGTTCACCGGTCCCGACGCATTTCCCAGCCACGGCACGACGCCGGGGTCCGGGTCGACACCCAGGTGATAGGCCTGGATACCGGGCAGGTGGTACTGCAAGAAGTTGACCAGGATGTCGACGACGAAGATGGCTCCGCCGATCGGTCCGGCGTCCAACAGTGCCGCCGAGTTCATCAGCGGGATGGCGGCGTCGGGGTTGCCGATCATCACGATCGACCCGTAATGCGGCTTGGTTCCGCCACCCGGCACGTATTCCGGCATGAACGGCTGTAGGCCGGGCAGATCGGTGGAGAAGTAGGCCGCGGTGTCGCCATAGGTCAGGACGTTGACGAACCCGGAGTCGGCGCCGTTGCCCGGCACCGTGCTGTTGAGGCCGGGGCTCTCAAAACCGATGCCGCCCACGCCCGTTTGCTGCGCCACGTATGCGGCCTCCCAGCCACCGAGTGAGTGGCCGGTGACGAAGATGTCTTCCTTGCGGTAGCCCTGCTCGATGGCGGCGGCCTCCACCTCCTGCTCGAAGTCCACCGCATCGGTGAAGGCCTGCGGGGTGGTGTCGGTGAAGATCACCTGCGTGTCGGTCACCACCTGGGAGATCGCGATCAGCGGATTGTGCAGCAGATTGGTTCCGCCCGTCGTGCCCTGGTAGGCGATGATGATCTGGCCGTCCGGCGTCACCCATGCCTTGCCGGACATGCCGGTCAGCACGTTGGTGGATTCCATCTGCTTGCCGTCGACCACGAACGGTTTCAGGTCGCCCGGGGTGCCGCCCCAGACGTATGCGGCCGTCGCGGCGTTGAGGAACTGCGACACCGTCGGGGTCTTACCGGTGGTGGGCCCGTTGTAGACCATCGTCGGCGGCACCGGTTGTACGGCAGGCGTTTTGGTCAGGCCCAGCTGCCCTTCGATCTCGCGGAACGCCGCGAAGAGGGCATTGTTGATCGGGGCCAAGTCGATCGGGCTCTTCGGCCCGTTGGCCGAGACGGTGATGTCGAGCACCTGCAGCACCGTGTTGACGATGCGGCCGGGCAGCTCGGCGATCTTGGCGATCGGCGACAGCGGCTCCGGTGGTTCCGGGGTCGTCTTGGTGGTGCTGGATACCGCGGCGACTTTGGCGGTGAGCGGGACGGTGCTCACCGCGGACTTCGGAGCGGACTGGAAGACGGCGGTGATCCGCGGCAGTGCGGTCTTGTACGCCGGCAGGTCGGCCTTGCCGGTCGCCGCCGAGATCGCGGAACGGATCTCCTCGGGTTCGGGTGCCGTCGGCGGGGCGAGGGCTACCAGGCGCTTCGCCGCGGTGCGGGGAGTGAAGTCGGACTTGGCCAGTCGCGTGCCGTCGGCCCGCAGGGGCGCGGTGGGTCTGATGTCGCGGAGCTTCCCGCGAAGTATGCCAGCGAGCGACTCCTGCTGCGGCACCGCCGAATTCGGCGGTGTAGCGGTCGAATTGTCGTTCTCGTCCGAGGCCGGGCCACCAGCCGCCTTATCGGTGGGGTCGGACGCAGTGGTCTTCGTGGCTGCCGAAGGCCGCTTCGGCCGGACGCCACGCCGGTCGGTCGGCTTCTTGGGCCCGTGGCCGGCTCCCGCGTTCGACTGACCCGCTGAGCTGGACGATGTCGACGAACCTGTCGCGCCGGGGTCGGCCCACGCCACTGGGTGAGCACTGGCTCCCGCGAGGCCGAGGCCGATGGCCACCACCGACAGGCCGTAGCGCAGCGGCAGATGTCTGGCGTTCTCCGGGCAGCGCGCACTGTTCACCATTACCGATGTCCCCCTTGACATTCCGCGATGATGTCCGGATCTGCCGGTGGCGGGAATGCCAGCCGTGGCGAACACACGCCGGCTCAATATATGACATCGATCGATGTCAGCATGGCGTTTTGGAAGCCAGGGTGCCGAGGCGCGAAACCGACGTGCAGCTTCTCCTGCGGGTCGGCGGTCTACCGGCTCACGGCTGGCTGAGCTCGCCGAGCGAAAAGTCGAGGGCCACAGGTTCTTCAGTGCGGACCCGGTCGCCGGTAAGAGCGTCGCCCCGCTGGTATGCGCCGTCGTTCAGCACGTGGGTGAGGAAGCGTTCCTCCGCGTCGGAGTCGAGATCGACAATCCAATAGCGCTCGATGCCGGCCTTCGCGTACTCGTAGAGCTTCATCACCCGGTCGGTGCGACGCGAACCGGGGGACCCGATCTCGATGACCAGTGCGACATCCGACGCATCCACGCGCACCGGGTTGCGATCGACGACGCTGCGGTTGACGACGACAAGGTCGGGATCACGCACGGTCGGTGGAAAGCGCGCCTCCACTGTGATCTCGACTTCCTGTAGCACCACGAGCGAGTCCGGTAGTACGGCCCGGATCAGCTGCGAAAGATTCCGAGACACAATCTGGTGAAGCGGACGTGGCCGCGGTGTCATCACGATGCCCCCCTCGACGAGCTCCCAGCGACGCGCCTCATCCAGATCGAGGGCGTCCCACTGTTCGAGCGTCACCAGGTCACGGGGTAATTCGGCCAATCCCGTCACACTGCACCTCCAAGGCCACCATTGAGTGCAGGCTACGCCTGCCCCTGGGTCCGCTCCTAGGCGAAGCATCGCGGTGACTACCGACAATCGTGCGAACACTCTTGACAACATACAACCAATCGGTTGTATGTTAGAGCAGTGACCGAGAGCGATGAGGACCGGGCGGATGCCCTGTTCCACGCGCTCGCCGATCGGACCAGGCGGGACATCATGCGCCGGGTTCTGGCCGGTGAGCACTCGGTCTCGGTGCTCGCGGCGAAGTACGACATGAGCTTCGCGGCGGTGCAGAAGCACGTCGCCGTGCTGGAGAAGGCCGGGCTGATCATCAAGCGGCGCAACGGTCGTGAGCAGCTGGCCAGCGGTGACGTGGAGGCGGTGCGGTCGGTGGCGTCCATGTTGACTGAGCTGGAACAGGTTTGGCGTGGCCGCATCGCACGTATCGATGAACTGATCGCATCCGATCCCGAGGAGGACTGACCCATGCCTGTGACCGATGTCAAACACGATCTCGACAAACTGACGCTGACGATCACCGCGGAGTTCGCGGCACCGGTGCAGCGCGTCTGGCAGGTCTACGCCGACCCGCGTCAGCTGGAGAAGGTGTGGGGGCCACCGACTTTCCCGGCGACAGTGGTCGACCACAGCTTCGCGCCCGGCGGCCGCGTCACCTACTTCATGACCGGCCCGGAGGGCGAGAAGTACGCGGGATACTGGGAGATCACCGCGGTCGACGAGCCGTCGAGCTTCTCATTCGATGACGGATTCGCCGACGAGGACTTCAACCCGAATCCCGAGCTGCCGGTGTCGAAGAACGTCTACACCTTCGCCGAACACAACGGAGGTACCCGCGCGGTCTATGTGAGCACCTACGCCTCTGCCGAAGCGCTTCAGCAGGTGTTGGACATGGGTGTGGTCGAAGGCGCTTCTTCGGCGATCAACCAGATCGACGAACTACTCGCTGCCTGACCTACCGGTGCCGGCCGCCGGCCGTGGCGGCCACGGGACGTGACTCGGCCTCGCTCGCCTCGGCACTGCGATCAGGCGCCAGCATGACGGCGGTGATCGGCACACCGAGGGCGAGCAGGCCGATCACGAAGACCGGGAACAGGAACGAGAACACCTCGGGCCCACCGGGAACCGGCATCATGTGATCGACATTCACCCGGACCGCGGCCATACCGGTGTAGTGCATGCCGACCACGGCGACGCCCATCACCAGGCCGGCCACGAACCGCAGCCCGCGTGATTTGAGGACCAGGGTGAACCACAGCGCTGCGGTGGCGGCCACGACGGCGATCACGAAGGAGAGAACGACAAGGGTGGTGTCGTAGGTCATGGTGCCCTGCATCTGCACCGCCCACATGCCGGTGTAGTGCATCACCGCGACTGCCAGGCCGGTGATCACGCCGCCGGCCAGCAGCCGGCGCAGGTCGAACTCGCGGCCGATGGTGATCAGACCGACGAACACGGCGGCGATCGCGATCACGGCCGAGGCGATCGTCCAGCCGAGGTGGTAGCGGACGGTGCTGTTGGGGATTGCGAAGCCGAGCATCGCGATGAAATGCATGAGCCAGATGCCAACCCCGCCAATGGCGATCGAGGCCATCAGCAGCCAGCGGAGCCGATCGCGTCCGCTGGCTGCCCTGGCGCCGCAACGGGTGCAGGCCAGGCCGACGACCGAGCCCGTCACCGAGACGATGTATGCCAGGAACAGCAGCCAGAGGCCCATGTCGAAGTGATGTACTTGGTGGTTCATGACGGGTTTCCTCGAGACTGTGAGACTGGCGGACGGTGGATCTAGAACGCTGACGTCGGAAGACGTTCCAGCGCGAACGAGGTGATCGCGATCAGCGCGTTCTTGGCCGACTCGCGTTCCCGCGCATCGACATTGATGATCGGAACATTGGGTGACACGGAGAGCGCCTCGCGCAGTTCGTCGATGCTGTATTTGGGGGAGTCGTCGAACTCGTTGACGGCGATCAGGAACGGCAGGCTGCGGGCCTCGAAGAAGTCGACGGCCGCGAAGCTGTCCTCGAGCCTGCGGGTGTCGACGAGCACCACGGCGCCGATCGCGCCGTGGACCAGGTCGTCCCACATGAACCAGAACCGCCGCTGTCCCGGCGTGCCGAACAGATACAGCACCAGGTCGTCGGCGATCGTGATGCGGCCGAAATCCATGGCGACCGTGGTGGTTTCCTTGCCGGGGATCGCTTCGAGGTCGTCGTGACCCTGCGAGGCGTTCGTGACGAGGGCCTCGGTGCGCAACGGCACGATCTCCGACACGGCGCCGACGAACGTGGTCTTGCCGACGCCGAAGCCGCCGGCAATCACGATCTTCGTCGAAGACACCGTGGGGCCGGAGTCAGAGTGCGCGTAAGCCACTGAGGGTCCTTTCGATCAGTAGGCGCCGTTCTGCAACGGTCGAGCGGTCGGTCAGTGTGGCGTGAACACGAAGGTGGCCGCTGTCCACCAGGTCGCTCACCAGCACCCGGGTCACGCCGATGGGCAGACCGGCATACGCCGAGATCTCGGCGATCGACGGCCGGCTGTCGCACAGCCGGACGATGACGGCGGGAATGTCGCCCGGCGCGCAGTCGAGTTCACCGGCCGGCACCAGGGCCTCCACCGGAGCTTCGATCGGTACCTCGACCCGAGCTCGGGTTCGTCCGCCGGTCAGGATGTACGGGCGCGCGCGACTGGCGGCCTGCTTCTGCTCGGGTCTGTCCATGCTCAGGGTCATCGAGCTCCAGGCGTGGCGCGCGGCGTCGCCTCGACGGTCTTGCCGACCCGGTCGACCAGCAACGCCATTTCGTACCCGACCTGTCCGATGTCGCACGAGATCGAAGCCAGGGTGGCCAGATACGAACCGTTGCCGACGCCCATCAAGAGCAGGAAACCGTCGTCCATCTCGACGATCGACTGGCGTACGTTCCCGGCCTCGAACAGCCGGGCGGCGCCGGTGGACAAGCTCGCCAGACCGGAGGTGACCGCGGCCAGTTGTTCGGCGCGATCGGAGGGGAGGTGGGAGTTCGAGGCCATCAGCAGACCGTCGGCCGAAACGAGAATCGCGTGGGACACGCCCGGCACGTCACGGACGAAGTTGGACACGAACCAGTCGAGGGTGCCCGAGGTCCCGGACGGTGTTGCAGCAGACCCCGCGGACCGTTCATGTGGTTGCGTGCCGGTGTTCATCGATCTCCTTCGATTCGGCTGTGTGCTGCATCGGTTTCGGCTCGGCCCCTGCGTACGCCGGCCAGCTGGCGGCTCAGGATGTCTCGGATGGCGGCGGGATCATTGGCTCCGTCGGCCCTGGCCTGGGTGCCCGATCTTGCCTCATCCGGCACCAGGCGCGCTCCACGTTCGCGAATCGGCAGCCCGGATGCGGTGTGCCGCTTCGGTTCCTGCTCCTGGGCCTTCGCAGCGGCTTCCCAGCTGGCGTCGGCGGCGCTGGCCCAGACTCGGCCGCGGGATTCCGGCGTCGTCGGATCCATCAGCCACTCTGAGGCCATCCGCTCGAAGATCGGCGCACTCTCCAACCGCTCGGGCTCGATGTGCCGTTGCTCGGATTCGGTGTCTCGCGCGGGTTCCGGCCTCGGCGGAGCGGAGTTGTCCGGGCCGCCCGAGTTGGAATTGCCCGAGGTGAAGTAGGAGAGCGGATTTCCGCGCTGGGGTTCTTCCGGGGTTGCGGCCGGCGTCGGGGCGGTCAGCCCGTTCACCGGTGCCGGGATGCCGTTCACACCGCTGGCACCGGGCGATCGTTTCGGCAGTCCGCTGGCGGTCGACCGGGCGGTGGCATCCGGCCCGCGTTCGGGCTGGGCCGACGCGGCGTGCGAGCCGTTCGTCGCGGCCAGTGCCCCGCTGCCGGCGCTGGTGTGCGCACCACGCCCGCCGGTGCTGGACCGCGGCGAGGATTCGGTGAACGAGCCGTTGCGCAGATCGTCCAGCGTTTCGCCGACGCCGAGGGGTGTGACGAGCGTGCCCGGCAGGTGCACGCTCGCTGTGACGCCGGGCCGGTCGGTCAGCGCCGCTGTTGTCCGCAGCCGCACCGTGGCCTCATGACGGCGCGCCAGTCGGCCGACCACGAAGAGACCCATTCGCTTGGCGGTTTCGGAGGTCACCTCGCCACCGAGCGCGAGCCGCTCGTTCGCGGCGGTCAAATCGTCCTTGGACATGCCCAGTCCACGGTCGGCCACCTCGACCAGCAGACCGGCGTCGACGGCGCGCCCCACCGTCACCAGCACCGGCGAGTCCGGCGGTGAATAGCGGAGCGCATTGTCGAGCAGCTCGGCGATCAGGTGGCCGATGTCGCTTGCGGCCGAGCCGGCGATCGAGACGTCGGCCATGTGCCCGACCTGCACCCGGCGGTACTCCTCGACCTCGGACATCGCGGCGCGCAGCATGTCGGGCAATGGGACGGGGGCCGCGGCGCGGTGGCGTTCCACGGTGTCGGCGAGGACCAGCAGGTTGTCGCCGTTGCGGCGCATGCGCGTCGCGAGGTGGTCGAGGCGGAAGAGGTGATCGAGGCGGACCGGATCTTCTTCGTCGAGCTCGAGCGTCTCGATGAGGCTCAGCTGCTCTTCGACCAGCGACCGGCTTCGCCGCGACAGCGTTTCGAACATGTCGCCGATCTGCAGGCGGACGCCGTGCTCGCTGGCGAGGCGGACCGCTTGGGAGTGGATGTCGTCGATCGCGCGGGCGAGCTGGCCCACTTCTTCATTGGTCCGGAACGGCAGTGCCTGGATCTCCGGCATGCCGCCGCCCTTGCTGAGGCGTTCGATCTCCTCGGGCAGTTCGACCTGCGCGACCTGCAGCGCGCCCTGGCGCAGCCGGCCGATCGACCGGATCAGAGAGCGGCCGACCGCCAGGGCGAAGACGAGCGCGGCCAGCACGGCGCCGAGGATGATCGCGGTGTCGCGCAGGGCGTCCGAACGCAAGATGTTGGCGCGGTGGTGCAACGTGCCGTCGAGGTCGGCGGACAGGCGTTGCGTCATCGTGCGGTACTGGTCGACGCTCGCCCGCATCGCCTCGGTGAAGGCGGGTGCGTGCACGCTGTCGGTGGACGACTGGGTGTAGGTGCCGCGACGAACGTCGGACTCCTTGGACAACGCCGCGGTCTCATCCGTGGGCGCCACCCGGCTGAGTCGGTCGATGGCCGCGGCTTCGGCGCCTGCCGCGTCCGCCACCTTGGTGCGCAGTTCGTCGGAGTCGGCGAATTCGGGGGTGGCGATCAGCACCCGCTGCGTCGTCAGGGCGCGTTGCGCGGTGAGCGCGTCCACGAGTTGGTCGGCGAGTGGCCGCACGACACGGTCGTCGACGGTTCCGGTGGTGGTCGCGATCGCGGAGACGACGCCGGATGCCACGGTGGCCGCGCGGTCGGCGATCACCCGCTGGGGCAGTGGTCCGGATTTGATGTCGTCGCGCAGCGTCTTGGCGGTCGAGGTCGCGGCCGTCAGCTGTGCCGCGGCGGTCGGGTCGAACTCGGCGGACGTGATCAGGGTGTCGAGGGCCTTCGCGCTCTCGTCGAATTGTGTCAGGGGCTCCTCGAGCGGTGCGCCGGAGGCGGCGGCGTAGGCCAGTCCGTCGAGCCGGTCGACCAGCTCCACGGCCGGCACGACGACCACCGAGTTGTCGGAGGCCACGTTCAGCCGCGAGGCGGCCGACAACTCGCTGTAGATACGGACAGCGCCGAACGTGGCCGCGAGCAGGATCGGCAACACCAGGGTCGCCGCCACCTTCCATCGCAGCGGCCAGCTCTCGATCGATGTGCGAGAGGCCCGAGTCACGGTCGGACGCGCATGTTCTCCGACGCTCGGATCATGTGCATCCACAGCCGTACCACCCTTCACCGAGCTAATTGACGTTCCAGCAGGGGAGCTCGGCCACGGGACAGGTTAAAGGATAGGTAACGATTCCGCATCGACGGGGCTAACGGCGGCGCGTTCGCTGGCGTACTTCCTTATTTTGTGGGCTGCCCTCACGTGCGAGTTTCTTGCGAATGTAAGAAAGTGGGCTGATTCCTGTCAGTGTCCCCGACGGGCAGCCGAGGCGAGCGACCGAATCCGGTAGCTGGGAGCTTCGGGGGCGACCACGGAAACCCCGGAACCGTCGAACTCCGTCGGTCAGTCTGAGGCTCGCGGGGTCCGGCCGAGCGGTCCCTGGTCGGGGTGTCTTCGGCACTTGTCGGATGGCGGTATTTACGGCAAACCAGAGGCGGGTTACCGGCCGGCCGCCGGGCGACCTCGGTGGAGGTCTCGGCGGAGCTGTCCCATCGTGCTGGGCCGCGGAAACGACTGGCCCGGTTCGAGTTTGCGCCGCTCCGCGGTACCGGGAGTATCAGAAACAATGGATTCTGTTGTGCTGGAGGGTGATTCGGTGTCAAGACCACGCCGTGGGTATGGCCGGCCCGTTGCCCGGGCGGCCTGGTGCGCTCGGGGTCGGCTGGGTCGCCTTCCCGCGACTCGGCCGGTACGCGCAGGTCATCGCGCCGGTGTGCCCCGCTCCGGCTTGCCGGAGCAGTCACAGCAAATAATGTCAAATTCAGGAGTGTGAATTACGTCTCTGTTCAAGCTCTTTGGATGTGTAAAAGAGCTTTAAGAGGGATCCTTAAGGAGTCCACGGCCAACTCGATGCACCATCTCAGCTTGGCCGAGCACGCTTGGCACTGAGTAGAAGTGCCGTGAAGCTCTGCTGGAGGTCATTGAACATGGCGATCAAGGCTGCCGGCTCGACTGTCATCGAGCTGGCGACGCATCCGCTTTGGTGTTCGTCGCAGCGGTACGCCCGTGAGCTTGCCGCGGCCAAACGCAGGCATCCGTCGTCCTATCGGCTCGACGACGAAGATGAGGCGCAGGATGCGGAGGCCCAGCGCCTGGCGCAGTCGGGGCTTCGGACCAACGCACTGGTAACCCCGCTGGCCTGCGCCCGCGTCCTCACGTTGAACGCCGCCCGCGGCGAGGTCGTCGGGGACTGACGTCAGCACCGCGATCGGGCAGCCGGTGAGGTAGGACGCTGCGGGCGACGGTCGATGCGACGAGCTGTTCGGCCGTCGCTGGGTCCTCGTTGTCGGCGGCCACGCTCAAGCCTAGATCTGGCGGCGCGCGCACCGCCGGGCGCCGTGGCCGAACCGTGATGAACGCTTGACCGAATTGTCTACGTGTGACTGCACATTCGGGCAGGTCGCGGCCCATACGATGACATCGTTCAAGATCATGGGGGCATCGCAGAGAGATCGGTTTGATGCGCGCGGTAGTACAGGGTGTTCTCGTTCTGGTCGTGGTCGTCATGACCTATTTCTCTGGAGGTACCAACAGCGTCGACACGGCGGCGGTGAGCCTGCCGTTGACCTCGACCATCGAATCGATCGCGCCGGCCCAGGGCGCCGTCGTCGGCGTCGGCCATCCCGTGGTGGTGACGTTCAAGAACGCGATCACCAACCGGTCATCGGTGGAACGCGCTCTCGGGCTGAAGACGACGCCGGCGCGTACGGGCACCTACGAGTGGCTCGACGCCAATGTCGTGTCGTGGACCCCGAAACAGTTCTGGCCCGCGCACAGTACGGTGATGCTGTCAGTCAGCGGGATGCGGACGGAATTCCAAACCGGCCCAGCAGTTATCGGTGTGGCCGACATCTCCGATCACACCTTCACCGTGACCATCGACGGGATGGGTGAGGACCCGCCGATCGCCCTGCCGGCACCGCACCACCTGCCGCACGCCGGCGAACCAGGGGTGCTGCTGGCTTCTCTGGGACGTCCGGAATACCCGACCCCGGTCGGCACCTACACGGTGCTCGGGAAAGACCGCACGGTGAAGATGGATTCGAGCAGTGTCGGTATTCCCGTGGATGCCCCGGACGGCTATCTGCTGGACGTGGATTACGCGGTCCGGTTCACCCACCGGGGACTGTTCGTACATTCCGCGCCGTGGGCCGTGCCGTCGATGGGTCTGGACAACACCAGCCACGGTTGCATCAGCCTGATCCCGGCGGCCGCCGAGTGGTACTTCAACACGGTCAACATTGGTGATCCGGTGATCGTGCAGGAGTAGCGAATCCCGCTGCGGGGCAAAGAACACACCCTCAAGTACAGAAAAGGCGCCTGGCTCGTGAGCCAGGCGCCTTTGTGACGCTCAGAGGGTGGGTGTCAGTCGGCAGGGCCGGGCAGAGTGGGCATCCCCGCGACCGGGCCGCCCCCGGGCGAAACCGTCGGTACGCCCTTTCCCGTCCCTGCGGCGACGGCCACCGGGGCTGCGGGTACCGGCGCTGCGGCCGGGACGACGGGACCGGCGGCGGGGACAACGGGAGCGGCCGGGACGACGGGCACCGGCGGCGGTGCCAGCGGTACCGGCGGGACGCCCACCGGCGGTGGCACCACGGGAACGGGAGGCGGCGCCAGGGGCACCGGCGGAACGGCTGCGGGCGCCGCGGCGGGCACGACCCCGGCGGCTTCCACGGCGGCTGCCGCGCACACCGGCGCGCCCGGCGCACCGGCCGCACCGGCTGCGGCGCACTTGTACCCGCCGGTCTTGAGTTGCAGCGCTGCTGCGGCATGCGGACTGAGTGCCAGCGCGGCCGCTGCTGCGGTCAGGCACAATCCAGTGCTGACAACAGTTTTGACCGCGATATGAGCAAAGGTGGCCATCCCCGATCAGCTCCTTTGATTCGTGTGGAAATTACATCCGTGAAAATTGTGACGAGCTGAACCGTAGAACTGTCTAAAATCGGTGTCTACACAAGTTCTCAGATGGTTGCGGGGTTGAAATGTGGGCGAGCCGCAGTCGTGACCACATCGTTTCCAACCGGCGGGGTGCGTTGTGATAAGGCGTCGCGCGGCAACGGCACAACTGCGCGGGCGGGCGCAATTTTCGCAAACGTCATTGACCCAGCTGCATCCGGATCCCTTTGGCCACAAGCTGTTCGAAGCTGTAGCTGAATTCGCCGCGCCGTCCGACGGACAGTACGTAGCGATCCTGCCCTTCGGTCAGCGGCACAGTGAAGGTGAACGTGCAGGTGGCGGCGCTGCCCTTGCCGGCCCCCAGCGTGGTGGTCGCGAGCATCTCGCCTTTGCCGTTCTTGACGGTGACGATGGTGCCGGGATTGACATCGGAGTATCCGTTTGCGCCTTGGCATGTTTCGCCATCGGAGACGATACCCTCCGCGCCGGCGTTGTCAGAGAGCACAAAAGTGCCTGTGACCGTGGTCTTTTCGAGCACATGGAAGCCCTGGGAGAAATTGGGGCAGAACGTGTCGACAGCGATCTTGTCGGCCAGCAGGCCCTGTTGGGCGCCGCCGTCCTCGAGCTGACGGCACACCTGCCGTCCGTGGGCGATCGCGTTGGCATCGGAATTGAACTGATCGCTGACCCCGGCATCCTTCAGGGCGGCAAGGTATCCGGCTTCGGGTGGGGGTGGTGTCCTGCGGCCGGCCACCAGCAGGACCCACACCACCGCGGCGGTCATCACGATGATGGCCGCCGCCGCGGTGGTACCCAGCCAGGTTGACCGGATGCCCGAGGTCTTCAACTCGAGGTAGTCCGGCAGCATCTGGCCGCCGACCGGGTCGGTCGACGTGGTCCGGCCGTCCCGTACCCGATTCGTCGGGTGTCCGGTGACGAAGTAGCGGCCTTCGTGGCGAGCCGTCGGGTCCGGCCGCCACCCGGTCGGTGCGGACCCATGGATCTGCCCGCACCGGTTGCAGGTGTCGGTTTCATCGAGCGGCGATCCGCAATACGGGCAGGTCATCACTACCTGTTATATGCCGGTCGGTTCGCCGGCACAGCGGGCCCGCCAAGATTCGGGCCCGGCGGTATTCGGTGCTGAGCAGTTGCACGGCCCCCGACCCGACGGCGGCGGGGATCGGCCATTACGGTGCTAGGCATGACTCGGGTGACGGTGATCACAGGCGGCGCGGGCGGGATGGGATTGGCGACGGCCAAGGTCGTCGGCCGCGACCAGGCGGTCGTGCTGTGCGATGTGCGACAGGATCGCCTCGACGACGCGGCCACCGCTCTCGGCGACCTGGGCATCGCCGCCATGATCGTCAATGCCGACGTCACCGATCGGGATGCCGTCGACCGATTGTTCGAGACCGCGGCGGGGATCGGGACCGTCGGCGGCGTCGTTCACGCGGCCGGGGTCAGCCCCAGCATGGGCGATGCCGAGTACGTGATGCGCACCAACGCGCTGGGCACCCTGCACGTCAACGAGTCCTTTTTCGCGTCCGCTGCCGAGGGCGCGGCGATCGTCAACGTGGCGTCGATGGCGGCGCATCTGCTGCCCGAGGAAGTGATTCCCGCGCAGCACTTCCCGCTGGCGCTGGAGGATCAGGACCGCTTCCTCACCGAGATGCTGGCGGCGTGCGGCATGGCCCCGGAGGAGATGAGGTCCGGTTTCTCGTATGCCATCAGCAAGGCGTTCGTGAAGTGGTACAGCTCGTCGCAGGCCGAGCGGTTCAACACCCGTGGCCTCCGGATCGTCTCGGTCTCCCCGGGCTCCATCGACACCGAGATGGGCCGGCTCGAGGAGCAGGCCGGCGCAGGCGCGATGGTGGCCGATGCAGCTGTGCCACGGTGGGGCAAGCCGGAGGAGATGGCGGATCTGCTGGCCTACTGCGTCAGTGACCGGGCCGGTTACCTCACCGGCACGGACATTCTCAACGACGGCGGCGTCGTCGCCTCGATGCGGGAACGCGCCCGGCTCGCGGGCGGGTAAGCGCCGCGAGGGAAAACGCTTGGCGCACGCGATGATCACGCCGAGCGCTTAGCGCCATCCCCTGGCCCACCCGGCGGCCGAACTCGGTCGGTTGGACGGCCATGGCATCATCGATGACGGGGTGGGGATGGCGGGCCTGAGTGGCCCGGCCGTTCAGGGTCAGCAAGGCGGTTTCCGAAACGTCGGTCAGGGCGCCGGCCCCGGCCCTTCTTGGAGACCTTCTCGCCGTCTGCGTGCTCCACCGGAGCCGCGCTACCGGCGGATGCGGAGTCGACAACTCAGCGTGGAGTTGGGATCCCTTGTGGTGGGTACTCGCCGAGCGTCACGGTTTCGTACAGGAGATTGCCATTTGATTTGTAACGCCATGCAGGCCAACAGGAAAGACGACGGTCCCAGTTTGGGCCGTCGTGCCGCGTTCAAGCTTTCGTTGCTCGTCACGGCAGGTTTGTCGGTGGCGCGGACGCCGAGGGCGCAGGCGAAAGTCGACGGCCACGGGGCCCGCTGGTCACCCGAGCGGGCGCACCGCTGGTACGCCGCGCAAGGTTGGCTGGTCGGCGCCAACTTCATCCCGTCCAACGCGGGCAATCAGCTGGAGATGTTCCAGCCCGAAACCTATGACCCGCAGCGGATCGACAACGAGTTGCGCATCGCTCGGTTGGCGGGATTCAACACGGTGCGGGTGTTCTTACATGATCAGCTGTGGGCTCAGGGCCACGCGGGTTTTCAGAGCCGCTTGGCCCAGTTCGTTGCTCTGGCGTCCAGTCACGGCATCAAACCGCTGTTCGTGCTGTTCGATTCCTGCTGGGATCCGTTTCCCCGGTTGGGGCGCCAGCGGCGGCCACGGCCCGGAATACACAATTCGGTGTGGGTGCAGAGCCCGGGTGCGCAGCACCTGGACGATCGCCGGTACCGGCGAACCTTGCGTGAGTACGTGGTCGGCGTGATCAGCCAGTTCCGCCATGATGACCGCGTATTGGGGTGGGATCTGTGGAACGAACCCGACAATCCTTCGGCCACCTACCGCGACGTGGAACGGCAGGACAAGATCAGCCTGATCGAAGACCTGCTGCCCCAGGTTTTCGCCTGGGCCCGGTCGGTTGACCCCGTGCAGCCGTTGACCAGCGGTGTGTGGGACGGGCCGTGGGCCGATCCGTTGACCCGGAGCCGGATGGCGACGCTCCAGCTTGACCTCTCGGATGTGGTGACCTTTCACAGCTACGACCATCCGGCCGGATTCGAGGCCAGGATCGGAGAGCTGGCACCGATGGGACGTCCGATCATGTGCACCGAATACCTGGCGCGAGGTGAGGGCAGCACAGTCGAGGGTGTGTTGCCGATCGCCAAACGGCACAACGTCGGCGCCTACAGCTGGGGCCTGGTGGCCGGCAAGACGCAGACCTACTTGCCCTGGGATTCCTGGGACCACCCCTACAAGTCGCCCCCGCCGGAGTGGTTCCACGACTTGTTCCATGCGGATGGACGTCCGTACCGCGACGGTGAGATCCGCATGATCAGGGAGCTGACCGGACGGCCGTACCCCTGACGACGTCAGCGGGCACCCATTCGGCTGACATCGGCGATCGCTGCGACGAACTGCTCGGGCGCCTCCTGGGGCACGTTGTGGCCGATGCCGTCGAGGATGCGGTGTTCGTAGGGTCCGGTGTAGAGCGCGCGGTAGCCGGCGCCGTCCTTGGCGGCGCCGTCGAAGTCGGATCCGATCGTGATGGTCGGGACGGTCACGGGCGGCTTTCCGGCCAGTCGGGCTTCGTCGGCGTCGAAGCGGGCCTCGCCGGGGGCCAGGCTGAGCCGCCACCGGTAGTTGTGCACGACGATGTCGACGTGGTCGGGGTTGTCGAACGCCGCGGCGGACAGGTCGTACGTGGCGTCGTCGAAGTGCCACAGCGGTGAGGCCTTGGTCCAGATCAGCCGGTTGAACTCCTTGGTGTTCTGGCGATATCCGAGCTCGCCGCGCGGGGTGGCGAAGTAGTACTGGTACCACCAACCCAGTTCGGCCTCCGGGGCGAGCGGCTTCAGATTGGCGGCCAGGTTGACGGTGATATAGCCGCTGACCGCGACCAGTCCCGCGCAGCGCTGGGGCCACAGGGCGGCGACGTTGTTGGCGGTGCGTCCACCCCAGTCGTATCCGCCGAGCACAGCCTTGGGGATGTTCAGCGCGTCCATCAGTGCGATGACATCGGCAGCCAGCGCGGCCTGCTGCCCGTTGCGCACGGCGCCTGCCGAGCGGAATCGGGTGGAACCGAAGCCGCGCAGGTAGGGCACGATGACGCGGAAGCCCCGCTCGGCCAGCAGCGCCGACGCGTCGGCATAGCTGTGGATGTCATAGGGCCAGCCGTGCAGCAGGATCACCGGCGGCCCGTCGGCGGGCCCGGCCTCGGTGTAGCCGACGTTGAGCTCTCCGGCGTCGATCTGCTTGACCGGGCTCATGGGGTGCGACGGCTTGGCCGGCGGACCGGCCGGGGGCGCCGGCGTGGGTGAGGTGCCGCAGGCCGCCAGGGTCGCCGCGCCGGCGGCGGCCGCCGTGAGGAAGCCGAAGTTCCTTCTGCTCAAACCATTCACCGTTGCTGCTCCTTGTCGCGGGCTCTTGGAATCAATCTCACCCGCTCAACGCCATCAAGTCCAACGATTCAATGCGATGAAACCCATCAATCAAATAGATAGGCTGGGACGGTGGAGTTACGACAGATCGAACACTTCATCGCGGTGGCCGGCGAGATGAGTTTCACTCGCGCTGCCGAGCGGGCGCATGTGGTGCAGTCGGCGTTGTCGACGTCGATCGCGAAGCTGGAGCGGGAGCTCGGGGTGGAGCTGTTCGACCGGTCGCGGCAGCGGATCAGCTTGACTGCGGCGGGCGAGGCGTTCCGGACGCACGCCTATGAGGTGCTGCATGCGGCCCGCGCGGCGGCCGAGTCTGCGGCTCAGTTCCGTGGCTCGCTCATGGGCACGGTCGAGTTCGGCTCGCTGATCTCGTACGGGCCGGTCGATGTCGCCGGTGCCCTCGGCGACTTTCACCGTGCCCACCCGTCCGTGCGGCTGCGGCTGCGATTGAGCCAGTCCGGCGCGTCGGCGTATTTGGCCGCACTGCTGGAGGGCTCGCTGGACCTGGCCCTGGTATCGCTGCCCAACCGGTTCCCGGCACAGCTCGACATGAAGCTGCTGTTCGAGGAGCCGATGGTGTTCGTCTGCCGCGAGGACCATGCCCTGGCCCGTCGTCGCCGCCTCGACCTGGCGGACCTGGCCGACGAGGATCTCGTCGGCTTCCCGCCCGAATTCGGGCTGCGCCGCCTGATGGACGAGGCGTTTCACCATGCCGGTGTGCAACCGCACACGCAGTACGAAGTTCCGGCCGGGTTCGCCGCGATCGCCGAACTGGTCGGCAACGGGCTGGGCACCGCCTTCATGCCGGCATCCGAGGCGCGTCGCTTCGGCGACCTGCGGACTGTGGCGTTGCGTGACCCCGCGACGTGGCAGGTCTACCTCGCCGCGCCGCCGGTCGAGCGGATGACGCCGGCGGCAGCGCGGCTGGCCGAAACGCTGCTCGACGCCGCGGTCCCGGTTTCCGGCTAACGGGCCAGCGGACTGTAGAACACCAGGCCGTTGCCCTTGTTGTCGTAGACCACGGCCCGGCGCTCATGGGCATCGTCGTAGGGATGCTTGATGATGCCGCCGCCGCTCTCCTTGATGGCCTTGGCGGCGCCGTCCACATCGGCGGTCTTGATTCCGACGACGACCTGACCCGGGATCGGGTGGTCCACCGAGGTGGCCAGAGCGAGAGTGAGCGATCCACCGTCGAGCGCGGCAAAGTGGGCGCCGTCGCGGAACTTCAGTGGCATTCCCAGCGTCTCGGTGTAGAAGCGGATCGACTCGTCGAGGTCGTCGGTCGAGAGAATGATCATCCGTACGTCGTGGTCGCTCATCAGTGCCCTCCTATGGCTGAACGCTTTCAGGTTAGGGCCGGAGGGGGTGCGGACATAGGGACCTAGGTCCATCGGCGTCCCATGCCCAGCACCGGTTTTGGGTGGGACTCTACATATATAGAGACTTTGTGGAGTAGGTTGTCCGAAGTCGAACCGAACCACAGGAGAGCTCACCGACGATGACGCTGCAATTCGATCTGGCCAATCGTCGGGTGTTGATCACCGGTGCCGGGCAGGGCGTCGGCCGCGGCCTTGCCGACGCCTTCGCGGCCGCCGGGGCCACCGTGCTGGTCAACGATCTGCGGGCGGAACGGGCCGAGGCGGTGGTCGCCGAGCTGCGCGCAGCGGGCGGTGACGCGGTGGCGGTCCCGTTCGATGTCACGGACTACCAGGCCGTCACCGACGCGGTTGAGGCCGCCGGGCCGGTCGACGTGCTGGTGAACAATGCGGGCAATGCCGGGGCCGAGGGCTTTGCCGCCCGAATGCCGTTCTCCGACACCACTCCTGCGGACTGGGATCCGTTCCTCAAGGTGAATCTGTACGGCGTGCTGCACTGCACGCGGGCGGTGCTGCCGACGATGGTGGAACGGCAGTGGGGCCGGGTGGTGACGATCGTGTCGGATGCCGGACGAACCGGGGACGCGAGCGGCGCGGTGTACGCGGCCGCGAAGGCCGGTGCTGCGGGGCTGACCCGGTCGATCGCACTGGAGAACGGCCGCTACGGCATCACCGCCAACAACATCGCGCTGGGCACCATGCGGACCCCGCTCACCGAACCGTTGTGGGCCGATATGGCCGACTCCCCGCAGGCCAAGGCAATCCTGTCGCGTTACCCGATCCGCAGGCCCGGCCTGCCCGAGGACGTCGCCTATCTGGCGGTGCTGCTGGCCAGCGACCACGGCTCCTGGATCACCGGCCAGACGCTACCGGTCAACGGCGGCTACTCCTTCGCGATGTGATGCCGCCGGGGCCGCCGCGACGACCGCGGTGATGATGTCGTGGAGCTGTTCGTCGGAGGTGATCGTGCGGTCGCCGCGGGCCAGGGCCAGCATCAGGCCGCTGATGAAAGTAAGTAGTACGTAGGCTTTTTCGTCGATCAGCCCCGGATCGGTATCGGCCGGGCAGAGCGCTGCCACAACATTGCGGTGTAGCTCGAAGAACCGTTGTTGGTTGTGGCTGAAGGCCTCGGCCAGTCCGGCGTCGCGGCTCGACGGCATGACCAGCTCGTAGCGAGCCTTGCTACGGACCAGGCGCGCCCCGGTACCCGACCGGATCACCAGCCGAGCCAGGCCGCGCGCATCGCCATGGGCACCCGAGCCGGTGGCGGCGGTCAGGTCCGCCAGGTCGAGATCGGCGATGCGGTTGGCGGCCGCCCGGAGCAACGCCGAACTGGTGCGAAAGTAGAACGAAGTGGTCCCGTCCGGGACGCCGGCCTTGCGGTCGACCTTCAGATGGGTGACCCCTTTGATGCCCTCGCGGGCCAGCAGAGCGATTGCCGCATCGCACAATTCGCGCCGGCGTTGTTCGGGGTTCTGTTTGCCTCCCACGTGAGTCCTAACGGCGGGCCGGTATGGGGACGTGCTCGGGCCGCACTCCGGTGCCCACCAGGTACGCCGGTATCGCGCTGAGTTGGGGGAGCCGTTGCATGATGCCCACCAGCGCCCCCGGCGGGGTGATCTCGGCGCCGGCCATCACCGGCTGCATCACCTGACGGTGCAGGATCCGTTGGAGGCCTTGGGTAATCACCGTCGGCGGGGTACGTCGGCGTTGCACGGCGGCCAGATCGGACGTGGTGACGCGGTGCTCGCGCAGCGGCTGGTACAGCAGGCGCGCCGCGCCGACCGCGTCCTGAATCGCCACATTGATGCCGACCCCGCCCACCGGTGACATGGCATGGGCGGCATCTCCTATGCACAGCAGGCCGTCGCGGTACCACCGTGACAGGCGGTTGAGTTGAACGTCCAGGCGCTTGACGTCATCGAAGGAGGTCAGGCCACTCAGATCGGCCTCAGGGATCAGCTCGGCCAGTTCGGCGTGGAACGCATCCAGGCCGCGGGCCCGCAGCCCGGCGTCGCTGCCCTTCGGGATCAGATAGGCCACCTGGAAGTAGCCGGTGCGGGGGATCATGATCAGTGCGCGCCCGGGTCCGGTGCGCGGGATCAGTGAGTACTGGCCATCCTCGTTGCGCGGCAACCGGAACCACCACACATCGAACGGGACCGGATAGTCCCTCGTGGTCAGCCCGGCTTCGCGCCTGACCGTCGAGGTGCGTCCGTCGCAGGCCACGGTGAGGTCGGCGCGCAGTTCCCCCTCGCCCTCGGGGCCGGTGTAACGCACCCCGGTGACCCGCTCACCGTCGCGCAGCAGCCCGGTCACCTCGGTCCGCATGCGAAGGGCGAAATCGGGTTCACTGCGACCGGCATCGGCCAGCAGATCGAGGAAGTCCCACTGCGGCACCATCGCCACGTACCGGTGCCGCTGACGCAGCCGCCGGAAGTCGACGAAGGTCACCGGCTTGCCGTCGACCGGGAACTCGGCCTTCTCGACCTTGCTGTAGCCGATCTTGCCGAACTCGGCGAACAGGCCGAGCTCGTCGAGCATGCCCATGGTGCTCGGATGCACTGTGTCACCGCGGAAATCGCGCAGAAAGTCGGCGTGCTTCTCCATCACGGTCACCGCCACCCCGCACCGGGCCAGGATCAGCCCGAGCATCATCCCGGCCGGGCCGCCGCCGACGATGGCGCAGGTGGTGTCAGGCACGGGCGAGTCCGTTCAGCGCGTCGGGCAGCGCCTCGGTGTGCAGCACACCGAGGCGCTGCGTGGCGCGGGTCAGGGCGACGTACAACTCGGCGGCGCCGCGATCACCGTCGGCCAGGATGTGGGCCGGCTCCACGACGAGCACCGCGTCGAACTCGAGGCCCTTGGTCTCGGATGCGGTCACCGCACCGGACACCTCGGGTGGGCCGATCACCACGCACGTGCCCTCCCTCCCGGCTTCGTCCCGCACGAATTCCTCGACAGCGGCCGGGATTTCAGCTGCGGTCAACTGCTTCGCCCAAGGTCGGACCCCGCAGGAACGCACCGACTCGGGCGGCTTGACCGCAGGTGCGAACTCGGCCAGCAGCGCGCCGGCCACCGCCATGATCTCGGCAGGGGTGCGGTAGTTCACCGACAGCGTCCGGTAGATCCACCGACCCGGCACATATGGCTCGAGCATGCTGTCCCACGATCGGGCTCCGGCCGCTGAGCGGCGCTGGGCCAGATCGCCGACCACCGTGAAGGACCGGCGTGGGCAACGACGCATCAGCACCCGCCAGTCCATCTCGGACAGTTCCTGGGCTTCGTCGACCACAACATGACCGTAGGTCCAATCCCGGTCGGCCGCAGCGCGTTCGGCGAGTTCGCGGGTGTCACGCTCCAGGAACCGGTCGGCCAGGTCCTCGGCGTCGATCAGGTCGGCGGCCAGGAGGTGGTCCTCGTCGTCCATCAGATCCTCGCGGGCCACCATCAGGTCGAGCACGCCCGCGGCGTAGGCGGCTTCCTCGCGGCGTTCGCGTTCGGCGGCTTCGTCGGCGGCCTTGTCCCGGCCCAGCAGATCGACCAGCTCATCGAGCAAGGGCACGTCCGAGATGGTCCAGGCACTGCCGTCGGCCCGGAGGAATCGCGGATCGGCCCCAGCCGCCTTCAGCCGATCGGGCGACGAATACAGTGTGGTGAGCAGGCTTTCCGGGGTCAAGATCGGCCACAGCCGATCGAGCGCCGCGGCGAACGCGGCGTTGTCGTCCAGTTCGCTGACCACACTGGCCCGCAGCTCTTCCCATGCCGCCTTATCGGCACGGCTCAGCCAGCCCTTGCCGATGCGGGCGACGGCTCGTTCGGTGAGGACGTAGGTGACGATGTCGCGGAACGTCGCGCGCGCCTCGTTGTGCGGAAGCCCGGTCTCCCGGGCCTCCTCGATGGCCCACTGTGCGGTTTCGGCATCGATGCGCACGGTGACATCGGGCAGTTCGATACAGATCGGCTCGTCCGGCACCTCCTGGCGGTCGGCCACCGCGGCGGCCAGCACGTCCAGGATCCGCAGCGAGCCCTTCAGCGCCGCTACCTCGGGCACGTTCTCCTCGGTGGTGACGTGCAGCCCGGGAACCAGGTCGCCGGGCGTCATGAACACCGCGTCCGACTCACCCAGGGACGGAAGCACGCGGCCGATGTGGTTCAGGAACGCCTCGTTGGGGCCGACGACGAGAACGCCGTGGCGTTCGATCCGCTCGCGGTGGGTGTAGAGCAAGTAGGCCACCCGGTGCAGCGCCACCACCGTCTTGCCGGTGCCCGGGCCGCCCTCGACCACAAGCACCCCGGTGTGCTCGTTGCGGATCACCTCATCTTGCTCGGCCTGGATCGTGGCGACGATGTCGCGCATCCCTTCGCCGCGCGGGGCGTTCACTGCGGCCAGCAGGGCGGCGTCCTCGTCACCTCCGTCGCCGTCGGTGGGCCGGCCCAGCACCTCGTCGGTGAAATCGAGCACCCGACGCCCCAGGGTGCGGAACTGGCGGCGCCGGCGCATGTTCTCCGGGTTGGCCCCCGTCGCGGTGTAGAACGGCCGGGCCAGTGGTGCCCGCCAGTCGAGCAGCAGCGGTTCGAAGTCGTTCTCGCGGTCGAAGATGCCCAGGCGTCCGACGTAGAGATGTTCTCCGGCAACGGTTTCCAGTCGGCCGAAGCACAGGCCATTGTCGGCTACATCGAGTCGGTTGGCCTCTTTGGCCAGGGCCCGTACCTCGGCGTCGCGTTCCACCGCGGTGCCGCCGTGCTCGCGCAGCGCGGTGCGGTAGCGGTCCCGCACCCGCGTACGTTCGGCGTCCAGGCGGGCATACAGCCCGTCGACATAGCTCTGTTCGGACTGAACTTCGACGTCGTGATCGTCAGCTGGCACGTGCTCCCTGTTCCTCTGTGGCTACTCAGGCCAGCGATTGTGCGCCATCACCCCGGCCTTGCCGCAAGCCCAGGGGCCCGCGATAAAATGGGGTTCAGCAATCGCCTATCCCATCCGGCCCGCATCCACGATACGCAGCACGGCGGCGCCTTCCTCGTCGCTGGCGGCCAGGTCGACTTCCACGTCGAAGCCCCAATCGTGATCTCCCGCTGGATCATCAAGGATCTGTCGTACTCGCCACACCTGCGGCTGCCGGTCGAAGATCAGCAACGCCGGGCCGCGGGCGTCCGCTCCGGTGCCCACCTCGGCGTGGTCGTCGAAATACTCTTCGCCGATCTCGGCCCAGCGCTCGGCCGTCCAGCCGGACGCGGCATCGAGTGCGCCGAGCTCGTCCCAGCGCCCTCGGGCGAACAACTCCACCCGCCGGAACAACGCATTGCGAACCATCGCGGTGAACGCGCGCTCGTTGCCGGTCAACGGACGCGGCCGGGCCGGCACCGCTACCGGTGTGTCGTGGGGCTGGTCGGGGCTGGTCAGCTGCTCCCACTCGTCGAGCAGACTGGAATCGACCTGGCGCACCAACTCACCGAGCCATTCGACGATGTCCGCCAGCTCTTCGGTGCGGGCGGCCGCGGGCACGCCCGAGCGCAACGCCTTGAACGCGTCCGACAGGTAACGCAGCACGGCCCCTTCGGAGCGGGTCAGCCCATAGAGGCTGATGTACTCGCGGAACGTCAGGCCGCGTTCCCACATCTCGCGCACCACCGACTTGGGTGACAGGTGCCCGTCCGCCGCCCACGGGTTGGTCTGGCGATACACCTCGTAGGTGTGCTCCAGCAGTTCTTGCAATGGCTTCGGGTAGGTGACCTCGTCGAGCAGCTCGATGCGTTCGTCGTACTCGATCCCGTCGGCCTTCATCTGCGCGACTGCCTCGCCCCTGGCCTTGTTCAGCTGGGCGGCCAGGATCTGGCGGGGATCTTCCAGAGTCGCCTCGATCACCGAAACCACGTCCAGCGCATACGTTTCCGATTCTGGATCCAGCACGTCGACGGCGGCCAGGGCGAAGGTGGAGAGCGGCTGGTTGAGCGCGAAATCTGGCGGAAGGTCGACGGTCAGCCGGTAGCGGCGACCATCGGCCTCGGGTTCGTCGAGTCGTTCGATCACCCCGGCCTGCAGCAGGGAGCGGGCGATGCCGACCGCCTCGCGGATGTGTTTCAGCTGGCGCTTGCGCGGTTCGTGGTTGTCGGTGAGCAGCCGTCGCATCGCCACGAACGGATCACCCGGCCGGTCGACCACATCGAGGATCATGGCCGTCGAGACTCGCATGTTGCTGGTCAACGCTTCGGGGGCGGCATCGATCAACCGGTTCATGGTGTTCTCGCCCCACGGCACCATGCCCTCTGGTGCCTTGCGCCGCACCAGTTTCCGTCGCTTCTTGGGATCGTCGGCCACTTTGGCGAACTGCTTGATGTTCTCGACTTCATGGTCGGGCGCCTGCACGACGACGGTGCCCACGGTGTCGTATCCGGCGCGTCCGGCCCGACCGGCGATCTGGTGGAACTCGCGGGCGTTGAGCAACCGCATCCGGGTGCCGTCGTATTTGGACAGGGCAGAGAACACCACGGTGCGGATCGGCACGTTGATGCCGACGCCGAGGGTGTCGGTGCCGCAGATCACCTTGAGCAGCCCGGCCTGGGCCAGCTGTTCCACCAGCCGCCGGTACTTCGGCAGCATCCCGGCGTGATGGACGCCGATGCCGTGGCGCACCAGCCGCGACAGCGTGGCCCCGAATGTCGTCGAGAAGCGAAAGCTGCCAATGTGTTCGGCGATCGCCGCCTTCTCTTCCTTGGTGCAGACGTTCACGCTCATCAACGCCTGGGCTCGTTCGAGGGCCGACGCCTGGGTGAAGTGCACGACGTAGATCGGTGCCTGCTTGGTCTCGAGCAGATCTGCGATGGTCTCGTGCATCGGGGTGGTGGCGTACGAGAAGAACAGCGGCACAGGACGTTCCGCGCCCGCTACCAACGCCGTCTCCCGCCCGGTGCGCCGGGTCAGATCCTTGCGCAGGAACGTCACGTCGCCCAACGTCGCCGACATCAGCAGGAACTGCGCCTTGGGCAGTTCCAGCAGCGGTACCTGCCACGCCCAGCCGCGGTCCGGGTCGCCGTAGAAGTGGAACTCGTCCATCACCACCAGGCCGATGTCGGCGTCGGCCCCCTCCCGCAGCGCGAGGTTGGCCAGGATCTCGGCGGTGCAGGCGATGATGGGTGCGTCGGCGTTGACCGACGCATCCCCGGTGAGCATGCCGACGTTGTCGGCCCCGAACACGTCGCACAGCGCGAAGAACTTCTCGCTGACCAACGCCTTGATCGGGGCGGTGTAGAAACTGACGCGGTCCGCGGCGAGTGCCGCATAGATCGCCCCGGTGGCCACCAGGGATTTGCCGGAACCGGTCGGCGTCGCGAGGATCACGTTCGCTCCGCTGACCAGTTCGATCAGCGCCTCCTCCTGCGCCGGGTACAGCGTGGTTCCGTTGGCCTCGGCCCAGCCGGCGAAGTCGGTGAACAGCGCGTCGGCGTCGCCGCCCTTGGCTTGCAGTGCCGAGAGGTCGTTCGGATCGTCGAGCAGGGGAGTGGTCATATTGATGACCAGCGTGCCAGTTCCCCCCTGCCGACGATCGTCCCGGTCGACCGCGGTTTACCCGAACTGCCCCGGCTGGTAGTCGCCGGCGGGCATCTGAACGATCACGTTCAAGCGGTTGACGGTGTTCATGAACGCGATCAGGCAGACCAGCGCGGCCAGCTGATCCTCGTCGTAGTGCTTGGCCGCGTTCGCCCACACCTCGTCGCTGACTCCGCCTGCCGCGTCGGCGATCCTGGTGCCCTGTTCGGCGAGTTCCAGGGCCGCGCGTTCGGCCTCGGTGAACACCGTCGCCTCCCGCCAGGCCGCCACCAGGTGGAGACGCTGCGGGGTCTCCCCGGCGGCAGCGGCGTCTTTGGTGTGCATGTCGGTGCAGAAGCCGCAGCCGTTGATCTGGCTGGCGCGCAACGCCACCAACTGCTGCGTCGTCTCGGGCAGCGCGGAGTCCGTGATCACCTTGCCCGCCGCGGTGACGTACTTCAGCATCTTGGTGGCGGTCCGGTTCTCGAACAGGTTCAAACGAGCATCCATGGTGACTCCTGGTTGGTTAGTGGTTACGCCCTCAAGACACCTCGAATCGCCGAAATGTGACATGCGGCGATAATCAGCGGGTGCCGATGCCGACGACCCTTGAGTCCGTCCTGCTGGTGGTCGTCGTCGTGCTGTTCGCGGCGTTCGTCACGTTCCTGGTGTTGTTCATCGTGAGCCGACGGCAGCTGACGAAGGCTCGCCGCGAGATCGAGCGGATGAGGCTCGAGGACGAGGACCGGCGGCGTAGGCGTCGCCGCGGCGTCGCGCCATTGGCCATCAAGACGGTGTTTCAGACCGCCGACATGCTGATCAACAAGGGGCTCGGGGCTACGGTTCGCAACTCGATCGAGGACCTGGCCGGCTGGGCGCAGGTCGAACGTCCGGACCTGGCCCGGCTGACCGCCGACGGGCGCGTCGTCATCGTCTTCTCGGACATCGAGGGCTCGACGGAATCCAATGCCGCAATGGGCGACCGGGCCTGGGTGAAGCTGCTGGAGAAGCACAACAAGCTGGTGCAGTCGCGGGTGGACAAGCACGGCGGTCACGTGGTCAAGACCCAGGGCGACGGTTTCATGATCGCGTTCGCCGACCCGGAGAACGCGGTGCGATTCGCCACCGACGTGCAGACCGCGCTCGCCGAGAATCCTCAGCGTTGGCAGGCGATCCGGGTGCGGATCGGCGTGCACATGGGCACCTCAGTGCGTCGTGGTGACGACCTGTTCGGGCTCGACGTCGCGATGGCGGCGCGGGTCGCCGGGCAGGCCGATGGTGGCGAGATCCTGGTCAGCGAACCGGTCGGCGACGCGGTCCGGCATCTCGACGACATCGTCCTGGGTGCGCCCCGCGAAGTGGAGTTGAAGGGCCTGCCCGGGACGCACCGGCTCTATCCGGTGCTCAGCGTCGAGCAGCGGGCGCTGGAGGCGGCGGCTGGACGTGACGCGTGACCCATTGCGCGGCGAGCTTGATCAGGCCTGATTTCGGGTAGCTGATGTGCGCGTTCCAGTCCTGGCCGAGCGAACAGATGGGGTCGTTGGTGTTGCACAGGTCCGCGGTCCTGGCGCCGAAGTCCGGGCTCATCCGGGTCAGCGGCTGACCGAGGCGCGCCGACGGGTTCCCGAAGACCACGACCGAGGCGACGCGGGGGACGACCGCGGCAGGTAGCGGTGCCGAATAGCCGAGGCCGCCGACGGGTGAGGTGGCCACCACGTCGACCACGGCCGCGCCTTGCGAGTAACCGCCCATCACGATCTTGGTCTTGGGGCACCGTGCGGCCGTGGCCTGGACGCGCTTGCTCATGTCGGTGGCCCCCGCGGCGGCTTTCCAGAAGTCCCACGATGCCGGGTACTGCACCGCGTAGGTGCCGACTGTCTTGCCTTTGACCATGGGTTTCAGCGTGTCGACGAAGGCTTTGCCGACGTTGCCGATGCCGGCGGGTTCGTCTGTGCCGCGGGCGAAGACGACTTCGATGTCGGGGCAGTCCGGCGCCGCCGAAGAAACGGGCGTCGCGATCGTGCCAAGCGCGGCTGTCGCAGTCACTGCTGCGATGCCCGCGAGGGCCGATACCTTACGGACACCCACAAACCACTTCTACCACTGTTGTCACAGGAATGCCCAGGCATACCAGGTCCGCGTAATGGGTATCACCCAGCAGTGACCAGTCCAGTTCTCGACGAACTCCTGCACATCGAGCGTGCCGGGTGGGATTCGCTGTGCGAGTCGACCGGCGCCGATTTCTACGGGGAGGTGATGCTGCCCGACGCCGTCATGGTGCTTGCCAACGGCATGGTGATGGACCGCAACACCGTCGTCAGCGCGCTGGCGCAATCCCCGCCGTGGCGCGCGTACGAGATCAGCGGCGTACGGCTCATCGCCCTCGACGATGACAACGCCGCCCTGGTCTACACCGGTACGGCCTACCGCGACGAGCAAGAGCCCGCGTTCGTCGGCGCCATGTCCAGCGTCTACCACCGGGTCGACGGAGTGTGGAAGCTCGCGCTCTATCAGCAGACCCGCAAACCCGACCACTGAACGTGTGACCCGCCGGCCCGCCCGGCCGCCTCCCGCATATGGTCGAGCGGTGACGATCGCCTATGACGAAGCCCTGCGGGAGCGCATCGGGGCGCATCTGGCTGGGCACGAGCGCCGCGCCGTGACCGACCCGACGAAGCGGCACGCGGCCGTCGCGGTGGTCCTGGTCGATTCCGAGCTCGGCGAGGACCGGGTGGACCCAGCCCCGGTCGACGAGTGGATCGGTGGCCGGCCAATGCCGGAACCCGGGCTCGACGGCCGCATGATCGACGTGTCCGGCGGTGCGGCTTTTCTGTTGTGCCGCAGGGCATCCCGGCTCTCCTCTCACGCCGCACAGTGGGCGCTACCCGGTGGGCGGCTGGATCCCGGGGAAACGGCGGTCGAGGCCGCGCTGCGGGAACTGGACGAGGAGGTCGGGGTCAGCCTGCCCGACTCTTCGGTGCTGGGATTGCTCGACGACTATCCGACCCGCTCGGGATACGTCATCACTCCGGTGGTGATCTGGGGTGGCGGGCGGCTGGATCTACGCCCGTCGCCCGACGAGGTGGTGGCGGCGTATCGGGTGGGGCTGCATCAACTGCAGCGCGAGGATTCGCCGCGGTTCATCACGATTCCGGAGAGCCCGCGCCCGGTGGTGCAGATTCCGCTGGGCAACGACCTGATCCACGCACCGACCGGCGCGGTGCTGCTGCAGTTGCGGTGGCTGGCACTGGAGGGGCGCACCGATCCGGTCGATGAACTCGAACAGCCGGTGTTCGCCTGGAAGTGACGGTCAGGCGTCGTGGCCGGGTTTGAGGTCGGCCACATCGGTGAGACTGACCCATGGCTGAGGCTCGTCCGGCGCTTGGCCGTCGATCGGATTCAACAGGTACCCGACGTGGTCGCCGAGATCGAACCGGTCGACGATGACGCCCACGAACCAGGCCGGTGCGGCATCGAGGATCGGTGTTTCGGCGGGCCCGGCGTGCCAACGGCATTCGGCGAACTTGTCGACCTCGTCGCCGGTCTGTCCGCCGAACCAGCGGGCCAGCTCCAGGTCATCGCGGGCCAGAAGATGGACCGCGAGATGGGTGGCCGATTCGGTGGCGGTGAAGGTGTGGTTGACCTTCGAAATTCCGACCAGGAACCTAGGCGGGTCGATGCTCGCCTGGGTGGTGAATCCGACCAGGCAGCCCGCCGGTCCGTCGTCTGCCCGCGCCGTCACGATGAACATCGGATAGTCGAGCAGCCCTACGAAACCGTCGAATCCCTCCCAGCTCTGCGCCACCACACCATTGTCACCACAGCGCTCACACCTGAGGGCTGCGGGTCCGGCGGCCCCGGCGGACGGTGGCGGCCGCGGGCGATGCCGGTCGTGGCGGCGTGTCGGGCGGTTTCAGCCGCTGGAACGACTGCAGAATTCGCTCCCGGTCACCGCCGAGTCCGACCAGCAGATTGGTGATGTGGGGAGCCAGCACCCGGGACACACCCCCGCCATCGGTGCCGAAAACGCCGATGATCTCGCCTAGTACGTAGCCGTGCATCATGGTCCAGATCTGGGCGGCGACGGCCACCGGATCCCCCTGATCGATGGCGCCGGAGTCCATGCAGCGGCGCACGAATGCGGGGATCTGGGCGTACACCGAGTTGATCTCGGACAGCTCTGCCGGGTGGCCGTCCACCGTGACGTCACGGCCGACCGGCAGCGTGATGGACGGCGAGGTGATTCCGAACATCAGCCGGTACCGCTGCGGGTAGGTGAGTGCGTACTCCCGGTAGGCCAGGCCCGACGCGAGTAGGTCGGCCACCGGATCGTCGGTGTCCGGGCGTCGGCGCAGGTACTCACCGAATCGGATGTAGGACTCCCGGACGAGTGCCTCGTAGAGCCCGGGCATGCCGTCGAAGTGGGTGTAGACCGCCATGGTGGAGGCGCCGATCCGCTTCGCCAGCATGCGCGCGCTGAGCGCCTCGGGTCCGCTCTCCTCGAGGACCTGCAGGCTCTCCTCGATCAGGCTTTCGCGAATTCCCATGGTGGACATCGTCCTAGACATGCTGCCATAACAATGTTATACCTGCCAATAACATTGTTATGGAGGGTGGGGGCGATGTTGGAGAACATTGCGCGCGCGGCCAGCAGGTACGCACTTCTGGTCGTGGCCGCCTGGCTGGTGCTGGCCGGTGCCGGCAACATCGCCGTGCCCGAGCTCGAAGACGTCGTGAAGGAACAGTCCCGGGCGTTCTTCCCGACCGACTCCGGTGCCACGCAGGCCGCCCAGCGGATGGGGGACCTGTTCGGGGATTCCGACAGCAACAACATCGCCTACGTCGTTCTCGATGCCGAACGGACGCTGGGGAATTCCGATCGCGACTACTACCGCGCCCTGGCCGACCGGCTGCGCAGCGATACCCCCGGCGTGGAATCGGTGATGGATCTGTGGGACGACCCGGCTGCCGCGGCGGTATTCGAAAGTCAGGACCACAAGGCGGCTTACCTGATGGCGCGGCTGTCGGGCCAGCTGGGCAGCAGCACCGCCACCGACGCCGTCGCGGCCCTGCGCGCGACCGTCGACGCGGTCGATCCGCCGGACGGGCTGCGCACCTACGTCACCGGGCCGGGTCCCAGCCTGGTCGATGAATTCGGGGCTCTGGACGCACAATTGGCGAGAATCACGGTGCTGACGGTCGGGATGATCGCCGCACTCCTGCTCTTCGTCTACCGATCCCCGATGGCTGCCGCCGTCCCGCTGGCCTCGGTGGGACTGGCGCTGGCGGTCGCGCGCCCCGTGGTCGCGCTGCTGGGTCAGCATGGGGTGATCGAGGTGTCGGTGTTCTCCGTGGCGTTGATGTCGGCGATGGTGCTGGGTGCCGGGACCGACTACGGGATCTTCCTGCTGGGCCGGTACCACGAGAACCGGCGTGCGGGCCTGCCGCCGCCGGACGCGCTGGCCGACGCCTACCGCCGGGTTGCACCGGTGATCGCCGGCTCGTCCGCGACCATTGCGGCGGCCCTGTTCTGCCTGACCTTCGCCAAGGTCAACTTCCTCCGCAGCGCGGGGATACCCAGTGGGATAGGTGTTCTCGCCGCGATGCTGGGTGCCCTGACCCTGACCCCGGCGTTGATCGGCCTGCTCAGCCGACGCGGCTGGGTTGAGCCGCGGGCAGCACGAATCAACCGCCGATGGCGCAAGATCGGCACCGCCGTCGCCCGCTGGCCCGGGCCGATCCTGGTGGTCGCCACGGGCGCGCTGATCGTCTGCACGCTGCCGCTGCTCGGAACGCAGATCAGCTTTGCGGAGCTGTCCGCACAGCCGGCCGGCACCGACTCCAGCCGCGGATACCAGGCGGTTCACGGGCGCTTCCCGGACAACCGCCTGTTGCCGGAGATCGTCTCGATCCAGGCCGACCGGGACCTGCGCACCCCGGCCGGCCTGATCACCATCGAGCGGGTCACCAGGAAGGTCCTCGAGGTGCGCGGGGTACGGACGGTGCAATCGGCCAGCCGCCCAGCCGGAACCCCGGTGCGTCAAGGCACGCTGACGTACCAGGCCGGCCAGATCGGTGAACAACTCGACGGCACAGCACAATCCGCACTCAGCGGGATGAACTCGGTGGACACCGTCACGGCTACCATCGGACAACTCGACACCGCCCTGAACGGCATGCAACGGGGGTTGAGCGGTGCCGTCGACGGCCTGAACCGGGTCGGGGCCGGCTCACAGGACATCGGTGCGGGCATGACGGGACTGCAGGGCAACCTGCAGGAGGTCTCCGGATATGCCGATCCGCTACGCCAATTCGTCGGCAGCAACCCCGATTGCGCGGCCAACCCGATCTGCGCGGCGGTGCAGAAGATCGTGAAGCCCCTCGACGACGCGGTCAGCGCGACGGGCACCCTGGCCGGCGGTGCGGGTGCCCTGCAAGACGGCGCTTCCAGCGCCACCAATTCACTCGACGGCGCCGCCAAGGGCGTGGCGACGATGCGCGCGGCGCTGGATCAACTGCGCGGCCTCACCTCTACCTTGCGCTCCAGCCTGAGCGGGGTGGCACCGCAGATGCAGCAGATGACGGGCTATCTGTCACAGCTCAGCACCGATTTCGACGGCAGCTCTGAGGGTGGGTTCTACTTGCCGCCAAGGACTTTCGACGATCCCGAATATCGGCGGGTGATGGACATGATGTTCTCCCCGGACGGCCACGCCACCCGGCTGCTGGTCTACGGCGACGGCGAGTCCTGGGGACGGGACGGTGCGGACCGGTCGACCGAGATTCGCATCGCTGCCGCCGAGGCACTGAAGGACACCCCGCTGGCGGCCAGCGGCGACGTCGATCTCACCGGGGTCGGAACCGCCACCGCGGAGCTCATGAAGTACGTGGAACACGACTTCGCCCTGCTCGTGATCGCCACGCTCATCCTGATTTTCGTGATCGTGGCGGGCATGCTGCGCAGCCCGGTCGCCGGGGTCGTCGTGCTGGCCACCGTCACGATCTCGTATGCCTCGGCGCTCGGGGTCAGTGCCGCCATCTGGCAGCACCTGGTCGGCCAGCCGCTGCACTGGGCGGTCCCGGCACTGGCGTTCATCGCGCTGGTCGCCGTGGGTGCCGATTACAACCTGCTGCTGGCGATGCGCTTGCGGGACGAGGCCGCCGCCGGGGTGCGGACCGCCACGATCCGGGCCTTCGCCGGGACCGGCAGCGTCGTCACCGTCGCGGGGATCGTGTTCGGGCTGACGATGTTCGCGATGCTTGGGGCCACGGTGGTGACCATCGCGCAGGTGGGATCCACGATCGGAATCGGACTGTTGATCGACACCCTGGTGGTGCGGACCTTCGTGGTGCCGCCGATCGCCGTGCTGTTCGGCCGCTGGTTCTGGTGGCCGCGGCGGGTGCGGGCATGACATCGGCAAAGTCTGGGTAATCGTCTGGTACTGGGCCGGGGGTCCAGATCACCGGAGAGGACCCATGACAGCACCGCGACTGCAGGCTGACCAGCGTGATGCCGCCGAAGCCCAGCGCATCGTGGGCGCGGTGACCTCGGCGTTCGCCACCCGGGTGGTAGGCCAGGAACACCTGCGCGAATCGATGCTGGTGGCGCTGCTGGCCGGCGGCCATCTGCTCTTGGAGAGCGTGCCAGGACTGGCGAAGACCACGGCCGCCCGGGTGGTGGCCGAGTCGATCGACGGCAGCTTCCGCCGGATCCAGTGCACGCCCGACCTGTTGCCCAGCGACATCATCGGTACCCAGATCTACGAGGCCGCGAGCAACTCCTTTGCCACCCAACTGGGCCCGGTACACGCCAACATCGTTCTGCTCGACGAGATCAACCGATCCAGTGCCAAGACCCAGAGCGCCATGCTGGAGGCGATGGAGGAGCGCCAGACCACGATCGCCGGCGTCGAATACCCCATCCCCGAACCATTTCTCGTCATCGCCACCCAGAACCCGGTCGACCAGGAGGGCACCTATCCGCTGTCGGAGGCGCAGACCGACCGCTTCATGCTCAAGGAGATCGTGAGCTACCCCTCGATCGAGGACGAAGTCGAGATCGCGGCCCGGATGGACGCCGGCCTCTACGATCGCGGGCACCGTGCGGCTCCCGTCGTCACCATCGACGATGTGCGTCGCGTGCAGGACATCGTGCGCACGGTGTATCTGGACCGCGCACTGGTCGAGTACGCCAGCCGACTCGTCGCCGTCACCCGGGAGCCGGGGCACTACCTGCCGGCCAATCTGGCTCGGGTGATCGAGTACGGTGCCAGCCCGCGGGCCACCCTCGCGTTCTGTCGCACGGGACGCGCCCTTGCGGTGCTGCGCGGCCGCGATCACGTGGTGCCCGATGACATCGCCCGGTTGGCCCACCGCGTGCTGCGACACCGGTTGATCCTCGGCTTCGAAGCCGCCACCGCCCGCATCACCCCCGACGTCGTCGTCGATGCGGTGCTACGCGCGGTGCAGGTCCCGTGAGGCCCCGATGGGCAGACATCTGGACTCCGCCAAGGCGTATGCCGGCCGCGACATCGGCGGGTTGCTCGAAGGCGGCCGCTATGCGCTGGTGCACACCCGGAGCCTGGAATTCGATGAGTTGCGTCCCTACGTGCCCGGTGACGACGTCCGCGATATCGACTGGAAGGCCACCGCCCGTTCCGGGCACACCCTGATCAAGCGGTTCGTCTCCGAAAAGCACCACAAGGTTCTGGTGGTCGCCGACGCCGGGCGCAACAGCTGCGCGCTGGCCCCCTCGGGCGAGCTGAAAAAGACTGTGGCCCTGCATCTCATCGGTGCCATCGGCTTGATGACGCTGCCGCGATCGGACGAGATCGCCATGGTGCTTGGTGACCGGCGTGGCAACGTGGACATCCGGCTGCGCCGCGGCGAGACCCACATCGAGAGCATGCTGCACCGGTTCGACCACCACGCCACCGACCATCCCGGGCCGAGTGACATCCTCGTCCAGCTCGAGTGGGTGGCCCGCCACTACCGGCACCGGCTGTTGATCTTCGTCGTCTCCGACGAACCGGAGGTCGGTGACCGGTTGGCGGAGGTGCTCGGGTCCCTGACGGCCCGTCACGATGTGCTGTGGGCCCTGGTCAGCGACATGCCGGCGGTCAGTGCACACCGCGACAGCGGGCGCAGCTACGAGGTTGCCGACGGGCGGCCCGTTCTCACCGGTCTGGACCAGCACGTCATCGAGGCCTACCGGCAAGCGGAAACGCAACGACGTGAACAGCTTTCCGAGTTCTTGACCCGGCAGCGGGTCCCGCACGCCCGGGTCACGGGGAGCGTGCGGATCAGGGCGGCATTGACCGCGATGACCGGGGTGTACGCCCGTGCCGGATGACCTGCTGCGGCACGTGATCGGTCCGACACCGTACGCATCGGCGTGGCTGTGGACCGCGATCGGTCTGACCCTGCTGCTGTGCGCGTGGTATGCGGGCGTTTTCGTGCTGACGTCTGGGCGGCGCCCGGTACGGGAGCTACCTGTCCTTGGGGCCGCTCGGGCCGAACTGCTGCGCCGACGCTCGGCCCGCGCTGTCCGGAACATCGGAAACCGTTACCGCGCGGGTGATCTCACTGCGGCCGGCGCGGGTGCCGCGCTCAGTGCCGAATTGCGCGGATTCCTGCACGCCGCCACGGGAGTGCAGGCGCAGTACATGCAGGTCGACGCCATCGCCGACAGCGCCGCCGCACCGGCGGCGCCGATCCTGGCGGAACTCACCGACATTCAGTTCAACCACCGCTCGACGCTCGACGCCGGAACGGCCAGCGCCACCGCTGAGGAGTTGATCCGCGGATGGACCTGATCTGGTGGTTGGTGGCGATCGCCGGTTGCCTCGCACTCGCCGGGTGCGTGGGCCTGGCCCTGCTCCCGAGGCAGTCGGTCGATAAGGACGAGTTCATGCCGCTGGCCAATACCCGGCGGCTTACCCGATTGCCCGAGTACGTACGCGCCGCGCGAAGGCGAACGGTGTCGGCCGTTGTCGCGATGGTGTTGCTGACGGTCGCATTCGCGGCATCGGCGCTGATCGCGGCACGCCCCACCGGCTTGCCGTCGTGGAGCCGGGCCAGCCAGGTAGCGACCCCGGAAGATGTCATGGTCTGCGTCGGCGGTCCGTTGACCGATCCCGCTGTCGGTACCACGTTGCGGTACTTCGCCGATCGGGTCGGTTCCTTCGGCACCGAACGGGTCGGGCTGACCTCGGCGAATCGGCGGGTCATCCCGCTCACCCGCGATTACCAGTACGCCGCAGGCCAATTCGCCGCCTTCGGGCGGCGGGAAGGGACACGGCCGTTCGTCTCGCCGATGTCCTACGTCGACTACGCCGCCAGTGTCGAGGACGTGCTGGCGATGTGCTTGACCGGGTTTCCGTCCTTCTCGGAACCGTCCGCACAGCGACGGTCGATCATCTACGTCGGGCCCGAATCCCTGCCCCGCCCCGGCGAAGTGGCACCGCTGTTCAGTACGGACCGACTCCACGACCTGGCCGTGACGGCGGGTGTCCAGGTCAACGCGATTACGCCCGGATCCGGTGACGGGGCCGCGGGCGAGCTGGCCCGCAGCACCGGTGGCCGATGGTTCTCCGCTTCGGCCGATGTGGCCGAGCATCTGACCGAGATCCGCGATCATCCGCCGCAGCCGGGTTCGACCGGGGAATCCGCGGCGGTCCGGTCTGCCGAAACTCCCGGGATTCCGGTGCTGCTCGCGCTGCTGGCGATGGCGGTGCTGTGGTGGTGGCCGGTGGTGATGCGACGATGAGGTTCGAGCCGGTCCTACCACCGCTGCTGGTCGCTGTGCTCGCGGTGGTGCTGCTCGTGGCTCGTGCGATCACCTTCAGCCGGGTCCGGGCACAAGCCGGGGGGTGGGCGGCGGTGTGGCGCTGGTCCGCACTCACGACGGCCGGATTGCTTCTGCTCGTGGCGGCACTCGGTCCGGTTGTCGGTGGAAACCGCGACACCGTGCCGCGGCCGGCCGGCGATCGCGAGCCCAACATCTTTGTGCTCCTTGACCGTTCGCCGGACATGTCGGGGCCTGGGATCGCGGCGGCCCGCGACGACATCGCCGCCCTGATCGAGCGTTACCCGCAGGGCCGCTTCGCCCTGATCAGCTTCATCGACCGCCCGTCGATGGAGTGGCCGCTGTCGGCAGACACCTGGAGTCTGCGCCCGGTGGTGGCGGCGACGAATGCGCGCTCGGAGGCAGCGGATGCGAACGTCGGCGCAGCCGCGAACATCCTGCGCTACCAGCTGATCAGTGCCGTCCAACAGTTTCCTAGAGCCCAGAACCTCGTGTTCTATCTCGGCGCCGGCGCTCCCGAATCCCAAGCACCGCAACGAGAATTCCAGCTGCCCGAGAATGCGGTGGACGGTGGCGCGGTGCTTGGATACGACGATGCCGGGGCACCGGCGCTGCGCGGGGTCGCCGGGCAGATCGGGGTACCGTTCGTGCCGCGCACCGACGGGAAGCCGTTGGCCGACGCGCTGCCCGGCGGCGAAACCCGAAGTCAGGCACCCGCTGTCGCCCCGGAGGTCACCGCCGTCGAGCTGTACTGGGTGTTCGCCGCCGTGGCAGCCCTGCTCGTCCTGGCTGAGCTCTATCTGGTGCTTCGCGAGTTTCGACGCACGCAACCGCTCGATATGGGGCTGGGACCATGAGCCCGCTGCGTCGCCGCCTGCTGGTGTATTCGGCCCCGGTGGCACTGGTGCTCGTCGTCGCGATCGTCAAACTACTCTCGGTCGTGGTGATCGGTCAGTCGGCAGCGTCCGGCTTCAACGACCGTGACACCGAGGCGCTGGCGCGCGACGTCGGGCGGCTTCAGGAGCTGAACGTCGTCGATCCCGGCAAGGCAAGCTTCGCCGCGGGTGCCCTGGCCGTCCTGGAGGACCGGCTCGTCGACGCCGACCGGAACTTCACGGACGCGGTGGCCGAACTGAACGGGGCTGAATCCTGTTCGGCGAGGGTGAATCTGGAGCTGGTCCGGGAGACGCTCGGCGACCGTGCCACCGCGGCTGCCGACGGACGGATGGCGCTCGGCCATTACCCCGCCGCCCGAGACGTTG